>NZ_CDBK01000052.1:0-24883 GCF_000819785.1 Aeromonas caviae | reverse complement strand
CCGAGCGGGGTCGGCAAGACCGAAACCGTGCTGCAGATTGCCGAGCTGATGTTCGGTGGTCGCCAGTACCTGACCACCATCAACATGTCCGAGTATCAGGAGAAGCACACCGTCTCCCGCCTGATCGGCTCGCCGCCCGGCTACGTCGGTTTCGGCGAGGGGGGCGTGCTGACAGAAGCCATTCGCCAGAAGCCCTACTCGGTGGTGCTGCTGGATGAAGTGGAAAAAGCGCACCCGGATGTGCTTAACCTCTTCTATCAGGCGTTCGACAAGGGCGAGCTGGCGGACGGGGAAGGGCGCATCATCGACTGCAAGAACGTGGTTTTCTTCCTCACCTCTAACCTCGGTTTCCAGACCATAGTCGACCATGCCGAGCAGCCCGACGTGCTGCTGGATGCCCTCTATCCGGAGCTCGCCGCCTTCTTCAAGCCGGCTCTGCTGGCGCGCATGGAGGTGATCCCCTATTTGCCGCTGGGTCACGATACGCTAGTACAGATCGTGGGCGGCAAGCTCAACCGGCTGGTCAAGCTGCTCAAGGAGCGCTTCGGCGCCGAGGTGGTGCTGGACGACGAGGTGGCAGAAGAGATCCTGCTGCGGGCCAATCGCAGCGAGAACGGCGCCCGCATGCTCGAATCCGTCATCGACGGTGCCCTGCTGCCACCGGTCTCCCTGCAACTGCTGCAACGCCTTTCGGCCGGTGAACCCATCAAGCGCGTCCACTTTTCCGTGGCCGATCACCAGTTCGTGGCCGAGGTGGGGGCTTGAGTATGGAGCAAGCCCTCGCATTTGCCCTGGCCCTCACCGCCCAGCGCGATGAGCCGCACCTGTGCCACTGGTGGAGCTCGACCCTTCATGCCAGCTTCCAGCCCAGGGGGCTGCTGCTCGGCATGCTGGATGTGAGCGGCCGTCAGCTGGAGTGCCAAGGCTGGGTCAGGGGGAAGGAAGTGGCGCTGGGGCTGGCGGTGGACGATTTTTCCCACCCGCTTGCCTATGTGCTGCACAAGGCCCAGTCCCGCACCTGGGACTCCCTCTACGGCGGTGCCCGCATCGAGCACGCCGGTTTTCGCGCACTGCTGGCCAACCTTGGCCAGCAGTGCGGGCTGCACGCGTATCCGCTGCTGGATGGCAACGGCAAGCCGTTTGCCGTGCTGGCCCTGATGGATGAAGGGGAAGTGCTGCGGGCCTGGGCCGACGGCCCCGAGCTGGCCCAGCTCTCCCAGGTCTTTTGCAACCAGCTCACCCTCATTCGCGATCTCGGTCGCAGCCGGCGGGATCAGGGTGTACTGCGCGACTCCCTGCGCCAGATAAAGGGGGAGGGGGAGCGGCTGCGTCAACACGAGAAGCTGCTCGGCGATCAGCTGGTCGGCCAGTCGGCGGTGATCCGCGGGCTGCGCGAGCAGATAAGCCAAGCCGGCCAACACAAGCTGACCGTGCTGATCCAGGGGGAGACCGGCAGCGGCAAGGAGGTGGTGGCACGGCTGGTGCACCAGTGCTCCGATCGCGCCAACAAGCCCTTTGTGGCCATCAACTGCGCCGCCATCCCGGAGAACCTCATCGAGAGCGAGCTGTTCGGTTACCAGAAGGGGGCCTTCTCCGGCGCCCTTGCCAACAAGACCGGGCTGGTGGCTCAGGCCAACGGCGGCACCCTGTTTCTGGACGAGGTGGGGGACATGCCCGCCGCCATGCAGGCCAAGCTGCTGCGGGTGCTGGAAACCCGCAGTTACCGGCCGCTTGGGGCCGAGCAGGAGTATCACTCCGATTTTCGCCTCATCGCCGCTACTCATCAACCGCTCACCCGTCATGTGGAGGAGGGGCAGTTTCGGGCGGACCTCTATCACCGCCTCTGTCAGTGCCTGCTGCTGATCGCCCCCCTGCGCGAGCACATGGATGACGTGCCGCTGCTCTGTCAGCACTTCATGGCCCAGTTTGCCGCCCAGGATGGCAAGACGCTCGCCGGCTTGCAGCGCAAGTTCTTGAAACAGCTGCAGACCTATGACTTTCCCGGCAACGTGCGCGAGCTGCGCAACCTGCTGGAGGTGGCCTGTGCCCATACCCGTCACGGGGAGGAGGTGGGGCTGGAGGCGCTGCCGCCGGAGCTGCGCGAGCGGGTCTGCGTCGAGTTGCCCAGCACCATGGACGATTACAACCACATCCGCGATCTGCGCCGGGCCATGCAGCAGTACGAGGCTTCCGTCATCGAGGCGCGGCTGCGCCACTTCCAGGGCAATCGGATGCTGGTGGCCGAGAGCCTCAACATTCCCAAGCGCACCCTGGATCACAAGTGCCAGAAACTGGAGGTGAACTGATGAGCATCCTCGGCTTGTTACCGCTGCTGCTGGCCACCAGTGCGGCCGAGGTCCCGCTGGACATGGCGCGCTGGCAGGTCTGCCGGCAGGAACCCTCACCGCTGGTGCGGCTCGCCTGCTACGACGCTATCGGCAATGGCGCGGCCAGTGTCGCCGAGGGAACTGCACCCAAGTCGGCGGCCTGGCAGGCCATCTGGGCTCAGGAGCAGGCCCGCACGCCAGCGAGCGCCCCCTTCCTGCTGCAGAGCGACGCTGGCCGTGGCAGTGAAACCCTGACCCGCCCGGCACTGCGCGGGGCGACGCTCTCCATCGGCTGCGTCGACAGCATCACCCATATCCGGCTGCGGCTGGATCAGCCCTGGAGTGGCGAGAAAGTGCAGGTCGAGCTGGATGGTCAGCCGAGTGCCGGCTCCCAGAGCTGGTTTATCCGGGATCAGGGTCTGTTGCTGGAATATGGCCGTGGTCTGCCCGCCATCGAAGAGCTCAAGCGCTGGCTGGGCCATCGCGAGCTGCAGGTGCGGGCCGACAACGGTGCCCTCTTGCGGGTCGATTTGAGCGGCCTGAAAGAGGCGCTGGCACCGCTGCGTCAGCAGTGCCGCTGGTAGGGGGGAAGATGAGCTATCAACACCCCTGGTGTGTACGCCTGCTCACCAGCCTGCCGGATGAACAGATAAGAGGTGCGGTGCTGGCTGACGAGCCGCGCTGGGACTACGTGGAAACCGAACTGGTCAAGCTGGGATCCCTCGCTCACAGCCAGGTCGATCTCAATGCGGTAGCCGAGGCGTGCCTCGGCTTGCTGGAGAGCCGCACCAAGGACATGCGGGTGCTGGCCCAGCTGCTGCGCTGCCTGCAGCACCCGGCCAAGGCGACTCCCCTGGGGGCGGCGATCAGTCTGCTGGAGGCCTGGATCCAGGCTTACTGGCTGCTGGCCTGGCCCGGCAATGCCAGCCAGAAGCAGCGACTGATGGTGCAAATCGTCAAGCGCTTCGAAGGGGCCCTGCCGCGCATTTGTGAGAGCGCTTCGGCGGCCGAGCTGGCCCAGTTGCTGGCTCAGGCCGAGCAACTGGAGCGTGTCTGGCTGGCCCAGTGTCCCGACAAGGGGGAGCTGCTCGACCCGTTGGTGATGGGGCTGAAGCGGGCCCATCGCCAGCAGGTGGCACAGGCCGAGGCCAATGCGGCAGGGCAGCCCCAGAGCAGCTGCGCTGCGGCAGCGGGCTCCCCGGCCTCGGTGGCATCGACCGCCAGCGGTACCGGCGCCATGGTGCTCAGCGGTGGTGGCGGCAGTGCCGCCGTCGACATCGACAGTTCCAACGATCGCGCCTGGCGCCAGACCCAGCTCAAGGTGGCTGAGCTCCTCATCGAGCGTCAGCCTGATGCCGCGGTTGGCTATCGGCTGCGCCGTTACGCCGTCTGGTCCGGGATCACGACGGTCCCCATGAGTGGGGCGGGCAATAAAACCCCGCTGGCGCCCATGTCGGCGGACATGGTGGACGAGTATCGCGCCGCCATGAACGCTCCTGATCAGGGGCTCTGGCAACGCATCGAGCAGAGCCTGACACTGGCGCCCTACTGGTTCGAGGGGCACAGGCTCTCGGCAGAGGTGGCCCAGAAGCTCGGTTTCGGAGCGGTGGCCCAGGCGATCGCCGAGGAGCTCGGCGCTTTTCTGCAGCGCCTGCCGGCCCTGCGGGAGCTCGCTTTTAGCGACGGCTCGCCGTTTCTCTCCCCCGAGTGCAGCCGCTGGCTGCAACCGGCCAAGGGCGGCAGTGTCGGCAGTGGCGAGGCGGGGCTGGCCGAGGAGGTAGCCCAGCGCTACGGCGAGCAGGGGGTCGCGGCGGCGCTTGCCCTGCTCGATGAGCGGATTGCGCAGTTGAAAGAGCCAAGAGATCGCTTCCACGCCTTGCTGGTGCAGGCGGAGCTGTTGGCGCAGGAAGGCATGGAGGCGCTTGCGCGCCAGCACTATCAACACTTGTGGCAAGAGGCCAGTCGCCTTGGGTTGTCGCACTGGGAGCCCGGGCTGGTCAACCGCCTGGAGAGCCTGGCGGCGCCGTTGTCGAAATGAATGCCGAAATGAGTCATTGAGTCGGAGTTGGATCACATTTTATGTTCAAAACCATTTTTACTTTTCTGCGGCAACAGCTGCCGAAATTGAAACCCTCCTGGCCCCTGCTCGGTGCTGTGCTCTGGGTGCTGGCTCTCATTCTGGTGTGGTGGCTGGGGCCTCGTCTCGAGGTGCGCGGCGCCAAGCCGTTCGAGCCGCTGTGGGGGCGGGTGGTGTTCACCCTGCTCTGGCTCTGGCTGCTGCTGGGAGTGGTCTCCTGGCGGGTGTGGCGCAAGATGCAGCAGCTCAAGGCCGAGCGTCAGCACGAGGTGGTGCAGGAGCAGGACCCGGTCAAGGGGCTCATCGACAGGCAGGCGCTGTTCCTCGATCGCTGGCTGCAGGCGTTGAATACTCATCTGGGCAAGGGTGCGCTCTACGCCATGCCCTGGTATCTGGTACTGGGCCTGCCCGGCAGCGGCAAGAGCAGCCTCATTCACCGCGCCAACCCGGCCAACAAGCTCAACCCGAGACTCGACACCGAGCTGCGCGACGTGGCGCAGGATCAGCTGGTGGATTGCTGGTTGGGGGAACAGGCTGTGATGCTGGATCCCGCCGGTGTGCTGCTCTCCCAGAGCGAAGCCGAACTGGATCCGCAGTCGCGCAAGCATGAGCGGCTCTGGCAGCATCTGCTTGGCTGGCTCAATGAACACCGTCGTCGTCAGCCCCTCAACGGACTGGTGTTGACCGTGGATCTGGCCTGGCTCTCCCACGCCAGCGTGGCCGAGCGCAAGGCCTATGCCCAGTTGATGCGCTCGCGCCTGCAGGAGGTGTCGGCCACCATGAATACCCGGTTGCCGCTCTATGTCACCTTCACCAAGCTCGATCTGCTGCGCGGCTTTGACGTTATCTACCAGCAGCTCGACAAGGAGGCCCGAGAGGCCGTGCTGGGGGTGACCTTCAAGCCGGGCGCCGACTGGCAGCAGGATCTGGCCCTGTTCTGGGATCAGTGGGTGGACAACCTCAACCAGAATCTGCCCGAGCTGATGCTGAGCCGGCTCGATGCTGCCCAGCGCAACGCGCTGTTCTCGTTCGTGCGCCAGCTGGCGGGCCTCAAGGATTACGTGACCAGCCTGCTGGCCGAGACCCTGGCCATCGAGGAGAGCAAGCCGCTGCTGGTACGCGGGGTCTATGTCAGCTCCGTCTATCAGCAAGGAGTGCCGTTCGATGCGTTTGCCCAGGCGGCCTCCCGCCGCTACAACCTGCCAGAGCCCATCCACTCGGCCCTGCGCGGGGAGTCCAACACCTATTTCGTGCGCCAGCTGTTCTCCTCCATCATCTTCCCGGAGGCCCATCTGGCCGGCGAAAACCGGCTGCACACCCTCTATCGCCGGCGCCGCATGGCCATCGGCCTCAGCTGTCTGTCGCTCTTCTCGGCCGCCCTCATCGGTGGCTGGCACTACTTCTACCGGGTCAACGAGGAGGCGGGCCGCAACGTACTGACCAAGGCCCAGGCTTTCATGGAGACCAACGAGGTGGCTGATGCCCACGCCTTCGGGGTGAGCCAGCTGCCGCGCCTCAACCTCATTCGCGAGGCGACCCTCTCCTTTGGCAACTACCGGGAGCGCATGCCGCTGGTGGCCGACCTCGGCCTCTACCAGGGGGACGAGATTGGTCCTTATGTGGAGGGTTCCTACCTGCAACTGTTGAGCCTGCGCTTCCTGCCGGCCCAGATGCAGGGGTTGCTTGAGGATCTCAACCAGGCACCTGCCGGCAGCGAGGAGAAGCTTGCCATCCTGCGGGTGATGCGGATGCTGGACGATGCGTCCGGTCGCAACAAGGAGCTGGTGGCGCAGTACATGGCGAGCCGCTGGCAGAAGGCCTTCCCGGGGCAGGGGGCGGTGCAGGAGCAACTGATGGGGCACCTGGACTATGCCCTCGATCACACTAACTGGTATGGCGCCAGGGTCGAGCGGGATCAGGCCGCCATCACCGCCTTCGTGCCGTTCAAGGAGCCGGTCTACGGTGCCCAGCGCGAACTCGGCAAGCTGCCCATGTATCAGCGGGTCTACCAGAACCTGGTGGTGAAGGCGGGCGAGGTATTGCCGCCGGATCTCAACGTGCGTGACGAGGTGGGCCCCACCTTTGACACCGTGTTTGCCCTGCGCAGCGACAACGCCGGCCAGGTGCCCCGGCTGCTGACCTGGCCCGGTTTCAACGACTTCTTCCTGAAACAGGACAAGGCCCTCATCGATCTCACCGCGATGGATGCCTGGGTGCTGGGCCAGCGCAAGCTGAGTCAGCTGAGCGAGGCCGATCGCAAGGAGATCACCCGTCAGGTCAACGACCGTTACGTCACCGATTACGTCAACCAGTGGCAAAAACTGCTGACCAATCTGGACGTGCAGACCCTGGAGAGCCCGGAGCAGGCGCTGGACGTGCTCGCCGCCATCACCGGCAACGATCAGCCGTTCCAGCGGGTGCTGGCCTCGCTGGATGACAACACCCGCATTCGCAAGATCTCCGATGTGGAAGGGGATCCGGCCCAGGCCATCAGCGCCCGCATCGGTCGCCCCTTTATGGCCACGAATGGAGTATTGGCTGGACGTGGCGAGCAGGGGCCGCTCATTCAGGAGGTCAACCAGAAGCTGGTGGAGCTGCAGCACTACCTGGAGCTCATCGTCAACGCCACCGAGCCGGGCCAGTCTGCCTTGAAAGCGGTGCAGTTGCGCATGACCAACAAGTACGCCGATCCTGTGTTCGCCCTGCAGCAATATGCCCGCAGTCTGCCGGCCCCGCTCGATCGCTGGGTGGGTCAGCTCTCTGAGCAGAGCTCGCGGCTGGTGATCGATCTTGCCATGTCTTCCCTCAATCAGGAGTGGCAGGACAAGGTGCTGACCCCCTTCAACAGCCAGCTGGCCGGGCGTTATCCGTTTGATCCAAGCTCGAACAAGGACGTGCCCCTCTCCGAGATGGAGCGCTTCTTCGCGCCTAACGGGACGCTGGACAGCTTCTATCAGGTCAACCTCAAACCCATGGTGGAGAGCGGCCTGATGGAAGGGGAGTTCAGCTCGCCCATCCAGGCCGAGCTGGTCAAGCAGCTGGACCGTGCGGCCCGCATCCGTCAGATCTTCTTCAGCCAGCAGGGCAGCTTGGAGGTGCAGTTCGCCCTCGAGCCCATCGAGCTCACCGCCAACAAGCGGCGCAGCGTGCTGAACCTGGATGGCCAGCTGCTGGAATACGCCCATGGCCGTCGTACCAAGATCCCGCTGGTGTGGCCCAACACCATGCGCGACGGGGCCGAGAGCAAGATCACCCTGGTGCCGGCCGCCCGCGAGCGCTCACCACGCAGCGAAGGCTTCGTCGGCCCCTGGGCCATGTTCCGTCTGATGGACAAGGGGGAGCTGACCCAGGTCAATGACGCCACCTTCGATGTGCGCTTCCCGGTGGATCAGGGGGCCATGACCTATCGCGTCTATACCGACAGCGCGCAAAACCCCTTCACCGGCGGCCTGTTCAGCCAGTTCAGACTGCCCGAATCCCTCTATTGATCGCGTCGGGGGCACGTTGTGCCCCCTTCCTGCGTTGGAAGTCCATATGTCACAGAATCAACAAGGTCAGCAGGCCCTGAAAGTGGGGCGCGACCCCAGGATGTTGCCGGAGTACGAGGCGCTGCGGGCCGAGATCAACAAGCTCAGCCACGCTTCACGCCCCGAGGTGGACTGGCAGCGGATCCATCAGCTTGCCAGCCTTATCTTCGAAAAACACGGGGTGGATCTGCAGACCGCCATCTACTTCACCCTGGCCCGTTCGCGCCTGCAGGGGCTCAGCGGTTTTACCGAAGGGTGCGAGTTTCTCGCCAACCTCATCGTCACCCAGTGGGAGAGCTTCTGGCCACCGGTGCATCAGGAGCGGGCCCGCATCGAGATGCTCGACTGGTTCATTGCCCGCATCAGCGACGTCATTCGCCAGTATCAGATCAGCCACGAGGACAAGCGGCTGATCTATCGCTGCGAGCGGGCGCTGCAGCTCATCAGCGAGAAGTTGCAC
Organism: Aeromonas caviae; assembly: GCF_000819785.1. Lineage (GTDB taxonomy): Bacteria > Pseudomonadota > Gammaproteobacteria > Enterobacterales > Aeromonadaceae > Aeromonas > Aeromonas caviae. Next base: position 16,492 of record NZ_CDBK01000052.1, on the reverse strand, counting down.
AACGCGGATCTGAGCCGCATTCCCCGGGTCGAGAATCTGGTGCACTTCATCGAGGGGTATACCCACCTGTTCGATGAGACCGAGATCGTCATCGTTTCCGACGAGCCGGGCCTCAAGGAGGACCTGCAGATCCCGCCCATGGTGTTCTTCAAGTCAGACATGGAGAGTGATCACGGCAGCACGGTTTCGGCATCGACCCCGCACCTGCCCCAGGGCAGCATTCTGGTGGGGCGCGAGAAGGGGCAGGTCAAGCCCACCGTGCTGAAGATTGAGCAGCACCGAAGGCAGCGTCCCGCCTGGTTCTGGTTTGGTTGCGGCCTGCTCAGCTGCGCCCTGCCGGTGATGGGGTGGCTCGGCTGGCAGCAACATCAGCAGGAGAAAACCGTGGCGGCCCAGCGTCTGGTGCAGCCGGCCGCCGAGCTGCCCCGAGCCCTCAGCTATGACGACATTCGTCAGGCGCGCATCGTGCTGGGGGAGCAGACCCTGCAGAACATGGAGAGCGATCTGGTGGCCCGCTACCAGAACCAGTTGACCCGGCTCGAGCAGACGTCGCCGCTCTACTGGTATCGCTACGGCGAGGGGCTGCGCAACTCGCTCTTGATGCTCTATCCCGACTCGCTGGCGGTCAAGGCGCTGGACAAGCAGTGGCAGGCGCAGCTTGGCGGCCAGCAGGGGGATGTCATCAGCGTGCCCACCTACCTGGATGCCCGCGCCGGGGTGGATGCCCTGCTCGATCAGCTGCTGGAGCTGGAGCGCCAGCGCAAGACGGTGACCATCTCCTACCTCAAATCCCAGCTCTACGAAGTGCAGAAGAACCTGATGCAGAACATCCCGTTCAGTCTGCGCCTCGGTGAACTGGAGGCGAGAAAAGCCTCCCAGGAGCCCATCACGGCTGCCGAGCTCAAAAGCCTGGAAAATGATCTGAAAGCGCTCAACATCCGCCTCTATCAGCTGCAACAGGGCGTTTCTGGTAGCTGAAAATGCTGGGCTGAGCAAAAAATTGCGCAAGGTGTGGTGGGTTTGACTGACAAGGCAAGGTTTGCCGGGAAACTTGCCCTGTCTTGCGCAATGGATTGCAGCAGATTGGTCTGATGCCGCGATCTTGAATCGTAATTAACTGATTTTTAATGTGATTGTGGGCGACTTTGCCATGGCATGGAGGCTGCTGGGTCGCCGCTTCAACTGTCTCTGCACCAGGCTGCGCTTGCACCATGGTTGCCCCACGGAGAATCCAGATGTGTCCTTCTATTGCATTGCTCGGTGACATCGGCACCGACCACGATGGTTTCCACCCATCCCCCGTGATTGCCGCCAGCCCCGATGTGTTCCTCGATGGCAAGCCGGTGGCCCGGCAGGGTGATCCGCTGGCTCCCCACGACAAACCCAACAATCCACCTCATCCGCGCAGCATCTCGGGCGGCGTCGGCTCTGTGCTGGTCAACGGCAAGCCCATCGCCGTGACCGGTACCGCCGTCGGCTGCGGCGGCGTGGTGATTGGTTCAGGCAGCGGACAGGCAGGTTAAGGAGCGCTTCATGGCAGACAGCACAGGATTACAATTTACCGTCAAGGTGGGGGCCCTGCCCGAGAGCACCTTCGTGGTGGCCGAGTTTGCGCTGGATGAGGCGTTGAACCGGCCGTTCAGCCTGCGCCTGGAGCTGGCGAGTGCCCAGCCCGACATCGACGTTGGCGCCGTGCTGGACCAGCCGTGCGAGCTGCTGGTGTGGTACAACGGCGAGCTGCAGCGTCGGGTGTGCGGGGTGGTCAGTGACTTCGCGCAGGGTGACAGCGGTTTTCGCCGCACCCGCTATCAGTTCATGGTGCAACCGGCCCTGTGGCGGCTGTCACTTCGCCAGAATTCCCGCATCTTCCAGTCGCAAAAGCCCGATGAAATCCTCAGTATTCTTTTGCAAGAGCATGGCATCACCGACTATGCCTTTGCGCTCAAGAATGAGCACACCAAGCGGGAATACTGTGTTCAGTATCGGGAGAGTGACCTCGATTTCGTGAACCGCCTCGCCGCCGAAGAGGGGATGTTCTACTTCCACGAGTTTGAAGCGGGCAAGCACCGCATCGTGTTTGCCGACGATGCGGCGGCCCTGACTGCCGGCCCCGAGCTCTTCTTCAATCTCGGCAACCGTTCCCTCGAGCAAGGCCCCTACGTCCGTCAGTTCCACTACCGGGAGGCAGTGCGTCCGAGCGATGTGGAGCTCAAGGACTACAGCTTCAAGACGCCGGCCTATGGCCTCTCCCACAAGAAAGTGGGGGCAGAGCTTGCGCATCAGCGCGATACCTACCAGCACTTCGACTATCCGGGCCGCTACAAAGCGGACCCGAGCGGCAAGGCCTTTGCCCAGCACCGGTTGGATGCGCTGCGCAACGATGCGGTGGCGGGCCAGGCTAAGTCCAACTGCGCCGCCTTACTGCCGGGCCAGACGTTTTCACTCACCGAACACCCCAACGGCAGCCTCAACACCGACTGGCAAATCGTGCGCATTCAGCACACCGGCTTGCAGCCGCAGGCCTTGGAAGAAGAAGGCGGCAGCGGCCCCACCGTCTACCACAACGAATTCGGGGTGGTGAAAGCCAGCACCACCTGGCGGGCTCGCATCGGCAGCCCGGAAGCTCCTCACAAGCCGATGGTGGATGGCCCGCAAATCGCCATGGTGGTGGGCCCCGAAGGGGAGGAGATTTACTGCGACGAGCACGGCCGGGTGAAGCTGCAATTCCCGTGGGACCGCTATGGCAGCTCCAACGACCAGAGCTCCTGCTGGGTGCGGGTCTCTCAGGGCTGGGCCGGGGGTCAGTACGGCATGATGACCATCCCGCGCATCGGCCACGAGGTCATTGTCTCGTTCCTGGAGGGGGACCCCGACCAGCCCATCATCACCGGTCGCACCTACCACGCCACCAACCGGCCGCCCTACGAATTGCCAGCCAACAAGACCCGCACCGTGCTGCGTACCGAGACTCATCAGGGGGAGGGTTTCAACGAACTGCGCTTTGAAGACCAGGCGGGGCAGGAAGAGATTTACATCCACGGTCAGAAAGACCTGAACGCGCTGATAGAGAACGACGCCGCCTGGCACATCAAGCACGACCAGCACACCGATATCGACAATGAGCGGGTGACCCGCATCAAGGCCAACGATCACCTGACGGTGGAGGGCGAGAAGCGTGACCAGATAAAAGCCGACTACTCGCTGACGGTGGATGCCAGTTTGCACCAGAAGTTGGGGCAATCCCTGCTGGTGGAAGCCGGTCAGGAAGTGCATATCAAGGTGGGCGACAAACTGGTGCTGGAGGCGGGTTCTGAAATAACCCTCAAGGGAGGCGGCAGCTTTGTGAAAGTGGATCCTAGCGGCATCAAGCTGGTGGGCCCCGCCATCAAACTCAACGCCGGCGGCAGCGCAGGCTCAGGCTCTGGCTGGGGTGGCAAGGCCCCCGTGGTTCCCAAGGGGGTAGAAGTGGTCAAGGCTCCCGAACTGGTTGAACTCATCAAAGCCATTCCCACCGAGAAAGCGATGGAGGCGCTCTTGAAAGAAGAGAAGCCCGGTGCGTTTTACCTCTTTTCTGAATAAGGAAACAGCATGAAGTTTGCATTTCCCATCCTCACTGCCACAGGGGAAGAGTTCAAGGACGTCAAGGCACTGACGGCGCTGATCAATGGCGAGCAATCGGGTCACTATCTTCTTGGCAATCACAACAAATGGCATGGCGGCATTCATATCAGCGACAAGAGTGCTCCTTGGTGCAAGGATAAGTACCCTGTCAGAGCCATGGCCGATGGCAAGGTGGTGGCCTTCCGGATGATGAAGGATTACCTGACCTCTGAATTTCAGGGGGAGTCCTTGCGTTATTCCAACTGTTTCTGCCTGGTACAGCATGAATATTGTGAAGTGAATGCAGAGACCAAGGCGAAAAATGAGTTCACCTTCTACTCGCTCTATATGCATCTGCTGCCTTGGGATCAGTACCAAAGCACCGAGAAGCTGGTACTGAAGAAGGGGTGGAATGCGCGCAATTCCGTTCCCCATGCCAATCCCGATGCCGAGCAGCAGCGTGTTGATGCAGCCTTGCCGCGCTTCACGCTACCTAAAGATACCGAACTGGAAATGGACAGCAGTGTGCCATCCCAAAAGGGGAATGTCGGGGGCAAGGTGTATGACTTCATCAAGGTGATCATCAAGAGTCAGCTGTCCAATACCCAGATGAAAGAGGCTGAGAAGGCCGGTGTTGTGGTCAGTCAAGGGAGTTCGGTCTGGATCGCCAATAGCCCGGAAGCAGTGACCTTTATCAAGCCTAATGTGCCAACCTGGCTATTCGATCAGATAGAGGCGGAACTGCTGACTAATATGGTTGGCCGTGCGGATCCTGGAGTTGATGGGCCTACAGGTCGTCCGGTGGTGGGAAAGAAAAGTGTTTCTCTGCCTGCCGGTACCAAGTTGCAGTATGATGCACACCAACTCGAATTCCATTGGGATGGTGACAAGGCGCACAAGATGGCCAGATGCAAATATGTGACGCCGAGTGTGGACAGTGTGCCAAGTAGTTGTGGTGTCGCCTGGGTATGCGTCGAAGACAAATATATCGAGGCAAATACGCTTCCTCCCTCCCATCTTGGCGAACTCTATGTGTTGCCATCTCCCGTGGCCATTGCCGCAGGTGAGACCATAGGCTATCTCGGCTTGGTGGAAACGCCAGGCTCTCTGATTGGAGGCAAAAAGAGTAAGCATCAAGTTCATCTTGAGGTGTTCACCCAGGATCCCCGTCTTGATGATGTGCTGGCCAACAAGGCGGGAACAAGAGGTGGTGCTACCTATGCCAAAGTCCCTGCGGAACTCGTCTTATACGAGAAGAAAAAGCAGGATGGTAAAGATCTCTGGGTGGCAACCGGTGACAAGAGTCTGGAAGCGCTGGTTGAATCACCAACGTTTGAAAAAGATGCCACCAAGCAGGAGTGGGTCAGCATTTCGTCAGAAAAATATGTCAAGAAAGAGCAAGTGGAGCTATTGAGCCAGCATGACTGGCTTAAGATTGGCTTTAAAAAGGTCGATGGTTCAGGATCAGATGGTTATCTGGACCCAGATGCGCCGCCTACTTTCTTTACCGAATTGGTAAACAGTTTCGATACCGACAAGAGCGGTGAACTTAGCAGTGAAGAGATACAGACCGCGCTGCAAAATAGCAGCAATGCAGAGCAACTTCACAAACTTATTGTCAAGCATCCCAGCGAGTGGTATGAAAAATCGTCGGCCAGCAGTTATCTGTGGCTGGAAAAACTGATGGCTAAAATTGGCTTGCCTGATTTTGACCTGCTGGTGGATCACGAGAAACAGCGTATCGATAAGCTGGAGTGGATGCAGAGTGCTGCTAGTTTAAAGATTGGTCCTAATATTTATCACATTTACCCCATAGCTATTTATGGAAAGAAAAAAGATCGATTTGTAGTAAACTATACGCACTATAGGTATCCACTATCGTATGCACTGGATAAACAAATGGCAATCCCTTCCCAGTATGCCCCCAAAGTAGGAAACTATAAGATAGCAAGTCGAAATGAAGTGTTGGTGAATCTAACTCCAGACGATGACGTAACTAAAGATTCTATCTATCAATTTCTTGATCTGTCTAAGTATTCTGAAGTTTCAGATGATGAAATAAATAAATTTTTGTTTGGTCAAGGAGTTTTGGAAGGGAAAGGTTCTGTTTTTACGTCTGCAGCTAAAAAATATAATGTCAGTGAAGTATATCTTGTTTCCCATGCATCACTAGAAACTGGTCGAGGGACATCAGGGTTCGCACGTGGAAAAGAATTTAACGGAATTAAAGTTTATAATATGTATGGAATTAATGTTAGAGATGATAAGCCTTCACTAGGCACAAAGTATGCGTTTGATAAAGGATGGGATTCTATTGATAAAGCAATAGATGGAGGGGCTAAATGGATCTCTGATAACTTTGTTAACCATCCTAAATACAAACAAAATACACTCTATAAAATGCGTTGGAACCCCGCATCACCAGGTGAACATCAGTACGCTAGCGATGTTCTGTGGGCCAAACATCAAATACCTAACATGAAGAAACGATTTGATATTTTTCCAGATGCCGTTCTATACATAGATGTTCCTGTTTACGAGGAGTGATTGGTGAAAAGTATATTTTATCTTGTTTTTTTACTACTTTCTTTCAGTGCTCAATCCGAGTGTGAAAAAATGAGTTTTTCGAGTGTTGATACTGACTATGAAGGCGTGAACTATGGTCTTTCAGATGTCATTGTGACCTCGAAAGGGAGAACTTTTTTTTATGATTTCCCACTCGAAAAATGTAAATCAAATAAAGTTTTCATTATTGATGGTGATAAAGCTGTATCATATGCATCATATAATGGCTTCCAATATATAAATTATTTAGATAGAAATGGAATAGTACATGCTGGATGGGTTAAATCACCTCGCATCAGCAAAGATAGCATATCGACAGATAAATTAAATGTGAGAGAAGGTGATTTCTTTGTAGATTTCAATGGTACTGAAATACATATTGATAATAGTTACAGTGATATAGCATGGTTGTTTGACAATCTCACTGAAATAGATAATGGGAATAAACATATAGATTTATTTAGAACTATAAATGGGGTTGATTATAAGTTTTATCAACACGATTTTGATCCTATATATATAGAGTCATCTAATCTTAACTATGATAAAATAAAAAGAGATTTTGATGATTACAGAATAACTAGGATTACCCTCAAGAGCGATATAGGGTTTAGCAGTAGGGGGATTTTTGTTGGAAGTAAAATGCTTAACGTCCTAAAAGTATATGGTAAGCCTTCAGCGATACAAGATGGTGATTTAATTTACTATTATGATAATAAATCAATACGTTTCATCGGCTCAGAAACCGTTAAGCAAATAGATATTTCAATAAACCCAGTATGACATGGAGTTATTGACTGACTGTACAGATCTAGTTATCACCTGACACCGGCTTCAGCCGGTGTTTTCTTGTGTCATCATGGCTTGGGAGGCCAGCCTGGTCTGTACAACGAGGATGGGTTTCGTGCGAAATGGTAAGCGTTCCTGCTGGTGATTCAGCCACTTTCTGTAGTCCTTGAGCTTGGCTATTAAAGTACCGCGCTTGATTAATTTATTTCTGTTTTGGCAAGAGATGAAGGACTGAGTGGTGGCGCTATGTACGCTGCAACACCTATTGATGAAGATGAAATGCTGAAATAACAGGGCCGAAAAATAAATTCTGTGACAATGCTTTCATTTTTATAATTTCATGTCGAAAACAAAGACGTAATTTATATGGTGTTAATTAGGTTTTTCTTGAAATACCTCTTTGTGGGTGTTTTTGGGGCTCGGCAAATAATAAATGCATGTGGTATATAGCTTTTTTAATTTCATTCTCCAGTTCGACAGAGGCATTAATAGGGTTCAACTTGATGGAGATCAACATAAAGGGGGAGGGGGAGGCATAGCATTCCCGCAATTAAGCATTTGTCAAACAATGCTCACTGACGGGAATAAGAAGAATGGTCGAGGATACTTTTTTATCGGCTCATGGAATTAATCGCCGTGACTTTATGAAATTGTGCGCCGGGATGGCCGCAACCCTTGGATTAAGCCAAAACGCCGTCGCCAAGATGGCCACCGCGCTCACCAGCCCCGAGCGGCCACCGGTGATCTGGATTGGGGCGCAGGAGTGTACCGGTTGTACCGAATCGCTGCTGCGCGCCACTCATCCCACCATCGAGAACCTGATCCTCAACACCATTTCGCTGGAGTACCACGAGGTGCTCTCGGCGGCCTTCGGTCATCAGGCCGAAGAGAACAAGCACAATGCCATGGAGCGCTACAAGGGCAAATATGTGCTGGTGGTGGATGGTTCCATCCCGCTCAAGGATGGCGGCATCTACTGCATGGTGGCCGGTGAACCCATCGTCGACCATATTCGCCGCGCCGCCAGTGACGCGGCCGCCGTCATCGCCATCGGCTCCTGCGCCGCCTGGGGCGGGGTGCCCGCCAGCGGCGGCAACCCGACCGGCGCCGTCAGCCTGGAAGAGGCCCTCGGCAACCTCGGCACGCCGATTATCAATATCCCGGGCTGTCCGCCCAACCCCCACAACTTCCTCACCACGGTCGCCTACTACATCACCTACGGCAAGCTGCCGGCGCTCGATGCCAAGAAGCGGCCGCTGTTTGCCTATGAGCGGCTCATCCACGAAAACTGCGAGCGCCGCCCGCACTTCGACGCGGGGCGTTTTGCCAAGGAGTTTGGCGACGAGGGTCACCGTCAGGGTTGGTGTCTCTACCACCTGGGCTGCAAGGGGCCGGAGACCTACGGCAACTGCTCGACCCTGGAGTTCTGCGACGTGGGCGGCGGCATCTGGCCGGTGGGCATAGGCCATCCCTGCTACGGCTGCAACGAGCAGGGAGTGGGGTTCAGCAAGGGGATCTTCCAGCTCGCCAAGGTGGAGAATCCCACCCCGCGGGTGAACAAGCCCGACGTGGCCATTCAGGAGGGGGGGCACATGTCGCCCACCGCCACCGGGCTTATCGGTGGTGCGCTCGGGGTGCTGGTCGGGGTGAGCCTGATGACGGTGCGCGAGCTCGGTCGCCAGCAGAAGCGCCATGAAGCCGGGCAGCACACCTCACGGGAGGAGTGACCGTGAACAGACGCAACTTCCTCAAATTCGCCTCCGTCGGTGCGCTGGCGGCGGGCACCACCGTTTCCGGCACTGCCCTGGCAGCGGCCGAGAACAAGCCGCCCATTCCCGGTGCGCTCGGCATGCTCTACGACTCCACCCTCTGCATCGGCTGCCAGGCCTGCGTGGCGGAGTGTCAGCGCCTCAACGGCAACCCGGCCAATCCGGCCGGGGAAGCAACCTGGTCCAACAACGACAAGCTGAGCCCCTACACCAACAACATCATTCAGGTGTGGAAGAGCGGCACGGGTGAGCACAAGGATCAGCTGGTGGATGGCTATGCCTACATCAAGAAGCAGTGCATGCACTGTGTCGATCCCAACTGCGTCTCCGTCTGCCCGGTGCAGGCGCTGACCAAGGATCCCAAGACCGGCATCGTCCATTACGACCCGGACGTCTGCACCGGCTGCCGCTACTGCATGGTGGGCTGCCCGTTCGACGTGCCCAAATATGACTACGACAACCCGTTCGGGGCGATCCACAAGTGCGAGCTCTGCAACCAGAAGGGGCTTGAGCGCATCGATCAGGGCAAATTGCCCGGCTGTGTCGAGGTGTGCCCCACCGGCGCCGTCATCTTCGGCACCCGCGAGGCGCTGATGGCCGAGGCCAAGCGCCGGCTGCTGGCCACCCCGGGCAGCGAATATGCCTACCCGCGCCAGACCTTCAGCGCCAACGATCCCTACCTGCATGAGGTGCCCAACTACCAGCCTTACGTCTATGGCGAGAAGGAGGGGGGCGGTACCCAGGTGCTGGTGCTGGCCGGGGTGCCCTACACCAAGCTCGACATGCCTGACTTGCCGGAGCTCTCCTCCGGGGCGCGCTCCGAGCACATCCAGCACACCCTCTACAAGGGGATGGTGCTGCCGCTGGTGGTGCTGACCGGGCTCTCGGTGCTCATTCGCCGCAACACCAAGGACCATCAGGATGGCGACGATCATGACTCGCACGCGGGCCATGACAAGCAATCGGGAGGCAAGGATCATGAGTAATCACAAGGCACATCCGCTGGGGGGCAGGCTGGTCAGCTGGCCGGTCATGGTGCTGGCGCCGTTCGTCATCCTGTGCGGCATGCTGATCCTCAAACGCCTCATCTTCGGGCTGGGCTCGGTCACCGATCTGAACGGGGGTTATCCCTGGGGGCTCTGGATCTCCTTTGACCTTTTGATTGGCACCGGTTTCGCCTGCGGCGGCTGGGCGCTGGCCTGGGCGGTCTATGTCTTCAACCGGGGCGAGTATCACCCCCTGGTAAGGCCGGCCCTGCTGGCGAGTCTGTTTGGCTACTCGCTGGGGGGCCTCTCCATCACCATCGACGTGGGGCGTTACTGGAACCTGCCCTATTTCTACCTGCCCGGTCACTTCAACACCTCTTCGGTGCTGTTCGAGACGGCGGTCTGCATGACCATCTACATCGGGGTGATGGCGCTGGAGTTTGCCCCCGTGCTCTTGGAGAAGTTCGGCTGGAAGGCCTCCATGGCGCGGCTCAACAAGATCATGTTCTTCATCCTGGCGCTGGGGGCCCTGCTGCCCACCATGCACCAATCCTCCATGGGCTCCTTGATGATAGTGGCGGGTGAGAAGATCCATCCGCTCTGGCAAAGCTATGAACTGCTGCCGGTTTTCTCCTTGCTCACCGCCTTCATCATGGGCTTCTCCATCGTGGTGTTTGAAGGCTCCCTGGTGCAGGCGGGGCTGGCGGGGCGCGGCCCCAACGAGAAATCGCTCTTCTACAAGCTGACCCAGGTGATCGACATCTTCCTGATCCTGTTCGTGGCGCTGCGCTTTGCCGAGATCGTCATCAACGACAAGTCGGAGTACCTCTCCCAGTGGAATCGCTATGCCTTGATGTTCTGGAGCGAGATCGCGCTGATGATCTTCCCGCTGCTGGTGTTCCACTGGGACAAGAGCCGCCGCGATTCGCGCATGTTGTTCCTGGGAGCTCTCAGCATGCTGCTGGGCGCCGCCCTCTGGCGACTGGACTACTCCCTGCTCGCCTTCAACCCCGGCAATGGCTACCACTACTTCCCCTCCGCGGCGGAAGTGCTGATCTCCTTGGGCTTCGTCGCCATCGAGGTGTGTGCCTATTTGCTGCTGATCCGGCTCTTGCCGGTACTGCCATCACTTGAACGTGTTCACCAAGATTATCAGGCCCGAGGGAAAGCCAACGTATGAGCCAACGTATCACCATAGACCCCATCACCCGCATCGAGGGTCACCTGCGTATCGACTGTGAAATCGAAGGCGGCGTCGTCACCAAGGCCTGGTCGTCCGGCACCATGTGGCGCGGGATGGAGGAGATCGTCAAGGGCAATGATCCGCGCGATGCCTGGATGATAGTGCAGCGCATCTGCGGGGTATGTACCTCCATTCACGCCATCGCCTCGGTGCGGGCGGTGGAGAACGCCATCGGCGCCAAGGTGCCGGTCAACGCCCAGTACATCCGCAACCTCATCATCGCGGCCCATAACATCCACGATCACATCGTCCACTTCTATCAGCTCTCCGCGCTGGACTGGGTGGACATCACCGCGGCCCTTGAGGCCAATCCGCAAAAAGCGGCGGACATGCTCAAGGGGGTATCGACTTGGTCCCTCAACAGCGTCGACGAGCTGACCAAGGTGCAGGAGAAGATCCGCGCCCTGGTGGCGAGCGGCCAGCTCGGCATCTTTGCCAACGGCTATTGGGGCCACAAGGCGATGAAACTGAGCCCGGAGGTGAACCTCATCGCCGTGGCGCACTACCTACAGGCGCTGGAGTGCCAGCGCGATGCCAACCGCATCGTCGCCATCCTCGGCGGCAAGACGCCCCACATCCAGAACCTGGCGGTGGGCGGGGTGGCCAACCCCATCAACCTGGATGCACCGAGCGTGCTTAACCTGGAGCGGTTGCTCTATGTGAAGAGCTTTATCGACCGGCTCGGCGAGTTCATCGAGCAGGTCTACAAGGTGGATGCCGCCATCATAGCCGCCCACTACCCCGAGTGGCTGAACCTGGGGCAGGGGGCCAAGCACTACCTGAGCGTGCCGGAGCTGCCCACCGACGGTGACGGCGGCAGCTTCCTGATGCCGGGTGGCTACATCGAGAACGGCGATCTGGCCGGCTATCGTCCCATCGAGAGCCATCAGGATGCCTGGTTGATGGACGGCATCGCCGAGAGCAACAAGCACGCCTGGTACAAGGATGACGCCCCCCTCAAGCCCTGGGAGGGCAAGAGCGAGCCCAACTACACCGGCTGGCAGGATGACGGCAAGTACTCCTGGGTCAAATCCCCCACCTTCTACGGCAAGGTGGTGGAGGTGGGGCCGCTTGCCGACTTGCTGGTCAAGCTCGCCGCCAAGCACCCGGAGACGGTGGCGCATTTCGATCAGCTGAACGGTCTCTACAAGACACTCACCGGTTCAGCGGTCAAGACCGAACAGCTGCACTCCACCCTGGGCCGCATCATCGGCCGGGCGGTACGCTGCTGCGTGCTCAAAGACACCTTGTCCCATCAGTGGAAGGCGCTGGTGGACAACATCGGCAAGGGGGATGTCAGCGCCTACATCAAGACCGAGATCCCGGCGGACAAGGAGTTTCGCGGGGTGGGCTTTGAAGAGGCGCCGCGGGGCATGCTCTCCCACTGGGTAGTCATCAAGGGCGGCAAGATCGCCAACTATCAGGCGGTGGTGCCATCGACCTGGAACTCGGGCCCGCGCAACTTCAACGACGAGCCCGGCCCCTACGAGCAATCCCTGGTGGGCACCCCGGTGGCCGACCCCGCCAAGCCGCTGGAAGTAGTGCGCACTATCCACTCGTTCGATCCCTGCATGTCCTGCGCGGTGCACGTGGTGGATACCCAGAGTGGTGAAACAACTCAGGTGAAGGTGCTGTGATGAACACCCTGATCCTGGGCGTGGGCAACCTGCTGTTGAGTGACGAGGCGGTGGGCGTGCGGATCGTCGAGGGGCTGGAGCGCGACTACCGCTTCGCCCCCGGCATCGAGCTGCTCGATGGCGGCACCGCCGGCATGGAGCTGCTGGAAGCCATGGCCAGTCGCGACCACATCATACTGGCGGACGCGGTGCGCAGCGGCAATCCACCGGGTACAGTGGTGACTCTGAAAGATGAAGCGATCCCGACCCTGTTCGGTCGTAAGATCTCCCCCCATCAGCTGGGGCTGGCGGACGTGCTCTCGGCGCTGCACATGACGGGGGAATCCCCCAGGCGGCTCACCCTGATCGGGGTCGAGCCCGCATCCCTCGAACCGCGCATCGGCCTCACCCCTGTGGTGGCGACTGCGCTGGGGGAGGCGACGGATCGGATCCTGACCCTGCTGGCCAGTGTCGGTGCCCCAGCCATCCCGCTCTCTGAGCAGGAGAAAGCTGAACAAGCGCGGGAGGGCACATGGCGCAATCCATTGTGAACGAGGTTGAGAGAGTGCCGGAAATATTACCGGAGACGGCGCAGGAGTTCGCCGGTTTTGCCGCGAATCCCGCGCCTCTGCTGGTAGCCCAGTATGAGCGGATCGCGCAGCAAGAGATGCAGGTCCTGCCCTTCTATCACCCGGCCATGCCCATCGTGGCGGAGTGCACCCTGTTTGAAGGGCAGTGGCTCGGCTGCGTGCTCACCCCCTGGATGCTGAGCGTGGTGGTGCTGCCGGGGCCGGATCAACTCTGGCCGGTGCGCAGCAGCAGCGAGCGGCTCGCCCTGCAGCTCCCCTGCGGCAACATGACCTTTATGGTGGGTGAATTGCCCGAGACGGGGCAGTTGCTGGCTTGCTCGCTCATGTCCCCCATCGACCCGCATCTGGGGGCCGACGAGGGGCGTGCGCTGGTGAGCAGTACCCTCAAGATGTTGCTTTCGCTTCCGGTGCAGCAGGGGGAGGGCGGCGTGAACTTGAGCCGGCGCCGCCTGTTCGGTGCCCGTCGCGGCCTGGGACTCGGCGCCACCGAGTCCTAGGCCCCAGGGCGCATCCGCCATAGTTCGGGGCCCCTGTCGGCCCCCTCGTTCGATGTATCGCCCGGCGCCCCTGTGTCGGGTGGTTCAGATGGATAAGGAGTCTTATGATCATCCCCCGTCATCCCCGCAGTCAGGTTCGCCTTTATGGCGCCCCTGTGGTTGCCACCCTCCTGCTGGCCCTGCTATCGGGCGGTTTTTCTACCATGGCGCTGGCGGCCCAGCCCGTCCCCGCCGAACTCAAGCTCGCCATCGGCAGTGAGCCCACCGAAGGGTTTGACCCTCTGCTTGGCTGGAGCCACGGCAGCTACCTGCTGCTGCACAGTCCGCTGCTCAAACAAAACGCCGATCTCAGCTGGCAGAATGTGCTCACCCAATCGGTGACTCCGAACCAGGATGGCAAGGGGTGGCTTATCCGCCTCAAGCCGAACCTGACATTCTCCAACGGCGCGCCGCTTACCGCGGAGGATGTGGCCTTTACCTACAACAGCGCAGCCAAGGGTGGCGGCAAGATCGACATGGGCAACTTTGTCTCGGCCAAGGTGCTCTCGTCCACCGAGGTTGCCATCACTCTTAGCGCTCCCCAGAGCACCTTCGTCAACGTGCTGGGATCTTTGGGGATAGTGTCGAAGCAGGATTACGACGCAAAAGCTTACGCCCGCCATCCGGTCGGTGCCGGCCCCTACCGGCTGGTGAGCTTCCTGCCCGGTCAGCAGCTGGTGGTGGAGGCCAACCCCCATTACGCCGGCGGCAACAATGATTTCAAACGGCTGGTGTTTGTCTTTATCGACGAGGAGAGCGCCTATGCCGCCGCCCAGAGCAACCAGCTCGACTTGGTGCGCATTGCCCCGTCACTGGCGCCAACCGTGCCTGCTTCCCTCAAGCTGTGGGTGCGACCGAGCGTGGAAAACCGCGGCATCGTCTTCCCCATTCCGCCAGCGGGCGGCAAGGATGCCAAGGGGTATCCCATCGGCAACGACGTGACCTCGGACGTGGCGGTGCGCCGCGCCATCAACTACGCCATCGACCGCAAGCTGCTGGCCGATCAACTGCTGGAAGGGCACGCCATCCCCGCCTACAGCGCGGTGGAAGGCCTGCCCTGGCTGAATAAAGCCACCGCCTTCAAGGATGGGGATGCCACCCACGCCAACGCCCTGCTCGACGAGGCGGGTTGGAAGATAGGCAGTGACGGCATTCGCCACAAGGGCTCCCTGCGCGCCGCCTTTACCCTCTGGTACACCAGCGGTGACAGCACCCGCCGGGATCTGGCGGAAGCGGTGCGCGCCATGCTGGGGCCCATCGGTCTTGAGGTGAGCCTCAAGTCCGGCAGCTGGGAGCAGGTGGAGCGGGAGATGCACGCCAATCCGGTGCTGATGGGGTGGGGGAGTCTGGATCCCATGGAGCTCTATCACCACTACCAGAGCGGCTCCGGTGGCGTGGAGTTCTACAACCCGGGTTATTACAGCAATCCGGTGGTGGATAGCCACCTCAAGCAAGCGCTGGATGCCCCGAACTGGCAGGCGGCCGTGCCGTTCTGGCAGCAGGTGGAGTGGGATGGCAAAACCGGCGCCGGAGTGCAGGGAGATGCGGCCTGGGCCTGGCTGCTCAACGTGCAGCACACCTATCTGGCCAATCGCTGTATCGACCTTGGCAAGGGGGCGCCGGAAATCCACGGTAGCTGGTCACTGCTCAACAACCTGCAGGATTGGCGGTGGACGTGCCGGTAAGTTCGCCCTTGAGTCATGCAGGTTATCTGTTGCTAAAAGCCCTGCTGCGTCTGGCAGGGCTGTTATGTCTGGTCTCGGTCGCCACCTTTGTGCTGCTGAGCTACTCCCCCATCGATCCCATCAAGGCCTATATCGGCAACGATCTGCTCCATGTACCACCCGAGCAGTACGCCCGCATCGCCGCCCGCTGGGGGCTGGATCAGCCGCTCTGGCTGCGTTACTGGCACTGGTTTAGCCAGGTGCTGCAGGGGGATCTCGGCTACTCCATGCTCTATAACGCGCCTGTGGGGGAAGTCATAGGCCAGCGCTTTGCTGCCTCTTTCCTGTTGCTGGCGGGCGCCTGGCTGCTCTCCGGCTGTTTCGGGATTTTGCTGGGCCTCTGCGCCGGTCGCTATCTCAATCACTGGCCCGATCGCCTGATTTGCCGCTTTGCCTACCTGCTTGCCTCCCTTCCCACCTTCTGGGTCGGCCTGTTGCTGCTCGCCCTGTTTGCGGTGCACTGGCCTTGGCTTCCGGTCTGCTGCGCCTGGACGCCGGGGCTCGCTGCCGATGAGGCGGATTGGGCCATGCGGTTGCGTCATCTGTTGCTGCCGGTCACAACCCTAGCCCTGCTGGGGCTTGGCAATATCGCCCTGCACACCCGGGCGCGGGTAGCCGAGGTGCTGGCGAGCGACTTTATTCGCTATGCCCGCGCCCAGGGGGATGGCGGCTGGCCCATGCTGCGCTTTCACGTGCTGCGCCATGCCCTGACCCCGGCACTCTGCCTGCAGTTTGCCTCGCTGGGTGAGTTGATTGGCGGATCGCTCTTGGCAGAAAAGGTCTTCTCCTATCCGGGGCTCGGTCAGGCCACCGTGGATGCAGGGCTGCGGGGCGATATCCCCCTGCTGATGGGAATCGTGCTCTTCTGTACCCTGCTGGTCTTTATTGGCAACACGGTGGCGCGGGTGCTGCTGGCCCGCATCAACCGCGGCTGGGAGGGCGATCATGATGTTTAATCCGCTCCCCTCCTTGCTGCGGCTGGGCTTTGCGCTGATCTGCCTGCTGCAGCTGGCCACTTACGGCTGGAGCCTCTCTCATCAGGATGTGCCGATGGATCTGCTGGCGCGCCAGCAG
>NZ_CDBK01000051.1 GCF_000819785.1 Aeromonas caviae | reverse complement strand
GTGAATACCATCTCCATACAAACGATTGGTTGCTGAAATAAGAAAGATGCCCTAAGGCGTCTTTCTTTTATCTGGAGTCTGGAGCAAACCGGTTAGGAGGTCTCTCCCCTCACTGCCAAGCCCCGCAACACAATCAGATCGGGGTGATGGAGGTGATATGAGCCGACCTATCCAGGGATTGGAAGATCTGCACCACGGCTTCTCCGTGGATGGGGTTGGACAGCGGCACAGTGCTCTTGCATTTGAAGCGGTAATTGGTGCCGGCCACCACCTGGGTGGAGACTTCAAAGGGTTGGTACTGTACCCCGACAAACCCTTCCAGCGCCTGGTTGAATACCGCCTGATCCTTGGCACTCAGCTTGTGGTAGGCAGTCCATCCACCCAACAACACTGCTTGTTCTGACATAACAGACTTACTTGCCCTACTCGTTTGGCTGTTCGGATTCCGCACCGTTTATTCAAGTAGTGTCCAGACTCCACCGGGGGCCATACCAGATATCGGTATGTCTGGTGCCGACAGTGCATATGAAAGCTTTGCTGTCGCCCCCTCCCCTTCTGCCACGACCGCCGCCTTACGGCGTAGGTCTTAATTGGCACGGCAGAGCCTAGTGCGAGATCCAGACCCTTATGACAGAGGCTGGTAGGTGAGAAAGCGGCTAGCGAGGGGAAAAGTGAGGCGCAAACGATTGGAAAAAGAAAAGGCGCCTCAAGGGCGCCTTTTTGACAGTTTTGCGTGATCGCAGGGAGAGGCGTTAACCGCTTATTCCCATTCGATGGTTGCGGGCGGCTTGCCGGAGACGTCGTACACCACGCGAGAGATGCCGTTGATCTCGTTGATGATGCGGTTCGACACGTGGCCGAGGAAGTCGTACGGCAGGTGAGCCCAGTGGGCGGTCATGAAGTCGATGGTCTCGACGGCGCGCAGCGCAATGACCCAGTCGTACTTGCGGCCATCGCCCATGACGCCGACGGAGCGCACCGGCAGGAAGACGGCGAACGCCTGGCTGACCTGGTTGTAGAGGTCGGCCTTGCGCAGCTCTTCGATGAAGATGGCGTCAGCCTTGCGCAGCAGGTCGCAGTACTCTTTCTTCACTTCGCCAAGCACACGCACGCCCAGGCCCGGACCCGGGAAGGGGTGACGGTAGAGCATGTCGTAGGGCAGGCCGAGTTCGAGGCCGACACGGCGCACTTCGTCCTTGAACAGCTCGCGCAGCGGCTCCACCAGACCCATCTTCATCTCTTCCGGCAGGCCGCCGACGTTGTGGTGGGACTTGATCACGTGAGCCTTGCCGGTCTTGCTGGCAGCGGATTCGATGACGTCCGGGTAGATGGTGCCCTGGGCCAGCCACTTGGCGTTCTTGAGCTTCTTGGACTCGTCGTCGAACACTTCGACGAAGACGCGGCCGATGGTCTTGCGCTTGGCTTCCGGCTCGTCAATGCCCGCGAGGGCGGAGAGGAAGCGCTCTTCGGCATCGACCTTGATGATGTTCAGGCCGAAGTGATCGCCGAACATGTCCATCACCTGCTGGCCTTCGTTCAGGCGCAGCAGGCCGTTGTCGACGAAGACGCAGGTCAGGCGATCGCCGATGGCGCGGTGCACCAGCATGGCGACCACGGAGGAGTCCACGCCGCCGGAGAGGCCCAGGATCACCTCGTCGTCACCCACCTGCTCGCGGATGCGGGCAACGGCGTCGTCGATGATGGTGGCCGGGGTCCAGAGGCACTCGCAGCCGCAGATGTCCTTGACGAAGTGCTCCAGCATGCGGGCACCCTGACGGGTGTGGGTCACTTCCGGGTGGAACTGCACGCCGTAGAAGCGCTTGGCTTCGTCGGCCATGGCGGCGTGGGGGCAGGTCGCGGTCTGGGCAATGGTGGTGAAGCCGGCGGGGATCTCGGTGACCTTGTCGCCGTGGCTCATCCAGACATCCAGCAGGGCATTGCCGTTGTCGGCAATGGCGTCTTCGATGTTGCGCAAGAGGGCGCTGGTCTTGCCGGACTGGCCCAGCACTTCGACCTGGGCGTAGCCAAATTCACGCAGGTTGGAGGACTGCACCTTGCCGCCGAGCTGCTCGGACATGGTCTGCATGCCGTAGCAGATACCGAACACCGGCACACCGGCGTTGAACACGTACTCGGGGGCGCGCGGGCTGCCCGCCTCGGTCACGGATTCCGGGCCGCCGGAGAGGATGATGCCGCTCGGATTGAACTCGCGGATCTGCTCTTCGGTTACGTCCCAGGCCCACAGCTCGCAGTAGACGCCGATTTCACGGACGCGACGGGCGATGAGCTGGGTGTACTGGGAACCGAAATCCAGGATAAGGATACGGTGGGCGTGAATGTCTTTAGTCATTTTATTCCTGCATCAGGCTGATGTTGTCACAAAAAGCACGGGATAAAAAAAGGGTGGAAAAACGGGGCGCAGAGCCCCGTTTCATCAGCCCATCCGGTAGTTGGGGGCTTCTTTGGTAATGGTCACGTCGTGAACGTGGGACTCTTTCATCCCGGCGCCCGAGATGCGCACGAACTCGGCCTTGGTGCGCATGTCGTCGATGGTCGCGCTGCCGGTCAGACCCATGGAGGAGCGCAGGCCGCCCATCTGCTGGTGGATGATCTCTTTGAGGCGGCCCTTGTACGGCACGCGCCCTTCGATCCCTTCCGGCACCAGCTTGTCGGCGGCGTTGTCGGTCTGGAAGTAACGGTCGCTGGAGCCCTTGGACATGGCACCCAGAGAGCCCATGCCGCGGTAGGACTTGAAGGAGCGGCCCTGATAGAGCTCGATCTCGCCCGGCGCCTCTTCGGTACCGGCAAACATGGAGCCCACCATGACGCAGCTTGCGCCCGCGGCGATGGCCTTGGCCACGTCGCCGGAGAAGCGGATGCCGCCATCGGCAATCACCGGTACGCCGGTGCCTTCCAAGGCGTCGACGGCGTCGGAGATGGCGGTGATCTGGGGCACGCCCACGCCGGTCACGATACGGGTAGTACAGATGGAGCCCGGGCCGATACCGACCTTGACGGCGTTGACACCCGCTTCCACCAGCGCCTTGGCGCCCGCGGCAGTGGCGACGTTGCCGCCGATGATTTGCAGGTCAGGATAGGCTTCACGGGTCGCCTTGATGCGATCCAGCACGCCCTGGGAGTGGCCGTGGGAGGAGTCAATCAGCAGCACGTCCACACCGGCTTCCACCAGGGCGGCGACGCGCTCTTCGTTGCCTGCGCCGGCACCGACGGCGGCACCGACCCGCAGACGGCCACGCTCGTCTTTGCAGGCGTTGGGCTTGCGCTCGGCTTTCTGGAAGTCCTTCACGGTGATCATGCCCTTGAGCTTGAAGTCGCCGTTGACCACCAGCACCTTCTCGATGCGGTGCTTTTGCATCAGAGCCACCACCTCTTCACGAGGGGCCCCTTCACGCACGGTCACCAGACGATCTTTCTGGGTCATGATCTGTTCGACGGTCTGGGAGAGATCGATGACGAAGCGCACGTCACGGCCGGTGATGATACCCACCAGCTGGTTGCCGTCAGTCACCACGGGGTAACCGGCGAAACCGTTCTTGTGGCTCAGCTCCTTGATCTGGGCGATGGTCATGTCAGGGCGCACGGTAACGGGGTCGCTGACCACGCCGCTCTCGTACTTCTTGACCTTGCGCACTTCGGCAGCCTGCTGCTCGATGGACATGTTCTTGTGAATGAAGCCGATACCGCCTTCCTGGGCCAGTGCGATAGCCAGACGGGCTTCGGTCACTGTGTCCATGGCAGCGGAGATCATCGGAATATTCAGCGTGATCGCAGACGTGAGCTTGGTACGCAGGTCGGCGGTATTGGGGAGAACAGTGGAGTGGGCTGGAACCAACAGTACATCGTCGAAGGTCAGCGCTTCTTTGGCAATCCTGAGCATGGCAATATCTCACCGTTGAGGAGTGGGGGTGTAAAATATTGCCGACAAATTTTACTCATGCATTGGGCAGTGGTAAAGAAGTTTTTTGAATTTTTTATGGCGTAGCCCGATTTAACGCCACCAACAGGGCAAAAAACCAATAAATTCAGCCGTAACCATGCCGTTTTTCCCGACAAGATGATCTTTTTTGCCGTTGAGCCCCTTTCTGCCGCCAGTCTCCCGGAACGGCCTTTTTTCCCTCTCAGCCGTCAGCCAGACCGGGGTTCAGTTCCCCTGATAGCGGCCCGGCTTGTGCCAGTTCATCAGCATGGCGTTCATGGCCAGCGCACTCAGGGTTGACCAGAGCAGCAGGGGAAGCGGCAGGGTGAGCAGAGAGAGCGCAAACACCAGCACATCCAGCACCATCTGGCTCTTTCCCGCATTGATGCCGGTGCGCCGTTGCAACCAGAGCGTCACCACGCCGGTGCCCCCCACGGAGGCATTGTGGCGCGCCAGAGACAAGACCCCCATGCCGAGGAAGGTTCCCCCCACCAGAGCGGCAAACAGGGGGTGGACATAGCTCACCGTCAGCAGCAGCGGCACCGCCTGGGTGGCAGCCGAGAGGGCGACGTTGACGATCAGCGTCTTGAGGGTGAAGGCGCGCCCCATGGTGACGTAGCAGAACACCATGAAGGGCAGGTTCACCAGGAAGAAGAGCACGCCGATGGGCAGGGTGCTGACATGGGCGATCAGCAGGGCGATGCCCGCGATGCCACCGGTGATCATGCCGGAACACTTGAGCAGATTGAGCCCCACGGCGATAAACATGACCCCGAGCACCATGCCGTAGACATCGTCCTTGAGGGTATGGGCCAGCCCCCTGCCCGCAGCCGCTGGCTGCATGGTCATTTCACCTTCCATATGACTCCTTAGATCCGATGTGATGGTGGCATCCGTTGCCCGACAACCAGGCCGCATTGGGGCTGATGGCGGCGACCCGTTCACCTTGCCGTCCCCACCCCCAATCT
>NZ_CDBK01000050.1:56525-57447 GCF_000819785.1 Aeromonas caviae | reverse complement strand
GCCGGGGCGCCGTGGCCGGGCTGCTGACCCTGTCGCGCAACCTGGGCCAGCTGATGGGGGCGGCGGGACTGGGGGGCCTGTTCGCCGCCCTGGCGGGGCGGCCCGATCTCCCCCTAGCGACGGCGGACGAGCTGGCGTTTGCCACCCGGGTCACCTTCGCCCTGACGGCCTTGCTGCTGATGAGTGCGCTCTGGCTGGCGGGAAGGGGGGAGCGTGCCGTGCAGGGTGATGTGGCCCGGGACGGCTGCGAGTCGGGAGAACGCTGAAAACGAAGACGCCTCCACAGGGGAGGCGTCTTGCTATGGGATTGGGCAGGATAGTAAACCGCTCAGCTCCTCGTTATCGATCAACCTGTTACAGAATGAAACGGCTCAGATCCTCGTCTTCAATCAGCTTGCCGAGGTGGGCGTTGACGTAGTCGGTGTTGATGACGAAGGTCTCGCCTGATTTCTCGGAGGCGTCATAGGAGATGTCTTCCATCAGCCGCTCCATCACGGTGTGCAGACGACGGGCGCCGATGTTCTCGGTGCGCTCGTTGACCTGCCAGGCCGCTTCGGCCAGACGGCGGATGCCATCCTGGGTGAACTCGATGTTGACCCCTTCGGTGGCCATCAGCGCCTTGTACTGATCGGTCAGGGAGGCGTTCGGCTCGGTCAGGATGCGCTCGAAGTCTTCGGTGGTCAGGGCGGTCAGCTCGACCCGGATCGGCAGACGGCCCTGCAGCTCGGGGATGAGGTCGGACGGCTTGGCGATCTGGAAGGCACCGGAGGCGACAAACAGGATGTGATCGGTCTTGACCATGCCGTGCTTGGTGTTGACGGTGCAGCCCTCGACCAGCGGCAGCAGGTCGCGCTGAACCCCTTCACGGGAAACGTCCGGGCCGGAGCTCTCGCCGCGCTTGCAGATCTTGTCGATCTCGTCG
>NZ_CDBK01000050.1:0-56448 GCF_000819785.1 Aeromonas caviae | reverse complement strand
AGATCTTGTCGATCTCGTCGAGGAAGACGATGCCGTTGTTCTCGACGGAGGCGATGGCCTTCTGCTTCAGCTCTTCCGGGTTGACCAGGCGGGCCGCTTCCTCTTCGATCAGCGCCTTCATGGCCTCCTTGACCTTGATCTTGCGCTTCTTCTTCTGGTTCTGGCCCAGGTTCTGGAACAGTCCCTGCAACTGGTTGGCCATCTCTTCCATGCCCGGCGGGGTCATGATTTCGACACCCATGGGGGAGGCGGCCAGATCCAGCTCGATCTCTTTGTCATCCAGCTGACCTTCCCGCAGTTTCTTGCGGAAGATCTGGCGGGTGTTGGAGTTGTCGGCTTTCTCTTCCTCACCCCAGCTGTTGCGCGGGTTGGGCAGCAGGGCGTCGAGGATGCGCTCTTCGGCGGCTTCCTCGGCGCGGTATTTCATCTTCTCCATCTCGGTCTCGCGCACCAGCTTGATGGCGACATCGGTCAGATCGCGGATGATGCTGTCCACTTCCTTGCCCACATAGCCTACTTCGGTGAACTTGGTCGCTTCCACCTTGATGAAGGGGGCGTTGGCCAGCTTGGCCAGGCGGCGGGCGATCTCGGTCTTGCCGACACCGGTGGGGCCTATCATCAGGATGTTCTTCGGGGTCACCTCGTGGCGCATCTCCTCGGAGAGCTGCATCCGACGCCAGCGGTTGCGCAGGGCGACGGCGACCGCGCGCTTGGCGTCGGCCTGACCAATGATGTGTCTGTCCAGCTCGTGGACGATTTCTCTCGGGGTCATCTCGGACATGATGGCGTTCCTGTATCCGGGGCGGGCAGGGCCCACCCCTTGGAAAATGGGGTGTCTGGCAAGGCGGCCTTATTTGGCGGCCCTATTTCGCCGACTTATTTAGCTGAATAATCCAGCACTTCGATGGTGTGGTTGCCGTTGGTGAACACACAGATGTCGCCCGCAATCTTGAGGGACTTCTCGACGATGGTCCTGGCATCCAGCTCGGTGTTCTCCAGCAGGGCGATGGCGGCGGACTGGGCGAAGTTGCCGCCGCTGCCGATGGCGATGAGATCGTGCTCCGGCTGCACCACGTCACCGTTGCCGGTGATGATGAAGGATTTGTGCTCGTCGGCGACGGCCAGCAGCGCCTCGAGGCGGCGCAGGGCGCGATCGGTGCGCCAGTCCTTGGCCAGCGCCACGGCGGCGCGCTCCAGGTTGCCCTGATGGGCCTGCAGTTTGGCTTCGAAGCGCTCGAGCAGGGTGAAGGCGTCGGCGGTGCCGCCGGCGAAACCAGCCAGTACCTTGCCGTTGTAGAGGCGATGAACCTTGCGGGCGTTGCCCTTCATGACGGTGTTGCCAAGAGAAACCTGGCCATCGCCACCGATGACGACCTGACCGTTGCGGCGAACTGAAACTATGGTAGTCACTTTACTTACCTCGCTTGAGCCGAATGACGGCCTGACTGTGCATGGAGGAAAAGATGGGGATGGCAAAACGGCTTTTCAAGCCTGTGCCGAGCACGGATCGCGGAGGAGGGATCGGGTGGGCGCGGGATGGCGCCAAAAGAAACAGGGCCGGGTGTTGCCACCCGGCCCTGTGCATGGACGCAGCGATCACCCCTTCTTGGGGATGCAGCCGCTGATGCCCGAGCCCTGCAGCTTGCGGTTGGCCGCGTCGGCCGCCGCCTTGCCGTTGAAGGGGCCCACCATCACCTTGTAGACGGCGCCACCGGCCCCGTTCACCACCTGCAGACTGGAGGAGAGCCCGGCGGTGAAGGCGATGCGCGCCTTGAGGGATTCTGCGGAATCCTGGGAGCGCAGGGCGGCACACTGCATCATGTAGCGGCCGCCGTCGGCGGCTGCGGTCTGGGTAGCCTGGGTCGCCGCCTTGGCCCTGGCGGCCTCGGCACGCTCCCGCTCCAGTTCGGCGCGGATCTCCCGCTCCATCCGCTCACGCTCGGCCTTCTGGTCGATCACCTGCTCCCGGGCGCTGGCGACCGGGGCGCCGGTGGCCGGCTTGGTCGGCTGCACCGGTTGCGGCTGATAGGGCTTCACCTGACCGATGGGGGTTCCCGGCTGGGGAATGTCGGTCGCGACCGGCTTGGGCAGCTTCTCCGGTTGCAGGGTCATGGTCTCGGCGGGCGGGGGCGGCAGCACGCCCGGCTGGGGCGGCGGCTCTATGATGTCCACCTGCTTGTTCTCCAGCCGCTCGATGTAGCTCCACTTCTCCTGGGGCAGGGTATTGCCCTGTGCCTTGGGTTTGTTGGCCTTCACCTGCTCTTCGATGGTGGGGGCATCGGCGCCCTTGCCGTTGATGAGGTAGAGGAAGGCGCCGAAACCGACGACCAGGGCCCCGGCCAGCAGTGCCGGGATAACAGGAAAGCGGCGAGGGGCCGCTTTCTTGATGTTACGGCCACCCGCCCGTCGTCTCGGGCTGTTGCCGACGTAATCCCGGGTCGCCATCTATTACATGCGCTCCAGGGTGTGGATGCCCAGCACGCCCAGGCCCAGCTTGAGCACCTTGGCGGTGGCGGCGCACAGCAGCAGACGGCTCTGGCGGGTCGCCTCGTCCACGCCGTCCTTGTTGATCGGGCAGGCTTCGTAGAAGGTCATGAAGTTGCCGGAGAGCTCGTACAGATAGGTACAGAGCAGGTGCGGCATCCCCTTGTCCGCCACGCCGTTGACCGCGTCGGAGAACTGGATCAGCTTCTGGGCCAGGGTCTCTTCGGCGTCTTCGCTCAGGACCACCTTGCCGCTTAGGGTATCGGCATCGACGCCGGCCTTGCGGAAGATGGACTGGATACGGGTGTAGGCGTATTGCAGGTACGGCGCCGTGTTGCCTTCAAACGACAGCATCAGATCCCAGTCGAAGATGTAGTCGGTGGTGCGGTTCTTGGAGAGATCCGCATACTTGACCGCGCCCATGGCGATGGCGTGCACCACCTGGGCCTTCTCTTCGGCAGAGAGGTCGCTGTTGCGGCTCTCCAGCAGGGCGCTGGCGCGCTCTTCCGCTTCGTTCAGCAGGTCAACCAGCTTGACGGTGCCGCCGGAGCGGGTCTTGTAGGGACGGCCGTCCTTGCCCAGCATCATGCCGAAGGCGTGGTGCTCGAGGGGCACGGACTCCGGCACATAGCCCGCCTTGCGGGTGATGGTCCAGGCCTGCATCAGGTGCTGGTGCTGACGGGAGTCGATGAAGTACATGACCCGGTCGGCGCCCAGGTTCTCGTAACGGTATTTGGCGCAGGCGATGTCGGTGGTGGTGTAGAGGAAACCGCCGTCGCTCTTCTGGATGATGACGCCCATGGGCTCGCCATCCTTGTTCTTGAACTCGTCCAGGAAGACCACGGTGGCCCCTTCGCTCTCGACTGCCAGCCCCTTGGCTTTCAGGTCGGCAACGATCTGCGGCAGCATGTCGTTGTACATGGACTCGCCCATGATGTCCTTGTTGGACAGGGAGATGTTCAGACGGTCGTAGTTGCGCTGGTTCTGCTCCATGGTCATGTCGACCAGCTTCTTCCACATGGTGCGGCAGTACTCATCGCCACCTTGCAGTTTCACCACGTAGTTGCGGGCGCGCTCGGCGAAGGCTTCGTCTTCGTCGTAGTGACGCTTGGCCTGGGTGTAGAAGGCTTCCAGGTCCTTGAGCTCCATGTCGGAGGCGTGCTCGTTGGCCATCTTCTCCAGATAGGCGATCAGCATGCCGAACTGGGTGCCCCAGTCGCCGATGTGGTTGGCACGCACCACCTTGTGGCCCAGGAATTCGAGGGCGCGGGCGGCCACGTCACCAAGCACGGTGGAGCGGATGTGGTGCACCGCCATCTCCTTGGCCACGTTGGGGGCGGAGTAGTCCACCACCACGGTCTGCGGCGCCGGCAGTTTCACGTTGGCGTTGTCGGAGGTCACCATGGCTTCCACCTGACCGGCCAGCCAGCTCGGGTCGAAGAAGAAGTTGATGAAGCCGGGGCCGGCGATCTCGACCTTGGCGATCAGATCGGAGGCAGGCAGGTGCTCGATGATGGCAGCGGCCAGCTCGCGGGGGTTCTTGCGGGCCGGTTTGGCCAGCAGCATGGCCAGGTTGGTGGCCAGGTCGCCGTGAGCCTTCTCCTTGCATCGGTCTACTTGCACCCGGGCTTCCAGGTCGGCGGGCAGGACGCCTGCGGACTTGAGATTGGCTACCGTTTGTTCAAGTAGATGATGAATATGCTCTTTCATAACTGACCACCGAGGTTGCGCGTCGAAAAGTGACTGACTGGATAAGGGCGTGAATTTTACCCGCATCGGGCCGAGAAAACTATAGGAACGGCCCGCACCCGTAGGTGTGGCGGATATTTCACTGCGTTTTCCACCACATTGCAGGATATTGATTTGGATAAGTGGTGGTTATCCATTTCTACTGCATAACGAAACGGCTTGTCCAGGCTATTTTTCCCTGATTATGACAGGGTTATTTATACCGATTCGATCTGAATGATCCCGCTTCCCGTGGCGGTCGTATCCTTTGAGGACGCCGTTGGAGGATGATTCCCATGACACTGGTACTGTTTCCACTCTCCGCTCACCTGCTGCCGGGCGGCATCATGCCGCTGCGCATCTTCGAGCCCAGATACCAGCGCATGATCGCCGAGTCCCGGGAGCGGGAGTTCGCGCTCTGCATGCTGGACCCCCGCCAGCCCGACGCGCTGCGCAACATGTACCCCATCGCCACCCGGGTGCGCATCATCGATTTCGATCTGCTGCCCGATGGTTTGCTCGGCATCACGGTGCTCGGGGTGGAGCGGGTGCGCATCACGGATCTCTGGCAGGAAGAGGACGGTCTGCGGGTCGGCGAGGTGGAGCCCCTGCCCCCCTGGCAGAGCGGCAGGCTCCAGGCGGATCAGCACTCCCTGGCCAAGGCGTTGCAGGACGTGTTCAACGACTATCCGGAGTACGCGGCCCTCTATCCGGAGCCGGACTGGGAGGATGCGAGCTGGGTCGCCCAGCGCTGGCTGGAGGTGCTGCCCATCCCGGTGGAGCAAAAACAGTGGCTGGTGGCGGCCAAGGACAACCAGCCCACCCTCTCCCTGCTGAGCGGTCTGCTGGTCGCGAGCCATTGAATTCCCCTTCCCGGTGATCCTTTTTCCTCGCTCACCGTATTGGGGGTGAACACCACACGCGAGGGATGGCGCAATGGCATATACTGGCCAACCACAATCGGCTCCACGCAGGACATCGCCCCCCATGGACAACCCAGACGGCGACCTCACATCTTTGCTGGTCCGGGTGGCCGAGCGTGCCGACAAGGCTGCCTTCGCCACCCTGTTCCACCACTTCGCGCCGCGCATCCGCAGCTACGGGCTGCGCCACCTCGGCAGCGAAGCCAACGCCATGGAACTGGTGCAGGAGACCATGCTGCTGGTCTGGCAGAAGGCACGGCTCTATCACCCCGACAAGGGCGCCGCCACCACCTGGATCTACACAGTGATGCGCAACCAGAGCTTTGACATGCTGCGTCGCCGCCGCGCCAGCAAGGAGGAGCTCTGCGCCGAGGAGATCTGGCCGCTGCTGGAGTTCCGGGCCGAAGAGGAGCACCTGAGCGGCGGTGAAGACGCGGTGCTGACCCGCCAGATGGCCCACTATGTCGCCACGCTGCCGGAGCCGCAGCAGCAGGTGGTGCGCGGCATCTACCTGCAGGAGCTCTCCCAGCAGGAGCTGGCCGACCGGCTCGGCGTGCCCCTTGGCACCATCAAGTCCCGGCTGCGGCTGGCACTACAGAAACTGAAGGAACAAGTGGAGCAAGGCCATGATTAAGACCCATCCGACTGAACCCATGCTGCGCGCCTTCGCCGCCGACGAGCTGCCCCTGCCGCTGGCCGTCGGTGTCTCCGCCCATTGCGAGTTCTGCCCCGAGTGCGCCGCCCGGGTGAAGGAATTTGAAGAGGCGCTGGCGTGCCAGCATCTCGCCCCTGACGCGCCGGACGAGGCGCTGCCCGCCGGATTCGATGCCATGCTGGCGGGCATACTGCAACAGCCGGTGGCGACGGAGGCGGCGCTCGCCCTTCCCGAGAGCCCGAGGCCAGAGCTCAGGGTGGCGGGTCACAGTTACCGGCTGCCGCGGGCATTGGCACGGCATCATGCCCCCAGGTGGCGTCATCTCGGGGCCATCCGTCAGGTCAGCCTGCCCCTGGACGAGATGGGGGCGCGCGCCAACCTGCTGCACATCGAGGCGGGGGGGCGGATCCCCGAGCACACCCACAAGGGATATGAGCTGACCCTGCTGCTGGCGGGCACCATCGAGGATGGCGACACCCGCTATCAGGCGGGGGATTTCATCTGGCGTGACGCCAGCCACGCCCACAGCCCCCGTACCCCGGACGGCTGCCTCTGCTACACGGTGCAGGATGCCCCCGTGCAGTTCACCAAGGGGTTGTCACGGCTGCTCAACGGCATCAGCCAGCACCTCTATTGAGTTGGGCTCACGGCGGCTCGGCGATAGCGGGCTGCTGCGCGACTGAGGCGGTATCACGGCAACAAAAAAGGGACCCTCGGGTCCCTTTTGTGTTGCTTGGCGGCGAAGCCCATCAGGCCACGAAGACCAGGTAGACGACGAAGGCCAGCAGGAAGCGGTAGATGGCGAACGGGATGAAGTCGAGACGACGGATCAGCGCCAGGAAGGTCTTGATGGCGACCATGGCCACCACGAAGGCGGTGACGAAGCCCACCGCAAACATGGGGAAGTCCGCCATGGAGAGGAAATCGCGGCTCTTGTAGAGATCCAGGCCGCTGGCCGCGATCATCATGGGTACCGCCATGATGAAGGAGAATTCCGCTGCCGCGTGGCGGCTGATGCCCATCAGCATGCCGCCGCTGATGGTGGCACCGGAGCGGGAGAAACCGGGCCAGAGTGCCAGGCACTGGAACAGACCGATGCCGAAGGCCTGCTTGTAGCTGATGTCGTCCAGGGTCTCCGCGGTCACGGCGGGGCGGAACTTTTCGGCGATGATGAGCAGGATGCCACCGGCCACCAGGGCATACATCACGGTTTCCGGCCCGAACAGATTGGCCTTGATCCAGCTGTGGATAGCCAGCCCGACGACCACGGCAGGCAGCATGCCGAGGATGACGTGCACCAGGGAGAGGGTCGCGTGGCCCGGGGTCGGTTTCTGACCGAAGTGAATGCCGATGAGTCCGAACAGGCGGCGCCAGAACATGACGACCACTGCCAGGATGGAGCCGAGCTGGATAACCACCTCGAAGGTGGCGGCCTTGGGTCCTTCAAACCCGAGGAGGTGGCCGACGATGATCATGTGGCCGGTGGAGGAGACGGGGAGGAACTCGGTCAGGCCTTCCACTATGCCCAGCACAAAGGCGACGAACAGGGCGTAGGATTCGGTCATGGTGCAGATCTCTTGGTTATGGGGTCTGGATAAAATCAACCCCGAACGGGTCGGGGCGGCCAATGATGGCGGAAAATCGCGCGGGCAACCAGTGAATATTGGGGATTTCAGCGCCCTGTTCCGGCCGGGAAAGGGCGCTGGCGGACCATGCAGGGCGCGGCTTGCCGCATGCTGTCAGAAGCCATGACGGCCCCGTCACGTTCTGACAGGTCAGTCACGCCAGTTGACCTCTGTTTTATGATCTCTTTGTGCTGTCAGGCCAGTATGGACAGGATTTTCTGTTGAAGATCATCGTCCAGGGGGGGCTGCCCCAGGGCGTCGACGGCGCTCGTTATCTGTTGGGGATGGCTGGCGCCGATCAGGGCGCAGCTCACCACGGGGTCGCGCAGCACCCATTGCAGTGCGAGTTGCGACAGGGACTGACCCCGTTGCAGGGCCAGTGCATGCAGGGCGCGGACGGTGGCGAGCTTCTCCTCGGTGATCTGGTCCGCCGTGAGGAAGGGGCTGGCACTGGCGGCGCGGGAATCCGCGGGAATGCCCGCCAGGTAGCGATCGCTCAGCAGCCCCCCCGCCAGGGGCGAGAAGGCGACCACCCCCATGCCGTGCTCCCGGCAGGCCGGCAGGGTGTCGGGCTCAATATCGCGTTGGAACAGGGAGTATTTGAGCTGGTTGACCAGGCAGGGGGTGCCGAGCTCCGCCAGCCGGGCGGCAGCCTTGGCCGCGAGCGGAGCCGGGTAGTTGGAGAGGCCGATGTAGAGCGCCTTGCCCTGGCGCACCATCAGGGCCAGTGCCTGGCAGGTCTCCTCGAGCGGGGTGCGGGGATCCGGCCTGTGGTGATAGAAGATGTCCACGTAGTCGAGGCCCAGACGGCGCAGGCTCTGGTGCAGGCTGGCGAAGAGGTACTTGGCGCTGCCGCCATCGCCGTAAGGGCCGTCCCACATCACGTAGCCCGCCTTGCTGGCGATGATGAGCTCGTCCCGATAGGGAGCCAGGCTCCTCTTTAGCAGCGTGCCGAAGGTCAGTTCGGCAGATCCCGGTGGGGGCCCGTAGTTGTTGGCGAGATCGAAGTGGGTGATCCCCAGATCGAACGCCTGATGCACCATGGCCTTCGCGGTGGCGGGATCGCTCCCGGCGCCGAAGTTGTGCCAAAGGCCCAGACCGATGCCGGGCAGGCGCAGGCCGTGGCGGCCCGCCGGTCGGTAGGGCTGGCGCTGGTAGCGGTCGGGGGCGGCGAGGTAGTTGTCATCCATCACGGTGCGGTTCCTTGGCTGGTGTGCAATGAGGAGCGACGTGCCCTGCGGCGGGCCTCACCCCGGCTGATTCGGCGGTGCCATCGGGGCCGGGGCTGCCATGACGTGGCGGCGCGCCCGGGCCCCTTCGTCTGCCCGAGCGGGGCTGTCAGGGGGCAGGAATAAAGCGATAACGGGTCTGGTGGCGATAACGCTGCCCCGGCAGCAACCAGGGATCGCCGAGGGCGGGCCGGTTCGGGCTGTCGGGCAATTGCTGGGCCTCCAGGCAGAAGCCGTCGTAATCCCGGTAGGGTCGGCCCTGACGATCCGGTGTGCCGGTCAGCCAGTTGCCGCTGTAGAACTGCAGGGAGGGCTGGTTGGTGTAGACCGCCATGGTCAGCTTGCCATCCCCCGAGATCACCCGGGCGGCCCATGGCTGGCTGGACCCACCAAACGGCTCATCAGCAGGCTCAAAATCGCTGTTGTTGAGTAGAAATGCGTGATCGTACCCCTTGGCCAACTGCTGCTGGGGGTGGTCCAGCCACGCCTGGCCGATGGGGCGGGGGGCGCGCAGATCGAAGGGGCCTTCCACCGGGGCGATGGCCAGCGGCAGGCTCTGGTCATCCGTGGGCAGGTAGCGGTCGGCGTCTAGGCTGATGGTGTGGTGGCGGATGTCGCCACCGCCATCCAGGTTGAAGTAGGCGTGGCTGGTGAGGCTGACCGGGCTGGGGGCGTCCGTGCTGGCGCAGAAGTCGACCACCAGATCGCACTGCTCCAGCCGATACTCCAGGCTCACCCTCAGATTGCCGGGAAAGCCCTGATCCCCCGCCCGGGAGAGGAGCGCCAGCTTGACCCTGTCCGCCTCCTGCTCCTTGATCTGCCAGGTGCGGCGATGGAACCCGTCGCGCCCGCCGTGCAGGCAGTTGGCCCCCTGGTTGGCGTCCAGCGTCCAGCACTGGCCTTCCCGCTCAAGGCGGGCGCCGCCGATGCGGTTGGCAAAGCGCCCCGCCACGGCCCCCAGCCATACCTGCTGGGTGAGGTAGGCCTCGTCGGCGCAACCCAGCAGCACCTCCCGCCGCTCTCCCGCCACCGGCAGGGTGAGGGAGGTGAGGGTGGCCCCGTATGCGAGACCGCGCAGCCGCAGTCCCTCCTCGTTTTCCAGCTCGAATCTCATCATGGTTTGCGGTTCCCCGTCGTGATCCCGTCGCCCCCTGTCGGCGTCGCGAGTGCCGGGCAGGGGGCGTCACCCGTTGTCAGGCGTGCGTTACAGTCTGCCGGCCCCTGCGCTGGCACGGCAGACGTAGCAGTCCGCCTTGAGGCCGAAACGGGCCGGGTATTCCGCCTCCACCACGGCGATCACCTCGGCCACCTTCTCGGGGCGCAGCAGGGCGACCACGCAGCCGCCAAAGCCGCCGCCGGTCATGCGCACACCGCCTTCGCTGCCGATCCGGGCCTTGATGATCTCCACCAGGCCGTCGATGGGGGGCACGGTGATCTCGAAGTCATCGCGCATGGCGGCGTGGGACTGGCCCATCAGCCCGCCGAGGCGCACCAGATCGCCCTGTGCCAGCGCATCGGCCGCCGCCAGGGTGCGGGCGTTTTCGCCGACCACGTGGCGGGCACGGCGATAGCAGGCCTCGTCCAGACCGGCCTTGCCCGCTTCCAGCGTGGCCAGATCCAGGTCGCGCAGGGCCTTGACCCCGTAGTGACGGGCGGCGGTTTCGCACTGCTGACGACGGGTGTTGTATTCGCTGTCCACCAGGCCGCGGCGCACGTTGGAGTTGACGATGAGCACCGCCAGATCGGTGGGCATGGGGATGAGCCGGGTCTCCAGGGAGCGGCAATCGAGCAGCAGGGCGTGATCCTGCTTGCCGCTCGCGGAGATCATCTGATCCATGATGCCGCAGTTGCAGCCGACGAACTGGTTCTCCGCCTGCTGGCCGTTGAGGGCGATTTCCGCCTGGCTGATGGCCAGCCCCTGGGCCTCCTTGAAGGCCTGGCCGATGGCCACCTCCAGGGAAGCGGAGGAGGAGAGACCCGTCCCCTGGGGCACGTTGCCGGAGACCACCAGATTAAGGCCGCGCAGGGCGTGGCCCCGTGCCTGCAGGTGTTTCACCACGCCGCGGATGTAGTCGCTCCAGCGCTGGCTGGGGTGGTGATCGATGGGTTGATCGAGACTGAACCGGTCGCGCTGGTTGTCGTAGTCGGCGGCGATCACTTCGACCAGGTTGTCGCCGCGCAGGCCGATGGCGACGCAGGTCTCGTAGTCGATGGCGCAGGGCAGCACGAAGCCGTCGTTGTAGTCGGTGTGCTCGCCGATGAGGTTGACGCGGCCTGGAGCCCGGACCAGCAGGTCGGGTTGTTGCTCAAACTGCTCGGCAAACACGGCGCTGACGCGCTGGCTCGGGGTCATAGGGCCTCCTCGTTGGACTGGTTCTGGTCGTTGTAGTGGATGGGACTGAGGGCGCGCAGCCGTTCCGCCGCCTGTTCCGGGGTAAGATCGCGCTGGGTCTCGGCCAGCATCTCGAAGCCCACCATGAATTTGCGCACCGTGGCGGAGCGCAGCAGGGGAGGATAGAAGTGGGCGTGCAGTTGCCACGCCTCGGGGCAGTCGGAACGGGGCGGGGCGAAGTGCCAGCCCATGGAGTAGGGGAAGCTGCACTGGAACAGGTTGTCGTAGCGGCTGGTGAGCTCCTTGAGCGCGATGGCCAGATCCTGTTGCTGTTCCCGGGTGAGATCCAGCATGGAGGGGGCATGGGCCTTGGGCAGCAGCAGGGTCTCGAACGGCCAGGCCGCCCAGAAGGGCACCACCGCCAGCCAGTGGGCGGTCTCCACCACGATGCGGGAGCGATCCGCCAGCTCCCGCTCTACATAGTCCAGCAGCAGGGGGCGGCCGTGTTCGGCCAGCCAGGCGCGCTGGTGCGCCTCTTCCCGGGCAATCTCGTTGGGCAGGAAGTCGCTGCCCCAGAGCTGGCCGTGAGGGTGAGGGTTGGAGCAGCCCATGACGGCGCCCTTGTTTTCAAAGACTTGGACCCATTCCCACTGGTCAGAGAGCTCGGCCACCTGGTCCATCCAGGTGGTGATCACCCCTTCGATGGCGGGCAGGGGCAGCTCGGGCAGGGTCTTGCCGTGATCCGGCGAGAAGCAGATGACCCGGCTGGTGCCCCGGGCGGCTTCCAGCTTCAGCAGGGGATCCGGCGCCGCGTCAGCGGCCGGGGTGTCCTGCATCAGGGCGGCGAAGTCGTTGGTAAAGACGAAGGTGCCCTGATAGTCGGGGTTGATATCGCCGGTCACCCGGGTGTTGCCCGCACAGAGGAAGCAGTCGGGATCATGGGCCTGGCTCGGCGCCAGGCTCACCTTCTCGACCTGGCCTTGCCAGGGGCGCTTGGCCCTGTGAGGGGAGACCAGCACGTACTGGCCGGTGAGCGGGTTGAAGCGGCGGTGGGGGTGATCAACGGGGTTGAACATCATCACTCCAGTGTGTGAGTTGAATACATCCGAAGGCGCAGGCCAGGGCCTACGCCTCGTAACCATTGGGGTTGGCGGACTGCCAGCGCCAGCTGTCGGCGCACATGGCGGCGAGATCCCGGCTGGCGTGCCAGTCCAGTTCCCGAGCGGCCTTGGCGGGATCGGCCCAGCACTCGGCGATGTCGCCGGGGCGCCGTGGCTCGATCCGGTAGGGAAGGGGCCGACCGCAGGCGGCCTCGAACGCCGCGACCATCTGCAACACGCTCTGGCCCTGGCCCGTGCCCAGGTTGTAGGCGTGGACACCGCCCCGTCCGGCGCAGTGTTCCAGAGCCTTGACGTGCCCTTCGGCGAGATCCATCACATGGATGTAGTCGCGCACCCCGGTGCCGTCGACGGTTGGGTAATCGTTACCAAAGACCGAGAGGCAGTCGCGTCGGCCGATGGCGACCTGGGTCAAAAACGGCATCAGATTGTTGGGGATGCCCTGGGGATCCTCCCCCAGGGTGCCGGACTCGTGGGCGCCGACGGGATTGAAATAGCGCAGCAGGGTCATGCTCCAGTGGGGCTCGGCCCGCTGCAGATCCTCGAGGATCTCCTCGATGATCAGCTTGGATCGGCCGTATGGGTTGGTGGCGCTGCGGGGGAAATCCTCCCGGATCGGGGTGCTGGCGGGATCGCCGTAGACGGTGGCCGACGAGCTGAACACCAGATTGCGTACCCCGGCCCGTTTCATCGCCTGCAGCAATACCAGGGTGCCGCTCAGGTTGTTCTCGTAGTAGTCCAGCGGGATGCGGGTCGACTCGCCGACCGCCTTGAGGGCGGCGAAGTGGATCACGGCGTCGATGTGCTGCTCGCTGAAGATGCGATCCAGCAGGGCCGGGTCACGGATGTCCCCCTCGTAGAAGCGGGGCTCGTGCCCGCTGATGGCGGCGACACGGGTCAGGACGCTCGCCTTGCTGTTGCAGAGGTTGTCCACCACCACGGGCTCCATGCCTGCGGCCTGCAAGGCCAGACAGGTGTGGCTGCCGATGTAGCCGCAACCGCCGGTGACCAGTACTTTCATCCGTTGTTCCACCCTCAACTCCTCGCATCAGGAAAGCCTGAGCAGGAGTCTAGCCGAGGGGCTGACGGGCAAACTGTGAGCTGCTTAACAAATATGTGTAAACGATTACACTTGTTTTCATCGACCAATGTGGCAAGTTCTGATTTTTCCCCCTGTTATCAGTGACATTGAACGGTATAATGCGGCCAGTTGCAGCGTGAAATAAGTGAAAACAGCATGAGCACCATCAAGGATGTCGCCCGTTTGGCCAATGTGTCAGTGGCAACGGTTTCACGGGTGATGAACAACTCACCCAAGGCCAGTGCCGCCTCCCGCGAGGTGGTGCTGAAGGCCATGGCCGAGCTGGGCTATACCCCCAACGCCAACGCGCGGGCCCTGGTCAGCCAGACCTGTGACACCATGGGAGTGGTGGTGGGTGACGTGGCGGATCCTTTCTTCGGCGCCCTGGTCAAAGGGGTCGCGGCGGTGGCGGTGGAGCAGGGCTTGCACCTGTTGATGGGTAATGGTTTTCACCGCGCCCAGCAGGAGCGGGAGGCCATCGAGCTGCTCATCGGCAAACGCTGCGAGGCACTGGTGGTGCACAGCAAGGCGCTCGGCGACGAGGAGCTGGTCGACTACGCCCTGCGCGCCCCCGGCATGGTGCTGATCAACCGCGACATTCCGAGTCTGAGGGGGCGCTGCATCGCCCTCAACAACCGCCAGGGTGCGGCGACCGCCACCCGTCATCTGCTGGATCTCGGCCACCGCCATATCGCCTTCCTGAGCTCGGATCACGCCATCGAGGATGCGCTGTTGCGCCACCAGGGCTATCAGGATGCCCTGGCGGAGGCGGAGGTCTTCGCCGATCCCGAGCTGGTGGAGAGCGGCATGCCCAATGAAGAGGGGGGCGAGCGCGCCATGCTCAACCTGCTGGCCAAGGGGTTGCCCATCACGGCGGTGGTGGCCTACAACGACGCCATGGCGGCAGGGGCCATCTCCGTGCTGGCGGACAACGGCCTCAAGGTGCCGGAAGAGGTGTCGGTGGTGGGCTTCGATGACATCATCTACGCCAGATACCTGAGACCCAAGCTCTCCACCATGCGCTATCCCATCGAGCTGATGGCGGCCCAGGCGGCCAAGCTGGCGCTGCAACTCGCCGCAGGGGAGAGCGAATCGGTGCAGAGCCGCATCTATACCCCCACCCTGATCAACCGCCATTCGGTCGCTCCCGTCAGGTCCTGATCGCAGCGCTTGCGCCCCGTCGGCGCAAGCGCTGCACCTGGCGAACCCGTACTGCAGCATATAAAGCGCCCCCATAGCTCAGACGATAGGTAGCTCAGAGCATGGCTAGCGCAGACCATAAAGGACTGTCTGAGGAGTGACAACCGTCCCCTCACGCTCCCTGCCTGCCGAACTCGCCAGTTCTTCCCGCTCGTCTGTCACGAGCCCCTCTCCCCCGGTCTGCCGAGCCTCACTTCTTGCCAGATCCTGCCAGACGCCCGTCATGGCTTTTCTCTGCGCCGGGCAGGGGCTCTCGTGGCCTCTGCACACTCCTTCGAGAGGCCGGGCTGCGTGCGTGCCCGGAACCGGGTTGAGGCGCTCCAGCACCTGATGGAGCGGGGGGGGCGTGATGTCGGGTCTTTGCCATGGCTTGCTCAGCTGGTTCGGCCATTGCCTCCCGGTTTCACACTCCCGGGCATCTTTTGCCCTTCCGAAGGTCCGCTTTTCCCCCGTGGGGTTATTTACTCGGATTTATCCGATTTTTACTCCGTTTTACTTAACAAAACGAGTGTAATCGTTTACATCTGTGTGAGCGGGATCGCCGATCACCGGGCAAAACTCTCCTACACTGCAGTGGTTTTCAGCGTGAATGCAGGGAGAAGTGAAGCATGCTCAGGGAGATAGTGGCCCGTCAGGATTGGCAGACCCAGGGGATCACCGCCGTGAACCGGTTGCCAGCCCATACCCCCTTGTCCAGTTGGCGCAGTGAAGGGGAAGCCAGGATAGGGGGGTTGTCACCTTCCCGCCTGCTGCTGGACGGCGAGTGGCAGTTCTCCTGGTTCGAGGCCCCGGAGCGGGTGCCGGAGCAGTGGCTGGTGGAGGATCTGCCGGATGCCTGCCCCATCAAGGTGCCGGGCAACTGGCAACTGGCTGCGGCCTATCCGGGGGCGCGACCCGTCACGGATGTGCCCATCTACACCAACATCAAGTACCCCTTTCCCTGCGACCCGCCCCGGGTGCCTGCCGAGAATCCCACCGGTTGCTACTCCCGCGAGTTCACCGTTGCTGCGGACTGGCTGGCCGAGGGGCAGACCCGGATCATCTTCGACGGAGTGGACAGCGCGTTTCACCTCTTCTGCAACGGCCGCTGGGTCGGCTACTCCCAGGACAGCCGGCTGCCGGCGGAATTCGATCTGACCCCCTTCCTTCAGGCCGGGGCCAACCGCCTCGCCGTCCTGGTGCTGCGCTGGTCTGACGGCTCCTATCTGGAAGATCAGGACATGTGGCGCATGAGCGGCATCTTCCGCTCCGTCAGCCTGCTGCACAAACCGGCCCGTCATCTGATGGATATCCGGGTGACGCCCGAGCTCGACGCCTGCTACCGGGATGCCCGCCTCAAGGTTGAATTGCAGGCGGCCAACGGAGCCGGTCTGTCGGTGGAGGCCAACCTCTATGATGGCGACGAGCGGGTCGCGACCCTGCGCCAGCAGATCGGCACCCAGGCCATCGACGAGAAAGGGGTGTATGACGATCGCGCCGAGCTGTGCCTGACGGTAACGGCCCCACACAAGTGGAGCGCCGAGACCCCGCACCTCTATCGCCTCACCCTGACCCTGCTGGACGAGCAGGGAAGCGTCCTCGAGAGCGAAGCCCATGACGTGGGCTTTCGGGCGGTGGAGATCCGTGGCGGCCTGCTGC
This sequence comes from Aeromonas caviae, assembly GCF_000819785.1. GTDB lineage: Bacteria > Pseudomonadota > Gammaproteobacteria > Enterobacterales > Aeromonadaceae > Aeromonas > Aeromonas caviae. Next base: position 40,435 of record NZ_CDBK01000050.1, on the reverse strand, counting down.
GGGTCAACGGTCAGCCCCTGCTGATTCGTGGTGCCAATCGCCATGAACACCATCCCGCCACGGGTCACGTGGTGACCCCGGCCGACATGGAGCAGGATCTGCTGCTGATGAAGCGGCACAACTTCAACGCGGTGCGCTGCTCCCACTATCCCAATCACCCCGAGCTCTATCGCCTGTGCGACCGACTCGGCCTCTATGTGGTGGACGAGGCGAACCTGGAGACCCACGGCATGACCCCCATGGGGCGGCTGGCGCGGGATCCCGCCTGGAGCAACGCCTTCCTGGAGCGGGTCACCCGCATGGTGGCCAGGGACTTCAACCACCCCTGTATCATCATCTGGTCCCTGGGGAACGAATCCGGTTATGGTCCGGCCCACGACGCCATGTATCGCTGGGTGAAGGGGGCGGATCCCAGCCGCCCGGTGCAGTACGAAGGGGGCGGGGCCGACACCCCGGCCACCGACATCATCTGCCCCATGTATGCCCGTACCCACCAGGATCAACCCTTCCCGGCGGTGCCCAAGTGGGCGCTGGCCAAGTGGATCGGCCTGCCGGAAGAGACCCGGCCGCTGATCCTGTGCGAATACGCCCACGCCATGGGCAACAGCCTGGGGGGCTATGCCCATTACTGGCAGGCATTTCGCGATCATCCGCGGCTGCAGGGTGGGTTTGTCTGGGATTGGGTCGATCAGGGGCTGGACAAGCAGACCGACGATGGCCGCCATTTCTGGGCCTATGGTGGCGATTTCGGCGACACTCCCAACGATCGCCAGTTTTGCTGCAACGGCCTGCTGTTCCCCGATCGCACCCCCCATCCCTCCCTGTTTGAAGCCCGGCGTGCCCAGCAGCCCTTTGTTCTTACCCTGCAGGGTCGCCAGCCGCTGACGGTGGAGATCCGCAGCGAATACCTGTTCCGCGAGACGGACAACGAGACTCTGCGGTGGCGTCTGTGTGAAGACGGCGTGGTGGTGAGCCAGGGTGAATGCCCGCTCGAGCTGGCCCCCCGGGGGAGCGTGACGCTGACCCTGCTGGAGCAACTGCCGGCCTTTGCGCCGGGGACGCTCGCCTGGCTGGATCTCGCCATCGTGCAGCCCACCGCCACGGCCTGGGCCGGAGCGGGTCACGAGGTGGCTCGCCAGCAATGCCTGTTGCCCGCGCCCCTGGCGCTGCCGTCGGCCTGCCCGGCGGTCAGCCCGGCGGTCAGCCTGACCGAGCAGCGTGATCACTGGGTGCTTGGCGCCGCAGATTCCCTGTGGCAGCTCGACAAGGCCAGTGGTCGCATCGTCAGCTGGCAGAAGCAGGGTCGCGAGCGGCTGCGCGACGCCATCGCCGATCATTTCTATCGGGCGCCGCTCGACAACGATATCGGCACCAGCGAGGCGGATCATGCCGATCCCAACGCCTGGATTGCCCGCTGGCAGGAGGCCGGACTCAATGATCTGCAGCACCGCTGTCTCGGCCTGGAGGCGAGTCCGGAGCTGGGTTTCATCACGGCGCACCACGGCTACTTCGTGGGTGACGAACCGAAGATCCTGACCCGCTGGCATCACAGGGTGGACGGGGAGGGCGCCATGCACCTCGCCATCGAGGTGGAGGTGGCCGCCGATATGCCCTCCCTGCCGCGCATCGGTGCCCGGCTCTGGCTGGCCGATGAACCGGCCGAAGGTGCCCCGGTGAGCTGGCTGGGGCTTGGCCCCCACGAGAATTACCCGGATCGCCGGCTCGCCGCCGATCTCGGTCGCTGGCAATTGCCCATCGAGGCGTTGCACACCCCTTATGTCTTCCCCACCGACAACGGACTGCGCTGCGATACCCGCGCACTGCAACTGGGGGATCTGGCGGTGGAGGGGCGCTTCCACTTCAGTGTCAGCCGCTACAGTCAGCAGCAGCTGGCCGAAGCCCGTCACCAGACCGATCTGGTGGCCCTGGGGGGCACGCACCTGTGCCTCGATGGCTTCCACATGGGGGTGGGAGGCGACGACTCCTGGAGCCAGAGCGTGCGGCCCGAGTTCTGGCTGTTGCCGGGGCGTTATCAGTGGCACTGCCGTCTGAGCTAGCCGGACCCGCCGTCGCGAGATGGCGAGACTCAAAGGCGGTTTCTCACGTAACTATTTAATTTTTAACAATATTACGGCTATGTAACAGAGTGTAAACGTTTTCATTTTGTTGCCAGGATCACAGACCGCCTCACAACAAACTGATTACATTAGGCTGGCGCCAGCTCAAACGGTGTACAGCATTCCCTACAAAAAACAGATAGAGATCGGAGCATAACAATGAAAAAACTCACGACAGTTGCCACCTTGCTGATGGGACTGATGGCGGGAGCCCAAGCCCAGGCCGATACCCGTATCGGGGTCACCGTCTACAAGTACGACGACAACTTCATGGCCGTGGTGCGCAAGGCCATCGAGAAAGAAGCGGCGGCCACCCCGGGTGTGGAACTGCTGATGAACGACTCCCAGAACGACCAGTCCAAGCAGAACGACCAGATCGACGTGCTGCTGGCCAAGGGCGTGAAGGCCCTGGCCATCAACCTGGTTGACCCGGCGGCGGCCCCTGTCGTGATTGAGAAAGCCCGTGCGGACGAGATCCCCGTGGTCTTCTACAACAAGGAACCGAGCGCGGCCGACCTGGCCAGCTATGACAAGGCCTACTACGTTGGCACCGACTCCAAGGAGTCCGGCATCATCCAGGGCCAGCTGATCGCCAAGCACTGGAAAGCGCACCCCGAGTGGGATCTGAACAAGGATGGCGTCATCCAGTTCGTGCTGCTCAAGGGGGAGCCTGGCCACCCGGATGCGGAAGCCCGCACCACCTACGTCGTCAAGACCCTGAACGATGGCGGCATCAAGACCGAGCAGCTGCACATGGATACCGGTATGTGGGATACCGCCATGGCCAAGGACAAGATGGACGCCTGGATCTCCGGTCCGAACGCCAACAAGATCGAAGTGGTCATCGCCAACAACGATGGCATGGCGATGGGCGCCGTGGAATCCCTGAAGGCCCAGGGCAAGACCGCCATCCCGGTGTTCGGTGTTGACGCCCTGCCGGAAGCCCTGGCCATGGTCAAGAGCGGTGCCATGGCCGGTACCGTGCTGAACGATGCGGCCAACCAGGCCAAGGCCACCTTCGAGCTGACCAAGAACCTGGCCGAAGGCAAGCCGGCCGGTGAAGGCACCAACTGGAAGATCGACAACAAGGTCGTCCGCGTTGCCTACGTGGGCGTAGACAAAGACAACCTGTCCCAATTCGAGTAATTCCTCCCCTCAGGGCAAGGGAGATCCCCTTGCCCTTTTTTCAACCAGATGTGATGGCTGATATGACAACACGGCAACAATCAGAATGGCTGTTGGAGATGATTGACGTCAGTAAGAGCTTTCCTGGCGTCAAGGCACTCGATAATGTCAATTTACGGGTCCGTCCTCATTCTGTGCATGCGTTGATGGGCGAGAATGGCGCAGGGAAGTCCACGCTGCTCAAGTGCCTGTTCGGCATCTACGAGAAGGATCAGGGCAAGATCTTCTTCAAGGGACAGGAGATCAACTTCACCTCGTCCAAAGAGGCGCTGGAGAATGGCGTTTCCATGGTGCACCAGGAGCTGAACCTGGTACTGCAACGCACCGTGATGGACAACATGTGGCTCGGCCGCTATCCCACCAAGGGACTGTTTGTCGACCACGGCAAGATGTATCAGGACACCAAGCATATCTTCGAGGAGCTGGACATCGACATCGACCCCAGGGTCAAGGTCGGCACCCTGTCGGTTTCCCAGATGCAGATGATCGAGATTGCCAAGGCATTCTCCTATGACGCCAAGATCGTCATCATGGACGAACCCACCTCCTCCCTGACCGAGAAAGAGGTCAACCACCTCTTCAAGATCATCAACAAGCTCAAGGAGAAGGGGTGCGGCATCGTCTACATCTCCCACAAGATGGAAGAGATCTTCCAGCTCTGTGACGAGATCACCATATTGCGGGATGGCCAGTGGGTGGCGACCCAGCCCCTCAAGGGCATGACCATGGATCAGATCATCGGCATGATGGTCGGCCGCGAGCTCACCCAGCGCTTCCCGGAAAAAACCAACCAGCCCAAAGAGGTGATCCTCGAGGTCGAGCACCTGACGGCCAAGAACCAGCCTTCCATCAAGGACGTGACCTTCAACCTGCACAAGGGGGAGATCCTCGGCATCGCCGGTCTGGTGGGGGCCAAGCGCACCGACATCGTGGAGACCCTGTTCGGCATCCGCGATCGCAGCGAAGGGACCATCAAGCTGCACGGCAAAGAGGTGGCGAACCACAACGCCCACGAGGCGATCCAGAACGGCTTCGCCCTGGTGACCGAGGAGCGCCGCTCCACCGGGATCTATTCACGCCTCGACATCGCCTTCAACTCCCTGATCGCCAACATGGACAACTACAAGGGATCCATGGGGCTGCTCAGCGACAACAAGATGAAGAGCGATACCCAGTGGGTCATCGACTCCATGCGGGTCAAGACACCGACCCAGCAGACCCAGATCGGCTCCCTCTCCGGTGGCAACCAGCAGAAGGTGATCATCGGTCGCTGGCTGCTGACCCAGCCCGAGATCCTGATGCTGGATGAACCGACCCGGGGTATCGACGTCGGCGCCAAGTTCGAGATCTACCAGCTCATCCTGGAGCTGGCGAAGAAGGACAAGGGCATCGTCATCATCTCCTCCGAAATGCCGGAACTGCTCGGCATCACGGACCGCATCATGGTCATGAGCAATGGCCGGGTCGCGGGGATCGTCAACACCAAAGAAACTGACCAGAGCGAGATCCTGCGCCTGGCATCTCTGTACCTATAAAGACAGGAAGACATTATGGAGTCGGCTAAAAATTTCAATCTGATGCAGGCGCTCAAAGAGAACGGCATCTATGTGGTGTTGCTGGTGTTGCTCATGATCATCGTGATCAAGGAGCCCTCCTTCCTCAGCCTCACCAACCTCAGCAACATCCTGACCCAGTCCTCGGTACGGGTCATCATCGCCCTCGGGGTGGCGGGCATCATCATCACCCAGGGTACTGACCTGTCCGCCGGTCGTCAGGTCGGTCTGGCGGCGCTGATCGCGGCCACCATGTTGCAGGCCCTGACCAACGTCAACAAGGTCTTCCCCACCCTGGGGGAGGTGCCCATTCCGGCGGTGATCCTGCTGGTGTGCGTGGTGGGGGCCCTGATTGGTCTGGTCAACGGCCTGATCGTCGCCTACCTGAACGTGACGCCCTTCATCACCACCCTGGGCACCATGATCATCGTTTACGGCATCAACTCCCTCTATTTCGACTCCGTTGGGGCTTCCCCGGTGGCCGGGTTTGACCCTCGCTTCTCCAACTTTGCGCAGGGCTTCATCCGGATTGGCGGGTTCAAACTCTCGTACCTGACCTTCTATGCGGCCATCGCCAGCGTCTTCGTCTGGGTGCTGTGGAACAAGACCCGCTTTGGCAAGAACATCTTCGCCATCGGTGGCAACCCGGAAGCGGCCAAGGTGTCCGGCGTCAACGTCGCCGTCAACCTGGTGGTCATCTATGCCCTGGCCGGTGTCTTCTACGCCTTCGGCGGCATGCTGGAAGCGGGGCGGATCGGCAGTGCCACCAACAACCTCGGCTTCATGTACGAGCTGGATGCCATCGCGGCCTGCGTGGTGGGGGGCGTTTCGTTTGCCGGCGGTGTGGGAACTGTCGCGGGTGTGATCACCGGCGTACTTATCTTCACGCTGATCAACTATGGTTTGACCTACATCGGTGTCAGCCCTTACTGGCAGTTCATCATCAAGGGCGGCATCATCATCCTGGCGGTAGCCCTGGACTCCATGAAGTACGCCAAGAAGAAGTAAGCATTGGCAGGGAGGGCCGGGTCATCCCGGCCCTTTCTCTTTGGAGGGACCCATACCATGGCATTCAAAGTCAAAATCAACGTGCTGTTGCTGCTCGCCATTCTGGTCACCATCGGTACCGCCTGGTTCAGCGTCAACCATTTCATCAGCGGCTACATCCGCACCCAGGCCACCCAGAACATCAACGAGCAGATCACCCTGGTCAGGGAGAAGCTGGCGGGTGACATCAACCAGAAGGTGCTGCTGGCCGCCAACCTCAACCTTGGGGTGACCAGCGTCAAGAAGGCGCTGCAGGAGACCGGCTTTCACAACATCGTCAAGCTCATTGGCGACATGGCATTCGACGCGAACGGGGTCATCGACGACAAGGCCAGGGTTGACGCCCTGCGCAAGCTGATCCCCGCCGCCAACAACCAGATCACCGTCAGCCCGCTGGAGCAGCTGGACGGCAAACCCGTCATCTCCATCCTGGTGCCGCGCGGTGCCGACTCCGCCTACCTCTACTACCTCGACATGAGCGAATTCAAGACGCTGCTGACCAAGGTAAGCGGGGAAGGGCGTTACTTCTCCCTCACCGACAGTCAGGGACAGGTGCTCTACAGCAGCAAGCCCCAGGGAGAGAGCGAGAGCCGCCCCAACAAGCTGGATATTCGCGGCAGCGAGTGGACCCTGACCGGTTATGTGGATCTCGACTATATCCGGGCCATGACCCAGGCGCTCAACGGCAAGATCACCCTGGCCCTGCTCGGGGTGGCGGCGCTGGTACTGGCCCTCTCCATGGGGGCCCTCAACCTAGCCTATAGACCCATCCTCTCCTTGCGCGACCTGGTGCAGGAGCTCTCCCAGGGCAATGGGGATCTGACCCGCCGGCTCACTGTGACCAGCAAGGATGATCTCGGCCAGATCTCGGCGGGCATCAACCGTTTCATCGAGCAGTTGCAGGGCATGATGGGGGAGGTGAGACAAGCGAGCGGCCAGCTCAATGAAGGGATATCGGCATTGGCGAGGCAGACGGGGTCAGCCCAGGGCCTGCTGGCGGAGCATGTGCGGGAGACCGAACAGGTTGTCACCGCCATCAACGAGATGAGCCGTACTGCCGTCTCGGTATCGGAGAGCGCGGCCAATACTGCCCAGCTGACCGGCCAGAGCCAGCAACTGGCCAACCAGTCGCGTCAGGTGGTGGATCAGGCCATGGCCAGCGTCACTGCGCTGGTGACGGAGGTGGAGGCCACGGCACACTCCATCGAAGCCATGCAGCAGGATGTGCAGCAGATAGGCTCGATTCTCGGGGTCATCGGTGGCATCGCAGAGCAGACCAACTTGCTGGCCCTCAACGCCGCCATCGAGGCGGCCCGGGCTGGTGAGCAGGGGCGGGGGTTTGCGGTGGTGGCGGACGAAGTGCGCTCTCTGGCGGGACGCACCCAGAAGAGCACTGCCGAGATCCAGACCATGCTGACCCGGCTGCAACGGGGTACCCAGACCGTGGTGGCCGCCATGGGCAACACCCGGCAGAGCTGCCAGGATGCGGCGGAAAACACCAGCAAGGTGAATGCGTCGCTGGATCTGATGGCGGGAGAAGTGGTGGAGATCAACGATCTCATCAGCCATATCGCCACGGCCGCGGAGGAGCAGAGTGCCGTTGCCGAGGAGATCAATCGCAACATGAGTGCCATCGCCGAGGTGATCACCCAGCTCAAGGGGAATGGCGAGCGCACCGTGGACAGCTCGAATGCCATGCAGCGCACCTATGACAGGCTGCGGGAGATAGTGGGGCACTTCCGGCTGGAATAGCGCCGGCTGGGCGAGTCCCGGGTACCCTGGCCAGCAATATCGTGGCCGGGGTGACCCATCAGCGGGCAGACGTGAAAAATACCCAAAAAAGATGGGGGCGACTTGCGTCGCCCCCGATAGTCTTATCGCTCATATCCTTGAACGAAGTTGCTCCCTGCAATCCCTGACTATACCTCTTCCTTTAGGTTTCCCCTTCCCAATCCTTTGAGGTGTCCTTTAGCCATCATGGCCTGACGAGTCATCCGTTCCCGTCGCACTTTCTCCGTCCTGGGAGGTGTCCTTTACCACATCCTGTGGTGAGTCCATTTGCCCAACCCTGGCAGCCAGTCTTCCTGACCGACTTCATTGCGTCCGTGCAGGAGTAACTATAAGGATTTCGCGCAGGGCGACAATGACATGCTGAAAAACGTTTTATTCAAACTGGTTTCCCGCGAAAGGATAATGAAGTTATCTTTTTTAAAATCATGGTTTTAATGATCTCTCATGCTGTTTTTTTACGCGCATCTTCCGACTATGGCGAGAATTTTGTTGGCACTTTGCTTACGCAGTCGATGGCGAATATCTCACAAGGCGTTTAACTGCGGTTCAGAATCCGGGGAGACCGGTCAGTGTCGATCGCAGATGAGGGTGGAGGAGGGCAACGGGCATGATGCAGGTGGCGTGGTCCGGATCCCATTCAGGAGATAAAGGAGGGAAAGCGGGGGTGACCCAAGAGGAGATCGCCTCCCCTTGGGCGAGAGGGTCAGGGGTGCTGGCTGCCACCGTACCATTGGCATAGGTAGGCGGGTACCAGCATCTGGGGTGCCTGGTCAACGTGACAGACCACCAGCGGCATGGCGGGGGCTCCCTGGGCATGCACCAGGGCCGGTGTCATGGGCAGGACCAGGGCGACGAGCAGAAACAGCGACGGGATCTTCATGGTTATCTCCTTGGTGACGGGAACGAATGTGACAAGCATCACTTTTTGAGTTAAGGCGAACCCGAAATCGGTGCAAGGTGACTGAAAAAATTCAACTAATGAAAAAACTTTGAATCCCGGTTGCACACCGGTCGGTGAAAAAGTCGCCATCAGGATGCGTGCAAAATGCATATCCATATAAAAGAGATAGTGCACACGACTTGGCGATGAGGCTCGCCATCTGGCCCGGACGGGCCGCCATGATCTGGGACAAGAGATGGATTATTCAGCGATAAAGGAGCAGGTGATTATTTATGTGGAAGCAAACGGGATGATAAGCGAGGATAAATTCAAAGGTGGGTGAACTTTATTCAAAAAATGAGTGTTTTGGTTTTAATGCATTGATTTATTTGATGTTTTTTATTGGTGGCTATCCATTTGTGGATACCGTAGATGAATGAAATTGCGCTCTTTGTGGAATATATTGGGGCTTTATTGCGTATTTATGCCGGATGGAGGGTGAGGGAAATGTCAGATATGTAAACTCCATCATAAATTAACTTCTGAATTTATGCAGTCTCGGGTGAATGTGATCAATGTCCAAGTTTGGTGGAGTTGCCAGACCTAATCTCTGCGTCGAAAGGCAAGGGCAGGATAGAACACAAGCCGAGTACCCTACATAAAGAATATCCCGCCTTAGCCACGAGCCTGAATAGAAGGAATCTATTCAATCACTCGCAGGGACCACTGCTAGACGGAATATCATCATGAGCAAATTTTATGTGGGTTCTGAAGTTGGCCAGTTGCGCCGTGTCATGTTGCACCGCCCCAACCTCAGTCTGAAGCGTCTGACCCCTTCCAACTGCCAGGATCTGCTGTTTGACGACGTCCTGTCCGTGGAACGTGCCGGTCAGGAGCACGACAAATTCGCTCAGGTACTGCGCGATCAGAATGTCGAAGTCTTCCTCCTGACCAATCTGCTGGCGGAAACCCTGGACGTGCCGGAAGCCAAAGCCTGGCTGCTGCAACACCAGGTCTCCGACTATCGCCTCGGCACTGCCCTGGCCAACGACGTGCGCTGCTTCCTGGCGGACATGCCTCACCGCGAGCTGGCCCGCATCCTCTCCGGCGGCCTCACCTACTCCGAGATGCCCTACAGCGGCGTCAACATGGTGGTCGGCATGCATGCCCCGACCGATTTCATCATCGAACCGCTGCCCAACCACCTCTTCACCCGCGATACCTCCTGCTGGGTCTATGGCGGCGTCTCCATCAACCCCATGGCCAAGGCCGCCCGTCGTCGCGAGACCAACCACGTGAAGGCCATCTACCGCTGGCACCCGCAGTTTGCCGGTCAGGAGTTCATCAAGTACTTCGGTGACGAGGAGCGCGACTACGACAACTCCACCATCGAAGGGGGCGACGTCCTGGTCATCGGCCGTGGCGCCGTGCTCATCGGCATGTCCGAGCGCACCACGCCGCAAGGGGTGGAGCATCTGGCCCGCAGCCTGTTCAAGCACGGTCAGGCCAAGCAGGTCATCGCCATGGAGCTGCCAAAACACCGCAGCTGTATGCACCTCGACACCGTCATGACCCACATGGATGTCGACACCTTCTCCGTCTATCCGGAAGTCATCCGCAAGGATGTGAACTGCTGGAGCCTGACCCCGGGCGGTGCCACCGGGATGAACATCAAGGAAGAGGGTTACTTCGTGACCGCCATCGAGAAGGCGCTGGGGGTGGATCAGCTCAGGCTCATCACCACCGGCGGCGACAGCTTCGAGGCCGAGCGGGAGCAGTGGAACGACGCCAACAACGTGCTGACCGTGCGCCCCGGCGTGGTGGTGGGTTACGAGCGCAACACCTACACCAACGAGAAGTACGACAAGGCCGGCATCACTGTGCTGCCCATCCCGGGTGAAGAGCTGGGACGTGGCCGCGGCGGCGCCCGCTGCATGAGCTGCCCGATGGAACGCGACGGCATCTGACAAGACGGCGTGGCGCCGGCAGAGGCTGGCGCCACACACACCCGAACTCGAGAGTAACACCCATGAAAAAACCAACTGTCGTCGTCGCCCTGGGGGGCAATGCCCTGCTCCGCCGCGGTGAACCTCTGGAAGCCGACATCCAGCGCAAGAACATCGCTACCGCCGCCAAGACCATCGCCCGCATCGCCGAGGATTACAACGTGGTGCTGGTGCACGGCAATGGCCCGCAAGTCGGCCTGCTGGCCCTGCAGAACAGCGCCTACACCAAGGTATCCCCCTATCCGCTGGATGTGCTGGGTGCCGAGTCCCAGGGCATGATCGGTTACATGCTGATCCAGGAATTGAAGAACCTGATGCCGAGCCGCAACGTCACCGCCCTGCTGACCCAGGTGCAGGTCGATCCCCAGGATCCGGCGTTTGCCAACCCGACCAAGTTCATCGGTCCCGTCTACGAAGAGGCGGAAGCCCGCACCCTGGCTGCCGAGAAGCACTGGGTGGTCAAGGCAGACGGCAAGTTCTTCCGCCGCGTGGTGCCGTCCCCGCTGCCCCAGCGCATCGTCGAAGGCGACGCCATCGAAACCCTGATTGCCCAGGGTCACCTCATCATCTGTACCGGTGGTGGTGGCATCCCGGTGACCTGGGATGGCCAGAGCCTGACCGGCATCGAGGCCGTCATCGACAAGGACATGTCTGCCGCCTACCTGGCCAAGCAGATCAAGGCCGACGCCCTGCTGATCCTGACCGACGCCGATGCCGTCTATCTGGATTGGGGCAAGCCGACCCAGCGTCCGCTGCGGGTCACCAGCCCGGACGAGCTGGCCGGGGTCAAGTTCGATGCCGGCTCCATGGGGCCCAAGGTCGAAGCCTCCTGCGAATTCGTCAAGGCGACCGGCGGCATGGTCGGCATCGGCGCCCTGGAAGATGGCCTCGCCATCCTCAAGGGGGAAGCCGGCACCAACATCGTCGCCACCAATACCGTCAATGCCTGAGCCAAGGCTCTGGTCTGAACAACTGCGTAGTCAATAACACTGCCAAATTGGTCTGAACAAATATAGAGAGAACTCATCATGGCTTTTAATCTGCGTAACCGTAACTTCCTGAAACTGCTGGACTTCACCCCGCGCGAAATCCAATACATGATCGATCTGGCCATCGACCTGAAGAAAGCCAAATACGGTGGCTATGAGCGCAAGCATCTGGTCGGCAAGAACATTGCCCTGATCTTCGAGAAGACCTCCACCCGCACCCGCTGTGCGTTCGAAGTGGCGGCCTTCGACCAGGGCGCCCAGGTCTCCTACCTCGGCCCGAGCGGTTCCCAAATCGGTCACAAGGAGTCCATGAAGGACACCGCCCGGGTGCTGGGCCGCATGTATGACGGCATCGAATACCGCGGCTACGGCCAGGAGATCGTCGAAGAGCTGGGGGCCCACGCCGGTGTGCCGGTCTGGAACGGCCTGACCAACGAATTCCACCCGACCCAGATCCTGGCGGACTTCATGACCATGCTGGAGCACGGCAAGGGCAAACGTCTGGATCAGATCAAGTTCGCCTACCTGGGTGACGCCCGCAACAACATGGGCAACTCCCTGATGGTGGGTGCCGCCAAGATGGGCATGGACATCCGTCTGGTGGCGCCGAAAGCCTTCTGGCCGGAAGAGGAGCTGGTTGCCACCTGCCGCCTCATCGCCGAAGAGACCGGTGCGCGCATCCACCTGACCGAAGACGTGAAAGAGGGTGTGCTGGGTGCCGACTTCCTCTACACCGACGTCTGGGTCTCCATGGGTGAAGCGAAGGAAGCCTGGGATCAACGGGTGAAACTGATGACCCCGTATCAGGTCAACATGGACGTCATCAACGCCACCAAGAACCCGGATGTGAAGTTCATGCACTGCCTGCCGGCGTTCCACAACGATGAGACCACCATGGGCAAGGAAGTGGCCGACAAATATGGCATGAAGGGCCTGGAAGTGACCGAGGACGTGTTCGAATCCGAGCACAGCATCGTGTTCGACGAGGCGGAAAACCGGATGCACACCATCAAGGCAGTGATGGTGGCTACGCTGGGCGACTGACGTCGTCAGTGGTGCCGGGGGGTGACCCCCGGCTTTTCAACCATGTGACAGCGGCATAATACCTCCAACCCTACGACCCGCAGCCTGCATGGATACCACACCCACAGAAGGAAGCTGGACCATGACCAAATTCAAGTTCCCGTCAGCCTACACGATACTGTTTGTGCTGATCGCCCTGGTGGCCGCCCTGAGCTGGATAGTGCCGGCCGGCAAATATGAAATGACCATGAACGAGGCCCTCGGCAAGGAAGTGCCGGTGGCCGGTACCTACAAACTGGTGGATGCCAATCCCCAGGGGATCGTCGACGTGCTGCTGGCACCCATCGACGGTCTCTACAACCACGACACCTATGAGGCTGGCGCCATCGACGTCTCCCTCTTCATCCTGATCATCGGTGGCTTCCTTGGCATCGTGACCAAGACAGGTGCCATCGATGCCGGTATCGAGCGCGTCACCGATCGCCTGCGTGGCCGTGAAGAGTGGATGATCCCCATCCTGATGGCGCTGTTCGCCGCAGGGGGCACCATCTACGGCATGGCCGAAGAGTCCCTGCCGTTCTACACCCTTCTGGTGCCGGTGATGATGGCGGCCCGCTTCGACCCTGTCGTGGCTGCCGCCACCGTGCTGCTGGGAGCCGGTATCGGTACCCTGGGCTCCACCATCAACCCGTTCGCCACCGTGATCGCCGCCAACGCGGCCGGCATCTCCTTCACCGACGGCATCTGGTTGCGGGTCGCCATGCTGGTGGCCGGCTGGCTGATCTGCGTGGCCTATGTGATGCGTTACGCCAAGATGGTGCGAAGTGATCCCAGCAAGTCCCTGGTGGCCGACAAGTGGGAAGAGAACCGTGCCCACTTCCTCGGCAACAAGAGCGACCAGATGCTGGAGTTCACCACCACCCGCAAGATCGTGCTGGGCATCTTCGTCGCCGCCTTCGCCGTGATGATCTACGGGGTGGCCGTGCTGGGTTGGTGGATGGCGCAGATCTCCGGCGTGTTCCTGGCTGCCGCCATCATCGTCGGCGTCATCTCCCGCATGAGCGAGGAGGAGCTGACCTCCAACTTCATCGACGGTGCTCGTGACCTGCTCGGCGTGGCCCTCATCATCGGTATCGCCCGCGGTATCGTGGTGGTGATGGACAACGGCATGATCACCCACACCATTTTGCACAGTGCAGAGGGGATAGTGACCGGCCTCTCCACCATCGTCTTCATCAACGTGATGTTCGTGCTGGAAGTGGTGCTCTCCTTCCTGGTGCCGTCCTCCTCCGGTCTGGCGGTGCTGACCATGCCGATCATGGCGCCGCTCGCCGACTTCGCCAACGTGGGCCGCGAGCTGGTGGTCACCGCCTACCAGTCCGCCTCCGGCCTGGTGAACCTGGTGACCCCGACCTCCGCCGTGGTCATGGGGGGGCTGGCCATTGCCAAGGTGCCCTATGTGCGCTGGCTGAAGTGGGTGGCCCCGCTGCTCGGCATGCTGACCGTGCTGATCGTGCTCTGCCTGAGCCTGGGCGCCGTGCTGGCATGAATGCCGACAGAGATAGGGACAACAACGGGAGCCTGGGGCTCCCGTTTTTTATGGCTGGCAAGGCGGGGCGCCCGGCCTCTCCCGTGGTCTGACTCCTTGCCGCGCGGGCAACAAAAAGGCGACCCCGGGGTCGCCTTCTGGCATCCAGCAGGGGTCAGCGGGCGTTTTCCAGGGTGCGCACCACGGCAGCGTGAGCCTGGCGGGTTCGGCTGATGTGGCGCGGGGCGATCAGTACCACGTCGTTGCCGGCCACGGCCCCCAGGATCTCGGGATTGGCGTTGCGATCCAGCAGGCGAGCCACCACGGTAGCGGCCCCCGGGGTGGTATGCACCAGCACCATCTGCTGGTTGTGGACCACGGCGCGCACCATGTCGTGGATGGAGCGGGTGCTGCCGGCGGGCTCCAGCTGCTCGTCCACCAGGGTGTAGACCTTCTTGCCGTTGGCGTTCTGGGCCTTGGCGACCCCGAGACGGCGCAGCAGGCGGGAGATGGTGGACTGGCTGATGTCCGCAAAACCGCGGGCGGAGAGCTCGCGGCGGATCTCCTCCTGGGTGCTGTAGCAGTGCTGGCCGATGATCTGGCGGCAGGCGTCGAGCTGGGCCAGGTCGGACTCTGGTTCTGCTGGGCGGCTGAGGGTGTTGACCATGGCGACTTCCTTTGGCGATGAGCGATGGCGGTCTCGCCCAGTCTGTCGTTCCGGCTTTTCATAGCGAAAAACACTAATGAGGAGCACTCAAGCAGGGGATGAGCGAGGTATATCCATTACGGGATGGCAAATTATAACCAAAGGGGGAATAAGTGATGTGACAGGGTTCAAAAATGGGCCCGATGGGGCCCACATGGATATCTTTTGTCGGCAGGAAATCAGTAGCGTTCGCTGACGATGTCCTGGGTGAAGGACTTCTCGCAGTATTTGCACTTCATCCGCACCGCCCCTTTCACCTCGCGCACCCGGAAGTAGCTTTCCACCGGTTCGTTGTGGGAGATGCAGTTGGAGTTGGGGCAGTGGAAGACCCCTTCGATGAACTCCGGCAGCGCCAGCTGGTGCTTCTTCACCACCACGAAGTCTTCGATGATGTTGACGGTGGCCTTGGGGGCGAACAGGGCGAGCTGGTTGGCCTGCTGCTCGGTCAGACGGGTGTTCTCGATCTTGATGAGATCCTTCTTGCCGAGGGCGCCGGATTTGAGGTTGAAGCCGACGGTGATCCGCTCCTGGGTCTCGATCAGCTGGAACAGCTTGAGGATCTTGATGCCCTGGCCGGCGGGGACGTGGTCGATGACGGAGCCGTGACGGATGGCTTCGACTTGCAGTTGGTTCTTCTCGGACATGATGTTCCCCTTTCCCTTAGACGGTTTCGTTCAGTACCAGTGCCAGCAGTGCCTGGCGGGCATAGACCCCGTTCTCCGCCTGCTGGAAGTAGTAGGCGTGGGGGGTCTTGTCGACGGCGACCTCGATCTCGTCAACCCGGGGCAGGGGATGGAGGATCTTCATGGTGGGCTTGGCCCCTTCCAGGGTCGCCAGCTCCAGCACGAACTTGGCGGCCATGTGCTTGTACTCGGTCTCGTCGAAGCGCTCCTTCTGGACGCGGGTCATGTAGAGGATGTCGAGCTCCGGCATCACCTCTTCCATGGTCTCGTGCACGCTGAAGCGGATGCCCTTCTCTTCCAGCTCCTCGCAGAGGTAGTCCGGCATGGCCAGCGCCTCCGGGGAGATGAAGAAGAAGCGGCAGTTGAACAGGCTCAGGGCCTGGGCCAGGGAGTGGACGGTGCGGCCGTACTTCAGGTCACCGACGAAGGCGACGTTGAGGCCGTCCAGCTTGCCTTGGGTCTCGTGGATGGAGAAGAGGTCGAGCAGGGTCTGGGTGGGATGCTGGTTGGAGCCGTCACCGCCGTTGATGACCGGCACCCGGGAGAACTCGGAGGCCAGACGGGCTGCCCCTTCCTTCGGGTGGCGCATCACCACCGCATCGGTGTAGGAGCTGATGATCTTGATGGAGTCGGCCAGAGTCTCGCCCTTCTTGGCGCTGGTGTTGCCGCCGTCGGCGAAGCCGATGATGTTGCCGCCCAGGCGCTGGACCGCGGTCTCGAAGGAGAGACGGGTGCGGGTGGAGGCTTCGAAGAAGCAACTGGCGACCAGCTTGTCTTTCAGCAGGCGGCTGTCGGGTTCGGCCTTCAACCGCTGTGCGGTGGCGACCACCAGTTCCATGTCGGACCGGGTCAGATCCGAGATGGAGATGACGTGTTTGTTATAGAGTGGATTGGTCATCGTCTGCATTCCCTTTGGCATCAATGAAGGTTTTTCCGGCACAAAAAAAAGCCCCTGAAACAGGGGCTCTTTTCAAAAAAAACGGGGGATCTGTGGGACGGGAACCGGAAACAACGGGGCCGCTCTGGTGCGTTCCACCCGTCTGCAAGGCTGCTTTTTTCATCAAAAACGGCATTGTCCTGTCCCGACCTTTTTCAAAACCGCACCGATTATAGGGCTGGTTTTTGAATTGTCAAAAATTTATTTCAGAGGCAGGATTTGGTCGGAAAAACGTTTAAGTGTCGCGAACGGGTCGACAAATCCAGAGTGCGTGCTGCGCCTGCAAGGGGGCGCCATCGGCGGCCATGCTGCGCAGGTAGCCGAGCCTGTGGTGCCCCTCCAGCAGGCAGTAGGGATGGGGCAGGGGGTGACCGTCCGGGTAGCAGGTGCCCGGGGCGGTGGCGAGGACGATGACAGGCTCGGACCAGGTGCCCCGGTGCAGCATGTCATCGCCGAGCCAGGAGCGGCGCACGTAGCGGTTGCTGCGCAGCATCTCGCCCCAGCGATCGATCACCTCCATGTGGCGGGAGTCTATCTGCTCGATAATCTGCGCGGTGGGCCAGTGCTCGCACTCGAACTGGTGGCTGGCGAGATCGATAAAGCTCCAGTTGGATTCAAAACCGCGCCAATGACGGTAAATCCACTGGGCGAGCACATTGGAGGGAATGGAGGGCACCAGGGGAGAGACTCTGTCCAGATAGTCGGCCAGGGTCTCCGTCTTGCGCTCATCCCGGAAGTTGAGGGGCGCAAGCTGTTGCAGCAGTCGGTAATTGAGCATGGGCAGCCTCCCTGAGCCTGGTTTCACCCTACCCCCATTTGTGTCCCATTCCTACCCCGTCGGGGCTGCAAATACAGCAGCTTACCCCCGCTCCTTGTTGGAATTGCGGGGATCTGCTCGTCATTTGTTCGATCGCATCGAAAGTGAGAAAAAAAGCCTTTACCTTTGACCTCCGCTTTGTATACTACGCCTCGTTTGTTGCAGGGGCGTAGTTCCAATTGGTAGAACAGCGGTCTCCAAAACCGATGGTTGCGGGTTCGAGTCCTGCCGCCCCTGCCATTTTTCAGAAAGGCCAGCTCATTGAGCTGGCCTTTCGCATTTCCGGCGTTTGCCACCGCCTCCGTTAGCCTCTTTTTCCCCGCTTCGCCGCTGCCATTTCTGCCAATGGAGGCCGCTTTTCCCCTGTGCTACACCTTGCTTCCTGCCAGATGGCGCCCTCAGGCGCATCGCATCCGGCGGGCCCAAGGCGCTTCAACAAGGAGAGAGCGATGAACAAGGCAGTGGATACGCGTCACCCCCATGCCCATGCCGGTGGCTGGGTCCCCCGGGATCAGGCCCATGTGGCGCGCTGGGTACAGCGGCTGCGTCAGGCGGTCACCCGCCAGCCTCGCCCGCTGGTGGCCCCGATCGCCGGATTGAAGGCGCTGGTGGAGCAGGATCCTCTCCTGCATCAGCAGGCCCAGGGGATGTTTGACGAGGCGTGGCAGCACGAGCACAGCACGCCGCTCGGTCAGGTCCAGGTGCGCAGCTTCGATGAGTTCCTGCAACTGCTCAACGGCATCATGACCACGGCCCCGGAAGCCTATCAGGATGTGCAGACCCAGGAGCCCGCCGGGCTGATCGGATTCCCCATCAATGCCCTGCTCAACTGGCCCATGGCGACGGCCGCCGGGTATGACTTCTTTGCCAATGCGCTGGTGAACCAGCAACTGCGCAAGATCCTCGGTTACTGGGCCGACTTCCTGCAAAGTTCCGCGTCCCGTTATGTGCTGACCGAGTCGGTGAGCCCCCTGGATCGCCAGACCCTGATCGTCCCCTGGCTCGGGGAGGTGGCGAAACGGGAGATGGTCAAGGTGGCGCAGGGGGCGCTCGGGGCCGGCGACAACCCCACCCCAGAGCGCTTCGAGGGGATCTTCCACACCGCGCCGGGAGAGGAATACGAGGGCTTCGCCAGCTGGGACGACTTCTTCACCCGCCGCTTCTGCCCCGGCGTGCGGCCGGTGACGGCCCCGGACGATGACAGCGTGATCGCCAACGCCTGCGAGTCGGCCCCGCTGCAGGTGGTGACCGGGGTAAGACGGCAGGACGCCTTCTGGCTCAAGGGGCAGCCCTATTCCCTGGACAACCTGCTGGACTTCGACCCGCGCGCCGCCGCGTTCGAGGGGGGCACCCTCTATCAGGCCTTCCTCAGCGCCCTCAGCTATCACCGCTGGCACAGCCCGGTGAGCGGCACGGTGCGCTCGGTCAAGGTGGTCAACGGCAGCTACTACCTGGCCAACCGCCACCAGGGTTTCGACAGCCCGGCGGGGCCCGACCCCAGCGCCCCGAACCAGTCGCAGCCCTTCCTCACCGCGGTGGCGACCCGGGCACTCATCTTCATCGAGGCGGACAACCCCAAAATCGGCCTGATGTGCGTGGTGCCGGTGGGCATGGCGGAGGTGTCGAGCTGCGAGGTGACGGTGCAGCCGGGGCAGCGGATCGCGAAGGGGGAGCAGCTCGGCATGTTCCACTTCGGCGGCTCCACCCACTGCCTGCTGTTTCGCCCCGGTGTCGAGCTGGCGTTCGACTTCTACGGCCAGCAGCCGGGGCTGGAGGCGACCAACCTGAGGATCAACACGGCGCTGGCGCGGGTCAAATAACCCAGCCGCCGGACAGTAAAAGGCCGCCCTTGAGGCGGCCTTGTTGTTGTGAATCCCTCAGGGTTGTCGTTGCAGCAGGAGATCCAGATAGGTGCCTTCGATCAACCGGGAGTGCTCGATACCGAGACGCGCCATGATGTCGTGAGCTTCCTGCATCCCCACCTCGCGCGGCTCGTCATCTTCCAGCACCACTTCCAGTTCGAGGAAGTGACCCAGCCCTTCAACCCGGTCGAGATGGATCCGGGTTCTGCCCACCAGAAACAGGGTCCGCTGTTTTCGCACTCTGCCAATCTGGCCGCAAGCCAGGGTGAGCGTTTCCCGCAGCTTGTCCGGCTCGTTCGTTGGCGTGATGTGGTAGTAGCTCTCCTTCGGACCCTGTTGATCAGGCCTGCGGTAGAAGATGAGCTGGCCTGCCGACGGGGAGAGCGTCCGCAATTTGAAGCGGCCCGATTCACAGCGAAAGAAGGTATCGTCCTGGGCGATGTCGACGGGGCCCTTGTCGGCGATGGCCGCGGCTCTGGGGATAAGGTCATCGACCCCGGCTATGCGGGCTTTGATCTCGATATTTCGTGGCATGGCAGCGGGTTCTCCTTGAAAACGGGATACCCAATCTAGCACAGCCCACGTTGTCGAGAGGGGGGCAACAGGGGGAGCACCAGCTCGGTTCCTGATGGATGCTCAACCCTGCCCGCCAACCCTCTTTTCAGACGCCTGAAACCGCCCTCAAGAGACAGGTCAGCGGGTGCTGGCCTGCTCTGCCGGTGCCTGCCCGTCATCCGCGACCTGACCTCATGGCCGCCTTGTGGTGCCTGCGGGTGTCAGCATGGAATAGTGAACAGTCTGTTGCTGGTAGTGCGTTCTGTTGTTGATAGATGAAAAAATATCAGGATTCACTAAAGACCGTTCATGATTGTGCCGATAGAACTACCAAGATGGGGGTATTCCCGGCCCCCGGCTACCACAAGGATTCGTTGTCATGACTCTCTCGTTGCGCGGCAAGCTGCTCGCGGCCAGCCTGGGGGTAGTGCTGCTGATGGCAGCCCTGCTCGGTATTGTCGCCTTCCACACCCTCAAATCCCGCACCCTTGACGCCATCCAGAGCGAGGCGGTCAACTACGGCCACGCCCACTCAGTGGCCATCGGCAACTGGCTTGAGGATCGCAAGCACGCGGTCGACGCCCTGGCCGCCGTCATTGCGCGCGACCCCGACACGGCCCTGGTGCCCCACCTGTTGCAGACCCGCACCTCCGGCGGTTTCGGCCTCACCTATTTTGGTTCGGCGCAGGGGGAGATGACCCGCCACGATCCCGCCCTCAACACCGCCAACTATGACCCCAGGGCCCGCCCCTGGTACCAGAACGCCGACAAGGCGGGCAAGCTCATCGTCACGCCGCCCTATGTCAGCGTGACCATGCAGCAGATGGTGGTGACCCTGGCCGAGCCGGTGAGCCATCAGGGCCGGGTGATCGGGGTGGCCGGGGCGGATCTCTCCCTCGACGCCCTCATCGACGAGGTGCTGGCCATGAAGGTGCAGGGAGAGGGCTACGCCATGCTGCTCGACCGCACCGGCCTCATCGTCGGCCACCCGAACAAGGAGCTGGCGCTCAAGCAGGTGGCGGAGCTGGATCCCGGCCTCACCGGGGCGGCGCTGGATGCGTGGAGCCGCGACGGCGAGCTGCACGGCGCCAACCTGAACGGGCGCGAGGTGCTGCTCTCGGTGCAGGGTGTGCCCGGCACCGACTGGCTGCTCGCCATGGTGATGTACAAGGAGGTGCTGGAGGCGCCGCTCGCCTCCCTGCTGTGGCAACTGGTGGGGCTGACCCTGGTGCTGCTGCTGGTGTTCGGTGCCCTGCTCATCGCCATGTTCAACTACCTGTTCGCGGATCTGGGACGGGTCTCCAGGGCGCTCGCCGACATCGCCCACGGGGAGGGGGATCTCACGGTGCAGATCGCCACCCGCAGCCAGGATGAGGTGGGGCAGCTGGCCCAGAACTTCAACCAGTTCGTGGCGCGACTGCACGGCATTGTCAGCCGGTTGCGGGACGTCACCGTCGAGCTGGCGGCCCAGTCCCGCACCCAGGCGGCGGGGGCCGAGGCCCGCAGCCAGCGGGTGCGCCAGCAGCAGGACGAGATCGTCATGGTGGCCACCGCGGTGACCGAGATGGCCTCCGCCACCCAGGAGATCGCCGGCAACGCCGAGTTTGCCGCCAACACCGCCGGCGATGCGGTGCGCCTCGCGGTGGCCGGCCAGTCCCAGGTCGGCCAGAGCCAGCGCAGTATCACGGGGCTGGCGGGGGAGGTCTCCGACGCCAGCCAGACCATCCACGAGCTGGATGGCCACGCCCAGCAGATCAGCGGCATTCTGGCCACCATCAGCGGCATCGCCGAGCAGACCAACCTGCTGGCCCTGAACGCCGCCATCGAGGCGGCTCGGGCCGGGGAGCAGGGGCGCGGCTTTGCCGTGGTGGCGGATGAGGTGCGGGTGCTGTCGCGCCGCACCCACGACTCCACCGCCGAGATCCAGCAGATGATCGAGGCGCTGCAGCAGACCACCCGCAAGGCGGTGGGCGGCATGGAGACCAGCCGCCAGCTGGCGGGCACCAGCGTGGAGGACGCCGAAGCGGCGAATCTCAGCCTGGGCAGGATCAACGAGGCCATCGGCGCCATCAGCGACATGGCGACCCAGATCGCGGCGGCGGCCGAGGAGCAGACCTCGGTGACCGGCGAGATCAGCCGCAACACCGAGAATATCCGCCACGTCTCCCAGGCGCTGGCGGCCCAGGCTGGCGAAGAGGCCGCCCAGGCGGCCCAGCTCAAGTCTCTCACCGAGCGGCTGGAGCAGGAGATCGGGCGCTTCCGGCTCTAGGCTGGGACCCGGATGTGACAAAGGCGACTCCGGGGTCGCCTTTATTCATCCTGTGTATGGATATTATTTCGCCATGCACCCGCTGAATAATGCCGGGTCCTGGCCCTGCAATCGGCCAGGCCAGGGGCTCAGAGGGGCTTGATGTAGCTGTAGAACTCGTTGTCCCGCTGGTAGCCGTGCCCTTCGTAGAGGGCCTGAGCCTGCCGGTTGTCGGTGGCGGTGCTCAGCATCAGGAAGGCGGCGCCCGTCTCCTGGCCGTGGCGATCGGCCCGCGCCAGCAGTGCCTGGGCCACCCCCTGCTGGCGGGCCGCCGGCGCCACGAACAGATCGTACAGCAGCCAGATGGGCTTCAGGGCGAGGGAGCAGAACAGGGGATAGAGGTGGGCAAATCCCAGCACCTCTCCCGCCTCGCTCTGGGCCACGAAGAGCACCGACTCCCCGGCGGTGCAGCGCTCCAGCAGGAAGGCTTCGGCGGCCTCGGGCCGGGCAGGCAGCCGGTAGAACGCCCGGTATTCCACGAACAGGGGGGTGACCCGGGGAATGTCCCCGGGGGTGGCCTGGAAGATCCTCATGGGGCGTTCCCCGCCGGATCCTGGCTGACCCAGATCAGCCGGTCGGTGGCAAAGCCGAGCCCCCGGGCCCGCTCGACCAGGGCCTCTACCTTCTCTTTGGGAGGATGGGGCGTGCGGGAGAGGATCCAGAGGTACTGGAGGTTGTAACTGCTCACCAGGGAGAGCTCATAGTCCGTCGCCAGCACGTTGTAGCTGCCGTAGAAGGGGCCGAAGAAGCTCACCTTGAGGCGCCCCTCGTCGCTGTCGCCCACGAAGTAGGCGCGCCCCTCGGCCTCGCGCCATTCCCCCTGTTCGTCCTGCCCCCGGTTGATCACCCTGACACCGCCGTCATCCCGCAGGCTGTAGCTGGCGGTGACCCGGTTCAGGCCGCGCTCGAAACCGTGATCGAGGCGGGCCACCTCGTACCAGGTGCCCAGGTAGCGGTCGAGCTGGAAGGGCTTGACCACCTGGTGTCCCGGTGGAATGCCGGTGCAGGCGGTGGCCAGCAGGGTCAGAACGAGCAGGATCAGTGTGCGCATGTCATCCCTCCACGATACGCAGTTGTCCCGAGCGGAAGCGTGCCGCGTGTTCGCTCGGGGTGTTGCCAAAGAAGCGTTTGTATTCGCGGCTGAACTGGGAGCCGCTCTCGTAGCCTACCTTGTCCGCCGCCACCCCGGCCTTGAGGCCGTCGTGCAGCATCATCAGCCGCGCCCGGTGCAGGCGCAGGGTCTTGATGTACTGCAGGGGCGAGGTGGCGGTGGCCGCCTTGAAGTGGTGGTGGAAGGCCGAGACGCTCATGTTTGCCTCCCGGGCCAGCTCCTCCACCGTCAGGTTCTCGGTAAAGCGCTGCTCCATGATACGCAGCACCCGGGCTATCTGGCTCACCTGGCTGTGACGGCTGGCCATGGCCAGCAGGGCGGGGGCCCCCCCTTCGTGCAGGGCGTGGAACAGGATCTCGCGCACGATCTGGGGCCCCAGCACCCGGGCGTGGAGCGGTTTGTCCATCACGTCGATGAGGCGCTCCACCGCGCAGAGCATGGTCTCGGAGAGGGGCACGGAGACGACGCCGCGACCCGGCTCCGCCGGGGCGGGGGCCGCGTCCCCCATCTCCAGCAGCAGGGCCTGCAGCGCCGCCACGTCGATCTCCACCGAGAGCCCCACCAGAGGGGATTCGGGGGAGGCGAAGCACTCGCACTCGCAGGGCAGCGGCAGGGTCATCATCAGGTAGTGCTCGGGGTCGTAGCGGAAGGTGAAGTCCGAGAGATAGCCTACCTTGTGCCCCTGCAGGATGATGATCATGCGCGGGCGGTAGAGCACCGGGATGCGGTCGTGATGCTCCGTGGTGTAGATGAGGTGCACGCCGGGCACGGGGGCGGCGGTGATCCCCGGGTGGGGTGCCAGGGCGGCGAGTCGGCTGGCGAGGGCGGACTGGTGGGTCGCCGCGATGGGCTGATTTGTACTCATTTATCCAGGCTCAGTAGAAATAGGCAAGAAATCGGCAGAAAGCTACCTTGATGGTAGGGGGTTATAAGAGAAAAATGCAACCCATACCTTACCGACTACGACCACCCCGGGAGATCCCATGAACAACTTCATCCTGCACACCCCCACCAAGGTGCTGTTCGGCAAGGGCCAGGTGGCCCAGCTGCGCGGCCAGATCCCCAGCGACGCCCGCATCCTCGTCACCTACGGCGGTGGCAGCGTGGTGCGCAGCGGCCTGCTGGACCAGATCCGCAGCGAGCTGGCCGGCCTGACCCTGTTTGAATTTGGCGGCATCGAGCCCAACCCCACCTACGAGACCCTGATGGGAGCGGTCGAGTTGGCCCGCGCCGAGAAGGTCGACTTCCTGCTCGCGGTGGGTGGCGGCTCCGTGCTGGACGGCTCCAAGTTCATCGCCGCGGCCGCTCACTACGATCCGGCCAGGGATCCCTGGCACATCCTCGAGACCGTCGGGGGCGAGGTGGCCTCCGCCATTCCTCTGGGCAGCGTGCTGACCCTGCCGGCCACCGGTTCCGAGATGAACATGGGCGCCGTCATCACCCGCAAGAGCACAGGGGACAAGCAGCACTTCTTCTCGCCCTTCGTGATGCCGCGCTTCGCCGTGCTCGACCCCGTGCTCACCTACACCCTGCCCGCCCGTCAGGTGGCCAATGGGGTGGTGGATGCCTTCATCCACACCCTGGAGCAGTACCTCACCTACCCGGTGGATGCCAAGGTGCAGGATCGCTTCGCAGAAGGGCTGCTGCTGACCCTGGCGGAAGAGGGGCCCAAGGCGCTGGTGGAGCCGGAAAACTACGACGTGCGTGCCAACATCATGTGGAGCGCCACCCTGGCACTGAACGGCCTGATCGGAGCCGGTGTGCCCCAGGACTGGGCCACCCACATGCTGGGCCACGAGATCACCGCCCTGCACGGTCTGGACCACGCCCAGACCCTGGCGGTGGTGCTGCCCGCCCTGCTGCAGGCCAAGCGCGAGCAGAAGCGCGCCAAGCTGCTGCAATACGCCGAGCGGGTCTGGGATCTGCGCAGCGGCAGTGACGAGGCGCGTATCGACGGGGCCATCGCCGCCACCCGCGACTTCTTCGAGCGGATGGGGATCAAGACCCGGCTGCGGGATTACGTGGCCGACGCCCGGATCGACGCCCTGCTGGCCAAGCTCGAAGAGCACGGCATGACCGCCCTGGGTGAGCACGGCGACATCGACCTGGCCCAGAGCCGGCATATTTATGAGGCGGCCTGGTAAGCAGAGCGCGCCTGAACCGGGCCCAAGGCCCGGTTGCACCAGGGGGCCCGAACCCGCCAGCAGGCGGGGACGCGGCCCCCTGATCGTTGCAAAATGGTTACTTTTTCCCTTTTCATCTCATCAGATGAGCCAACGGCAGATTTCGTAAGAACAAAAAACGCTAAGGTAGAGGCCGGGTTAAACATTTTTTTTGACTGGTTGGATCACTTTTTTTAGCGCTTTTTGCTGGTATAAGCCCCTAATTTGGTTTGTTTTTTTTAATCATGGTCCGGGATGGGCTGAATTCTGTACCCGCCCGCCCGGGGCCGTGGTTGTAATAAAACTCCAAAATTTGATACTAATCACCCTCGCGCCTGAAAAGCGGGGGCCTGACCGTGACAGGAGGTCGAGGTGAAGCCTGCTGATTTTCATAACAAAGGGCCCGTGACCTGCACTTTGATCATGCCTTGTCCCCTCAGACATGAGAGACTTGGCGATGATTGTTTATTAACCATCAGGGAATAGTCATGCAGATTGGAATACCGAGAGAGAGTCTCGCCGGTGAGACCCGGGTCGCAGCGACCCCGGCCACTGTCGAGCAGCTGAAAAAGCTCGGCTTCGAGGTTGCCATCGAGGCCGGTGCCGGCCTGCGAGCCAGCTTCGATGATGCCGCCTTCGAGGCTGCCGGTGCCAGCGTGGTACCGAACGTCTGGCAAGCCGACCTTGTCTTCAAGGTCAACGCGCCGACCGAGGCCGAAATCGCACAAATTAAGGATGGTGCCACCCTGGTGAGCTTCATCTGGCCCGCCCAGAACCCCGAGCTGGTCAAGAAGCTTTCCGAGCGCAACATCAATGTGATGGCGATGGACATGGTGCCGCGGATCTCCCGTGCCCAGTCCCTCGACGCCCTCTCTTCCATGGCCAACATCGGTGGCTATCGCGCCGTCGTGGAAGCCGCGCACCAGTTCGGTCGCTTCTTCACCGGCCAGATCACCGCCGCCGGTAAAGTTCCGCCCGCCAAGGTGCTGGTCATCGGTGCCGGTGTGGCCGGTCTGGCCGCCATCGGGACCGCCGGTTCCCTCGGTGCCATCGTGCGTGCCTTCGATACCCGTCTGGAAGTGGCCGAGCAGATCGAGTCCATGGGTGGGGAATTCCTCAAGCTGGACTTCGGCGGCGAAGATGGCGCTTCCAGCGACGGTTACGCCAAGGTGATGAGCGAAGAGTTCATCAAGGCCGAGATGGAGCTGTTCGCCCAGCAGGCCAAGGAAGTGGACATCATCATCACTACCGCCCTGATCCCGGGCAAACCGGCACCCAAGCTCATCACCAAGGAAATGGTGGACAGCATGAAGCCGGGCTCCGTCATCGTGGACATGGCGGCCCAGGCCGGCGGCAACTGCGAATACACGGTACCGGGTGAACTGCATGTCACCGACAACGGCGTCAAGGTGATCGGTTACACCGATCTGCCGGGCCGCCTGCCCGCCCAATCCTCCCAGCTTTACGGCACCAATCTGGTGAACCTGATGAAGCTGATGTGCAAGGAGAAGGACGGCAACGTCGCCATCGACTTCGAAGACGTGGTACAGCGCAACATGACGGTGGTCCAGGCCGGTGAAGTGACCTTCCCGCCCCCCGCCATCTCCGTCTCTGCCGCCCCGCAGAAACCGGCTGCCGCCAAACCGGCCGCCAAGAAGGAAGAGGCCAAGCCCTCCAACAAGAAGTTCGTGTTCGGTGCCCTCGGCATCGCCGCCTTCGGTTGGGTGGCTGCCGTGGCGCCTGCCGCCTTCCTCTCCCACTTCACCGTCTTCATCCTGGCCTGCGTGGTCGGTTACTACGTGGTGTGGAACGTCTCTCACGCCCTGCACACGCCGCTGATGTCGGTCACCAATGCCATCTCCGGCATCATCGTGGTCGGTGCGCTGTTGCAGATTGGACAAGGGTCGACCCTGGTCACCGTGCTGGCCTTTGTCGCCGTGCTGATTGCCAGTATCAACATCTTCGGTGGCTTCACCGTCACTCAGCGCATGCTGAAGATGTTCCGTAAGGATTAAGGGGGTTTAACGTGTCTCAAGGACTGGTAACAGCATCCTATATCGTTGCCGCCGTGCTCTTCATCCTCAGTCTCGCGGGACTGTCGAAGCAAGAAACGGCCAAGCATGGCAACCTGTTCGGTATCGCGGGGATGGCCATCGCCCTGCTCGCCACCGTCTTCAACCCGGAAACCAGTGGCGTCCACTGGATCATCCTGGCCATGGCCATCGGTGGCGCCATCGGCGTGCGGCTGGCCCTCAAGGTCGAGATGACCGAGATGCCCGAGCTGGTGGCCGTGCTGCACAGCTTCGTGGGCATGGCAGCGGTGCTGGTGGGCTTCAACAGCTTCATCGATCTGCACCCCTCCGCCCCCGCTGAAGTGGTGGTCTCCGTCGGTTCCAACCTGGATGCGACCCTGGCAGCCGCCCGGGCGGCGTTCGAGCAGGCGGCAAGCGTCGCCCAGGTCGAGCACCTCTCCGGCGCCATGCTGAACATCCACCTGGTGGAAGTGTTCCTGGGCGTCTTCATCGGTGCCGTGACCTTCACCGGTTCCGTGGTGGCGTTCGGCAAGCTGCGTGGCCTCATCTCTTCCAAGCCGCTGATGCTGCCGCACCGCCACAAGCTGAACCTGCTGGCCGTGGTGGTCTCCATCGCACTGATGATCCACTTCGTCAACGCCGGTGGCTCCACCTTCGCCCTGCTGGTGATGACCCTGATCGCCTTCGCCTTCGGCTGGCACTTGGTCGCCTCCATCGGTGGTGCGGACATGCCGGTGGTGGTCTCCATGCTGAACTCCTACTCCGGTTGGGCGGCGGCGGCGGCGGGCTTCATGCTCTCCAATGACCTGCTGATCGTCACCGGTGCCCTGGTGGGTTCCTCCGGTGCCATCCTCTCCTACATCATGTGCAAGGCGATGAACCGCTCCTTCATCTCCGTGATCGCAGGAGGCTTTGGCTCCGACGGCGTGGCCTCCACCGCCGAGCAGGAGCTGGGCGAATACCGCGAGACCAACGCCGAAGACGTGGCCGACATGCTGAAGAACGCCAGCTCCGTCATCATCACCCCGGGCTACGGCATGGCGGTGGCGCAGGCCCAGTACCCGGTGGCCGAGATCACCCAGAAGCTGCGTGATCGCGGCGTCAAGGTGCGCTTCGGCATCCACCCGGTGGCCGGTCGTCTGCCTGGTCACATGAACGTGCTGCTGGCGGAAGCGAAAGTCCCCTATGACATCGTGCTGGAAATGGACGAGATCAACGATGACTTCGCCGACACCGACGTGGTGCTGGTGATCGGTGCCAACGACACCGTCAACCCGGCCGCCATGGAAGATCCGGGCAGCCCCATCGCCGGCATGCCGGTGCTGGAAGTGTGGAAGGCGCAGAATGTCATCGGCTTCAAGCGCTCCATGAACACTGGCTACGCCGGTGTCCAGAACCCGCTGTTCTTCAAGGAGAACACCCAGATGCTGTTTGGCGATGCCAAGGCCAGCGTCGAGGCCATCCTGAAGGCGCTGTAAGCGTTGACCGGATGAGACAAAAAGGGGGCTTCGGCCCCCTTTTTTTATGACCAGAGTGGATGACCGTGGCAGGGAACAGACAGGCGGTGGTGCCTGCCTGTCCGGACTGACTGACGAGTCCTGGCTCAATTAAAGTTGAGCAAAAGCACCAAAAAAACCACCTTAAAGGCCTCCTATGGGGCCTTTTTGTCATTTTCTCCGTGATTTTGCTCACATTTTGTGGTGTTGTCACACCAGTCGGGCATAATGCCCGCGCAAAAAGCGATTTTGCTCAATTTTATTTGAGTCCGCTTTGATTATCCTTGCCCAACGTTGACCGGATGACCCCATGATCGAGGTAGCCCCCTTGCGCGACGCCAGCACACTGACCGATGAAGAGCGCCATCTGATCGCCAGCTTCGAGCCTGCGGTGGCGGCGCTGTCCGCCCTGTTTGGCCCGGGCTGCGAGGTGGTGCTGCACGCCTTTGACAGCCTGCATGCCTCCGTCATCAAGATTGCCAACGGCCACATCACCGGCCGCCAGGAGGGAGAGCCGGTCACCGACTTCGCGCTCGACAAGTTGCAGAGTGCCGCCGGCAGTCAGTGGAGCAGTTATTTCTCCCGCACCCGGGAGGGCTCCCTGCTGAAGTCCTCGTCCATCACCAT
Source organism: Aeromonas caviae (assembly GCF_000819785.1). Lineage (GTDB taxonomy): Bacteria > Pseudomonadota > Gammaproteobacteria > Enterobacterales > Aeromonadaceae > Aeromonas > Aeromonas caviae. The sequence continues at coordinate 11,019 of NZ_CDBK01000050.1, read as the reverse complement.
CAGCAACCGCGAGGGCAAACCCATCGGTATGCTGTGCGTGAATTTCAGTCTGGACACGCCCCTTGGCAGCCTGCTCGACACCTTTGCCCCGCCCGCAGTGCCCCCTGCCCACGGCACCGAAACCTTCGCCAGCTCGGTGGATGATCTGGTGGCGCAGGTGATCACCAAGGTGGACAGGGATCCCGGGCTGGGCAGCAGCGTGCGCAACAAGGCGATCGTGCACCGGCTTTACGACATGGGCATCTTCGAGATCAAGGATGCCGCCCAACTGGTGGCCGAGCTGCTCGGCATCTCCCGCCATACCGTTTACCTGCATATCCGCAATCACAAGGCGGAACTGGCCGAACAACAATGACGAGCCCGCACGCGGGCGCCATGAACATGAGACACATCGCAATGAACGCACAATGGACCGACTTTATTACCCTGCTCAAGCGTGAAGTGGTGCCGGCCCTCGGCTGCACCGAGCCCATGTCGGTCGCCCTGGCGGCGGCCAACTGCCGCAAGCTGCTGGGGCAGGTACCGACCCGCACCCGCGTCTGGGTCAGCGGCAATCTGTTCAAGAACGGCATGGGGGTCGGGGTGCCCGGCACCGGCATGATCGGCCTGCCGGTGGCCGCCGCCGTCGGCATCACCGGTGGCAACCCGGATGCCGGGCTGGAGGTGCTCAAGAGCCTCACGCCGGATCAGGTCGAGGCGGCCAAGGGGCTGCTGCCCACCATAGAGGTGGATGTGAAGGATGTGCCCGACGTGCTCTACGCCGAGGTGCTGGCCGAAGTGGAGGGGCACAGCGCCCGGGTGGTGATCTGTACCGACCACACCCGCATCGTGCTGATGGAGAAGGATGGCGAGGTGCTGATGGTGCAGGACAGCGCCCCCGGGGTGCAGATCCAGCCCGCCAAGGCCGACAAGCCCGCCATGACCCTGAAGGAGATCGTGGCCTTCGCCCTGGAGGTGCCGCTGGTCGAGATCGACTTCATCCGCGAGGCGGCCACCATGAACCAGGCGCTGGCGGACGAAGGGCTGCAGGGCTATGGCCTGCGCATCGGCAAGATCCTCACCGATCAGGTGGAGCGCAAGCTACTCTCCGACGATCTGATGACCCTGGCCATGCGCCTGTCGTCTGCCGCCTCCGATGCGCGGATGGATGGCGCCATGCTGCCCGCCATGTCCAATTCCGGTTCCGGCAACCAGGGCATTGCCGCCACCATGCCGGTGGTCGCCGCCGCCCGCTTTCTCAAGGCCGATGACGAGCAGCTGGCCCGTGCCCTGGTGATGAGCCACCTGGTGGCCATCTACATCAAGGCCTACCAGAACAAGCTCTCCGCCCTGTGTGCCGCCAGTACCGCCGCCATGGGATCGGGGGCCGCCATCACCTGGCTGCTGGGGGGCCAGTTCGAGCAGATCAGCCACTGCATCAACAACATGATTGGGGATGTTTCCGGCATCATCTGCGACGGCGCCGGCAGCGCCTGCTCCATGAAGGTCTCCACCTCCACCTCGGCGGCGGTGAAATCCTCGCTGATGGCCATCAACAACCTGCGCGTGCCCCAGAGCGAGGGGATCGTCTCGGACGATGTGGATCAGACCATCGCCAACCTGGGTCGCCTCTCCAGGGAGGGGATGCTGGATACCGACATCGAGATCATCAACATCATGCGGGCCAAGCAGCAGGGTAAGGACCAGTGACCCCGGAGTGCCGCCGTCGGCCATAAAAAAACCGGAGCCAGTGGCTCCGGTTTTTCATTGTCCGTTCGCTACTCAGCCGCGACCGAGACGGTTGTCCGGGTAGTTCTTGGCCAGCACTTCTCGGGCATGCTGGGCCAGGGTCGGCATCTTCAGGGTGTCATAGGCGTTGACCATGATCTCCAGCGCCTTCTCGGTTTCCACCGTGTCGGGATAGGTCTCGACGATCAGCTTGGCGCGGTTGGCGGCGGCGATCAGGGCGTCACGCTTGACGTAGTACTCGGCTACCCCCAGGTCATAGCGGGCAAGACGGTTCTTCAGGCCGATCATGCGGGCACGGGCATCGGCTGCATAGCTGCTGTTGGGGTAGTTTTGCAGCAGGGTCTTGAAGTCCTGGAAGGCCTGACGGGCGTAGGAGGGGTCCTTGTCATCCCGATTGATGCCGAGGAAATCCTGGAAGAAGTTGTAATCCGCCGCCATGTTGGTCAGGCCGCGCATATAGAAGACGTAATCGATGTTCTTGTGCGCCGGGTTCAGGCGGATAAAACGGTCGATGTTGGCGATCGCCTGGGCGGTATCATCCTGCTTGTAGTAGGCATAGATGAGATCGAGCTGAACCTGGTTGGAGTAGGCACCGAACGGGTAACGAGAGTCCAGCGCTTCCAGCAGTTCGATGGCATTGAGGTAGTTGCCGGTATCCAGTTTGATGCGGGCTTTCTGGTACAGAACTTCCGGCGGTTCGTCGGGAACCTTGGGTTTGGTGCTGGAACAGCCAGTGATCAGGGTAGCGACCAAGGCGAGCGACAACAGCAGGTGAGACTTCTTTCCCATCAACAACATCCGGTCCATTTCCACGAAATTGGCAAAGTATCCGTTATGCTTGGCTAAAAGAAAAGCTAGAATACCCGGATTATTTCGAATTGATACCCCCGCTCAAGAGACCATACATGAGCCAGCATATTGAACTGACAGGCGAATTTCAGGATCACCAATTCGGGCAACGACTCGACCAGGCCCTGGCCGAATTGTTTCCCGACTACTCCCGGACCCGCATCAAGGAGTGGATTTTACAGGACAGAGTGACCCTGGACGGTCAGGTTGCCAATACCCCGCGCGAGAAAGTGGTGGCCGGGCAGCAGGTACATGTGAATGTGGAACTGGCAGACGACACCCGCTGGGATGCCCAGAACATCGAGCTGAACATCGTCTATGAAGATGAACACATCCTGGTGATCGACAAGCCGGCCGGCCTGGTGGTTCATCCGGGCGCCGGTACGCCGGACGGCACCGTGCTCAACGCCCTGCTGCACCGCTACCCCGGCATCGCCGAGGTCCCCCGCGCCGGTATCGTGCACCGTCTGGACAAAGACACCACGGGGTTGATGGTGGTGGCCAAGACCATTCCCGCCCAGACCCACCTGGTGGAAGCCCTGCAGGCACGCCAGATCACCCGTGAGTACGAGGCGATTGCCATCGGTCACATGACCGCCGGCGGCACCGTCGATGCCCCCATCGGTCGTCACCCGACCCAGCGTACCCACATGGCCGTAGTGCCCAACGGGCGCGAGTCCGTCACCCACTACCGGGTGCACGAGAAGTTCCGTGGTCACACCCGTCTGCGGTTGCGCCTGGAAACCGGCCGTACCCACCAGATCCGTGTCCACATGGCCCACATCAAGCATCCGCTGGTGGGGGATCCCGCCTACGGTGGCCGTCTGCGTCTGCTGCGCAACGCCACCCCCGAACTGACCGAGGCCCTGCGCGGTTTCCACCGTCAGGCGCTGCACGCCACCATGCTGAAGCTGGCGCACCCCATCACGGGTGAAGTGATGGAGTGGCACTCTCCCACGCCGCAGGACATGGTGGCGCTGATGGAAGTGCTGCGGGCGGATACCCTGGCCAATCCGGACGATCTGGTCTGGAACTGATCCCGAGGGCGGCCTTGCGACGATTCCTGCCGTAACCTGCCCTCCATGATCTGATGCGGGGCCCCTTGACTGGTTGCAGCCAAGGGGCCCCGTTTTCATATGAACGAAAGGAGCCACAGATGAACTGGATCACACCCGACTGGCCCGCGCCGGGCAATGTCAGGGCTCTCTCGACCACCCGGGACGGCGGTATCAGCGAAGGGGTTTTTGCCGGCCTGAACCTCGGGGCCCATGTGGGCGATGCACCGGCCAGGGTCGAGGCCAACCGCGCCCGACTGCAGCAGGTGGCGGGGATCCCCGGCACTCTCAACTGGCTCAACCAGGTACATGGCATCGCCGTCCATCCGGTGAGCGACCGTTATGAGCGCGCACCGGATGCCGATGCCGCCTGTGCTCATGAGGCGGGGCAGGCCTGCATCGTGATGACTGCCGACTGCCTACCGGTGCTGTTCTGCGATCGGGCAGGCACCGTAGTGGCGGCGGCCCATGCCGGCTGGCGCGGACTGCAGGGGGGCGTATTGGAGGCAAGCATCGCCGCCATGGGCTGCGAGCCTGGCGAGATCCTGGCCTGGCTGGGCCCGGCCATCGGTCCCGCCGCGTTCGAAGTGGGTGGCGAGGTGCGTGAGGCCTTCATGGCGGAGCAGGCCGAGGCGGCGACTGCATTCGTGCCATCCCTCAACGAAGGGAAATGGCTGGCGGATATCTACCAGCTGGCCCGACTGCGCCTCGCCCGCGCCGGCGTCACCGCCATCTATGGCGGCGAATACTGCACCTTCAACGACAGCGAGCGCTTCTACTCCTATCGCCGCGACGGGCAGACGGGTCGCATGGCCTCCCTTGTGTGGCTGGAAAAATAGCCGAAGAGGCGCTGGCGCGTTGCCACAAGCGCCTCCTCACTCTCTGGTGATGGCCCTCCGCGACCATGTCTTGCTGCCGAGCAGGCTCAGGGTGCAGGCTGCCATTGCGAGGTCGTTTTCCCCCGGTCACCGCTATTGAGGAAAAAATAAACAGCCACCCCTTGAAATTGCCCTTCAAGACCACATCTTCCTTGTCAGAAAGCGATGTTGTTGCCGCGCATGCGGCGTCTGTCTTGAAGGGGGAGTGCAATGCGCCTCGATCGCCTGACCAGCAAATTCCAGATTGCCATTTCCGATGCCCAGTCTCTTGCACTGGGTCGTGACCACCAATTCATCGAACCCGTCCATCTGATGAGCGCCTTGCTCAATCAGGACGGCGGATCCATTCGTCCGCTGCTCACCTTGACCGGGCTCGACATCAATACCCTGCGCTCGCGCCTCGGCGAGGAGCTGGATCGCCTGCCCCGCGTCAGCGGGGTGGAAGGGGACGTACAGCTCTCCAACGGCCTCGGCCGCCTGCTCAACGTCTGCGACAAGCTGGCCCAGCAGCGCAAGGATCAGTTCATCTCGTCCGAGCTGTTCGTGCTGGCGGCCCTGGATGAAAAGGGGACGCTGGGCGAGCTGCTGCGTGCCCAGGGGCTGACCAAGGAAAAACTCGAGGCAGCCATCGACAAGGTCCGTGGCGGCAAGAAGGTGGAGGATGCCAACGCCGAGGAGAATCGCCAGGCGCTGGAGAAGTACACCATCGATCTCACCGAGCGGGCCGAACTCGGCAAGCTCGACCCGGTGATCGGCCGGGATGACGAGATTCGCCGCACCATCCAGGTGCTGCAACGCCGCACCAAGAACAACCCGGTGCTGATCGGCGCACCCGGCGTCGGCAAGACCGCCATCGTCGAGGGGTTGGCCCAGCGCATCATCAATGGCGAAGTGCCGGAAGGGCTCAAGAACAAGCGGGTGCTGTCGCTCGACATGGGGGCCCTGGTGGCCGGAGCCAAGTATCGCGGCGAGTTCGAGGAGCGGCTCAAGGCGGTTCTGAACGATCTGGCCAAGGAGGAGGGCAGCGTCATCCTCTTCGTGGACGAGCTGCACACCATGGTCGGTGCCGGCAAGGGCGAGGGTGCCATGGATGCGGGCAACATGCTCAAGCCCGCCCTGGCCCGCGGCGAGCTGCACTGCGTCGGGGCCACCACCCTCGATGAGTACAGGCAGTACGTGGAGAAGGATGCCGCGCTGGAGCGCCGTTTCCAGAAGGTGCTGGTGGAGGAGCCCTCGGTGGAGGACACCATCGCCATCCTGCGTGGCCTGAAGGAGCGCTACGAGCTGCACCACCATGTGCAGATCACCGACCCCGCCATCGTCGCGGCGGCCCAGCTCTCCCACCGCTACATCGCGGATCGCCAGCTGCCTGACAAGGCCATCGACCTCATCGACGAGGCGGCGGCCAGCATCCGGCTCCAGATCGACTCCAAGCCGGAATCCCTGGACCGGCTCGAGCGGCGCATCATCCAGCTCAAGCTGGAGCAGCAGGCGCTGATGAAGGAGGACGATGACGCCAGCCGCAAGCGCCTCGATCTGCTCAATCAGGAGTTGACGGAAAAAGAACGGGAATACAACGAGCTGGAAGAGGTGTGGAAGGCCGAGAAGGCTGCCCTCGCCGGTACTCAGCACATCAAGGCGGCGCTGGAGCAGGCCCGTCAGGATCTCGAGGTGGCGCGCCGCGCAGGGGACTTGGGCCGCATGTCCGAGTTGCAGTACGGCCGCATCCCTGAACTGGAGAAACAGCTGGATCTCGCCACCCAGGCCGAGATGCAGGAGACCAGCCTGCTGCGCAACCGGGTCACCGACGTGGAGATCGCTGACGTCCTGGCCCGCTGGACCGGCATTCCGGTGGCCCGCATGCTGGAAGGGGAACGGGAGAAGTTGCTGCGGATGGAGGATCAGCTGCACAGCCGGGTGATCGGCCAGGAAGAGGCGGTGGACGCCGTCTCCAACGCCATTCGCCGCTCTCGTGCCGGGCTGTCCGATCCGAACCGGCCGATCGGTTCTTTCCTGTTCCTCGGTCCGACCGGGGTGGGCAAGACCGAGCTGTGCAAGGCGCTGGCGGAGTTCCTGTTCGATACCCAGGACGCCATGGTGCGGATCGACATGTCCGAGTTCATGGAGAAACACAGCGTGGCCCGTTTGGTGGGGGCGCCTCCGGGATACGTGGGTTACGAGGAAGGGGGGTATCTCACCGAGGCGGTGCGCCGTCGCCCCTACTCGGTGATCCTGCTGGACGAGGTGGAGAAGGCCCACCCGGACGTGTTCAACATCCTGTTGCAGGTGCTGGACGATGGCCGCCTGACCGACGGTCAGGGGCGTACCGTGGACTTCCGCAACACGGTCGTCATCATGACCTCCAACCTCGGGTCTGATCTCATTCAGGAGCACCACTCCGAGAAGGATTACGACGAGATGAAGGCCATGCTGATGGAGGTGCTGACCCGCAGCTTCCGGCCGGAGTTCATCAACCGGATCGACGAGACCGTGGTGTTCCACCCGCTCGGTGAGGAGCACATCAAGTCCATCGCCCGCATCCAGCTCAAGAGCCTGATGAGCCGTCTGGAGTCCCAGGGCTTCGAGGTGGAGGTGAGCGAGGAGCTGCTGACCAAGCTGGTTCATGCCGGGTTCGATCCCGTCTACGGGGCGCGCCCCCTCAAGCGGGCGATCCAGCAGAAGGTGGAGAACCCGCTGGCCCAGGCCCTGCTCAGCGGTCGGGTCATCCCGGGCAAGACACTGCGGCTGGGGGCCGACAGCAACGGCCTCACCATGACCCAGTAATGGGATTGTCGATGAAAAACGCAGGCCTCGTGCCTGCGTTTTGTTTTCTGAGGGATTGAGATGCTGACGTTTTCCGTTTTGGTGGATGACGACGTTCATCTGCCTGGCTGTCTGCCCGAGCGAGGGTTGGCGCTGCTGCTGGAGTGTGACGGCCTCAGGGTGCTGTTCGACAGCGGCCGTGGCCGGGCGCTGTGCCACAACGCCGCCGTGATGGGGATCGATCTCGCCTCTCTCACCCATGTGGTGCTCTCTCACGGTCATTACGACCATGTGGGCGGGGTCGGCTCGCTGCCCGCTTATCCAAGACCCATCCCGCTCATCGCCTGTCCGGACGTGTTCTGCGAGCGGGGCTACTTCCTGTCGCTGCCCTTCTGGCGGCGCAACCTCTATCGCCTGTCGGGGGCGCTGGATCGGGAGTCGCTGTCGGCCAGAGGCTTGCTTCCCCACTGCTCGTCCGAGCCGATGTGGCTCTCGGATCGTCTGGTGTTCCTCGGCAGCATTGTGCGGCGCGACCGGGCTGCGCCTTCGCTACTCGGCTACATAGTGCGGGGTGGGCGGGTGGAGAAAGACCTCATCAGCGACGACTCGGCGCTGGCCTACAAGAGCGAGCAGGGGCTCATCGTCTTTATCGGCTGCGGTCACGCCGGGGTCGAGAACATCATCGAGTGTGCCAAGGAGGTGTGTGGCGACGAGCGGATCCACGCCGTCATCGGCGGCCTGCACCTGAAGTTTTCCGGCCCGCAGCGGGCGGTGGCGCTCGGAGCCTATCTGCAGGAAGAGGCGGTGGAGCGGTTGTTTGCCTGCCACTGCACCGGCAGCAGAAAGGCGGGGCTGCCGCGCCAGCACCAGATCGGGGCGGGTTTTGAGCACAGTTTTTCGGCGTAAAAAAAGCGGCAATCCGAAGATTGCCGGGAGGAATGTATTCGATGCGATCTGACGTGGGTTGAGCGGATCGCAGGGGCAAGCCCCAGGGTCGGCAGGCACAGTCAGCGACCATGCCCGCCTTACAGTCAGTCGGGATACGCTCTCCACCCCGGCTGACCAGCTTCGCTATCGCGTCTGTCCCCCGCCGTGTTGCCGCGATAGGAGGACAGAGGCAATCAAATCAATTCGTTACAGCATGCCTGGGATGGCAGCCTTCATTTCAGATGGCCAGACGCCGACCTGGACCTGACCGATGTGCTCTTTTTGCAGCAGCAGCATGGCGAGGCGGGATTGGCCGATGCCGCCACCGATGGTCTGGGGCATCTCGCCCGCCAGCAGCGCCTGGTGCCAGTCACATTGCAGGCGATCCTCGTCCCCCGTGGTGGCGAGCTGGCGGCGCAGGGCCTCTGCGTCCACCCGGATCCCCATGGAGGAGATCTCGAAGCTGTCTTCCAGCACCGGGTTCCACACCAGGATGTCACCGTTCAGACCCGCCAGCCCCAGCTCGCTCTCGCTGCTCCAGTCGTCGTAGTCCGGGGCTCGCACGTCGTGGCGTTCGCCGTGGGAGAGGGCGCCACCGATACCGATGAGGAAGACCGCTCCCAGCTCTTTGGCGATGGCGCGCTCGCGTCCCTTGGCATCGAGGTCCGGGTAGCGGGTCAGCAGCTCTTCACTGTGCAGGAACTGGATATCCGCTGGCAGGAAGGGGGTCAGCTCATGCTCGGCACAGACCGCGCGCTCGGTGGCCTTGATGGCGGCCCAGATGCCGCGCACCGTCTCCTGCAGATAGGCGAGATCCCGGCGCTCGCCCGGCATCACCTTCTCCCAGTCCCACTGGTCGACGTAGACGGAGTGAATGGGGCTGAGACGATCCTCGTCCGGACGCAGTGCCTTCATGTGGGTGTAGATGCCTTCACCCGGGCCGAAACCGAAGCGACCCAGAGTCTGGCGCTTCCACTTGGCCAGGGAGTGGACCACCTCATAGCTGTGCTCCGGCAGGGTTTTCACCTTGACCTGCACTGCATGCTCGCAGCCGGAGAGGTTGTCCTGGGTACCGTCACCGACCCGGCTCAGAATGGGGGCTTGTACCTCCATCAGGCCGAGTTGCAGTGCGAGTTGGCGGGAGAACATCTCTTTGACGAAGCTGATCTGCTGTTGGCTGCGGATGTAGTGCTGTTTCATGCTGAATTACCTGTCGTGAATCCGTTGAATGCGGTGATTCTTCAACAGAATGCCAACTAAATTCAATATTCGATAATTGAAATAGGCTTTGTGTGTTTTTTTCTTCAAAATAAGCCATCAATTAATGATGAATCATTAAAAGGAGCGCAAAAAAGTGTCAGAAAATTATCGGATCGATAATCTCGATCAGGCCATCCTCTCCGCCCTGATGGAGAATGCGCGCCTGCCTTACGCCGAGCTGGCCAAACAACTGCTGGTGAGCCCGGGCACCATCCACGTGCGGGTAGAGAAGATGAAGCAGGCGGGCATCATCGAGGGAACGCGGGTGCAGGTGAACCCCAAGAAGCTGGGCTACGACGTCTGCTGCTTCATCGGGATCAACCTCAAGAGCGCCAAGGATTACCCGTCGGCCCTCGCCAAACTGCAGGCGCTGGACGAGGTGGTGGAGGCCTACTACACCACGGGCCACTACAGCATCTTCATGAAGGTGATGACCCGCTCCATCGACGAGTTGCAGACGGTACTGATCCACAAGATCCAGACCATCGACGAGATCCAGTCCACCGAGACGCTGATTTCGCTGCAAAACCCGATCCTGCGGGATGTGAAGCCTTGAGTCGGGTGGTCTGAGGGGGGCGTAGAGACCCCTCTCCCGTGATAGACCCTGTCCGCGCAGCAGAATTCGACCCTGCGGGAGATGACACCCTGAACGGTGGATCAGGGTTCGATATAGGGGATGCCGTATTTGTCGTAGAGGGCTTTGAGCCGGCCGTCCCGCTTCATGTGCAGCAGTTCGGCATCATAGGCGGCCATCAGGGCCGGGGTGTCGGCATTGGCCCGGGAACGGGTCCAGACATTGAAGTAGGGGCTGGTCTTGAGGGGTTTTGGCAGGTAGTCGAGCTTGCCTTCCAGTCCCTCCTCTCTTATCTGGGTGAAGGCGGTGACCAGGGACATGGGCACCACGTCGATGCGACCGGCGATGAGTTTGCGCAGTTGCAGCTGGTTGATGGGGATCTCCTGGAAGTGATAGCTCGGGTCTGTCATGGCTGCCGCGAGCTCGGGGGTATAGGAGAAGTCCCGGGTGACACCGATACGCCAGGGTTTGAGATCCGTCAGATGGTCATAGTGGATCCGGCCCGCGGACTCCTTGCGTATGAAGAAGTGCCAGCTATGGAGCATATGGGCCTGTTTGGGGTAGAGCAGATAGGCCTCCCGCTCCGGTTTGTAGGAGTGGGTCAGCAGCAGGTCATAGAAGCCGCTTTCGGCATTGCGGGTGAGCCTGGCTCCCGAATCGATGAGTTCAATCCTGATGGGGGTATGGAGCGTGCCGAAGATGGCGGTGACGAGATCAACGTCCAGCCCGCGAGGGTGTCCCTGTGCATCCAGCCACTTGAGAGGGGGCTCCAGGATGCCACCAATGACCAGCTCCCTGGCTGACAGCCAGCAGGGCAGCAGCAAGCAGAATACGAGCAAGCGTCGCACGTTACATCTCCTGAGCACTCGGGACGGGGTCGCATCCGGCAGGGACTGTGACCGGCACCTATCTAACTAGAGACGACCACGGATGGCAAACCCTGAAATGGGGAGGGGACAAACGAACGGTGCCGGTGGGAGGGGGG
>NZ_CDBK01000049.1 GCF_000819785.1 Aeromonas caviae | reverse complement strand
AGGATGCCCTGGCCCCCCTGCCCGATGCCCCCGCCCTGGTGGTGATCAAGGTCTCCAAGTATCAGGCGCTGCTGGAGCAGCAACTGCTTGCCCTGCGCGGGGTCGTGACCCCTGCGACCCGCATCATTGCTGCCGGCAAGGCCAAGGACATCCACACCTCCACCCTCAAGCTGTTCGAGAAGTATCTGGGGGAGACCCGCACCTCGCTCGCCTGGAAGAAGGCACGCCTCATTCATTGCACCCCGGCCGCCGAGCGCCCGTCCCTGACCAGTCCCTTCCCGACCGTCTGGCCGCTGGAAGGCACCGACATGCTCATCCACAACCATGCCAACGTGTTCTCGCGCACCAGCCTGGATATCGGCGCCCGCTTCATGCTGGACAACCTGCCCATCCACAGTGCCCGCAGAGTGATCGATCTGGGATGTGGCAACGGCGTGCTCGGGCTCTCTCTGCTCGCGCGGGACAGCGAGGTGGAGGTGACCTTCATCGACGAATCCCGGATGGCGGTGGCGTCCGCGCGGCTCAACGTCGAGCACAACCTGCCCGATGCCCTGCCCCGTGCCCACTTCATGGTCAACAACTGTCTCGATGACGTTCCCGTCGGGGCGGCGGACAGGATCCTCTGCAATCCCCCCTTCCATCAGTTGCAGGCGATCACCGATCACATCGCCTGGCAGATGTTCAGCGATGCCCACCGGGTGTTGCCTCAGGGGGGCGAACTCTGGATAGTAGGCAACCGTCATCTGGACTATCACAACAAACTCAAGCGCCTGTTTGGCAACGCACAAGTCGTTGCGTCGAACAGCAAATTCGTTATTTTGAAAGCCATCAAACGCTAAAGATAAAGCTAAAGGAAACCCATGATGAAAAAGTCACTCTTGCTGCTGGCCGCTCTGGTATTGGGCGGTTGTGCTACTCACTGGCCCGAGAGCGCCCTGCTCAACCCGCAAGTCATCCCCTCCAACCAGCAGTACTACTCCGGCAACCGCATCACCATGGAAGGGGTGGACAAACGTGAAGCCGCCTATGTTTTCTCCATCAAGAAAAAAGAGAAGGCCCCTGTGCTGGTGAACAGCAGTCAGCCTCTCAACAGCCTGCTGGCTGAAAAACTGGCGGAAGGGCTGCGCAGCCAGGGCCTGGAAGTGGGCAACAGCGGCACCACCAACCTGACGCTGGCCATCTCCACTGCCGCCGTCACCGTGGAAGAGAAGACCTTCACCTATGTCACCAAGTCCCGCGTCAGCCTGCAGGTGATTGCCGACTTCCAGGGCAGCAAGCTGACCAAGCAGTTCAACATGTCCTCCAGCAAGGAGGGCCCGGGCGAACCGAGCATGGCCGATCTGGAATCCACTCTGAACCAGCAGCTGGGCAGCGTGCTGCAGCAGATCATGGCCGACGAGGCACTGCGCGGTTATCTCAAGGGCCAGCCGAGCTGAGCGAGGACATATAAATGAAGAAACTCTGGTTACTGGTCACCCTGATCGCCCCCCTGGCTTTTGCCGGTCAAAAAGTCCAGATGGAGACCAACCATGGCACCATCGTCGTGGAGCTGGCCCCCAAACAGGCGCCCCAGACCGTGAAGAACTTCCTGCGCTACGTGGCAGACGGCAGCTATGACGGTAGCCTGTTCCACCGGGTGATCCAGAACTTCGTGGTGCAGGGTGGGGGCTACAACCAGCAGTTCCAGCCCCTGCCGACCTTCGATCCCGTGGTCAACGAGTCCAGAGGCGGCCTGCCCAACAAGCGCGGCACCATCGCCATGGCCCGCACCCAGGCGGTCGACAGCGCCACTCGCCAGTTCTATTTCAATCTGGTGGACAACGACAACCTCAACGCCAATGCCGGCGCCGGTTACACCGTGTTCGGCCAGGTCGTGAAGGGGATGGAGGTGCTGGACAAACTGGCCCAGGTCCAGACCGGCTACAGCTCCATCCTGCGTGCCAACGACGTCCCCACCAGCCCCATCATCCTGAAGAAAGTGGTGCTGCTCGCGGACAAATAACGCGGCCCGGATCACATTCCACCGCGTCCCTGAACGGGTCACCAATCTCTTTTTCTATACTCTGCTCCCCGATGTGTGCCACGCATCGGGGAGCAGAACCAGAAGGAGGAGCCGGTGACCTGTCATGATTACATAACCCAACACGCCGGCCCGCTGGCCCAGGCGGTTCGCCATTTTCTGGCACGCAAGATTCCCTATCAGCAGCTGGAAGACTTGAGTTGGCAGCTCCTCTCCCATTGGCAGGCGCTCTGCGTGATCCCCATGGACAAAGCCCCCGCCAACGAGCAGGAAGGGGTGTTCTGGCATCTGCTTCACAGCCTGCACCTGTGGGATGAGCAGCACCTCCTCTGTGATGACGCGCTGCGTCTGCAACTCATGGCCTGCGCCAATTTTCTCGCCGACGGGGGCCCCTGCCCGCACCACTGCATCGGCTCACGCCCCTGAAACCTGCCGCTCCCCCCTCGGCTTGCCTTGGCTACGCCTGCCGAACCTGACAAAATGACCCCCTTTTCCCCGAGGAGTCAGGCAGTTGAACAATCTCCGCCCGCCCAGCCACACACCGGGCCGCGCCACCCGCTGGCGAGATGCCCTCGCCGTCTATCTGGAAGCGCGGGTACTCATCCTGTTTGCCATGGGATTCTCCTCCGGCCTGCCCTTGCTGCTGGTCTTTGGCACCCTCTCGTTCTGGCTGCGCGAAGCGGATGTCAGCCTGACCGACATCGGCTACATGAGCTGGGTAGCGCTGGCCTACGGTTTCAAGTGGCTGTGGTCGCCCCTGGTGGATCGGCTGCCCCTGCCCCTGCTGTCACGGCTGCTTGGGCGGCGACGCAGCTGGATGCTGTTCTCCCAGGTGCTGATCGCCCTCTCCCTGGTGGGGATGGCCTATTGCGATCCCAAGACCCAGCTCGCCCAGCTGGCCCTCTTCGCCCTGCTGGTGGCCTTCTCCTCTGCCACCCAGGACATCGTCATCGACGCCTATCGCATCGAATCTGCTCCCGAGCGGCTGCAGGCGGCCATGGCCGCGTCCTATATGACGGGGTATCGACTCGCCATGATCATGGCGGGAGCGGGGGCACTGGCGCTGGCGGCCTGGCTCGGCAGCAACAGCGGCTATGACTATCGCGGCTGGCAGCTCACCTATCTGCTGATGGGAGGGCTGATGTCTCTTGGCATCCTCACCACCCTGATGAGTCACGAGCCGCAGATCGATCTCAAGAGTCAGGACGAGCAGCAGATGGCGCGCAAGGCCACCCTGCTGGCACGGGGTTGGTCCCCCACGCTGGCCGGGCTGGGGGCCTGGACCTACGAGGCCATCTGGTGCCCCTTCGCCGACTTCTTCCGCCGCTATGGCGCTTCCGCCCTGCTGATCCTGGGGCTTATCGCCTGTTATCGCATCTCGGACGTGGTGATGGGGGTGATGTCCAACAGCTTCTATGTGGATCTGCAGTTCAGCAAGACGGAAGTGGCCACCATCACCAAGGTCTATGGCGTCATCATGACGCTGGTGGGGGCCGCGCTCGGGGGCGTGCTGGTGATGCGCTTTGGCACCCTGCGCATCCTGTTCCTCGGCGCCGTGCTGACCGCCAGCACCAACCTGCTGTTCGCTCTCCTCAACGAAGTGGGCCACAACCTGGAGCTGCTGACTCTGATCATCTCGCTGGACAACCTCAGCGCCGGCATCGCCACGGCTGCGTTTGTAACCTATCTATCGAGCCTCACCAACGTCGCCTTCTCCGCCACCCAGTACGCCCTGTTCAGCTCCATCATGCTGTTGCTGCCCAAGTTGCTGGCGGGGTTTTCCGGTCGCGTGGTGGAGCAGATCGGCTACAGCCACTTCTTCATCGGCACCAGTCTGCTCGGCATTCCGGTGATGATCCTGATCATCATGGTTGCCAAACGAGGCAGCACCTTGTCACCACAAACGCACAAATAGCAAGCGTTTGCGCATTTTAGGGGGTGATTAGATTCACAAATCCTGACAAAGTTCCCTGGTGCTTGTTTATCCGTTGAATTTATTTGGCTAGAATCCCTCCCGCTCCTTGTGGGCAGGCTACGGAAAACCTCAACTAACGCACAAGAGACCAATAAAATGGCCAAATTTACCAAGACTCTGATCGCTGCCGGTCTGCTGGCTGCCTCCGCCACTCCGGCCTTCGCTGCCGACTACAGCGGCGACATCCACAAGAACGACTACAAGTGGTTCCAGTTCAACGTGATGCACACCATCGACCAGCTGCCCTACGCTGAGTCCGAAGGTGGTTACAACGATACCTACTTCGAAATGGAGTTTGGTGGCCGTTCCGGTATCTTCGATCTGTACGGTTACGTCGACGTATTCGACATCTTCCAGAACCGTCACGACGACAAGCACAACCAGGACAACCTGTTCATCAAATTTGCACCGCGCATCTCCATCGATGCCATGACCGGCAAAGATCTCTCCTTCGGCCCGGTGCAGGAAGTCTACATCGCCAACCTGATCAACGTCGGTGGTCCGGATGGTCTGTTTGAAGCCATGACCGGTCTGGGTGCAGACGTCATGGTGCCCTGGTTCGGCAAAATGGGCATGAACCTGTATGCCCGTCACGTCAATGAAGGCGGTGGCGAGCAGGGCTGGAACGGCTATCAGTTCTCCATGAACTGGTTCAAGCCTTTCTACACCTTCTCCAACGGCAGCTTCGTAGCCTATCAGGGTTACCTGGATCACCTGTTTGATGCCAAGGACACTTCCACCGACGGTACCGCCATGTTCAACGGCCTGTACTGGCACTCCGACCGCTACGCCGTCGGTTACGGTCTGAAGTACTTCAACGACATCTACGGCATCCAGAACGGTTCCTACGGTCTGAAGACCACTGGTTTCGGCCACTACTTCTCCGTAACCTACAAGTTCTAATCGAACTCGTCACACGGACACAAAAAAACCGGAGCAGCTGC
>NZ_CDBK01000048.1 GCF_000819785.1 Aeromonas caviae | reverse complement strand
CCCCGGGCCCCGACCTGCCACCGGTGGAGGCCGTCAACGGCCTCGTGCCCCAGCCCGCCCACCTGATTTATACAGAAGGCAACTTCCGGCTGGCCGAGCGGGCCCACGTCGATGGCCCCGTTCCCCTCGCCTCCCTGCTAGCCCATTTCAACGAGCTGACAGGCCTGGCCCTGACCCAGGATCACGATGCGGAGATCCACCTCGTCGAGGCGACACTTCCCCCCGAGGGGTATGAGCTCACCATCACCCCTGAGGAGATCGTCATCCGGGCCGCCGGCGAGGCGGGCTGGCGCCACGGGCTGGTGAGCCTGGCCCAGTGGGCGCTGCAACACGGAGAGAGCCTGCCCTGCCTGACGGTGCGGGATGCACCGCGCTTCGGTTTTCGCGGCATCTTCCTCGACTGTGCCCGCCACTTCCACTCCATCGCCACCCTCAAGCGCCTGCTCAAGCAGATGAGCCTCTACAAGTTCAACCGCTTCCACTGGCACCTGACCGATGACGAGGGGTGGCGCCTTGAGATCAAGGCCTTCCCCCAGCTGACCGCCGTGGGTGCCTGGCGCGGCCATGGCCTGGCGGTGGGGCCCCAGCTGAGCGGCGGCCCCGACCCTTATGGCGGTTACTACACCCAGAGCGAGGTGCGCGAGCTGGTCGCCTACGCCGCCGGGCTTGGCATCACCATCATTCCGGAAATAGACATCCCGGGGCACTGTCACGCCGCCATCAAGGCGCTGCCCGAGCTGCTGGTGGAAGAGGCAGACCGCTCCCGCTACCTCTCGGTGCAATATTTCGACGACAACGTGCTCAACCCGGCCCTGCCCGGCACCTACCGGTTCCTGGACGCCGTGATGGACGAGGTGTGCGATCTCTTCCCCGGGAGTCAGGTTCACATGGGGGGGGACGAAGTGC
Source organism: Aeromonas caviae (assembly GCF_000819785.1). Classification (GTDB taxonomy): domain Bacteria; phylum Pseudomonadota; class Gammaproteobacteria; order Enterobacterales; family Aeromonadaceae; genus Aeromonas; species Aeromonas caviae. The sequence goes on along the minus strand of NZ_CDBK01000048.1, from coordinate 60,340 downwards.
CCACCGGCGTCTGGACCGACAGTCCCGCCTGCCAGCAGCTGATGGCCGAGCAGGGGTATCAGGATTGCCGCGAGCTGCAGGGGCACCTGCTGCGCCACTGCCAGCAGTACCTGGCCCGCAAGGGCAAGCAGATGCTGGGGTGGGAAGAGATACTGCACGGTGACAAGGTGAGCCGGGAGGCCACCGTCTTCGCCTGGACCAGCTTCCAGGCCGGCCTGGATGCCGCCGCATCCGGTTACCCCGTGGTGATGGCGCCTGCCCAGCACCTCTATCTGGATCTCGCCTGGAGTCAGGACATCCACGAGCCGGGACTCTACTGGGCGGGTACCCTCAACCTGGCGCAGGTGCATGCATGCGATCCTGCCCCGGCCGATTTCCATGCCAACGATAACATCCTGGGGGTGCTGAGCCCCTTGTGGTCGGAACTGATCACCTCTCGCGATCGTCTCGACTACATGTTGTTCCCGCGCATGCTGGCCACGGCAGAGGTGGCCTGGAGCACTCCCGCCCGCAAGGTGTGGGAGCACTTCGTCGCCCGTCTGCCCGGCCAGCTGCACATCCTCGACCAGTTGCAAGTGCGTTACCGGGTGCCACAGAGGTAGTGTTATCTTTTTCTTTTCGGCGACCTTTTGGTCGCCGTTTTTTTACCCATCAACAACAAAAACCCAACCTAGCCCCTACTTTTCATCTGCCTTTGTTGGCAAAATAAGGCCCCCGATGAAACCAGACAGGGGATGCACCTCCCTGCGGTTCCGCCACAATAACAATCAGCAAACAGATCGGAGCTTACCCTTATGGCCCGCAAACACGCCCAGGTCGTGGACAGTGAAGTGGAATTTCCCGCCGACGTGCAACTCGTCTCCACCACGGATCTGCGCGGCGTCATTACCTACGCCAACCCCGCCTTCTGCCGCATCGCCGGTTACCAGGTCGATGAACTGGTCGGCCACAACCACAACCTGGTTCGCCACCCCGACATGCCCAAGGCCGCCTTCGCCGACCTCTGGGATCGCCTCAAGGAGGGCAACCCCTGGCGAGGAGTGGTGAAAAACCGCTGCAAGGATGGCCGCTATTACTGGGTCGACGCCTACGTCACCCCCATCTACGAGCACGGCAAGATAAGCGGCTACCAGTCGGTGCGCTGCAAGCCCGACCCCCAGCTCAAGCAGGCTGCCGCCCAGGCCTATCGGGCCCTGCTTTCGGCCGAGCAACGGGGCACCCCGGCCCGCCCCTCGCTGCGCCGTTTCAGGCCGCTGATGCTCGGCCTGCCGCTGCTGGCGCTGCTGGTCTGGGCCGCCCTCACCCAGGGCCCCCTCACCGCGCTGCTGATGCTGCTTCCCCCCCTCGCCATTGCGGGCGCCTACTGGCGCGAGCTCATCGCCTTGCCCCGCTATCTCAGGCAGCTCGGTCAGCAATATGACAGCCTGACCCGGCTGGTCTATTCGGGGGATGCCCCGGGGGCCATCGCCGATTTTCACCTGAAGATGCTGCAGGCCCGGATCCGCACCGTGCTGGGGCGGGTCGACGATGCCACCCATCCGCTTCAGGCCCTGGCAACCGATCTGCAAGACTCCTCACACCGCGCCTTCCTCGACATCAACGAGCAGGATGCCCAGACCCAGCAGATGGCGGCCGCCATGACCCAGATGGCCAGCACCGCCCACGAAATCGCCCGCAACATCCAGGACACCAACGGCCAGGTGACCGAGGCACGCAGCAGTTGCCAGAGCACGGTGGAACAGCTGGACCAGACCCAGCAGCAGATGACCAGGCTGGCCAGCCAGGCGGAGCAGGCCTTCCACTCCGCGGTGGAGCTCGCCAGCGAGTCGGAGCGCATTGGCAGCGTGATGGGTGAAATCCAGGGCATCGCCGAGCAGACCAACCTGCTGGCCCTTAACGCCGCCATCGAGGCCGCCCGTGCCGGCGAGCAGGGGCGCGGCTTTGCGGTGGTGGCGGACGAGGTGCGCACCCTGTCGACCCGTACCCACAAGGCGACCGAGCAGATCCAGGGCAGCATCAGCCAGATCCAGCACACCCTGGAGCGCTGGCAGGGCATGATGCAGGACAACCTGGCCCAGACCCGGGAATGCGTCGAGATGACCCGCCAGGGATCAGGCAACCTGCACCTGGTGCTGGGGGAAATCGATCAGGTGACCGAATTCTCCACCCAGATCGCCGCCGCCGCGGAGCAGCAGCAGGTGGTGGTGGAGGAGATCAGCCGCAACATCCACCAGATCTCCGAATACTCCCGCGCCAACAGCCAGAAGATCCAGGCGGTGGACGACTCCAGCCAGGAGCTGCTCAGGCGGGCCCGCGAGCTCAGGGGACTGAGCCAGACCTTCGGCTGACAGATTGCAAGCCCCATGACAGAAGCGCCACAATGGCGCTTCTGCTGTTTTTGACGAGCCATCATCATGAGAACGAACGCGCCCCCCCTGGACAAGACGGCCCGCATCGAGGCGATCCTCGCCCTGATCCCCCCCGGCCGCGTGGTGAGCTACGGCCAGGTGGCGGATCTCGCGGGCCTGCCCGGACGGGCAAGACTGGTGGGAAAAGTCTTGCGGGAGACCGACAAGGTGCTGCCCTGGCACCGGGTGCTGGGGGCGGCAGGCACCATTTCGCTGCCAAAAGGATCCGCAGGCTTTGACAAGCAAGCGGGGCTGCTGCAGGAGGAGGGGGTGCCCGTGATTGGCGGGCGGGTCAGGATGCGGGAGTGGCAGTGGCAGCCCGAGCTGGCCGAGCTGCTCTTTCTGGTTCCCTTCTGACGAGGCTGGCACGTCCCGAAGGGATGGAGGCTCTTGCAACAAAGGGAGGACCTCTGTGGTCGCCCTCCGTCACGTTCTCTTCCCTAGTCGCCGGCAATGGGCCCCAGAATGTCATCGCTGCGCACCTGTACCGGGATGGTCTCATCCTCCCGTTGCAAGAGCACCAGCAGACTCTGTCTGTCCACCTCCAGCACATAGGCGGTTCCTTCACGGGTCAGGCAGGTCATGCCCGGCCGTATTTCATGTATCTCCATGACAACTCCCTGTCTTGCGCTGCCATCCATGCAGCCATTCCAGTATATCGCCATCCACCAACAAAGAAGCCCCTCGCAAGGGGCCTCTTTCATCATGCTGTGAGCGGCGTCGCCATCAGGCTTTCTTCGCCTTGGGCAGGCTCTCCTGCCATTTTCCGTTGTCGTAATGGGCTGTCCAGCCGGTCGCCTTGCCGTTGACCTCGGTCATCACGTACTGCTCCTTGGTCTTGCGGCTGAAGCGCACCACGGAGGCGTTTCCGTCAGGATCTGACGCCGGGGCATCCGCCAGGTACTGGTGCTTGGGGGAGAGGCGATCACGGAAGCGCTTGAGCTCCTCCACCAGGGGCGCACGGGTCTCGCGGGATTTGGGGAAGTTGCTGGCGGCCAGGAAGAGACCGGCAGCGCCGTCCCGCAGCACGAAGTGGGCGTCGGACTGGGTGCATTTCAGCTCGGGCAGGGGTACCGGATCCTCTTTCGGCGGTGCAATGTCGCCATTTTTCAGGATCTTGCGGGTGTTCTTGCAGCTCTCGTTGGTGCAACCCATGTATTTGCCGAAGCGGCCGTTCTTGAGCTGCATCTCGGAGCCGCAGCGATCGCACTCGATGCTCGGCCCTTCGTAGCCCTTGAGCTTGAACTGCCCCTGCTCCACCTCGTAGCCATCGCAATCCGGGTTGCGACCGCAGACGTGCAGCTTGCGGCTGTCGTCGATGATGTAGGCGTCCATGGCGGTGCCGCAGATCCCGCAACGATGCTTGGCACGCAGGGCATCGGTTTCCGCCTCGTCCCCGTCGGTGGCGGAGACGAACTCGTCCGCACTGACCAGGTTGATGGTCTTCTTGCAGCGCTCCTTGGGCGGCAGGGCATAGCCGGAGCAGCCGAGGAAGACGCCGGTGGTGGCGGTACGGATACCCATCTTGCGGCCACAATCCGGGCAGTCGATGTCGGTCAGCACCATCTGGTTGGCACGCATGCCCCCCTCTTCATGGGGCTTGTCGGCCTGCTCCAGCTCCTGGGTGAACTCGGCGTAGAAGGCGTCGAGCACCTTCTTCCACTCCAGGCTCCCCTCTGCGATGCCGTCGAGCTTGTCTTCCATCTTGGCGGTGAACTCGTAGTTCATCAGCTCGACGAAGTTCTCCACCAGGCGGTCGGTGACGATCTCCCCCATCTTCTCGGCGAAGAAGCGGCGGCTCTCGACCCGCACATACCCACGGTCGACGATGGTGGAGATGATGGAGGCGTAAGTGGACGGACGGCCGATGCCGCGCTTTTCCAGCTCGCGTACCAGGGCCGCTTCGGTGAAGCGGGCGGGCGGCTTGGTGAAGTGCTGGCGCGGATCCAGCTTGACCAGTTTCAGCACCTCGCCGACGGTCACCGCCGGCAGCTGGCTGTCTTCACCCTTGCGGCCCATGGGCGGCAGGGCCTTGGTCCAGCCGGCGAAGCGCAGGGTGCGACCGCGCGCCTTGAGCTCGAACTCCCCTGCCTTGACGGTCAGGGTGGAGGAGTCGTACTGGGCCGGGGTCATCTGGCAGGCGACAAACTGGCGCCAGATGAGGTCATAGAGCCGCATGGCATCGGGCTCCATCCCTTCCAGCATCTCGGCAGTCACCTGGACGCTGGAGGGGCGGATCGCCTCGTGGGCCTCCTGGGCATTGGCCTTGGCGCCGTAGAGGTTCGGATCGCTCGGCAGGTAGGCGGCGCCATACTGCTCGCCGATGTATTCCCGCACCGCGTCCACCGCCTCTTTGCTGAGGTTGGTGGAGTCGGTACGCATATAGGTGATGTAACCCGCTTCATAGAGACGCTGGGCCATCATCATGGTCTTCTTGACCCCGAAGCTCAGACGAGTAGAAGCGGCCTGCTGCAGGGTAGAGGTGATGAAGGGAGCGGACGGCTTGGAGCCGGTCGGCTTGTCTTCACGGTTGACCACCTTGTAGTCGACCCCTTCCAGGGCCGCCACGGCGGCGAAGGTCTCGGCCTGGGTCACCGGCTTGAAGTCGGCACCATTGCGGCTGACCACCTCCATGCGCAGCTCACTCTTCTCGGCGGTGAGCAGGTCGACGTTGAGATCCCAGAACTCCACCGGCACGAACGCCTTGATCTCGCGCTCCTTGTCGACGATGAGGCGCACCGCGACCGATTGCACCCGACCGGCGGAGAGGCCGCGGGCCAGCTTTTTCCACAAGAGCGGGGAGACCATGTAGCCCACCACCCGGTCGAGGAAACGACGGGCCTGCTGGGCGTTGACGCGATGAATGTTCAGCTCGGACGGCTGGGCGAACGCCTCCTGGATGGCGCTCTTGGTGATCTCGTTGAACACCACGCGCTTGTAGCGGCTGTCGTCGCCACCGATGATCTCGCGCAGGTGCCAGGCGATCGCTTCCCCCTCTCTATCCAAGTCGGTTGCGAGATAGATGGTGTCGGCCTTGGCGGCCAGACTTTGCAACTCGCTGACCACTTTTTCCTTGCCGGGCAAAATCTGGTAGTTGGCCTGCCAGCCTGCGGTCGGGTTGATGCCCATCCTTGAGAACAGGGCGTTGCGATCCTTGGCCGCCTTCTCGGATTCGCTGAGCTTGATGCCGCGAATGACAGGTTTTTTGGGCTCGGTGCTGGCGCTGCCGCTGGTCGGCAGATCGCGCACGTGGCCTACGCTGGATTTCACCACGTAGTCCTTGCCCAAATATTTGTTGATGGTCTTGGCCTTGGCCGGAGACTCCACGATGACCAGTGATTTGCCCATGCTGTAACTATTATCCTCATTGCACCCGACGGGGTTGGCGTGCGGTTTTGTGGGGCTGTATAAGAGATTTGACGGGAAAAAGCAATCTTGCGGGTCAATTTGCCCGACAGCCCGAACCGCCCTGCTTCTTTATTTATTAATGCGAAGCCGGGGCGCGGGAAGCAACCGCTTTTTTGTTTTTATGCTATATCCCCCCCTTTTTTAGATTGGAAATGACATATCCAGCCACCCTTGTGACATAAAAACCCATTCTGGTTATCAGCTTGTTACAAAGGATGAAATCTCTTTATAATGGCCGCACACCGCAGCTTTGTGCGCGGAAGGAACCGCTCCCCATATAAAAATCGAAAGGATGTGATCATGAAGCACTTCGAGGTCAACTTCGACGGCCTGGTCGGCCCCACCCACAACTATGCCGGCCTCTCCTATGGCAACGTCGCCTCCCAGAGCAACGCCAAAGAGGCCTCCAACCCCAAGGAAGCGGCCAAGCAGGGGCTGCGCAAGATGAAGGCGCTGACCGACCTCGGCATGGTGCAGGGCGTGCTGGCGCCACAGGAGAGACCGGATCTCGCGACCCTGCGCCGCCTGGGCTTCACCGGCAACGACGCCAGCGTCCTGGCCCAGGCTGCCAGACAGGCCCCCGCCGTGCTGGCCGCCTGCTACTCCGCCTCCAGCATGTGGACTGCCAACGCCGCCACCGTCTCCCCGAGCGCCGACACCCAGGATGGCCGCATTCACTTCACCCCCGCCAACCTGACCAACAAGTTCCACCGCTCCCTGGAGCCCGAGGTCACCGGGCGCATCCTGCGGGCCGTGTTCAACAACGATCGCCACTTCTATCACCACCAACATCTGCCGGAGAACGACCACTTCGGTGACGAAGGCGCCGCCAACCACACCCGGCTGTGCCGCGCCTATGGCGAAGCGGGGGTCGAGCTGTTCGTCTATGGCCGCAGCGCCTTCGACGTCTCCCAGCCCGCCCCCAAACGCTATCCGGCCCGCCAGACCCTGGAGGCGAGCCAGGCCATCGCCCGCCTGCATGGCCTGGGGGATGAGAGCGCGGTCTTCATTCAGCAGAACCCGGACGTGATCGATCAGGGGGTGTTCCACAACGACGTCATCGCGGTGGGCAACCAGAACGTGCTCTTCTTCCACCAGCAGGCGTTCCTCCATACCGAGGCGGCGCTGGCCGAGGTGCGTACCAAATTCGGCGACGGGGAACTGCACTTCATCGAAGTGCCGACCAGCGAAGTGTCGGTGCAGGATGCGGTGAAATCCTACCTGTTCAACACCCAGATCCTCACCCTGCCATCCGGCGAGATGGCGATCATCGCCCCCACCGAATGCCGCGACAACCCGGCGGTGTCCGCCTATCTGGCCAGGCTGGTGACCCTGGGCACCCCCATCAAGGACGTCCACTACATGGACGTGAAGCAGAGCATGAGAAACGGCGGCGGCCCCGCCTGTCTGCGCCTGCGGGTCGCCATGAACGACACCGAGCTCGCCGCGGTCAACCCGGCCTGCCTCATCACCGACAGCCAGTTTGCCCGCCTGGATCAGTGGGTCGAGAAGCACTATCGCGACAGCCTGGCGCTGGACGATCTGCGGGACCCCTCCCTGGTGCTGGAGACCCGCACCGCCCTGGACGAGCTGACCCAGATCCTGAAACTCGGCTCCGTCTACCCCTTCCAGCGCTGAGGATCTGTCACGATCTGACTGCCAGGTCGCGTTCAAGACTCCTGCACTGCTCTTTCCCTTGCTGACGGCTTCTCGCGACAGCTCGTAGACAGGTGCCAAGCCGCAACAAAGCCATCAAAAAGCCGGGCAATGCCCGGCTCTCTTTTTTCATTCAACAAGACGCCTCAGCGCCAGGGGCTTTGTTGCCACAGCCGACCAAGGCCGGCCTCCAGCCCCAGTGCCGCCTGCTTGCCAAGCTTCTGGGTCAGGCTCCTGGGTTTGCTGTAGCGGATGCCGACCACCTTGTGATGGCTGGCCTGGGCCAGCAGGTAGTCATCGCTGGTGCAAAGCGCATCCACCAGTCCGAGCTGCTTGGCCTGGCTCGCCAGCCAATGCTCGCCGGTGGTCACCTTGTCGATGTCGAGACCGGGTCTGTGCTCGGCCACAAAGGCCTTGAACTGTTCGTGGATGGCCCCCAGCTCCTCGCGAAACTTCTCCCGCCCCAGATCGTCGTTCTCGCCGAACATGGTGATGGTGCGCTTGTACTGGCCTGCGGTGTGCATCTCGAATTCGATGTCGTGCTTCTTGAGCAGCTTGTTGAAGTTCGGCATCTGGGCAATGACACCAATGGATCCGACGATGGCGAACGGCGCCGCCAGGATCTTGTCCGCGACGCAGGCCATCATGTAGCCACCGCTCGCCGCCACCTTGTCGATGGCCACGGTCAGCGTGATGTCCTTGTCCCGCAGCCGCTGCAACTGGGAGGCGGCCAGGCCGTAGCCATGCACCACACCGCCGCCGGATTCGAGGCGCAGCAGCACCTCGTCCCCGGGCCGGGCCACGCCTATCACGGCACTCACCTCTTCCCGCAGGGAGGCCACTTCCTTGGCATCCATGCTGCCGTTGAAGTCGATGACGAACAGCCGGCTGCGCTCATCCTCCCCCTTGGCTTTGGCCTTGTGCTCGGCCTTGCGGGTCTTCTCCATCTGCTTGCGCTCGGCCTTGCCCGCCAGGGCTGCCTGCAGTTGATGGCGCCCCTGCTCCAGCTCGCCGGAGAGATCGGTCACCACCAGCTCCCCCTTGCGGGATTTGGGCTGGCGGCTGCTCGCCACCATCAGGATGACGGCGCCGATGGCCAGCAGGAAGGTGAGGGTCTTGGCCAGAAACAGGCCGTACTCGGTCAAAAATGCCACTTGATGCTCCGCGCTATGTTCGGTTTTTTCACATAGTAAGGAGTTTGCCCCCCTCGCGCAAAAACTCTGCCATCTCCCGTGCCAAGGACGGAGGGATCGACGCTATCGCCCTGTTTTATTCACATTTTTGCCGTCTCATACTGGTCAACTGCCGGGCCGGGTCAGTACACTTGCCCACTCGATTCGTTGCGCCAAGCCGCCAGGCATTGTTAACAGGAGTCCACATGCTCGACTATCAGGCCCCCCGTGATCTGCTCAAGGACAAGGTCATTCTGGTGACGGGTGCCGGTGACGGCATCGGCCGCGAAGCGGCCCTCACCTATGCGGCCCACGGCGCCACCGTGATCCTGCTCGGGCGTACCAGTGCCAAGCTGGAGGCGGTCTACGACCAGATTGAAGCGGCCGGTCACCCCCTGCCCGCCATCGTGCCGGTGGACTTGAAAGGGGCTACTGCCGCCCACTACCGCGGCATGGCGGAGACCTTCGCTCAGCAGTTCGGCCGCCTCGACGGCGTGCTGTTCAACGCCGGGCTGCTCGGCACCCTGTCGCCGTTCGAACACATTCAGGAGCAGGAGTGGGACGAGGTGATGCAGGTCAACGTCAAATCCGAATTCCTGCTGACCCAGGCGCTGCTGCCCCTCCTTCGCCAGACCGCCAAGGAGCACGGCGAGGCGTCCATCGTCTACACCTCCTCCAGCGTGGGCCGCAAGGGGCGCGCCTACTGGGGCACCTATGCCATTTCCAAGTTCGCCGTCGAAGGCATGATGGAGGTGCTGGCGGACGAGCTGGAGAACACCACTGTGCGGGTCAACACCCTGAACCCGGGCGGCACCCGCACCAGGATGCGGGCCAGCGCCTTCCCGGCGGAAGATCCGCAAACCCTCAAGACCCCGGCCGATCTGATGCCCCTCTATCTCTACCTGATGGGGCGTGACAGTCAGGGCCAGAGCGGCAAGACCTTCGTGGCCCAGCCCAAATAAATCAACAAATCAACCGGATGGGATTACAGTGAAGAGGGGGTGCCAAGGCGCGCCCTGTTGAATCCCATCGGCCCCAGACAGGTTGCACTATGTTTCGTCCCAAGAGCACGTTTGAGCAATGGCGGATCTTTCAGGCGGTGGTGGACTGCGGCGGTTATGCCCAGGCTGCCGAGGCGCTGAACAAGAGCCAATCCTCCCTCAATCATGCGGTTGCCAAGCTGCAACAGAGTCTGGGGGTGGCCCTGCTGGAGGTGCGGGGGCGCAAGGCGGTGCTGACGCCAGCGGGGGAGATCTTCCTCAAGCGGGCGCGCCAGCTCAGCCAGCAGGTGGAAGAGCTGGAAAACCTGGCCAACAACCTGGAGCGGCAGTGGGAGCCGCAGATCAACCTCTATGTGTCCGTGGTGCAGCCGCGGGAGCGCCTCTACCGGGCGCTGGCCCACTTCTATCCCCGCAGCCGCGGTTGCCGCATCAACCTGCACGAGCGGATCCACTGCCACTTCAATGCGCTGCAGGCGGGAGATCTGATGCTCTCCGAGCACCTGCCCCAGGATCGCACCGGCCTGCCGCTGGACGAAGTCTGTCTGCTTCCTCTGTGCGCAGCGGGCCACCCCCTTGCGGAGCAGGGAGAGCCCATCACCGCCGAGGTGCTGGCCAGCCACAACCAGATAAGCCTGCATCCCCCCATCCACCGCTCGGTGGACTGGAACGATGCGGACGACACCGGCTGGAAGGCGACCCACTATCATGAGGTGCTCAACATGGTGCGCCTTGGCATGGGTTACGCCTGGGTGCCCCGCCACCTGGTGCAGGAGGAGCTCGCCGAGGGCTCGCTGGTGCAGCTCGACCTCACCGGCGGCAACGAGCGCTATCTCTACACCTACCTGCTCACCCCCTCGGTGGAGGCGCTGGGGCCGGCGGCCGAGCTGCTGCTGCGCTGCCTGCGCATCGAATACCAGGGAGACAACCCCAGGTAAGGCCGCTTCTTCCCCGCACGACCGGGGCACTGGTGCCGGCACAGCCGGACATCGGCTCCCCTTTGCATCCCCTATACGTTGGGGACCCGCCAGCAGGCGGCCAGTGCCATCAGCGCCAGGGCCGCCGCCACCATGAAGACCCCGTGGAAGCTCCAGAGCTCCGCCACCGTCCCCGCGATAGCCCCCGCCATGATGGAGCCGGTGCGGATGCTGTTGGAAAAGAGCGTGGTCGCCACCCCGGCGCGCCCCGGCATCAAGTCCTGGAAATAGGACATGCCGATGCCGGCCACGATGCCGATGAAGATGGCATTGAGCAGTTGCAGCGCAATGAGGGCATGCTGGCTCGACAGGGTCACAAGACCGCCATAGAAACCGACCCCGGCCAGCACCGCCAGCAGCATCATGGGCCGCTTGCCGAAGCGCCGGGTGTAGTAGCCCGCCAGCAGCATGAAGGGGATCTCCAGGGCCGCCGCCGTGCCCATCAGCAAACCGGCCAGCTTCTCCTCCAGCCCCAGCTCGCGGGTGATGTAGAGGGGCATGTTGATGAGGTACATGCTGTTGCAGGTCCACATCAGGGTGGAGGCGATGAAGAGCGCCCGCACCGACGGGTCCCGCCAGCTGCTCACCCGCTCCACCTCGCTGTCCATCACCGGCAGCGGCAGGGAGGGAAGCCAGCGCCACACCACGAAAGCGCAGATGACATAGGCCAGCGCCGAGGCCAGATACATCACCTCAAAGCCGTAACCGATGGCGAGCGCGAAGGCGATGGGCGGCCCAATCACCCAGGCCAGGGAGAACTGGGCCCGCAGCACCGAGCTGAACATGTCGGCCTGTTTGTTGCGGCTGTCGGCGTATTCCCGCGCCAGGGCGAACAGCTGCGGGCTGGCGGTGGCGGTCAGGCTCGCCAGCAGCACCCCCAGGCTCACCAGCAACCAGTACTGCCGGTTCCAGGCAAACAGCAGGGAGAGCACGATGCCGGCGAAGCAGCAACGCAGGATCAGCTGCTTGCGATCCCCCTTGTTGTCGGAGCGGTGGCCGAGCCACTGGCTGATGAGGATGCCGATCACCGCGTTCACCGTGTAGAAGAGCCCCACCAGGAAGGGGCGCACCTGCACCTCCTCGGCCAGAAACAGGCTCAAGGTCGGCACCTGCAGCGCCACCGCCACCCCGGTCATGAAGGTCACGGCGAGAAACGAGAGAGAGACGGGATCCGGCCTCTTGCGGGCAACAGACAGCAAACTCATAGAGATACCATTGATATGGAAGAAAAAAAGGAGCCAGATGCGGGCGGGCTTGGCGTATGGCGGCGGCTATTTTATGTCATTATCAACAGCCACCTCAAGGGTTGCGGGGGGGCGTCCAAGTCCGTACATTGGAAGCCCATCCAGCGCCAGTACAAGGATTTAACATGTTTGATTTTGACCGGGAAATAGATCGCAGCGGTACCATGAGCCTGAAATGGGACAAATACAAGGGCCAGGATGTCCTGCCCATGTGGGTCGCAGACACCGACTTCGTCTCTCCCCCCGCCGTACTGGAGGCCCTCACCAAACGGGTCGCCCACGGCATCTTCGGCTATTCGCGCCCCTCTCCCCGGCTCATCGAACTCATCGTATCGCGTCTGGCCAGCCGCTATGGCTGGACCATCCAGCCCGAATGGCTCGTCTTCCTGCCCGGGGTGGTGCCGGGCCTCAATCTCGCCTGCAAGGCCTGGAGCCAGCACGGGCGCGGCATCATCACCCCCAAGCCGGTCTACTACCCCTTCCTGCAGGCGCCGGGGTTCAATGACCGCCCCCTGCTCACCGTCCCCGTGGTGGAGGAAGAAGGCCGCTGGGTGCTGGATCTCGAAGAGCTTGAGCGTCAGGCCCCCTCGGCGGATCTGCTGCTGCTGTGCAACCCCCACAACCCGGGTGGCACCGTCTTCACCCGGGAAGAGCTGCTGGCCATCGACGCCATCGCCGAGCGCCACAACCTGGTGATCTGCTCCGACGAAATCCACTGCGATCTGCTGCTGGACAAAGATGCCCGCCACATCCCCTATGGTGCCCTGAGCCCGGAGGCGGCCGAGCGCTCCGCCGTCATGATGGCGCCGAGCAAGACCTTCAACATCGCGGGCCTGTGCTGCTCCTTCGCCGTGATCCCCAATGCCCGCCTGCGGCTCAAGCTGCAACAGGCGATGCGCGGCATCAGCGCCGACGTCAATCTGCTGGGGTTCGTGGCGGCCGAGGCGGCCTATGAGGGGGGCGAGCAGTGGCTGAATGAACAGCTCGACTACCTGACCGGCAATCTGGCCCTGATCGAGCAGGCCGTGGCCCGCTGGCCCGGCGTCAAGCTGGCCCGCAACCAGGCCACCTACCTCGCCTGGATCGACATGAGCGCCCTGGGGCTGGACGATCCCGTCGCCTTCTTCGAACAGGCGGGCGTGGGTCTCTCCCCCGGAGCCCAGTTCGGCAACGGCCAGTTCGTGCGGCTCAACTTTGGTTGCACCCGGGCCCGTCTCACCGAGGCCCTGGCCCGCATGGAGAAAGCCATTCTCCAGACCCGCTAGCGAACCGTCCCGGGCGGCGGCCCCAGGCCGCCCGGTGCGCGCAAAAGCGGTAAAATCCGTTCAGCTTCCCGTCTGATACGGATAAGATGAGGCTCATCACCGGATGAGCCCGCCTCCTCCTTATGTTCAGCCACGGTTTCGGTCCACTATGCGCCCATTCGCCTTCTCTGCCCTGTTGCGTCTGCCACGTACCGCCCTGCCCTGGCTTGCGGCCGTGCTGGCGCCCTCCCTCTTCGCCTCCCCCGCCTATGTCACCATCGGTACGGGAGCCCTCAACGGCGTCTACTACCCCACAGGGGGGGCCATCTGCCGCCTGCTCAACGAGGAGAGTGCCCGCCACGGCCTGCACTGCACGGTGCAGAGTACCTCGGGCTCCATCGCCAATCTGGCGGCGCTCGCCAAGGGAGAGGTACAGCTCGCCCTGATGCAGTCGGATGTGCTCTACCATGCGGTGCACGGCAGCGGCCCCTTCGCGGGCCAGGCCCCGGGCGATCAGCTGCGCAGCCTCTTGCGGCTCCACAAGGAGTCCCTGACCCTGATTGCCAGCGCCACCAGCAACATCACCACCCTGGCCGACATCAAGGGCAAGCGGGTCGATGTCGGCGCCCCCAACTCCGGGGACAGGGTCACCAGCCGGGCCCTGCTCGATGCCATGGGGTGGCGGATCGCCGACTTCAGCCGCCCGCCCGTGATCTCCCCGGGCAACCGGCTGGAGGGGCTCTGTGACGGCACCCTGGATGCCGCCTTCGTGGTCGCCGGTCACCCCAATCAGGCCATCGGCGATCTCACCGGCCGCTGTCAGGCCCGCCTCATTCCCATCGAGGGGGAACAGGTGGACAAGCTGCTCAAGCAGCACCCCTACTACGATCGCAGCCGCATCGGCGCCAACCTCTATCCGGGGCAGACAAGCGGCGTCAATACCTTCGCCGTCACCGCCGAACTGGTGGCCCTGGCCAGCCTGCCCGAGAGCGAGGTGCGCACCCTGCGGGACGTGCTGAACGAGCGGCTCAAGCAGTTCACCCGGCTGCATCCGGCACTGACCACCCTCACCTGGGAAGGCATGCAGGCGGGCAGCATCGCCCTGCTCCATCCCGGCATGCTGGATGCCGTGCCCACCCTCCCGGCGGACACCCTCACGGCATCCGGGGCCGGGGCGACCTCGGGCGCCCTGCCAACCTTGCCCCCGGCGAGCAGCGCGGCCACACCGACCGATGGGGCAGGCCCCCAGGAAGGCACCGCGCCACTGGAGGGGTCCGACACCTTGCCGGAGCAGCCGACCGCCGCGACCCTCTCAACCAGTTCGGGGGCGGCCTCCACCAACCAGGCCCCGGCCCTGACCGAGCCGCCCACACCGGGCAGCGCAACCCTGGCGCCAGGCCATCCCCTGAGCCCGCCTGAAGCGCCCGCCTCGTCGGCAACGCCGCTGGAGGCGCCATCACCGGAGGCCATGCCGGCCAGCCCGGCCAGCCACGCGGTGGGGACCACAACCCCCGCCGGGCAATGAACACCAACCAAGAGGCCACCCCAGGGGTGGCCTCTTGGTTATCGGGAACGGGCGCCTGGCCTGTCACGGCGCCAGCAGCAGCGCCGGATTCTGGATCTCCTCCTCCACCCAGTGCAGCAGCTGCTTGATGGCCCGGGACAGCACCTGGTTCTGGCGCACCACGTACCCCAGGCTGGTACCGGGAAAATCGGTGAGCCGGGTCACCGGGGCGGTCAGCTTGAGCCTGGGGTGCAGGGAGAAATCCGGCACGATGGCGACGCCAAAGCCCGCCTCGGCCCAGTCGAGCTGGGCATCCACGCTCCCCACCTCCATGATGCGGCAGCTCGGCAGGCCGAGCAGGGGCAGGGAGGGATCGATCAATGCCCGGGTCCGGGTGTCGTGCCCCAGCAGGATCAGGGTCGGCTCGTCCAGAGGATCGCTCTCCCCCGAGCTGGCCCGCGCCTGCCAGCGGGCCAGGCCGTGCCCCAGGGCACACCAGGTCACCTGCTGCAACTCGGTGTAGAAGAGCGGCTCGCTGCGCTTTTGTGCCATCACGAAGCCCAGATCCGCCTTGCCCGCCCGCACCAGATCCGCCGCCTGATCCGAGGTGGTGTTGAACAGGGTGAGGTCGATGCCGGGGAAGGCCTGCTTGAAGCGCTGGAACGGCTGGATGAGCAGCAGGCGCGAGATGATGTCGCTGGCGGCGATGGCGAGCGTCCCCTGGCTCAACTGGCTCAGGGCATTGAGATCGGACTGGCAGAGCTGCAACTCGTTGATGGCGCGCTCGGCGCTTTGCAGCAGCCGCTCCCCCGCCTGGGTCAGGCGAAACGGGCTGCGCTCCACCAGCTTGACCCGGGTCGCCTGCTCCAGGTTCTTGAGGTGCAGGCTCACATTGGGTTGCGTCATGTGCAGTTCGGTGGCCGTCTGGCCGAAGTGCTGCAACCGGGCCAGGGTGACGAAGGTGTGCAGCCAGTGAATGTCCAGCATGGGGTTCCTCTTCTCCCGGGTCGATGGCAGGGCCAGCGCCGCCAGGGCACGGGCACCACGCAAGGGAGCGCGGTGTCGATAATTGCACCGGAATTATATGGCTTCCTTATCGGAATTATAAAGATAATTAATTTTTCTAATCCTCACGGGGCTCCTAGGATGGACGCCTAACGTCTTAGGAGAAAGAGTCATGTCGTCTATCGTAGTCGTAGGTGCTAACTGGGGTGATGAAGGCAAAGGCCGCATCGTCGATTATCTGGCAGGCCAGGCTGGCGCCAGTATTCGTTTCCAGGGCGGCAACAACGCCGGCCACACCGTGGTCAACGATCTGGGCACCTTCAAGCTGCACCAGGTGCCGAGCGGCGTCTTCAACCCGGATTGCCTGGTCGTGCTGGGCCCCGGCATGGTGATCAGCCCCGAGAAGCTCACCGTCGAGCTGGAAGAGGTCAAGGCCTCCGGCGTCATTCCCAAGCTCGCCATCTCTGACCGTGCCACCCTCTGCCTGCCGCTGCACGCGCTGGAAGACACCCTGGAAGAGCAACGCCTGGGTGACGGCGCCTACGGCTCCACCCGTCAGGGCATCGCCCCGGCTTACGGTGATCGGGTCATGAAAAAGGCGATCCTGGTGGGCTGGCTGAAACAGCCGGACGTGCTGGTCGAGCGCATCCAGTTCATGCTGGACTGGAAACTGCCGCAGATGAAGGCTCTCTATCCGGACTTCGAATTCACCCAGACCGCCCAGGAGATGGCCGACTGGCTGCTGGAAGTGTCCGCTCCCTGGCTGGACGCCGTCTGCAACGTCAGCATGCCCCTCAAGGCACTGCAAGCCGAAGGCAAGACCCTGCTGTTCGAAGCCCAGCTGGGTGCCGGCCGTGATCTCATCTACGGCGAATACCCCTGGGTCACCTCCTCCCACGTTTCCGGCGCCTACGCCGGCATCGGTGGCGGTCTGCCGGGCCTGCGCCCGGAGCGCGTCATCGCCGTGGCCAAGGCCTTCAGCTCCTCCGTCGGTACCGGCACCCTGCTGACCGCCATGGAGAACCAGGACGAGTTCCGCAAGATCACCAACGAGTTCGGCGCCACCACCGGCCGTCCCCGTGACGTGGGTTACTTCGATGCCGTCGCCACCAAGAACGGCGTCGAGCTGCAGGCTGCCACCGAAGTAGCCCTGACCAAGCTGGACTGCCTGACCGGTCTGCCGGATCTGAAGATCTGCGTGGCCTACGAAGGTGCCCACACCGAGAACCCGATCTGGCCGCAGACCGCCGCCCTCACCCCCGTCTACGAGAAGATGGAGAGCTGGAGCGAAGACATCAGCGGCTGCCGCACCTTCGCCGAGCTGCCCAAGGCTGCCCAGGACTATGTGCTACGCATCGAAGCCCTGCTGGGCGTGCCGGTGCCCATGGTCTCCGTCGGCCCGGGCCGTGACGAGATGATCCTGCGCTAAGGCCCCTCGCCTCTCCCAAAAACCGGCATCCCAGGATGCCGGTTTTTTATGCCCCTCAAAAGCCCCGAACAGCTCACAAAAGCCACCTCCATGGCATAATTTGAGCCATACGGGCACTCTGTTTTGAGCCAGCCCCCTTAGAGTGAATGCCATATTCACACAAAGGAGTGCCCATCATGAGATCCCCCATTATCCCGCTGCTGCCCCTGTTCTGCCTCGCGGCCCTGCCCGCCGGCGCCATGACCCTCAAGAGTACCGACATCCGCGAGGGTGAACCCATGGACAAGGTCTTCAGCTTCAACGGCTTTGGTTGCAGCGGCGAGAACCGCTCCCCCCAGTTGAGCTGGCAGAGCCTGCCCGCCGGCACCCAGAGCGTCGCCATCACCACCTATGACCCGGACGCCCCCACCGGCAGCGGCTGGTGGCACTGGCTGGTGGTGAACCTGCCGGCCAGCCAGAGCGAGCTGCCGAGCAATGCCTCCGGCAAGATCAAGCAGGGGCTGGAGCTTGGCACCGACTACGGTACCCAGGGTTATGGCGGCCCCTGCCCGCCCGCCGGTCACGGCATGCACCGCTACCAGTTCACCGTCTGGGCCCTGCCCAAGGCGCTGGAGGTGAAGGCCAACACCCCGCCCGCCATGGTAGGCTACATGCTCAACAGCCTGGCCCTTGGCAAGGCCACCCTGACCGCCACCTTCACCACCCCCTAGGAGCCCGCCCGATGAGCACGCCCCTGCTGCAACTGAATCACTACTTCGGGATCCGCCAGCAGCCCCTGCGCCGGGTGCTCATCTACGCGCCGACCCTCATCTGGGTGCAGCAGGGCCGCAAGCAGCTGTGGTGGCGGGAGCAGCGCCTCTCCTTTGACAAGGAGAGCTGGCTGCTGATCCCGGCGGGTCACCGGCTCACCTTCGTCAACCAGCCGGAGCAGGGCACGTTTCGCTCCCAGGCGCTCACCCTGCTGGCCCCGCCACCGGCCGAGTGGCTGGCAGAGAGCCCCCTCGATCTCCTCAAGCCACCGGCCATCAGGGTGACGTCGGCCCTCGCCTTCTGCTTCGATCTCGTCACCACCATGGCGCAGCGGCAGCTCTGCGAGACGGCCCAGACCCAGCTGCTGCAAGGGTTTTATGGCGAGCTCAGGGAAGCGGGGGGCCTTGGCCTGCTCTTTCCTGCCACCACCATGACCCTGGGGGAACGGCTGGCCCGTTACCTCAGTGTGGAGCCTGGTCTTGATCACCGGCTGGAGACGGTAGCGACCCACTTCGCCATGAGCCGCGCCTCTCTGGTCCGCAAACTGGCCGCCGAGGGGCGCAGCTTTCGCCAGGTGCTGACCCAGGTACGCCTGGGGCACGCCCTCACCCTGCTGCAACAGGGGCTCACTCCGCTTCAGACCGCCCTCGCCTGTGGCTACGACTCCCCCGGCCGCTTTGCCGCGCGCTTCAAGGAGGAGTTCGGCCTGACCCCCCACCAATACCTGCGTACCTGCCCCTCCTCTCTCTCACTGACTGCCACCACAAAAGTAAATAATTACTAAAACACAAAGCTATGTAACCTCGTGTAACCGGGTGATCCGGCTCACACTCGCCCCTCCTGCACTGTGACACAGCGCCAATAATCCCGTCATAATCGCCCTATAATGGCTCTCGCAAACGCTTTCACTAAAATAATCACTAAAAAACACCTTCCTTAACCTACAAAAACTGCCATTGGAGCGAGAGATGTTTCGTAAAAATTTACTTTCCATCACCCTGAGCGTCGCCCTGTTCGGCCTCACTGCCTGCAACGGCAATGACTCCAGCAGCTCGGCCGCCCCCAGCGCCACTCTGGCGAACCAGTATCAGAACGTGATCGACCGCAGCGGCACCCCGCTCCAGTTCCGTGACTTTGACAGCTACGCCAACCTCAAATACAACCCGCTGCTCGATCTCGGCGCCTGGCACGGCTTCCTGCTGCCCGCCAGCGACAGCGAATGGGGCGGCTTTACCGGTCCCATGGTCATCGCCGAGGAGTACAGCCTGTTCTTCGCAAGGGAATTGGACAAGCTGACCCTGAGCGACGAGAGCGGCCGCGCCTTCCCGCTCACCAGCGCCAGCAAGCAGGCGCTGTACGCCATCCCGGGGGCGCTGGTGCAGCGCTTCGAATTTGACCCCTTCACCCTGGAGCTGGAGCTGCGCTACGGCGATGCCCGCACTGCGCTGGTTCGCACCCGCCTCATCAACCACACTGACGCCCCCCTCACCCTCAAGCTCAACTGGCAGGGGGAGCTGCTCAACCAGTGGGATGCCAACAAGACGGTCGCCGAGCAGTACCCCGCCTGGACCCGCACCATCAGCCAGACCGAGCGCGGCGTGGCATTCCAGTTCGGCAAACTGCGCAGCACCTGGAACATCATGCAAAGCGGCAGCGCCAGCTACCGCATCGATCGCACCCTGCCGAGTAGCACCACCCTCGACGAGCAGGGGCTCGGCTACGTGAGCGAGGCCAACCTCACCCTGGCCGCCAAGGGCCAGCAGGATATCTACACCCTGCAGAGCTATGTCCACAGCAGTGCTGACGCGAGTCGCTTCGAGCAGAGCCGCCAGGCGCTGCTGGCCGACCCCGCCAGCCATTTCGACGACTCCATCCGCCGCTGGGAGGATTACCTGGCGCGCGGCCTCTCCAATCAGGGGATCCCGGAATCGGAGCGGCGCATCGCGGTCAAGGCGATGGAGACCCTCAACGGCAACTGGCGCTCGCCGGCCGGTGCCATCCTGCACGACGGGGTCACTCCCTCCAACACCGCCCGCTGGTTCGACGGGGTCTGGGCCTGGGACAGCTGGAAGCACGCCTACGCCATGGCCCACTTCAACCCCGAGGTGGCCAAGAACAACGTGCGCGCCATGTATGACTACCAGATCCAGGCCGATGACCCGGTTCGGCCGCAGGATACCGGCATGGTGATCGACGCCGTCTTCTACAACAAGCTCGCCGATCGCGGTGGTGACGGCGGCAACTGGAACGAGCGCGACACCAAGCCGCCCCTCTCCGCCTGGGCCATCTGGGAGATCTACAGCGCCACCCAGGACAAGGCCTTCATCGCCGAGATGTACCCGAAGATCCAGGCCTATCACGACTGGTGGTATCGGGCGCGGGACAACAACCGCAACGGCATCATCGAATATGGCGCCACCCGCCACGTCGAGCACAACGACGAGTTTGGCAACATCACCTTCAAGGTGCAGTACCCGACGGGGGCTCCGGCCGGGCTGGATCTGTCGAGCTGTACCAATGAAGGAGATGGCTGGTATGGCTGCGCCGGCATGGCGCTCTATCAGCAGGTATTGAGCGTTGGCGGCTACGCCGACATGGATATCGGCGCCCAGCACGGGGCCGGCTGGGAGTCCGGCATGGACAACGCCGCCCGCTTCGGCTTTATCGAGCCGGATCAGCTCAAGCGCTATGCCGACAAGACCTATGGCGGCGACATGGCCAGGGCGCGCCAGGACTGGAACGTCTTCTTCTTTGAAAACCATGAGGACGACGGCAACCTCATCGGCTTCTCCATCGATCAGGAGTCGGTGGAGCTCAACGCCTTCCTCGCCAAGGAGAAGCGCATCCTGGCCGACATGGCCGAGCTGCTCGGCAAGCCGGACGAGGCGAGCCGCTACCGCGAAGGGGCGACCCAGCTGGCCGATTACATCAACAGCTGCCTGTTCGATGAGGCCTCCGGCTTCTATTACGACCGCCAGATAGCCCAGGGGGATCTGCCCGACGCCAACGGCTGCGTCGGCAAGCTGTTGACAGCCCGCGGCCGCGGCCCGGAAGGATGGAGCCCGCTCTGGGCCGAGGTGGCAGACAAAGAGAAGGCGGCGCGGGTGCGCGAGGTGATGCTCAATGCCCAGGAGTTTAACACCAAGGTGCCGCTCGGCACGGCGGCGCTGACCAACCCGGCCTACGACCCCGACATCTACTGGCGCGGCCGGGTCTGGCTGGATCAGTTCTACTTCGGGGTGAAGGGGCTGGAGAACTACGGCTATCGCAGCGATGCCCAACAGCTCGTCAACAAGCTGTTTAGCAATGCCGAGGGGCTGGCGGGCAGCGGCCCCATCCGCGAAAACTACAACCCGGAGACCGGCGCCATGCAGGGGGCCAGCAACTTCAGCTGGAGCTCGGCCCACCTCTACATGCTCTATCGCAACTTCCTGAAAACAGAGGGCTGATCCCTCTTTGCAGCAATGAGCCAACAAAAAGGCCTCCGCAAGGGAGGCCTTTCTTATGGCAGCGCCGCAGGTGGCGACTTACTTCACGGTCACCCGGGCAAACTTGCGCTTGCCGACCTGGTAGACGGCGGTACCGGCACCGATGAGGGCCTTGCCATCGTCCAGCTTCTCGCCATCCACCTTGACCGCGCCCTGCTTGATCATCCGCAGCGCTTCGGAGGTGGTGGCCACCAGATCGGCGTCTTTGAGCAGGTTGGCGATGGCCAGCCCTTCCCCTTCCAGCGCCAGCTCGACTTCCGGCATGTCGTCCGGAATGGCGTTCTTGGAGAAGCGCTGGGTGAAATCTTCGTGGGCCGCTTCGGCCGCCGCTTCGTCGTGGTAGCGGGTGATGATCTCTTTGGCCAGCCAGATCTTCACGTCGCGGGGGTTCAGGGTACCGGCTTTGATCCCGGCCTTGAAGCCGTCGATCTCGCTGAGCGGGCGGAAGGAGAGCAGCTCGTAGTAATTCCACATCAGATCGTCGGTGATGGACATGATCTTGCCGAACATCTCCCCCGGGGCATCGTGCACGCCGATGTAGTTGGCAGCGGACTTGGACATCTTCTTGACGCCGTCCAGGCCTACCAGCAGCGGCATCATCAGCACGCACTGGGTCGCCATGCCGGCATCTTTTTGCAGCTCGCGCCCCATCAGCAGGTTGAACTTCTGATCGGTACCGCCGAGCTCGACGTCCGCCTTCAGCGCGACCGAGTCATAGCCTTGCAGCAGCGGATAGAGGAATTCGTGAATGGCGATGGACTGGCCGTTGCTGTAGCGCTTCTTGAAGTCGTCGCGCTCCATCATGCGGGCCACGGTCTGCTTGGCCGCCAGCTTGATCATGCCGGTCGCGCCCAGCTCACTCAGCCAGGTGGAGTTGTACTCGATGCGGGTCTTGGCCGGGTCGAGGATCTTGAACGCCTGCTCGGCATAGGTGAGGGCGTTGTGCTTGATGGCCTCTTCGGAGAGCGGCGGACGGGTGGCGTTCTTGCCGGAGGGGTCACCCACCATGGCGGTGAAGTCACCGATCAGCAGGATCACTTCATGGCCCAGATCCTGGAAGGTCTTCAGCTTGTTGAGGATCACGGTATGACCCAGGTGGATGTCCGGCGCGGTCGGATCCATCCCCAGCTTGATGCGCAGGGGGCGCCCTTCCTTCAACTTGGCGATCAGTTCTTCTTCAACCAGAATTTCTTCCGCTCCGCGCTTGATCTCGGCTAGCGCCACCTCGAGCTGGGACATTTTTTGACTCTCCAATCACGATTCCACAGGGCCAGACATATTACTGGAATGGCGGGCCAATTGGAAAGGCGGTAAACTCCGACCTTCTTCCGGGTTCAACTTTGTCTGCTTCTCATGGTCCTTTGGCACGCCTTCAACTCTCTCCCTCACTGGCACCGCAAGATGGTGCTGATCCTGAGCATCATGGTGATGATGCTGGCGGCCTGGCCGAGCGAACAGGCAGTCGCCACCCGGGTCGATGACAACGAACTGGCCGTCGAGCAGCAGGTCGACGAGGAGGCGCAGCTGGCACGGGCCGAGCCCGTCACCCCGCCCAAACCGCGCTATGTCACCAGACAGGTGAAGGTGCGAAGCGGCGACAACATGGGGGTCATCTTCCAGCGCCTCGGCCTCAGTACCACGGATCTGCACCTCATCGACCAGCTCGAGGGCACGGATACCCTGCGCCTGCTCAAGCCCGGTCAGGAGCTCACCTTCAAGCTCACCAAGGGCGGCGAGCTGCACAGCCTCTATTACCCCCACAGCCTGGAGCAGGCGCTCAAGGTGAACCGCCGGGATGACGGCTTCGTGGCCAGGCCGGTGAAGATCGAGCTCGACACCCGCGAACAGGTGGCCCAGGGGGAGATCCGCTCCAGCTTCTGGGGCGCCGCCGTCGAAGCGGGCATGACGGAAGACCAGATCATGGATCTCGCCGCCATCTTCGGCTGGGACATCGACTTTGCCCAGGACCTGCAACCGGGGGACAGCTTCCGGGTGGTCTACCAGGACAAATACCAGGATGACGAGCGGGTTGCCTCCGGCGACATCCTGGCCGCCGAGTTCGTCAACCAGGGGGCCATCTACCGTGCCGTGCTGAACACGGATGGCAACTACTACACCCCGGACGGCAAGGCGATGCGCAAAAGCTTCCTGCGCGCGCCGGTCAACTTCAAATACATCAGCTCCAACTTCAATCCGCGCCGCCTTCACCCGGTCACCGGCAAGGTGCGCCCCCACAACGGCATCGACTACGTGGCGCCGGTGGGGACTCCCATCATGGCGGCGGGCGGC
Source organism: Aeromonas caviae (assembly GCF_000819785.1). Lineage (GTDB taxonomy): Bacteria > Pseudomonadota > Gammaproteobacteria > Enterobacterales > Aeromonadaceae > Aeromonas > Aeromonas caviae. The sequence goes on along the minus strand of NZ_CDBK01000048.1, from coordinate 36,768 downwards.
GGCAGCGTGGTGGCCGCCGGCTACAACCAGTTCAACGGCAACTACGTCTTCATCAAGCACGCGGGCAACTACGTGACCAAGTACCTGCACCTCTCCAAGCGCACCGTCAACAAGGGGCAGCGAGTGAAGCAGGGCCAGACCATCGGCCTGCTCGGCGGCACCGGCCGGGTCACAGGCCCGCACCTGCACTATGAATTCGTGGTGGGCGGCGTGCACAAGAACCCGCGCACCCTCAACCTGCCCCAGGCGGAGTCTCTCAGCGGGCGGGCGCTGGCCAGCTTCAAGGCCCAGGCCATGCCCCAGCTGGCCAAGCTGGACAGCCCCGAGCTGCAACTGGCCAGAAACAAGGGCAACGGCGACGACAGCTGACCGCTGTCGACCAAGGTGGAACACGGTATCAGACCGTTCCTCTGCATCATTGAAAGAGGGTTGTCATGACGGAACGCTATATAGGCTTGATGTCCGGTACCAGCATGGATGGTATCGACGCCGTGCTGGTGCAGATCGAGGGGGATGCACTGCGGGTCGAGGCGGCCCTCTGCCATCCCTGGCCTGCCGATACGGCTCGCACCCTGCATGAGCTTTGCACCCCGGGGGAGAACGAAATCGACCGCATGGGGGTCGCCGACAACCTGGTGGCCCGCGAATTTGCCGCCGCCACCCAGGCCCTGCTCGCGAAGGCGGCGCTGACTCCCAAGGAGATTCGCGCCATCGGCAGTCACGGCCAGACCATACGCCACCGCCCCCAGCTCGGCTTTACCCTGCAGATCGGCAACGCGGCCTTGCTGGCGGCCCTGACCGGCATCGACGTGGTGGCCGATTTTCGCACCATGGACATGGCCCTCGGCGGTCAGGGGGCCCCCCTGGTGCCCGCCTTCCATCAGGCGCTCTTTGCTCGCCCCGGCGCCCTGCGGGTGGTGCTGAACCTCGGCGGCATTGCCAATATCTCGGTGCTGCCCGGCCAGACCGACGGGTGCTCTGGCTCTGGTTCAGGGGTATATGGCTTCGATACCGGCCCCGCCAACACCCTGCTCGACGGCTGGTATCGCCGCCACCATCCACACGGTGACAGCTATGATGCCGGTGGCCAGTGGGCCGCCAGCGGCAAGCCTATCCCTGCGCTGCTGGAGCAGTTGCTGGCTCACCCCTACTTCGCCGCCCCCGCCCCCAAGAGCACGGGGCGTGAGATGTTCACCCTCGACTGGCTCGACGGCGAGCTGGACGGCTGCGCATACGCCCCCGCTGATGTGCAGCGTACCCTGCAATCCCTCACCTGCCACAGCATCGCCCGCCAGTTGCCCACCCACAGTGATGCGCCAACCCGGCCCGAGCTGTTTGTCTGCGGCGGCGGCGCCCACAACGCCCCGCTGCTGGCGGAGCTTGCTGCCCTGCTGCCCGACTGGCATCTGACCAGCACCGCCCAGCTCGGCCTTGCACCGGACTGGGTGGAAGGGGCCGCCTTTGCCTGGCTGGCACAACGCTTTATCCAGCGAAAGCCAGGCAATCTGCCTGCGGTGACCGGTGCGAGCCGCCCGGCGGTGCTGGGCGCCCTCTATCCCGCCTGAGCCGCTTCCCGAGCGCCATCCGCCCCTAATGAAACAAGCCCGAACAGGTGCACCTGTTCGGGCTTGTTGTTATGCCTGACGCCAGATGGCGCAGACCCGTCACTCTGTGCTCCCTACCCGAGCCGCTCCTTCAACCTGGCCGCCTGCGCCTTGAAGGTCTCATAATCGGCGACATGCCGACTCCTGGCGGCGGTGAGCCACTGCACGCCCGTCTCGTCGGCGTGGGAAAATTCGATGCAAAACTCATATTTCGCGCTGGAGAGCAGCCCCATCAGGGCGCCAGACAGAAAACCCACCAGGGGCAGGAAGAGCACGATGAGCCAGTTGCCCGCCTGCTCGTAGGAAGGGGTGAAGTAAAAGAGCACACTGGAGGTGACCACCCCCAGCAACAAGCTCTTCTTGAGCCGATCCATCCAGCCGAGTGCTTTTACCTGCACGCCGACGATGCGGCCCAGATCGTAGCGATCCTTGTTCACCCTCAGTGTGTTGTCCGACTGTTCAATGGCAATGGCCATCCTGATACTCCGTCCTGTTGGCTATGGCGATAAGGGGTTGCCGTGGCGGCCCCGGATTGTGCATCCCGTGATCATGACGGACCAGCGGCCAGCCACGGGGCGATGGGCGGCGCCTCCCCCAACAGGAACACACGCTGCGCATGGTATCGTATGGCGCCAAACATCAAAAGGCGTTCACATCAAAAGGCGAGGTGGATCACCTTCTACCCACCCCTTGTCCCCCGTGCAGCCGTTGGCTTTTCTGGCCATCCCCTCTTGGGCAAGGTAGCCGGGGGATCAGGGGTCAGTGAGATAACAGTCCCGTGATGACCCTCAGGAGGGGCGGGCCGATGGGATGGCACCATGGGCCCGCACCTCGAGAGCACTCCCATGGCCCTAGAAGGCCCACTTCAGGAAGCGGTTTACCTGGCGCTTGACCGGTGCACAGAGCGGCGGTTTGGGAGGCTCCAGGTTGATCTGTCTGCGGCCCACCCTGGCTTCGCCCCGCAGCAGGATCTGGAGATAGTGGGGGTGCTGGCGCTGGATGAATCGAGAGATCTCATGGGCCCAGGGTTTGGGGACTCCCCACAGGGTCGAGGCCAGGGCGCCGACGATACAGAAGAAGGCGGGCTCGTGCATGCCCATCCTGACGCCGTTCTCCAGCGCATCTTTGAAGGAGCCCGAATGGGCGATGCAGGTCATCACATTGACCATGAAGGCGGCATAGTCATCTTCCCCGCCGTGGCCCACCCTGGCCACCAACCCGGCCTGCGGCCTGTAGCCGAACTGGTGGCCGATGTGTTCAAGCACCGCATTGCGCTGGCGAATGACCTTGGCATAGAACATCAGCATGGCGGTACAGTCGAGCGCCTGGCTCAAGGCCGCCTGATGGGGATGGGTCTGGGTGGGACGGGGGGTGGTCAGCAGCGCGATCTCCTCCGAGATGGCGAGCAGACCGATGGGCACCGCCGTGCTGATAAAGGCAAGATCGATGGCGATCGCCAGGTCCTGACCCTCCTCCATTCGGCCGATGACCACCTGCTCGGCAAAGAGGCGACGCTGGCGCTCGATAAAGGCGCCATAGATCAGGGCCCTGAACTTCTTCTGGGGATAGGGGGTATCGAGCAGGGTCTCCATGGTCAGGATGGCGGCACCGGTGCGACCGCGCAGTTGATAGTCGGGGGCGAGGGGGAAGTGCTTGCCTAGGCGGGGGGGTGGCCGAAACCCGCTGGTGCGGCTGTACATGTCACCCAGAATGAATCCAAGCATAAAACCTCCGAAGTCAGATGACGGGGATCGCGATACGATCGCATGTGCCACTCCCGGGCAGATGAGTGCCGATCCGTGCTGCTCGTCGGCAGGGTCCCTGATTTCGTTATTAATCATACAGTTAATAATCCACCCAAACCCCGACCCAGGTCGCAATAACGGCAGTTGATGACAAAGAACGCAAATAAGGATGGTGCGGTGAAGATGAGCCGGCTGCATCGCAAGGAGTGCGGGATACGCCAGGGCGGCAAAGCAGGGCGGACTCCGGGGCCCCCTCACAGGGAGGGTCATGACAGGAGTGATATGCATCGGGAGGCGGCAAGTCGGGGCAGGCAAGGGGAAGGCCCCCTCCCCTTGCTTATGAGCCTTGTTGGCGGGCTGCGTTCGCGCCGCTGAAAAGATATGGCATAGGTGATGTGGCGACCCGCCCATGTCAGCCTCCGCCGCAGGGGCTAAAAAGCGCCCTCTCTTTCTCCCGTATTTATGTCATGACCTGTTGCCATGCAAAGAGGGTGAATGTTATTTCAGTGTGCTCGCCGCAGCATATTTTGGCGGCGCTGAACAGGGCGTCGAGAGAGCGATAAATAGATAGCTATGCAAAACCGGGAGAATAAGCTGCAATTTCGCCAAAAGTATTAACGGAGGATTCACAGGCTGTAACCCTGATGCGCGACAATATGGCGCTATCTGGTTCCACTTTCATGGTAAAGCGGGATCATCATCACCTTTATTTGCCATGTCCGTCATGAATTGAATCGCAAAATGAATATATTTCACTCTGTTGAGCCACCTCATAGAAACAGGATCCCGGTTTGCATCCCCGGATAACCGCCCCCTAGAATTCTCCCGTCTGAATCACCAGGCCAACTTATCTCCCTTGTCTGTTGCACGCGCTGTCTGCATCGAAACAGGGCTCGACACTGTGATGATCGTTCTCCTTTTCTCCGTCGCCCTGCGGCGGGAACGGGCAACTGTTGCCGCAATATCACGAGTCATCAGCGTGCCGCATTCGGCCAGGGAAGAGCAATATGGCCCGGACCCTACATCAAAAACGAAAAAGGAGTATCGCCATGAGTGGTACCATCATCAAATCCGCCAGAAATACCCCCAATGCGCCTCAGGATCTGGGGCCCTATACCCAGAGCGTGGCTTTCTCTCACTACAACAATATTGCCGCCCAGCTCCCGGTCGATCCGAACACGGGCGCGCTGGTCGCAGGGGATATCCAGGCCCAGGCCAGACAATGTCTCACCAATATCCAGGCCATCGTCCAGAGCATTGGCCACGGCATGGAGGACATGGTGAAGGTGACCCTGTTCCTCGCAGACATCGCCGACCTCGATGCCGTCAACGCCGTCTATCGGGCATTCTTCCCCCACTCGCTGCCGACCCGCACAGTGCTCGCCGTCGCCAGTCTGCCGCTCGGCGCCAGGGTGCAGATGGACGCCCTGCTCTCCAACGGGGAAGGCACCTTCCCCCAGGCTCCCTGCCCGCTGCTCAAGATCTCCCGCAATAGCGACAAGGCGCCGCAGGATCCGCTCTCCAGCCAGAGCGTCGCCTTCTCCCACTACAACAATATCGGTGCCCAGCTGCCCCTCGACCCCGCCTCCGGCGCCCTGGTTGACGGTGGCATTCGCGAACAGGCGGCCCAGTGCCTGCGCAATATCAAAACCGTGCTGGAGAGCATCGACGTGCCCTTCGACGACATCGTCAAGGTGACCGTCTATCTGACCAATCTGGCGGATCTGGACGCCGTCAACGAGGTCTACACCACCTTCTTCCCGGACTCCGCCATCGCCCGTGCCGTCGCCTATCTGCCCGCCCGCTCTGTGGTCAGTGCCGCCGCCCTGCCGCTGGGCGCCCGGGTGCAGATGGATGCGGTCATCTCCCACGGTGACGGCACCCCGCCCCAGTTGGTGGAAGACAGGCACAACCTGGTGATCCGTGCCCGCAATACCGACAAGGCACCGAGAAGCCCGCTGCATAGCCAGAGCGTCGCCTTCTCTCACTACAACCATATCGCGGGCCAGCTGCCGCTCGACATGACCACAGGCAAAGTGCTGACCGGTTGCGTCCGTGAGCAGACCGCCCAGTGCCTCGGCCATATCAAGACCATTGTGGAGAGCATCGGCCACGTGATGGACGATATCGTCAAGGTCAATATCCAGCTTGCCAACATCGCGGATCTGGCGGACGTGGATACCATCTACGCCAAATATTTCCCGGGCTATCTGCCTGCCCGCACCGTGATTGGCGTCAGCGAGCTGCCCGCCGGCGCCCTGGTGCAGATGGATGCGGTGATGTCCAATGCGGAAAGTACCCCGCCGCAGGTTTAAAGCTCGCTTTAAATAATGAAAAGACACCGGCTTAGGCCGGTGTCAGGTAATAGCTATATCTGTACAAGCTGTGATTACAACTTTCCGTTAACTTCATCCTTTATTGTAACGGGAATTGAACGCTTACCTTCAAAATGCTCCTTCATCAAGCAATGAAGCTCCTTTTGAGTTTTTAGAGCCTCATCATCACTAGGAAAATAAACAATCGACATTGGGATAGACTTCTTACCAAGAAATACATCCACCAATTGACTTCGGATGTATTTTTGCTCAGTCTCTTGATCAGCGTACGCCTTTGGAAAATATCCAGCTTTCTTGATATGAACCTTATCGAAATCAAAACCTAAGGACTCACCCATTTCATACAAGAGATCAGACAGCTGATCATTTCGCTTTTCCTCCCAAATTTTTTGCATGCTTTCATCATCATTTGGATATGAATTCAGATGATCTAAATATGTCTTCCATGCATTTACAACCTTCGAATACTTCCGCCCATTAAATTCTAACCCAACCATATTAAGAGCCGATACATGCTGAAATGCTAAAGTTGAGGCTCTGGTAGTCATAAGATCTCGAAACACCGCCATTTTTTTATTTCTATCTTCTGATCTACGATCAAGAAACTTTTGAATTTGGACAGCTAAGATAGGACCAAGAATTACTGCTAGCATCATCAACCAGTCACTCATTGTTATCAGCATACTAAACCTCTGTTGATTACATAACTCATGATAAATTAAAAAACATATCACAATGCTGTTCAGCACCACACTATATTTAACTTTATATCAATTTATAAAATATGATCATACGTATGCTAAAACTTATATTTGATAAAATTACTTATACACTAACCCCATAAAAATTACCTTATCAAATAAACAATGACGAACTAACAAAAAACGCCCCCCATCTTGCGATGGAGGGCGTTTTATTTTCCGGCTATTGGGCCTGCGCGGCCCAACGTTCAGGAATTACAAGGGCTATTACAGGGACTCAGCGGTCGCCACCACGTTTTCCACGGTAAAGCCGAATTCCTTGAACAGCAGCTCGGCCGGGGCGGACTCACCGAAGGTGCGCATGCCGATGATCTTGCCGCCGAAACCGACGTACTTGTACCAGTAGTCGGCGATGCCCGCTTCGATGGCCACACGCTTGGTGACGGACATCGGCAGGACGGACTCTTTGTACTCGGCAGACTGGGCGTCGAACACGTCGGTAGACGGGATGGAGACCACGCGCACGGCACGGCCCTTGGCGGTCAGCTCAGCATAGGCAGCCACAGCCAGCTCCACTTCGGAACCGGTGGCGATCAGGATCAGCTCCGGGGTACCGGCGCAATCCTTCAGCACGTAACCACCCTTGGCGGCATCGGCCAGTTGCTGGGCGGTGCGGTCCATCTGGGCCAGGTTCTGACGGGAGAAGATCAGGGAGGTCGGACCGTCGGTACGCTCGATGGCGTGTTTCCAGGCGATGGCGGACTCTACCTGGTCACACGGGCGCCAGGTGCTCATGTTCGGGGTCAGACGCAGGGAGGCGATCTGCTCCACCGGCTGGTGAGTCGGACCATCTTCACCCAGACCGATGGAGTCGTGGGTGTAGACGAAGATGGCGCGCTGCTTCATCAGGGCGGCCATGCGCAGGGCGTTGCGGGCGTACTCCATGAACATCAGGAAGGTGGCGCCGTAGGGGATGAAACCACCGTGCAGGGCGATGCCGTTCATGATGGCGGACATGCCGAACTCGCGCACGCCGTAGTGGATGTAGTTGCCTGCGGCGCTCTCGGGAGTCAGGGACTTGGAGCCGGACCACATGGTCAGGTTGGACGGCGCGAGATCCGCGGAGCCGCCCATGAATTCCGGCAGCAGCTTGCCGAAGGCTTCCAGAGAGTTCTGGGACGCTTTACGGGTCGCGATCTTGGCCGGGTTGGCCTGCAGGGTTTCGATGATCTTGGCGGATTCAGCAGCCCAGTTGGCCGGCAGCTCGCCAGTGGTACGGCGCTTGAATTCGGCAGCCAGGGCCGGGTGAGCGGCTTCATAGGCGGCGAACTTGGCAGCCCAGTCGGATTCGAGCTTGGCGCCCTTCTCCTGACCGTTCCACTCGGCGGCGATGTCGGACGGGATGACGAACGGCGCGTGGTCCCACTTCAGGAAGGCACGGGCGGCGGCGATCTCGTCGTTGCCCAGCGGTGCGCCGTGGCAGTCGTGGGAGCCGGACTTGTTCGGGGAACCGTAGCCGATGATGGTGCGGCAGCAGATCAGGGTCGGCTTGCCGGTCTCGGCCTTGGCGGCTTCGATGGCGGCGTTGATGGCTTCCGGGTTGTGACCGTCAACGGCCGGGATGACGTGCCAGCCGTAGGCTTCGAAGCGCTTGGGAGTGTCGTCGGTGAACCAGCCTTCTACGTGACCGTCGATGGAGATGCCGTTGTCATCCCAGAACGCGATCAGCTTGCCCAGACCCAGGGTGCCGGCCAGGGAGCAGGCTTCGTGGGAGATACCTTCCATCAGGCAGCCGTCGCCCATGAAGGCGTAGGTGTAGTGGTCGACGATGTCGTGACCCGGCTGGTTGAACTGCTCGGCCATGGCCTTCTCGGCGATCGCCATGCCCACGGCGTTGGTGATGCCCTGACCCAGCGGACCGGTGGTGGTTTCAACGCCCGGTGCATAACCGTACTCCGGGTGACCCGGGGTGCGAGAGTGCAGCTGGCGGAAGTTTTTCAGATCGTCGATGGAGAGGTCATAACCGGAGAGGTGCAGCAGGGAGTACAGCAGCATGGAGCCGTGGCCGTTGGAGAGAATGAAACGGTCGCGGTCGGCCCACTTGGGGTTGTTCGGGTTGTGTTTGAGGTGGCTGCGCCACAGCACTTCAGCGATATCCGCCATTCCCATGGGGGCGCCCGGGTGACCGGAGTTGGCTTTTTGAACGGCATCCATACTCAATGCACGAATGGCATTGGCAAGCTCTTTACGAGAAGGCATCTGTATCTCCTGCGATTGCTTCATTTGATGGCCAAGATTAAGGCGCGTTATTGTCCCAGCAGGGGGCGCGGCGTGCAAATATTATCTGGGCGAATAAAGTGGCTTTGGGAGCACAATCGCTTTTCTGGGCGGGGAAAACGATTCAATCCGCCCCCTGCCTTACCTCCATGGAGGTGGATCCCTTCCCCATCCCGCCCCGGGCGGCTCCACCCCCAAATAGTGCTGGCAATCACCGGATGACCTATTTAAAATAGACGTCCAGATGTAGATACCTCTACAGTCATCCCGTCATTATCCGGTTATGGCCAAGGCGATAACCCTTACGAATCGAGAACCAAACATGGCAAAGCTGTTTACTTCCGAGTCGGTCTCCGAAGGCCATCCCGATAAAATCGCCGACCAGATCTCCGATGCGGTGCTGGACGCCATCCTGCAGCAGGACACCAAGGCGCGCGTCGCCTGCGAAACCCTGGTCAAGACCGGCATGGTGATGGTAGCCGGCGAAGTGACCACCTCTGCCTGGGTCGACATCGAACAGATCGTGCGCGACACCGTGCGCGAGATTGGTTACACCCACTCCGACATGGGCTTCGACGCCGACTCCTGCGCCGTGCTGAACGCCATCGGCAAACAGTCTCCGGACATCAATCAGGGCGTCGACCGTACCGACCCGCTGGAGCAAGGTGCCGGTGACCAGGGCCTGATGTTCGGCTACGCCACCAACGAAACCGACGTGCTGATGCCCGCGCCCATCACCTACTCCCACCTGCTGGTGAAGCGTCAGGCCGAAGTGCGCAAGAACGGCACCCTGCCGTGGCTGCGTCCGGACGCCAAGAGCCAGCTGACCTTCGCCTACGACGACGCAGGCAAGATCCTGGGTGTCGATGCCGTGGTGCTCTCCACCCAGCATTGCGACTCCATCAGCCACAGCGATCTGGTGGAAGCGGTGCGCGAAGAGATCATCAAGCCGGTGCTGCCGGCCGAGTGGATCAACAAGGACACCAAGTACTTCATCAACCCGACCGGCCGTTTCGTCATCGGCGGCCCCATGGGTGACTGCGGTCTGACCGGTCGCAAGATCATCGTCGACACCTACGGCGGCATGGCCCGTCACGGTGGTGGCGCCTTCTCCGGCAAGGATCCGTCCAAGGTGGATCGCTCTGCCGCCTATGCCGCCCGCTACGTGGCCAAGAACATCGTGGCCGCAGGTCTCGCGGATCGCTGTGAAGTGCAGGTCTCCTACGCCATCGGCGTGGCCGAGCCCACCTCCATCAGCGTCGAAACTTTCGGCACCGGCAAGGTGGCCGAAGCCCTGCTGGTCAAGCTGGTGCGCGAGTTCTTCGAGCTGCGCCCCTATGGTCTCATCGAGATGCTGGATCTGAAGCGCCCGATCTACCAGGCAACCGCCGCTTACGGCCACTTCGGCCGCGACGAGTTCCCCTGGGAGAAGACCGACAAGGCCGAGCTGCTTCGCGCTGCCGCTGGCCTGTAAGGCTCGAGGTTGTGATAAAAGGGGAGCCTGGCTCCCCTTTTGCTTTTGTGTCCGTCCCGAGGATCCCATGCCTGCCACTGCCACCCGGCTTGACCCCGCCCTCATCGAGATGCTGCTCGCGCGCGTCGAGGCCTGCTTTGTGCAGGCCGAAACGCGCCTTGGCCGCACCTTTCCCCGCCCGCAAGTCCACTGCAACATGCGGGGCCGGGCCGCAGGGTCGGCGCGGCTGCAAACCTGGGAGCTGCGTTTCAATCCGGCGCTCTATCAGGCCAATCAGCAGGCCTTTTTAAGGGAAGTGGTGCCCCACGAGGTGGCGCACCTGCTGGTCTATGCGCTCTGGGGAGAGGGGCGCGGCAAGAGCCGGGTACTGCCCCACGGTCGCCAGTGGCAGTCGGTGATGCGGGAGCTGTTCGGTCTCGAACCCAGCACCACCCACAGCTTCGATCTGGGGGTGCTGGCCCAGCGCACCTTCGTGTATGCCTGCGCCTGCCAGCAGCATCCCCTCTCGGTGCGCCGCCACAACAAGGTGATGCGCGGCGAGGCCCGCTATCACTGCCGCCGCTGTCGCCAGCCCCTGGTGTGGCAGCGCGACACGACGGCGGATTGAGTCACCCCGTGTCGCGCTCCTGTGATAGGGTGCGCGCTTACTTCATTCAACTGTCTCATTGCCAAGGATATTCATGTTTCGCCCTCTGCTCTCCCTCTGCCTGGCCCTGCTGGTCAGCGCCCCGGCTCATGCCGACAACATCCAGACCTTTCGCGCCGCCAAGCAGGATCTGAACAAGCTCTACCAGAGCCACCCCGTCACCTTCTACTGCGGCTGCAACATCAAGTTCAGCGGCAAGAAGATGGCCCCCGACTGGGAGAGCTGCGGCTACCTGCCGCGCAAGCAAGCCGAGCGGGCCTCCCGCATCGAATGGGAGCACGTGGTGCCCGCCTGGGAGTTCGGCCACCAGCTCCAGTGCTGGCAGGACGGGGGTCGCAAGAATTGCGGCAAGAGCGACGAGTTCAACAGGATGGAGGGAGACATGCACAACCTCTTCCCCGCCATCGGCGAGGTGAACGGCGATCGGGCGAACTTCCGCTTCAGCGACTGGAACGGCAAACCGAACCAGTACGGCAAGTGCCAGATGCTGGTGGACTTCAAGGAGCGCCAGGTGCAGCCGCCCAAGGGGCCGGTGCGTGGCCAGATCGCACGCGCCTACCTCTACATGAGCCAGCAGTACGGACTGCGTCTGGCAGCCCAGCAGCGCAAGCTTTACGAAGCCTGGGACAGGCAGTATCCGGCTGATCGCTGGGAGTGCGAGCGCAACCGCCGTATCGGCAAGCTGCAGGGCAATACCAATCCCTTCATTGAAAAGCAGTGCCAGTAACCCCATTTGACCAGGGAGGGGGAGCGTCCCCCTCCTCCTGAATCCCTTCACTCTCTGTCTCGCGAGCCTTGCTCGCCGCCGTGCAGTAGGGTATTGAAGGGTTTCCAAGCAAGAGACTGACTATCAGCCATGCGCATTCCACGTATCTATGAACCGGCCGGCCTGCAGGTTGGCCAGACCCTCGCCCTGTCGGAAGACGGTGCCAATCACATCGGCCGCGTGCTGCGCATGCAGCCGGGCCAGCAGCTCGAGCTGTTCAACGGCGACGGCCACCAGTACCCCGCCACCATCACCAGTGTGGGCAAGAAGTCCGTTGAGGTGACCATCGACAGTTGCGAGACCCGCTCGGTGGAGTCACCGCTGGCCATCCACCTGGGTCAGGTGATCAGCCGCGGCGACAAGATGGACTTCACCATCCAGAAATCCGTGGAGCTCGGCGTCACCTGCATCACGCCCCTCTTCTCCGAGCGCTGCGGCGTCAAGCTGCCCGCCGATCGGCTGGAGAAAAAGCGCGAGCAGTGGCAGAAGGTGGTGATCAGTGCCTGCGAGCAGTGCGGTCGCAATACCGTGCCCGAGGTGCGCATGCCGATGGAGCTGGACGCCTGGCTGGCGGAAGAGACCCAGGAGCTCAAGCTCAACCTGCACCCGCGCGCCCCTTACAGCATCAACACCCTGCCCATCCCCGAGCACGGCGTGCGCCTGCTGATCGGCCCGGAAGGGGGCTTGTCCAGCGACGAGATCGCCCGTACCGTGCAGGAAGATTTCAAGGAGATGCTGCTGGGGCCGCGGGTGCTGCGTACCGAAACCGCCGCCCTGACGGCGATTACTGCGCTTCAGTGCCGCTTTGGCGATCTGGCCTGACAGCCGACCCCACCCCGGCCCTCCCCTTCGCAGGGGAGGGAGCAACAGGCCCCTCCCCCTTGTGAAGGGGGAGGCAGGGAGGGGGTCATCACATCCAATCGAGCCATTAGGAAGGAAACTCGGATGACCATTAAACTCGGCATCGTGATGGACCCCATCTCGGCCATCAACATCAAGAAGGACTCCAGCTTCGCCATGCTCGAAGAGGCGCAAAAGCGCGGCTACGAGCTGTTCTATCTGGAGATGAAGGATCTCTACATGGAGGCCGGTCGCGCCTTCGGTACCATGCGTCCGCTCACCGTCAAATATGACTATGCCGACTGGTATAGCCTGGGCGAGGTGGTGGATCAGCCGCTCTCCAGCCTGGACGTGATCCTGATGCGCAAGGATCCCCCCTTCGACACCGAGTTCATCTACGCCACCTACATGCTGGAGCGAGCCGAGGATGAGGGTTGCCTCATCGTCAACAAGCCCCAGAGCCTGCGCGACGCTAACGAAAAGCTCTACACCGCCTGGTTTGCCGAGCACACCCCGACCACACTCGTCACTCGCAGAGCCGACAAGCTGCGGGCTTTCCACGCCAAGCACAAGGACGTCATCCTCAAGCCGCTCGACGGCATGGGCGGCGCCTCCATCTTCCGCATGAAGGAGGATGACGCCAACGTCGGCGTCATCATCGAAACCCTGACCGCCCACGGTAGCCAGTACTGCATGGCGCAGACCTATCTGCCCGCCATCAAGGATGGCGACAAGCGAGTGCTGGTGGTAGACGGCGAGCCGGTACCTTACTGCCTGGCCCGCATTCCGGCCCAGGGTGAGACCCGTGGCAACCTGGCGGCCGGCGGCCGTGGTGAGGCGCGCCCTTTGAGTGAAGCGGACTGGGCCATCGCCCGCGCGGTAGGCCCGACCCTGAAAGAGAAGGGGCTCATCTTCGTCGGCCTCGACATCATCGGCGATCGCCTGACCGAGATTAACGTCACCAGCCCGACCTGCATCCGCGAGATTGAGGCGGCTTTCGACGTCTCCATCACCGGCATGCTGATGGACACCATCGAGCGCCGACTGGGCCGCTGACCCCTTCGTTGCTGCGGCGAGGACACACACACAAGGGGCCGTGAGGGCCCCTTTGACTACCGCCCTCCTACCGGCAAAAAGCGGTTTTGCCCGCCGCCATCAACTGCCATAATCACCCCAAATACCTTTGCACGCTTAGAGATACATACGCTCCATGCAAACACTGCAAAATCACTTTCTGCTCGCCATGCCGAGCCTCACGGACGCCTATTTCCAGCGCTCCCTGGTCTATCTGTGCGAACACAGCAGCGAAGGCGCCATGGGACTGGTGGTCAACATTCCGGTTGACATGTCCCTGGACGCCATGCTGACCAAGCTCAACCTCAATCCCCCCGCCACCGCCGAGATGAAACAGCCGGTGTTGCAGGGGGGCCCGGTGCACGGGGATCGCGGCTTCGTGTTGCACAGCTTCCGCCCGGGCTTCAACTCCACCCTGCAGGTGAGCGACGAGATGATGGTCACCACCTCCAAGGACATCCTGGAGACCCTGGGCACCGACGAGGCGCCGGACCACTGGCTGGTGGCGCTCGGTTACGCCGGCTGGAGTGCAGGCCAGCTCGAGCAGGAGCTGGTGGATGGCGCCTGGCTGGTGATCCCCCCCAATCCCAAGCTGGTCTTCGATACCCCCATCCACCTGCGCTGGCAGCAAGCCGCAGCGAGCATTGGGGTCAACCCCCTGCACCTCTCCAGCCAGGTGGGCCATAGCTGACACCCCGGCCCTCCCCCACGAGCAGGGGGAGGCAGGGAGGGGGCTTCCCCCTTCATTTATCCATCCATTTCGAGGAGACCCCATGTCATCACGCAGCATCATGGGCTTTGACTACGGCACCAAGAGCATCGGTGTCGCCATCGGCCAGGAGCTCACGGGCAGCGCCCGCCCCCTCCGCTCCCTCAAGGCCAACGACGGCATCCCCAACTGGGACGAGATAGAGAAGCTGATCAAGGAGTGGCAACCGGATCTGCTGATCGTCGGTCTGCCGCTCAACATGGATGGCACGGACCAGGAGATCACGGTGCGAGCTCGCAAGTTCGGCAATCGCCTGCACGGTCGCTTCGGCAAGCCGGTGGAGTTCAAGGACGAGCGGCTCACCACCACGGATGCCCGCGCCCGCCTGTTTGAACGTGGCGGCTACAAGGCGCTGGACAAGGGGAGCGTGGACGGCGTCTCCGCCCAGCTCATCGTCGAAGCCTGGATGGAAGAGCAGTACGACTAAACCGGGGTGCCTCCTCCCCCTTGCTTCTCTTTCGCCGCCCCGCTCTCCATGGGCCCGCCCCAGGCAAAACGCGTCCTCCCCGCCGCGGCCAGTCCATAGAGCCGCCGGATCTCCCCCCGCAACCACATCACCTTGGCATCCTGATTGTGGCGCTTGTGCCACAGCAGGATGAAGGCGATCTCCAGCTGGGCATAGAGGGACTCTTCCAGCGGCAACGGCATGGGGATGAGGTCGGGGTGATGTCTGGCGGCATAGTCCGCGCAATATGAAGGCACCACGGCGATCAGCTCGTGGCTCTTTTGGGCGGCGATATGCAGCGCCTGCTCGAAGCTCGCCACCATGATGGGCACCTGCCGCCTGTGGCCTTCGTCCTCCAGCAGATCATCCAGTGCCCAGCTGTCGCTGGCCTCCCACACCACGCTCACCTGGGGGCAGGCCAGAAAGCGGGTCAGCGACCACGTCTGCCCGAGCAAGGGGTGATCCTTGCGCAGGAACACCACGGGACGATCGCAGAACAGCACCTCGTGATCGATGTAATAGGGCAGCCGGTTGACCCTGGCATGGGAGCGGCCGTGGGTCTCCCGGGCACAGAAGCCGAGATCCGCCTCCCCGTTGACGATGTCGTTGAGGGAGTGGTGATCCCAGCCCAGCATCCTGACCACGGAGTGGGGGTACTTCTGGTAGATGGTCGTGGGCAGCTCGCTCAGGAAGCTGATGCCAAAGGGGGACTCCATCACCAGACTGAAGCGGGCCCCCTCGGGGATCGCCTCGCTGTTGAGGGTGCTGATGCTCTCGGTGAGCTGGAACCAGGTCTTGAGCTCCTCCGCCAGGGTCAGGGAGAGATTGGTCGGCTGCAAACCCTGGCGCACGCGCACGAAGAGGGGATCCCCGAACCAGTCCCGCAGCTTGCCAAGCGCCTTGCTCACCGCCGACGGGGTGACACACAGCTTCTTGGCCGCCCCCGCCACGCTGCGCTCCTGCATCAGGTGCCTGAAGACCACCAGCAGGTTCAAATCGAGTTCACCCAGATTGCGCATCGCGTCTCTCCTATCCCCGAGCCCGTACTCGCCGTACCGCACGCCATGGTAGCAGCACCTTGACCACCAGGTAACCGAGCAGCGCCAGCAGGAGTGCCAGGATCAGCATCCAGAGCGCAGGCATCCCCAGATGGCCCATCCCCCAGATGAAGAGCCCGGACAACCCTATCTGCATAATGCAGAGCAGGGCACTGGCCGATGCCACCTGATCCCCGCACACATCCAGCGCCTCCCCCATCGCCACCCCGAACCCGCAGGAAAACCCGATGCAGACCAGGGCAAACCCCGCCAGCAGCCAGGACAGGCCGCCTTCGGGCCCGCTGCTGCACAACAGGGCGAGCAAAGCCAGCAGGTAGGCGAGGTGGGAGAGCGCCAGCACCCTTGCCTTGCCGAGCCAGCGCAGCAGCAAGGGGGTCAGGAAGGAAGCGGACATGCTCACCCCGGCCATCGCCATCATCAGCCGGGTGTACTGCTCGGGAGGCAGGCCGAACGTGGTCATCAGGACGAGGGGCGAGACGCTCACATAGACCAGGATGGCGGTCACGCTGGCGCTGGTCAGCAAGGCGCGCAGCATGAAGGGGGCCGTGCCCAGCAGGGCCAGCGGCGATGCCCCCGCAGGCTGGCGGGCGGGGCGGGTCTCCTTGAGCAGTCGCAGGTTGACCAGGGCACTGATGGCGGCCACCAGCGCCATGCCCACGAAGATGCCGCGCCACTCGAAGTGCGACAGGATGAGATAACCGAGTACGGGAGCCAGCACCGGAATGACGCAGATCACGCCGTTGATGAGGGAGAGGGCCATCGCGAGGCGCGCCTGGCTCAGCACATCCCGCAGCACGGTGAAGGTCATGATGTAGAGCGCTCCAGCGCCCACCCCTTGCCAGAAACGCCCCAGATAAAACTGTGCGATGCCGGTCGCCTCCGCCGCCACCAGGGAAGCGACCACGAAGATGAGAGCGCCCCCCAGCACCACGGGGCGCCTGCCATGGCGATCCGCCAGCATGCCCCCCGGCAGCACGGTAGCCGCCATGCCCAGCAGATAGATGGAAAAAGCGGTGTGGATCTGCGCCTCGCTCCCCTGCAGGGTTTGCGCAATGCGGGGGACGGCCACCAGATAGAGATCGATCCCGAGGGGATAGAGGATGATCATCAGAAAAGTACACAGCAGAAACATACCCATGAAAGCTCCATAGCAGCAGGTTTCACCATCACAGGTGCGCTGTCAGCGAGATTGACAACTCAATCCTGCAAAAGCAGAGGAAGATGCCGGGCACTATAGAGCGGGCGGCCTGCCGGGGCCTAGTGACGAGATGGCACTCGGTGGATGCCAATCCGGACATCTCCCGCAGGAGAGGTCCGGATTGGCATGCTCATCGACCCGCCCCCTGCCAGGTCGCCCTTGAGGGGTCGGGTCCGAGGTAACGGGCACGCCGCGATGCGACGTGCCCTCAAAGCTCAGCAAAGGCGCACCATTACCTGGCCAGTTGCGTCAGGATGGCGTGAGCCGCCTTGATGCGCGCCTCGTTGGGGTAGTTGCGATTGGCCAGCATGACGATGCCGATCCCTTTGGCCGGCACGAAGGCCACATAGGCCCCGAAGCCGTTGGTCGAGCCGGTCTTGTTGAAGAGCACAGGGTGCCCTGCCGCAGCGGGCGCGGGCACCGCCGGGTTGGCATTGTAAATCATCGCCGGGGAGTTGCCCGCCAGCAGCGTCTGCTCGCTGACGGGATAGGCGTAACGCTCCCAGCCCAGTCCCTGGGTCATCTCCCCCACCGCATACTGGCCCTGGTGAGTCAGGTCGATGGCCTGCTGCATGGCCGCATTATCCACCCCGCTGATGTTCGCCTTCACAAAGCGCAGCAGATCCGCCGAGCTGGTCTTGATGCCGTAGGCCTCGTCCGCCAGCATGCCGGGAGTGACGCGGATCGGCTTGTCCTCCTTCGAGTAGCCGTAGGCGTAGTGCCCCATGGCCTGCTCGGGCACATTGAGGTAGGTATGGTACAGGCCAAGCCCCGGCAGGATCGTCTGCTCCATCAGGCGATCGAACGGCTGCTTCATGCTGCTCGCCGCCAGATAGCCAAAGAGCCCGATGCTGGGGTTGGCGTACTGGCGATGGGAACCCGGCGAGTAGGCTGGGGTCCACTGGCGGTAGTAGGCCTGCATCTTCTCGAGCGAATCCACCTCCTCGGGGAATTGCAGCGGCAAGCCGCCCGCGCTGTAAGTAGCCAGCTCCCCCATGGTGATGTTGTCAAAGGCGGATCCCTTGAGCCAGGGGGCGAACAGACTCGCCTTGTCATCGAGCTCGAAGCTCCCCTGCACCACGGCGTAGGCCCCCAGCGTCGCGGTCAGGGTCTTGCTCACGGAGCCTATCTCGAACAGGGTCTGCTCGCTCACACCGACCGCGCGCTCCCGATCGGCCACACCGTAGTTGAAATAGTGGGCCTTGCCATCCTTGAGCACGGCCACCGCCATGCCCGGGATCCTGTGCTCCTTGAGCAGCGGCCGGATGCTGGTATCCACCACGGGGCGCAGGGGATCGGTCGCCGCCTTGTCACCGGCATGAGCCAGACCGGCCCACATCAGGGTGGCCACGGCCCCCCACAGGATGGATTGTCGTTGTTGCATTGCATGTCTCCTGACTGTCGTTAGCAAGGTATCGCCATGGCGGCGAGTGATGAGCCCAGCATAGTCCCGCGAGGTGTGCTGCCGATGAGGCTCTGTGAAGTCTGTGTGAAGCCACCCCCTCTTTTTACCCATGAAAAAGGGGAGCCATGGCTCCCCTTCAATCACCTTGCAACACGGGCTTATTTCTTGCCCGGGTTGTCCCAGATCCCCTCTTCCAGCTGACTGCGCAGCTCCGGGTACTTGTTGGCATCGAAGGTGGGGACGCGCCCCAGCTTGAGCTGGTCGTTGTAGTCCTTGGCCAGCTTGATGGCGACGCCGGAGAGCAGCAGGATGGCCACTAGGTTGACGATGGCCATCAGCCCCATGGAGACATCCGCCAGAGCCCACACGGTCGGCAGCTCGCCCACGGAGCCGAACATCACCATGCCCAGCACGAACATCCGGAACAGCATCAGGCCGCCCTTGTGGTTGTGCTCGAGGAACACCAGGTTGGTCTCCGCATAGGAGTAGTTCGCCACGATGGAGGTGAAGGCGAAGAAGAAGATGGCCGCTGCGATGAAGATGTTGCCACCGCCGCCCACCTGGGAGGAGAGCGCGCGCTGGGTCAGCTCGACACCGGTCACACCGGAGCCCGGCTCGAACTGGCCGGACATCAGGATGATGGCGGCAGTACAGGTACAGATGACGATGGTATCGAGGAAGACCCCCAGCATCTGCACATAACCCTGGGAGGCCGGGTGCGGCGGATAGGGGGTGGCGGTGGCGGCAGCATTGGGGGCAGAGCCCATGCCCGCCTCGTTGGAGAAGAGGCCGCGCTTGATGCCGTTGATCATCGCCTGGGAGATGGCATAGCCCATGGCGCCGGAACCTGCCTGCTCGATGCCGAAGGCAGACTTGATGATCAGGGCCAGCACGCCGGGCAGCTCGCTGATGTTCATGGCCACCACGAACAGCGCCATCA
Organism: Aeromonas caviae; assembly: GCF_000819785.1. GTDB lineage: Bacteria > Pseudomonadota > Gammaproteobacteria > Enterobacterales > Aeromonadaceae > Aeromonas > Aeromonas caviae. The sequence goes on along the minus strand of NZ_CDBK01000048.1, from coordinate 17,490 downwards.
GGATGTAGGCGAGCGCCATGAAGGGCACCACCAGCTCGGCGAAACGGGCGATGCCGCGGATGCCGCCGAAGATGATGAGGCCGGAGAGCACCACCAGGGCCAGACCGCTCACCCAGTCAGGGATGCCGAAGGCGACGTTCATGGCCAGGCTGATGGAGTTGGCCTGCACCGCGTTGAACACCAGACCGAAGGCCAGCAGCAGGCAGAGGGAGAAGACCACCCCCATCCAGCGCATGCCGAGGCCGCGCTCCATGTAGTAGGCGGGACCGCCCCGGTAATTGCCATCCTCATCCTTGACCTTGTAGAGCTGGGCCAGGGTGCTTTCCACGAAGGCGGTGGCCATGCCGATGAAGGCGATCAGCCACATCCAGAAGACGGCGCCAGGGCCACCCAGATAGATGGCGACGGCCACACCGGCCAGATTGCCCGTCCCGACGCGAGCCGCCAGGCTGGTACACAGAGCCTGGAAGGAGGAGATGCCGGCGCTGTCGGATTTGCGACTGTTGCGCAGGACCGAGAACATGTGGCCGAAGTGGCGGATCTGGATAAAGCCCAGGCGGAAGGTAAAGAAGATACCGACCCCGATCAGCAGGTAAATGAGCACGGCTCCCCACATCAGGTCGTTAATCATTGCAATCAAGGTGTCCATAATTCTCTCGTTGTTATCACATCCATGGCCAGTCTGCGCTGACCGCTCTCTGTCAATTTCCGAACCAGCATTGCGCCGAAGGGGCGGAATCTAGCATAGCGAGGGAATTCAGAATAGTGACAGGGCTCACTGGGGAGACAAAAAACGAGCAATTTGATGCAAAAAAGCTTCATTTAGCACGCAATAAATCAACAAAAATTGATGTGCAACCCAGCCCCTCACAAATTAGAGCCAATAGAGAACCATTTTACAACTCATCCCATGGGGGTAAAAACCGCTGAGTGAAACGAAACCAGGGAGACAAGCGTTTGCCTCTCATGCCTCATCGGCAAGGGGTTGTAACGCAAAACGTTTTACACGTAATTAAATTTCAAGTAGCTGACAGAACTATTTATGTGACCTCCCGCACAAATTCATGAATCCACCAAAATAATTGCGCTTTTCCATGTCGGAGCCAGCCGCCACACCATGAATAAAACTCGTTTTTTATCAAACACTTTCACTCGACAGCCGGTACCGCTTTCACCACCTGGCTGATTCGCATACAAGCCCCCCTATTGCAGGATGCGCCACATCCGTATTAATTAGGCAGGCAATGACGATGGGGCCTGCCCATCGCCCCTTTCTGAGCCTGAGCCGCCGGGATCTTGTAATTTAATTTCAGAACTGCCGTCTCATGCCCGCCACCCTGGGATTGCTCCCTCATAAAGAGATGATATTTGCCATGGCCGATAAATTGACCCAGCTGAAAGCCCTGACCACAGTGGTTGCCGATACCGGCGACATCGAAGCCATCAAGCGCTACCAGCCCATCGATGCCACCACCAACCCCTCTCTGGTACTCAAGGCCTCCGAGATCCCCGAGTACGCAGCCCTGATCCAGGACGCCATTGCCTGGGCCAAATCCCAGAGCCAGGACAAGGCACAGCAAATCATCGACGCGGGCGACAAGCTGGCGGTCAACATCGGCCTCGAAGTGCTGAAAATCGTCCCGGGCCGCATCTCCACCGAAGTGGACGCCCGCCTCTCCTTCGACACCGACGCCAGCATCGCCAAGGCCCGCAAGCTGATCCGCCTCTACAACGAAGCCGGTATCAGCAATGATCGCATCCTGATCAAGCTGGCCTCCACCTGGGAAGGGATCCGTGCCGCCGAGGTGCTGGAGAAAGAGGGTATCCAGTGCAACCTGACCCTGCTGTTCTCCTTCGCCCAGGCTCGTGCCTGTGCCGAAGCTGGCGCCTTCCTCATCTCCCCCTTCGTGGGCCGCATCCTCGACTGGTACAAGGCCAAGAACGGCCGTGACTACACCGCCAGTGAAGATCCGGGCGTGGTCTCCGTCACCGCCATCTACAACTACTACAAGCAGCACGACTACCCGACCGTGGTCATGGGCGCGAGCTTCCGCAACACTGGCGAAATCCTGGAACTGGCCGGCTGCGACCGCCTGACCATTGGCCCCGCTTTGCTGGAAGAGCTGAGCAAGGCCGAAGGCACCGTGGTGCGCAAGCTGGACTACACCGGCGAGCGCACAGCCAAACCGGCCCCGATGACCGAAGCCGAATTCCGCTGGGAGCTGAACCAGGACGCCATGGCCGTCGAGAAACTGGGGGAAGGCATCCGCCTGTTCGCCATCGACCAGGGCAAGCTGGAAACCATGCTGGCAAGCCACCTGTAAGGCCGCTCGCCACACGGCTCTCACAGAGCGAAGTGGCGCCGCAAATACCGGGCTCCCGAAAGGGCAGCCCGGTTTTTTTGTGCCTGTTTCCGGTTGTCACAACTTCGTCATAAAAACGTTTTATTTTCAAAGGCGTCGTGTTATACGGATGGTGAAAACCATAAAACCAAGGAGGGAGCCATGGACATGTTCAACTTCGATTTTGACGAGGTCGTTGAGCTGGGTTCACGTAGCCGCGGGACAACGGGAAAAAAACGCAAATGGCGTGAGATTGAGGCGCTTAAAGACAAGCACCGCCTGCAAAAGGAGCTGCAGGCCATCGACATCGCCTATGAAGGATCGGACGACCTGGAGCTCTGATACGCCCACGTCGCCCATGTTTCACTCCAGCGAGTGGAGCCATAAAAACAGCGCCCCGGATTGACCGGGGCGCTGTTTTTATGGGTGAACCTCCTGTCAGGCTGCAGGCAGCGAGAGCTGTTTGGCCAGCGCCTGGAAATGCTGGCTCACCTCCGCCCCGAACAGGGGATCATTGATGGCCCGGTTCTGCCAGAGCTGTTCGAGATGACGCCAGTCATCCTCGGTCAGGGAGTCGCGCAGATGGGGGAAGATGACCCCTTCCTCATAGTTCATGTGCGCCTCCTGCTGCTCGATGAACTGCTCCAGACGGGCCACGAACTGATCCAGCGGGATGACCGCATCCATCAGGATCATCTCCACCATCTCCTTGAGCTCGGTCCCTGCATCCAGCAGACGGGCGTGCTCCTCGTGCAGCCGGTTGGCCACCTCCCCCTCCACCACCCTGTATTTCAGGTAGTAGTCATAGATCATGTCTTCCTTCGGGTGGTGGTACTTGTCGGATACCTCGCGCAGATAATCCACCACATCCCGCAGCAGGAAGTAGCTCACCGGCTGCTCATTGCGAATGGCCGCCAGCTTTTGCTTGAGCAGCGTCAGCAACCGGGTGATGTTGAGGTGGTCCTTATGCAGACTGGATAACATGGGCACTCCTTGCACTGAAATGAGAAAACGTCTGTCTCGAGTATACGGTCATTTATTGCCTGAACTTTGCACTCAATCAAGTCGGATGCAGACAGCGGCTGCACCAGCCTCTCACCACAGGGGGCACAGGGGAGACCATTTCCCCTGTGCATTTACGGCGTCAGGCCGCCGGATCGGCGCAGACCGAGAGCCAGTCGATGGGACTGCGTCCCTGCTGGACCAGCAGGCGATTGGCCTCGGAGAAGTGGCCGCAACCGATGAAACCGCGATGGGCAGAGAGCGGGCTGGGATGGGGGGCGCTCAGCACATGGTGGCGCGACCGGTCGATGAAGCGCCCTTTCTTCTGGGCATGAGCGCCCCACAGCAGGAAGACGACGCCCTGGCAATGGGCATTGATCCGCTCGATGACTCGATCGGTAAAAGTCTCCCACCCCAGGTGGGCGTGAGAGTGCGCCATGCCAGCCTGTACCGTCAACACCGTATTGAGCAGCAGCACTCCCTGTCTGGCCCAGGATTCCAGGAAGCCATGATTGGGTGTGACAAAACCCGGCAGATCCCGCTGCATCTCCTTGTAGATGTTGACGAGGGACGGCGGCGTGCGCACTCCGGGCAAGACGGAGAAGCAGAGGCCGTGCGCCTGGTCCGGTCCGTGATAGGGATCCTGCCCCAGGATCACCACCTTGACGTCATCCAGCTCGGTCAGTTTGAAGGCATTGAATACCTCGGTCGCCGGGGGATAGATCACCTTGCCCGCCTCCCGCTCGGCCCTGACGGTGGCCAGGGTGTCCATGAAATACGCCTGCTCTTTCTCCGAACCAATCACATCTTTCCAGGTCAGCACACCCGTCTCCTCTCGTTGCGAATCCACTCCTTCCATCCTGGCTGGCATGCCAGCCTCTCCCCACTCCCCGCCTTCTGTCCAGCTTGGCACCGCTATCTCCTCGGTCAATAGAGCAAGGGGCTCAGGATAGGGTCCTCGCCCCCAAGACGCAACCGCATGGAGGTCAGGCTCAGCCTTGCCAGCCTGGGAAGTGGCGGCGGCGTTCACGGGCAATGACCGGTGCTGCGTCGACACAGGAATAACAGGACGTCCTTCGGACAGGTCTCTGGGCAGGCCGGTTTTCGCTGACGCCAGAAATAAACCCTAAAGGTGTAGTTAAATTACTAGATATGAATAATAAAAAATGCATAATTCATATATCTTACAAAAACAGAAAAATGATCTGTTTTTGATTCAACTCAATGATTTAATCCCTTTCAATGCACGCAAAATGGGGTTTTATTGATTTGGATCAATTTTCGTAATATTACCGTCGTGGTATATATGGCCCCAACGAAGTAAAGGTGTAAGGCAAGGCCCCGTTAAATCATTCCTTCCAAGAGGTGGTTTAAAAACATCAGGGTAATGTGCTTACCGTTGAATCCGCTTTCCTATGAGGAGTCATACCATGATCAAGGGCATCCAAATCACCCAGTCCGCCAACGCCGCTCTGCTGAACTCTTTCTGGCTGCTGGACGAAGAGAAACAACAGGCTCGCTGCATCTGCGCCAAGGGCGACAGCTTTGCCGCCGATCAGGAAGTCAGCCTCTCCGACCTGGGTCAATTCGAATACCGTGAACTGCCGGTTCAGCAAGAGCCTGTGGTCGAAGGGGGTCAGCACCTGAACGTCAACGTACTGCGCCGCGAAACCCTGGAAGACGCCATCGCCAACCCGGAAAAATACCCGCAGCTCACCATCCGCGTCTCCGGTTACGCCGTGCGTTTCAACGCCCTGACCCCGGAGCAGCAGCGTGACGTGGTCACCCGCACCTTCACCCAGAGCCTGTAAGGCGCCCTGCGTAAAGAGATAAAAAACGGCCCCCTCGGGCCGTTTTTTCATGGGTGATGATCGCCGCCGGAACCTGGGTCAGCTTCGCAGGTCCACCGGCCTTGCTACCACGGGTTTCGCCAGGGCGTCCTGCATGGTGGCCTCGTCGAGCTGATCGCAGTAACGGGCCACCACCAGGGTCGCCACCCCGTTGCCGATGAGGTTGGTCAGGGCGCGCGCCTCCGACATGAAGCGATCAATCCCGAGGATCAGCGCCAGCCCGGCCAGCGGCAGATGCCCTACCGCCGAGATGGTGGCTGCCAGCACGATGAAGCCACTCCCCGTGACTCCGGCCGCCCCCTTGGAGGAGATAAGCAGCACCACCAGCAGGGTGAGCTGATGGAACAGGTCCAGCGGGGTGTTGGTCGCCTGGGCGATGAAGACGGCTGCCATGGTCAGATAGATGGAGGTGCCGTCCAGGTTGAATGAGTAACCGGTCGGGATCACCAGACCCACCACCGATTTCTTGCAGCCCAGCGCCTCCATTTTCACCAGCATGCGCGGCAATACGGATTCCGACGAGGATGTTCCGAGCACGATCAACAGTTCTTCCCGGATATAGGCAATAAAGTGCACAATGCTGAAGCCATTGGCTTTGGCGATACTGCCGAGCACCAGAAAAATAAACAGCAGGCAGGTCAGATAGAAGCTAGCAATTAATTGCCCCAGCTGCACCAAAGAACCAATACCGTATTTCCCTATGGTGAATGCCATGGCACCAAATGCCCCGATCGGCGCCAGTTTCATGATCATGTTGATGATGCCGAAAATAACCTGAGAGAAACCATCGATGATATTGAAGATGGGTTTTCCCTTCTCCCCGATATGATGCAGGGAAAATCCGAACAGGACGGCAAACAGCAACACCTGGAGTATATTGCCGCCGGCAAAGGCACCGATGACGCTGGCCGGTATCACATCCAGCAGGAAGGGAATTATCCCCTGGGACTGGGCCTGATCCGCATAGACGGAGATGGCGCTGGCGTCGAGTGAGGAGGGATCCACATTCATACCGGCCCCGGGCTGCAGCACGTTGACCACGCACAGACCGATGATGAGGGCCAGGGTGCTCACCACTTCAAAATAGATCAGCGCAATGGCACCGGTTTTGCCCACCGCCTTCATGCTTTCCATGCCGGCAATGCCGGTGACCACGGTACAAAAAATGACGGGGGCGATGATCATCTTGATTAATTTAACGAAGCCATCACCAAGGGGTTTCATATCTGCGCCCAGACTCGGATAGACATGTCCCAGACATATTCCGATGGTGATTGCCAATATCACCTGAAAATAGAGGCTACTGACAATTTTCTTGTGCATGCTCAACGTCCTGTTAATAAGTGTGACTCCACTGACAGCAAATAACGCATGCAGCAGTCTGCGGCGAGAAATAGGGTTATCTCACCCGCTTCATACCTTTTTGCCATCCTGACGGTCGCTACTTTTGCATGTCATAAGAAGCAAATAAGAGACATCAATCACACAACATATTTAACATCATTAACACCACGGAAACATGGTCGCAATGGACGCCGAAGAGCACCAAATGAAAATGACGGAAATAAAAATGCCCCGCATGGCGGGGCATTTTTGATAGTAAAAATCGCGATCAGGCGGAGGTATCGAGGGGCTCGAAGCCCTTGACGAGATCGTCGATGGCCTTCATCTGCTTGAGGAAGCCTTCCAGCTTCTCCAGCGGCAGAGCGCTCGGGCCGTCGCAGCGGGCAATTTTCGGGTCCGGGTGGGATTCGATAAAGAGACCGGCCAGGCCCACCGCCATGCCGGCACGAGCCAGCTCGGTCACCTGCTCGCGGCGACCGCCGGAGGCCGCCCCCAGGGGATCACGGCACTGCAGGGAGTGGGTGACGTCAAAGATGACCGGATAGCCGCCAGTGCTCTTCTTCATGACGCCCAGGCCCAGCATGTCCACCACCAGGTTGTCATAGCCGAAGTTGGCACCGCGCTCGCAGAGGATCAGGCGATCGTTGCCACACTCCTCGAACTTGTCGGTGATGTTCTTCATCTGGCTTGGGCTCAGGAATTGCGGCTTCTTGATGTTGATGACGTTGCCGGTGCGGGCCATGGCCTCCACCAGATCGGTCTGGCGCGCCAGGAAGGCGGGCAGCTGGATGACGTCGACCACCTCGGCGACCGGTTTGGCCTGATGGGGCTCATGCAGATCGGAGATCACCGGCATGCCGAAGGTCGCTTTCAGCTCCTGGAAGATCTTCATCCCCTCTTCCAGACCCGGGCCGCGATAGGAGTGGATGGAGGAGCGGTTGGCCTTGTCCCAGCTCGCCTTGAACACGAACGGGATGCCGAGCTTGCTGGTCACTTCCACGTACTTCTCGCACACCGCCATCGCCATGTCGCGGGATTCCAGCACGTTCATGCCGCCGAACAGCACGAAAGGTTTGTCGTTGGCGACGTCGATCTGGTTGACCTTGATATTCTTCTGTTCCATCTCAGGGATCCTTAATGGAGGGGTTTGGGACTGAGGTCCAGGGTGGCCAGCTGGGTTTTCAGCACATCGGCCACGGGATCATCAGGGCATTGTTCAATAAAGTATTCGAAATCGTCGGCGGCAAAGCGCGGGCAATCGAGTTGCTCATAGATGAAGCCCCGATCCCGCGTCTCCAGCGGATCGCCGGGCTTCATGCGCAGCAGCAGCTCGCTGCAGCGCAACGCCTCCGTCATGCGCTCCTCGCGCAGCAGGGCGCCCTTGCTGACATTGAGCAAGCGCTCGATGATCTCCCACTGCCCCGATGGCTGCAGATGATCATCGCTCAGACTCGCCAGGTTGCCGAGGGCACCGCGCAGCAGCAGTTCGATGCGGTGCCGGCTCAGTTCATCACCGTTGAAGGGGTCCACATAGACCTCCCCGTCCAGACCGGCAAAACTCAGGAGGAAATGGCCGGGGAAGCAGATCCCCTCCACATCCAGCCCTATCTTGCGACCCAGCTGGATGAGGAGGATGCCGAGACTGACCGGGATCCCCTTGCGCCTTGCCAGCACCTGGTCCAGATCGCAGTTGGCGGACGAGAAGTAATCCTGCCAGTCGCCACGAAAGCCCAGGGTCTGGTAGAAACCCTGCAACAGCTGACGGCGCACCTCGTCGCAGTCTCCCTCGGCAATCGTTTCGTCCAGCCAGGCATCGAGGAGGGCAAGCTCGGCCTCTCCCGTGCCGCCATGGCCCCGGATCTCGTCGCTCACCGACAGCGCCAGCTCGGCCAGATCGTGAGCCTCGAAGTCGGTCCACTCATCCACACGTATCATCGTCATCCTTCCTAGCCGAACAGGCTGGCCTGCTTTTGCACCGCAAGCTTGGCGATAAAGAAGATCCACCCCAGTGCGCCCAGGAAGGCAAACCAGCGGATGCCGTTGCTGCGGGCCAGACGCAGCGCCATCATGGCCAGAAACGCCACCACCAGGATGGACGTCAGCTTCTCGGCCAGCCAGGGAATGGCGTTGTTGAGGGGGTTGAGACCCAGCACCATGCAGAGCAGCACACCGGAGAGCACCACCAGGCCGTTGAGCCAGCCGCTGATCTTGAGGGTGCGGGCGCCCCCTGCCAGCGCGGAGCCGGTCTGCAACCAGTAAAAGCGCAGGATAAACATCAGCACGGCCCCGGCAATCAGGGTGAGGTGCAGATGCTTGAGAACAACATACATAAGATTTCCTTGAACAGGGGCAGACCGGGCCCGCCCGTCATATCACTGAGCCAGGCGCCCCAGGGTCACCCGCTCGTTATCGCCGTAATCGCGCACGGTTTCCACCTGGACGTAGCCTTGTTGCAGCAGGAGTTGACGCACCGCCTCCCCCTGATCCCAGCCGTGTTCCAGCAACAGCCAGCCACCTGGCACCAGATGGGCGGGCGCCTGGGTGACGATGAGGCGGATATCCGCCAGCCCCTGCTCCTCCGCCACCAGGGCGGAGCGCGGCTCGAAGCGCACGTCCCCCTCGTGAAGATGGGGGTCCGTCCCGTCGATGTAAGGCGGGTTGGAGACGATCATCGCAAAGCGCGGTGCATCCGAGAGCGGCGCAAACCAGCTGCCGTCGCGCACCTCGATGGGCAACCCCAGGGCGGCGCTGTTGGTGCGGGCCAACGCGGCCGCGGCCGGCATCCTGTCCACCGCCCATACATCGGCATCCGGTCGCTCAGACTTGAGCGCAAGGGCGATGGCACCGGTGCCCGTGCCCAGATCCAGCAGGGCGCAGGGGCCGCCCGGCAGGCGGGCCAGCGCCTGTTCCACCAGCACCTCGGTATCGGGGCGCGGGATCAGGGTGGCCGGGCTCACTTTCAGCGGCAGCGACCAGAACTCCCGCTCGCCGATGAGGTGGGCAATGGGCTCACCATTGAGGCGACGGGCAAGCCAGCCCGCCAGGGTCGCCTGCTGGGCGGCATCGAGCTCGTGCTCCGGCCAGGTCATCAGATAGCTGCGCCGGCAATCCAGCAGATGACAGAGCAGGGCATCGGCGTCGGCACGGGGGGATTCCCCGGAGGCCAGGGTCGCCATGATATGGGCACGGGCCTGCTGGATCTGCATCAGTTGCTCTCGGCCAGGGAGGCGAGCTGATCCGCCTGATACTCCTGCACCAGGGGGGTGATCACGCAGTCCAGATCCCCTTCCAGGATGTCGCCCAGACGATACAGGGTGAGGTTGATCCGGTGCTCGGAGAGACGCCCCTGGGGATAGTTGTAGGTGCGGATGCGCTCGGAGCGATCCCCGGAGCCCACCAGGTTGCGGCGGGTACTCTGCTCGGCGGCGCGGTGGCGTTCGTCCTCGGCCGCCTGCAGGCGGGCAGAGAGCACCGACATCGCCTTGGCGCGGTTCTTGTGCTGGGAGCGCTCGTCCTGGCACTCCACCACCAGCCCGGTGGGCAGGTGGGTGATGCGGATGGCGGAGTCGGTCTTGTTGACGTGCTGGCCGCCGGCACCGGAAGCGCGGAAGGTGTCGATCTTCAGCTCGGAGGGGTTGATCTCCACCTGCTCGGCTTCCGGCACTTCCGGCAGCACGGCCACGGTACAGGCGGAGGTGTGCACCCGGCCCTGGGATTCGGTCTCGGGGACTCGCTGCACCCGGTGGCCGCCGGACTCGAACTTGAGGCGGCCGTAGACGTGCTCGCCGTCCACCTTGGCGATCACCTCCTTGTAGCCGCCGTGTTCGCCGTCATTGCAGCTGACGATGGAGACACGCCACCCCTGACGCTCGGCGTAGCGGGAGTACATGCGGAACAGATCCCCCGCGAAAATGGCCGCCTCGTCGCCACCGGCACCGGCGCGGATCTCCAGATAGCAGTTGTTGTCATCCTTGGGGTCGCGCGGCAACAGCATCACCTGAAGCGCCTGCTCCTGCTCCTCGAAGGTCGCCTTGGCGAGCGGCAGTTCCTCCTGCGCCATCTCCCGCAGCTCGGCATCCTCTTCCTCCAGCATCAGCCGGGTGGTGTCGAGGTTCTCTTCGGCCTGGCGGAAACGCTGGAAGGCGTGAACGATATCTTCCAGCTGGGCGTATTCCCGGGTCAGGGCGCGGTATCTGTCCTGATCCGAGGCGACCCCGGGCTCCCCGAGCAGGGCCTGTACTTCTTCATGGCGCTCGATGAGGCCTTCCAGCTTTCTGATCAATGAGGGGTTCATGACTCTTGGATTCTCGATGGAGGACGGGACGGCAAAGGGCCGTCCCAACACTATGATTCTTGTGACAATCCCAGCACCTGACGCAGTTGGGCCAGCTTGTGGCTGTCCCCCTGGGCGGCGGCCTGGCGCAGGGCCTGGGTCGGTGCGTGGATCAGCTTGTTGGTGAGGCGATGGGCCATGGCCTTGAGCGCCTGCTCGGCATTTTCACCCTGTTGCAGGGCCAGCAGGGCCCGCTGCAACTCTTCGTCGGCGACCTGCTGTGACTGATGGCGATAATCGCGAATGAGATCCACCGAGTGCTGGCTGCGATACCAGCCCATGAACTCGTCGCGCTCTTCCTGCACGATGAGTTCCGCTTCGGCGGCCGCCCGCTTGCGGGTCTCCAGGTTCTGCTCGATGATGCCCTGCAGATCGTCCACCGTGTAGAGATAGGCATCGGAGAGCTCGTCCACCTCGGCTTCGATGTCGCGGGGCACGGCGATATCCACCAGGAACATGGGCTTGAAGCGACGCGCCTTGAGCGCCCGCTCCACCATGCCCTTGCCGATGATGGGCAGGGGGCTTGCCGTGGAGCTGATGACGATGTCCGCCTCGTGCAGGTAGTCCGGGATCTCCTCCAGGGTCATTACCTGGGCACCGAACTCCTCTGCCAGCAACTGGGCCCGTTGCAGGGTCCGGTTCGCCACCATCATCCGGGTCACGCTCTGCTCGCGCAGGTGGCGGGCCACCAGTTCGATGGTTTCGCCGGCGCCCACCAGCAGCACCTTGGTCTGGGAGAGATCGGAGAAGATACGGCGGGCCAGGCTCACGGCGGCGAAGGCCACCGACACCGCGCTGGCGCCGATCTCGGTGTCGGTGCGCACCCGTTTGGCCACCGAGAAGGATTTCTGGAACAGGCGCTCCAGGGATCCTTTCACCGCATCCGCCTGCTGGGCGTGGGCGTAGGATTGCTTGATCTGCCCCAGGATCTGCGGCTCCCCCAGCACCAGGGAGTCGAGGCCGCAGGCCACCCGCATCAGGTGTCGCACCGCTTCCTCGTCCTGGTGCCGGTAGATGGCGGAGAGCACCTCGCTCGCCTCCAGCGCGTGGAACCGCTGCAACCAGTTCAGCACCTGCTCCCCCTGCCCCTGCTCCAGGCTGCAATAGAGCTCGGTGCGGTTGCAGGTGGAGACAATCACCGCCTCGCTGACGCCAGGCTGCTCCACCAGCTCACGCAGGGCGCGATCGATGCGGTCCGGGCCAAAGGCGACCCGCTCCCGCAAGGCGACACTGGCGGTGTTGTGGTTGATTCCGAGGGCAAGCAGACTCATGGGTGGGTGATGATCGTTTCATGCACAGGGTGTAGAGGCCGACAATTGTACGAGAAAGGGTAAGTCTTTAAAAGCAATACGGCCGCCCCTTATACTGTCGCAAACCTCATCTGCGGAGCTCCACCTTGTTGTTGCGTATCTTCTCCCTCGCCTGCCTGCTGGTGCTGGCGGGCTGTACCACCACCCAACCCCAGCGGGATCAGGTCAACTGGCAGCAGGAGCGCGCCCGCCTCGAACGCCTCACACACTGGCAGTTGTCGGGCAAGATGGCCATCATCACCGCCCGCCAGAAGGGCAGCGCCCGCCTCAACTGGCAGCAAAACGGCGATGACTATCGCCTCAACCTCACCAGCCTCATCGGCACCCATATTCTGGAACTCTCCCGCACCGGCGGCGAGGTGACTCTGCTCGACAACGACGGAAAACAGCACCAGAGCCAGGATGCCGAGCTCCTGGTCTATCAGCTCACCGGCTGGCACATTCCGGTGGCCGGGCTGCCTGAGTGGATCAAGGGATTGCCGGGGCAGGCCGAATTCGAGCTCAACCCCGATGCCAGCCTCGCCAGCGTGCGCGACGGCCAGTGGCAGATCGTCTACGGGGACTATCGGGATCAGGACGGCTATCGCCTGCCCCACCTGCTCACCATGACCGGGCAGGAGAGCCGTCTCAAGCTGCAGATCAACGAGTGGACCCTGACACCATGATGCACGACCAGGCGCCGATCCGCTGGCCCGCCCCGGCCAAGCTCAACCTCTTCCTGCACGTCAACGGCCGCCGCCCCGATGGCTACCACGAACTGCAGACCCTCTTCATCTTCCTCAACCACGGCGACTGGCTCGAATTCGAGCCGATCCCCGGCAGCGACCAGCTCACCTTGAGCCCGGCCATACCCGGCGTGCCCGATGAACAGAACCTCATCATCCGGGCTGCCCGCCTGTTGCAGAGCCGGTTGGCCAGTCCGCAGGGAGCCCATATCCGGCTGGAGAAGATACTGCCCATGGGCGGTGGCATCGGGGGCGGCTCGTCGGACGCGGCCACCACCCTCGTGGCCCTGAACCACCTCTGGCAAGCCGGCTTGAGTGAAGACGAGCTGGCCGAGCTCGGCGTACAGCTGGGCGCCGACGTGCCGGTGTTCGTGCGGGGCAAGGCCGCCTTCGCCGAGGGCGTGGGGGAGCGGTTGCAACAGATCGAGGTACCGGATGCCTGGTACCTGGTACTCAAGCCGGATTGCCATGTGGTCACCGCCGCCGTGTTCCAGGATCCCGACCTGCCCCGCAACACCCCCAAGATGACCCTGGACAATCTGCTGGCAGGAGAGTGGAAAAACGATTGCGAACTGCTGGTGAAAAAGCGCCACCCCGAGGTTGCCAATGCGCTCGGCTGGTTGCTAGAATACGCGCCGTCAAGAATGACGGGCACTGGCGCCTGCGTCTTTGCTCGATTTGAAGACGAAATGGCTGCTCGAAAGGTGTTGGCAAGAGTGCCGGAAGGCTGGGATGGGTTTGTCGCCAAGGGCGAGAACATATCACCACTCTTCGTCACTTTGCAACAAGTGAGTGATTGGGGTATCGCCAAGCGGTAAGGCAGCGGGTTTTGATCTCGCCATTCCTAGGTTCGAATCCTAGTACCCCAGCCAACTCTCTCCTTGTTGAGGCCGCATCGGGAGGTGTTGACCTCGTCGATGTGTCTTGGGCCAATCTGACGCGATGGCGCTCAAGGTGGATTCCCGTCCACCCACCCTGCGGGTGATGAGACGCCATCCTCGACATCGCCCAGAGACCTTGTCCGTCATCTTGCTAAATCGTTTGCCCCCAAACGATACGGGTCTAAAATCAGACTCCCCACATACTGGATGCAACCCCGAGGTTTCAAACCGTGCCTGACATGAAGCTGTTTGCTGGTAACGCAACGCCGGAACTAGCCCAGAAGATCGCAGATCGCCTGTTTATCAAACTCGGCAATGCTGCCGTAGGTCGCTTTAGCGACGGCGAGATCAGCGTACAGATCAACGAGAATGTACGCGGTGGCGATATCTTCATCATTCAATCCACCTGTGCCCCGACCAACGACAATTTGATGGAATTGATCGTCATGGTGGATGCACTGCGTCGTGCTTCAGCTGGCCGTATCACTGCCGTTATTCCCTACTTTGGTTATGCCCGTCAGGACCGCCGCGTCCGCTCCGCCCGTGTGCCCATCACCGCCAAGGTCGTCGCAGACTTCCTCTCCAGCGTGGGTGTGGACCGTGTGCTGACCGTTGACCTGCATGCCGAGCAGATCCAGGGCTTCTTCGACGTCCCCGTCGACAACGTGTTCGGCAGCCCGGTGCTGCTGGAAGACATGAAGGCCAAGAACCTCGAATCCCCCGTGGTCGTGTCACCGGACATCGGCGGCGTAGTCCGTGCCCGTGCCATCGCCAAGCTGCTGGACGACACCGACATCGCCATCATCGACAAGCGTCGTCCCCGTCCGAACGTCTCCCAGGTCATGCACCTGATCGGCGACGTGGCCGGTCGTGACTGCGTCATCGTCGACGACATGATCGACACCGGCGGCACCCTGTGCAAGGCGGCCGAAGCGCTGAAAGAGCGTGGTGCCAAGCGCGTGTTCGCCTATGCGACCCACCCTGTCTTCTCCGGCACCGCCGTTGAAAACATCAAGAATTCGGTCATCGACGAGCTGATCATCACCGACTCCATCCCGCTCACCCCGGAGATGAAGGCAGTCGGCAAGGTCAAGCAGCTGACCCTCTCCTCCGTGCTGGCCGAAGCGATTCGCCGCATCAGCAACGAAGAGTCCATCTCTGCCATGTTCGAGCATTGATAGACCCTGTCGTGACAAAAACCGCCGAATGGCGGTTTTTGTTTTTTTGGGTGCCTGGCGCCAACCGCCAGCCTTCACTCGGCAAGAGACGAAAACCTCGGACGAGCCACCCCACCCGAGCCCTTCTGTCCGGCTTTTCCCCGACCTTGCCGCACTTTGGTTGAGTGATCGCCACTCGGCGGCTAGAATATTGCGTCCCATTGCCCCGGGTCATCCGCCCATGGCAAGTAGCGAGTGAAGACATCAAGCGTGACAAGTCAAATCAAACTGATTGTCGGGCTGGGTAATCCCGGCCCCGAATATGCCAAGACCCGCCACAATGCGGGCGCCTGGTATGTGGAGCAACTGGCACGCTGGCACAATGTCAGCCTGCGCGAAGAGCCCAAGTTCTTCGGCCACACCGCCCGCTTCCTGGTGGACGGACAGGATGTGCGGCTGCTCATCCCGAACACCTACATGAATCTCTCCGGCAAGGCCGTGGCGGCGCTCGCGCGCTTCTACCAGATCGCCCCGGAAGAGATCCTGGTGGCCCACGACGAGCTGGACCTGCCTCCCGGCATCGCCAAGTTCAAGCAAGGGGGCGGTCACGGCGGCCATAACGGCCTCAAGGACATCATCGCCAGGATGGGCAACAACAATAACTTCTTCCGGCTGCGCCTTGGCATCGGCCATCCAGGCGCCAAGGAGCTGGTCGCCGGCTTCGTGCTGACCAAGGCGCCCAGCAGTGAGCAGAGTCTGATCGAGGCCGCGCTGGACGAGTCCCTGCGTGCCACCGACATCCTGTTCAAGCAGGACATGACCAAGGCCATGAATCGCCTGCACAGTTTCAAGGCCGAGAAAGTCTAGGCCTTCAGCCTGCATCGCCAGGCAGTTCAAGATGACCGGCCCCCTGGCGAGATCCCTCGCCTCGAGGTCAAGCAACACGACACGGGCCGCCCGCGCGGCCCCTTGAAGCATCCACCAACAAGGTAACAATCCATGGGTTTTAAATGCGGTATCGTGGGCCTGCCCAATGTAGGCAAATCCACCCTGTTCAATGCGCTGACCAAAGCCGGCATCGAAGCCGCCAACTTCCCGTTCTGCACCATTGAGCCGAACACGGGTGTGGTCCCCATGCCGGATCCCCGCCTCGACCAGCTGGCGGCCATCATCAATCCGCAGCGTGTCGTGCCGACCACCATGGAGTTCGTGGACATCGCCGGCCTGGTGGCCGGTGCCTCCAAGGGCGAAGGCCTTGGCAACCAGTTCCTGGCCAACATCCGTGAAACCGAAGCCATCGGTCACGTGGTGCGCTGCTTCGAGGACGAGAACATCGTCCACGTGGCGGGCAAGGTCTCCCCGGCCGACGACATTGAGGTGATCAACACCGAGCTGGCCCTCTCCGACCTGGATGCCTGCGAGCGCGCCATCAATCGCCAGTCCAAGCGTGCCAAGGGCGGCGACAAGGATGCCAAGCTGGAAGTGGAAGTGCTGGAGAAGATCAAGGTAGCCCTGGAAAACGGCCAGATGATCCGCGGCATGAAGCTGGACAAGGATGAGCTGGACGCCGTCAGCCACCTCAACTTCCTGACCCTCAAACCCACCATGTACATCGCCAACGTGGCGGAAGATGGCTTCGAGAACAACCCCTACCTGGATCAGGTCCGTGAGATAGCCGCCGCCGAAAACGCCGTTGTCGTGGTCGTCTGCTGCGCCATCGAGGCGGACATCGCCGAGCTGGACGACGAAGACCGTGCCGAGTTCATGGCGGATCTCGGCATCGAGGAACCGGGCCTGAACCGGGTGATCCGTTCCGGATACGAGCTGCTCAAGTTGCAGACCTACTTCACCGCCGGTGTGAAAGAAGTGCGCGCCTGGACCATTCCGGTAGGCGCCACCGCCCCGCAGGCCGCAGGCAAGATCCACACCGACTTCGAAAAAGGCTTTATTCGCGCCCAGACCATCGCCTTCGACGACTTTATCACCTACAAGGGTGAGCAAGGCGCCAAGGAAGCAGGCAAGATGCGCGCGGAAGGGAAAGACTACATCGTCAAGGATGGCGATATCATGAACTTCCTGTTCAACGTCTAACCCCATGAGAGGCCAGCATTTGCTGGCCTCTTTTTTATCTGGCCAGAGGCGCGATCTGGGTGCGAATGTCGTAAAAAAAACCAGATTGTTGGGCTTTTGCACGACAGCGGCCAATAACTCGCCAAACGCACCCAAATTCGTTTTTTCAAACAAAAAAAGGGTTGACGCCCCAGAGCCAGATACGCATAATTCCGGCCGCACAGTGACGAGGCAACGACTCACTGGAAGCAAGGTTGGCTATGTAGCTCAGTTGGTTAGAGCATCGCACTCATAATGCGGGGGTCACAGGTTCGAATCCCGTCATAGCCACCATCTCTAGTTGGGGTATCGCCAAGCGGTAAGGCAGCGGGTTTTGATCTCGCCATCCCTAGGTTCGAATCCTAGTACCCCAGCCATTTTTTGAATGGTGTTTGATGGTCTCTGTCAGGCATCGTCGTTGGGGTATCGCCAAGCGG
>NZ_CDBK01000047.1:66054-66429 GCF_000819785.1 Aeromonas caviae | reverse complement strand
GCTTCCTCATGGCGGGCGCGGGAGAGCGAGAGTTCCGCCGCCAGGGCATCGAGGGCCGGTTGCAGGTTCTCCCCCTCCCCGCCAAGGGGCCCGGCCTGTTCGTCTTCCAGCTTGAGGCGGGCAAGCCGGGTCTTGGCCTGCAGCTCCTGCAGGCCGTTCACCTCGGCGCGGGTCTGGTTGAGCCGCCCCTGCAACTGGCCCAGCTGCTGCTGCCACTGCTGCTGACGCTGGCGCGCCTGCTCGAGCCGATCGCCCGCAGCCGCACGCACGCTCTGCTGGTCGGTAAGCAACTGCTCACACTGCTCGAGGCGCGCCGACGCCACCTCCCCCTGCAACGTGCTGTCGCCCAGTTGCTCCAGCTGGCCGGCCAGCTGG
>NZ_CDBK01000047.1:0-65959 GCF_000819785.1 Aeromonas caviae | reverse complement strand
GACGGCCTCAAGGCCCAGCTGGCCGGCCAGCTGGGCCTTGAGGCCGTCGATACGCTCGCCGAGGGCCTGCCGCCTCGCCTGCCAGTCGCGGCCCAGCTCGCTCTGGTGCAGTTGCTGCTGCTCGAGGCGAGCGATGGCCTGCCCGCCGAGAAAAATCTGTTGCTGGCGGCTCGCCTGCTCGGCCTGCGCCTCCTGGCGGGCCACCGACAGGGTGACGTGGCGCCCTTCGTCTGCAGTGCGCTTGGCATCGAGGGCCGCCAGCGCCTGCTCGGTCTGGGCCAGTTCGGTCTTGGCCTCGCCAAGACGCGTTTCCAGCGCCCACAGTTCCGAACCGATCAGCTCGGCGCGGGCCGCGCGACTGCGACTCTTGAGCTGCTTGTAGCGCTCGGCGGTTTCGGCTTGGGCCTTGAGATGTTCGAGGCGCGAGCCCAGTTCGCCACGGATGTCGCCAAGGCGTTCCAGGTTCTCCTGGGTATGGCGGATACGCTGCTCGGTCTCGCGGCGCCGCTCCTTGTAGCGGGAGACCCCAGCGGCCTCTTCCATGAACAGCTTGAGATCGGCGGGGCGGGACTCCACCAGCCGGCTGACGGTGCCCTGTTCGATGATGGCGTAACTGCGGGGCCCAAGGCCGGTGCCGAGGAAAAGGTCGGTCACGTCCTTGCGGCGGCACTTCTGGCCGTTGATCTGGTAGTGATTGGAGCCGTCGCGCAGCACTTCGCGGCGCACCGAGATCTCGGTAAAGCGGCCGAACTCGCCGGGTACCCGGTTGTGGGGATTGTCGAACACCAGCTCCACCGAGGCGCGGCCATGGGCGCTGCGGTTGATGGAGCCGTTGAAGATGACGTCGGTCATGTTCTCGCCGCGCAGATGGCGGGCGGAGCTCTCCCCCAGCACCCAGCGCACGGCGTCGATGACGTTGGATTTGCCGCAGCCGTTGGGGCCCACCACGGCGGTCATGTCGGCGTTGAGTTCGATGCGGGTCGGCTCGACAAACGACTTGAAACCGGCGAGTTTGATCAATTTCAGACGCATGGCGGCCTATGTGGGTAACGAAATAAAGAGGAGGCGGGCAGGCGACTTTACCAAATCAAAGGCTTGTTTGTAATATGCTGGCACTTTCCCCATTCACTGATGGAGCTCACATGAGCCAATCACCCCACATGGTCAAAGATTCGGTCAGCGGTGCAGACTACTTCCTGCGCGGCTTCTCGCTCATCCGCCAGCCCGGCATCCGCACCTTCGTGCTGATCCCCCTGCTGGTCAACTTCGTGCTCTTTGCCGGTGCCTTCTACGCCCTGTTGCTACAACTGGACGGCCTGTTCGCCTGGCTGCACCAGCAGATCCCGAGCTGGCTCTCCTGGCTTGATTACTTGCTCTGGCCCATCGCCCTCATCACCATACTGGTGGTCTTCTCCTTCATCTTCAGCTCGGTGGCCAACTGGATAGCCGCCCCTTTCAACGGCCTGCTGGCAGAGAAGGTGGAACAGATCCTCACCGGTGAAGCCATGAATGACACCGGCATGCTGGATGTGGTGAAAGATGTGCCCCGTACCTTCGGCCGCGAATGGACCAAGCTGAAATACTATCTGCCCAAGGCCATCGGCTGCCTGATCCTCTTCCTGATCCCGGTAGTGGGCCAGACCCTGGCACCCGTGCTCTGGTTCCTGCTCAGCGCCTGGATGATGGCGATCCAGTATGTCGATTATCCGTTCGACAACCACAAGATCGGCTTCATCACCATGCGCGACGCCCTCAAGCAGCGTCGTGGAAAGTGCCTGAGCTTCGGCGCCCTGGTGACCCTCTTCTCCGCCATCCCGGTGGTGAATCTCTTCGTGATGCCGGTGGCCATCTGTGGCGCCACCGCCATGTGGGTGGACCAATACCGCAGCGAGCAGCTTGGACGCTGAACCGTGTCATCATGATCAAAAGAGGGGGCGAAAGCCCCCTTTTCATTACTTAATCTAATGTATAACCAAGATAGCTTGTCGCCCCAGCGCAGGGTTGTTAGGATGCGGGCCTTTCTCGCACCCTGGGATATCTCATGTTACATGCACTCTTCTTGCTCGGCCTGGTGGCCGAAGGGATGACTGGCGCGCTGGCAGCGGGTCGGCGACGGATGGATCTGTTTGGCGTCGTGATCATCGCCTCGGCGACGGCCATCGGTGGCGGTACCATTCGGGATGTGCTGCTGGGCCACTATCCCCTGCTCTGGGTCGAGCACCCCGAATACGTGCTGCTGGTGGCGGGCGCCGCCATGGCCGGGGTCATCTCGGCCCCGCTGATGCGCTACCTTGGCAAGCTGTTCCTGGCGCTCGATGCCCTGGGGCTCGTGGTCTTCTCCATCTTCGGGGCTGCCCGGGCGCTCGAGATGGGCCACGGGGCCGGCATCGCCTGCATCATGGCCGTGGTGACCGGCGTGTTCGGGGGGGTGCTGCGGGACTTGCTGTGCCAGCGTATCCCGCTGGTGTTCAAGCGCGAGCTCTATGCCGCCGTCTCGCTGATCACCGCCGCGCTCTACTGCTTTGCGCTGCACCATGGGCTGCCCAACGACTGGGCCGCTTTCGGTGCCATCGGCATCGGCTTCGTGCTGCGGCTCCTGGCGGTACGCTTCAAGTGGGGACTGCCCACCTTCAACTATCAGTACGCCACCCATTGATCGCGCCAGTTCCTGGCCATATTGCACGGATAACGAGCAACAAAAAAGCGCCATACGGCGCTTTTTTGTTGGGCATCGGCAAGAGAGGAAAGGGTCAGTTGATCCCTTCCGAGCTGAAGAAGGTCGCCTTGTCGGCGATGAAACGCACCTTGATATTCTTGCCTTCCCCTCCCCAGACACAGCTCGTGGTGCCGAGAGCATCGTCGCAACGCTCGGCCTTGCCGAGGATGGCACTCGCTTCGGCATAGCTCATCCCGACTTTCAGCTTGTCGTAGCTCTCGCGGTTGAGCTTGCCGCAACCAGTCAACAACAGGGCGATGAGCCCCCCGATCACAATCTGCTTCATCTTTCTCTCCTCTGGCTGGAGTCCAGAGCCTAGCAGCTTGGGCCCCCTCAATGCCAGCGACAACAAGATACAATCGGCACTCAAGCTTTGAGACGATCCCGACTTACCAGCTGCGAACGGGGCCCGTATCCAGGTGCACGAAGTTGTCGGAAGGGTAATAACCCACACCGCCCACCTTGAGGTTCAGAGCGGCCTTGCGCAAGTGTGCCAGTTGCACGCCGGGGATGCGCACGTCAACCGCCTGCCCCAGGGTGTGGTAGCTGTGCTTGGCGACGCCGCGACTCTTGCGCCGCTTCTGCTGATTGGTGGCCGGGGAGCGATAACCCGAGATGAGCTGGATTTCGCCGTGGCGCCCCAGCTTGTGTTGCAGCAGAAAGAGCTGATCGAACAGCTTTCTGTCGATGTTGAACACTTCGTTGCGACGGTAGTCACGGAAAATATGGTTGAGCTCCGCCAGCCCATCGCTCAGATAGTGGCCATCTTCCCAATAACTGGCGCGTACCCGCTCGCCGGTATTGAGGTTGAAGAAACTCAGTTCCCGTCCCGAAGTGCTGCGGCTCGCCAGCGCAGGGAACGACAGCAGGCTGGTCCCCATCAGGCAACCCGCCCCCAGCAGCAGACGGCGTCGGCTTATCTCTTGTCCCAGCATCCGTTGTCCGTCCATCTCATGGTGAAGTCACACAGGTGAATGAATTTGATACAAGGGCCGAAACTACCTGCCAGAAAAAGCGCTGTCAAACCCCATTCATCCATGAAAAAGCCCGGCACGGGCCGGGCTTTTCACTCTGTGGCGAGGATCACAGCAAGCGGCTTTGATAGCTGACTCTGTCGAATCCGTAGATATCGTTGCGCAATTGCTGGCGTCCCTCTTCATCAATCCAGCTGCTCCAGTAGACGGTAAACACCGGGATAGGGTTGCTTAGGGGCAGCCACTTGGTCTGGGTCTCTTTCAGGATGCTGGCCACCTTGTCCGGCTGATAGCGGGAGTCCGCCAGCAGCAGCTCTGCCAGATCGTCGGCGTGTTCCACCCGGATGCAACCCGAGCTGAAGGCACGGGCCCCCTGCTCGAACAGCGCCTTGCGCGGGGTGGAGTGGAGATAGATGGCATCGTTGTTGGGCAGATAGAACTTGTAGCGACCCAGGGCATTGTGATCCCCCGGCTTTTGCCGCAACCGGTAAGGGAAACCCGAGGCCAGCGCATGGTGCCAGCCATCTTCGCTGAACTGCACCGGATTGCCCTCGCCGTCGATCACCTCGAACTGTTCGCGATCCAGGTAGGCAGGATCGCGCCCGAGCTTGGGCAGAATGTCCTTGCTCAGGATGGAGCGCGGCACGTGCCAGGCCGGGTTCAGCACGATGGAGCGGATCTCGCTGGCGAGGATGGGGGTGGCCCGCTGCTCCTTGCCGACGATGACCCGACTGGTGAAGACCTCGCTGCCAGACTCCACCACGCTCAGGCGGTAGTCCGGAATGTTGACCAGCACATAGCGACCGGCAAGGTGATCCACCAGATCACGGCGCCACAGGTTGCGTACCAGCAGGCTGGCGCGCACCTCGGGGCCGGTATTGAGCCAGCTGCGGGTCTGACGGCCGATGATGCCGTCGGCCGTCAGGCCGTGGCGGCGCTGGAACTCCTTGATGGCCTGTTCGGTCTCGGGATCGTAGAGGCTGTCCTGGTGAGTCGGGGCACTGTCCCCCAGTTCGTTCAGGATGGAGCGGATCTGGCCGAGCTCGGTCGAGCTCTCCCCGGCCCGCAGGGTCGGCATGGAGAGGGTGGGCCAGTGCTTGGCCATGGGCATGGCCAGCAGCTTGCGCACTTCTTCGCGCACGGCGTCGTATTCCGCCACCTGTGGCCTGAGTTGCTTGACCTGCTCCAGCAGATTGTCTCCCTGGGGGGCATGGGCCAGGGGGCGGTTCAGATCCAGCTTGAGGGTCTGCATCTGTTCGCGCGCGACCAGATCCATCCCTCGCCAGGCCTGCTGGAACCGGGCCAGCTTGCCAAAGGCCTCATCGTAGAGGGCACCGCGTCGATCCGCCGGGGTCTTTTGCAACTGCTGCCAGAGGCGGTAGAAATCCGGATGCAGCTGGGCCAGCACCGCTTCCTGCAACTGCTGTTCAAGCTCATGACGAGCCTGCTCGGCCACCTCGTTCTGATACCAGTCATGCTGAATGCTGGGACTGGCCACTACCGCCTGTTCCGTGCTGGCATGAACCATGCTGGCCGGCCAGCAGCCCAGCCAGATGAGATTCGCCAATGCCAACCAATACTTCTTACCCATGCTTCTTACCACGCTTGCCTCAAATCGGTTCATTTCGGCCTGTCAGGCGCGACGGTCAGGACCCCATGATGCGTGAATGCCGACGACTTTGCTAGCGGACGGAGGTGTAACGACGCCAGATGAGTTCCTGCTCCCCGCTGTCACCGACGGCCACTATCGCCTCGTTGAACCGCTCCACGAATTCCCCGGACAGGGTCTTCTTGCTCAACATGAAAAAGGTGGGCGTCTCATGGATCGCCATGGTGTGGGGGACGACCGCATCCGACAGCCCCTCTCTTTTCAGACCCCAGGGCGTGGCCAGACTATCCCCGAGAAAACCGTCTATCCGCCCAAGCAGCAGCTTGCGATAGTTTTGCACATCGTTGACCTCGCTCACCTGGTTGCGGTATCGCTGCAGAACCTTGGTGATTTCCGGGCCGTAATAGTAGTCCCTGGTCACACCGAGGCGATGCCCGTGGGCCAGCCAGCTCGCCAGATCCGACTCCTCACCGGTACCGGATTTGCGTACCCAGAGCGATGTCCGGCCCGGGTTGTAGGGGATGGAGAACCAGGCATAACGCGCCCTCTCATCAGCAAAATACGCCTCCATCACGATGTCCAGCCGACCCCGCTCAAGATCGTGCAACCCCCGCTTCCAGGGACGCTCCACATAGACCAGACGACACCCCAGCCGATTCGACACGGCATTGAGGTAGTCGACCGCAAATCCACGCAGTTCCCGACGTGCGCCCTCTTGCTGGTAATAGTGGTATGGGGGCCAGTCATCGAAACCGACGCGAAGGGGGGAGGAGCAGAACGATTGCGCCCACAACGGTTGGAGGGGCAGACAGCAGAGCACACACAGAGAAAAGAGTCTCATGGGTCATCCTTGACGACGGGACAGGCCATCTTAATTCTGCCCGGGTGAAATGGCGACAGATCCTGCCACAACAAAGCACAATATCAGCCGTTTGCCTGATGCGCCCCAGGTGGCGGCAGACAGGTTGGCGCCGAAAAAGCCACAATCAAGAAGAGGAAGCAAACGACCCCAAAGCCCCTTGGTAAGCAGGGTGATTGAGGGTTAATATGTGAGCAAATATATTTTTGTGATCCACTATGCTTTTTTTGCAATTGGATTAGCATATGCGCGAAATCTGCCTATCAATCTGTCGGGCGTCGAGTGAGTAATATGACCTACAAAAAGTTCGGTTTTCTGGCTGCCATCCTGGCACTGAGCGGTTTCTACCTTTATACCCTCTATCTGGCCGCTCACCCCAACGTGAGCCTGGCTTACAAGCTCTATTACCTGGAAGGCAAGACCCGTTTCTGGGAGCACAACTCCAGCATGACCTACCAGCCCGGCAACGAACTCAACCTGACCAAGCCGAGCCGCTTCCTCTCAAGCGAAGGCTGGGCCAAGAAGCCCAGCGAGCAAGGCACCGAGCTGAGCGGTCAGGGCGGTCTCTATTTCGTGCTGCCCAAGCAGCAGGCCCAGCCGGAGCAGCTCACCATCCAGGCCAGGATCAACAGCCCCCAGGCTGGCGCCCTGCTCAAGGTGGCGCTGGGTCATGATTTCACCACCACGGTCAAGCTGGCCAAGGCGGGCATCAACGAGATCCGCCTCAGCCTGCCGGGCGACTCCCTGACCGCCGATCCCAAGCGTCCCAACTTCCTGGCGCTCTCCGCCCCGACACCGCTCAACGTCCAGTCCGTGCGACTGACCGTGGCTCAGTGAAGCGGAATGCCCCAAGTATCTGTTCCGTAAAATAATTCTTTCAATAAGGAAGTTCCCATGTCCCGTGCCGATTTTCGACTCTCTCTGGTCGTTCCCGTTTACAACGAGGAAGAGAGCATAGACGCCTTCATCAGCGCGATAGATACCGAACTGGCCCCGCTCAAAGACCAGCTTGAAATCGTGTTCGTCAACGATGGCAGCCGTGACCGCACCCGTGAGGTGGTCGAGCAGGCCATCGCCCGGGATCCCCGTGTGACCCTGGTCAACCTGGCCCGCAACTTCGGCAAGGAAGCGGCCATGACCGCCGGCCTGCACCAGGCCAAGGGCGACGCCATCGTCCCCATGGACGTGGACCTGCAGGATCCCCCCTCTCTCATTCTGGAGTTCGTCAAGCTGTGGCAGACCGGCGACTATGACACCGTCTACGGCATCCGGGTGGATCGCAGCGCCGACACCCCGATGAAACGCCTCACCGCCGGTGGCTTCTACCGCTTCTTCAACGCCCTCTCCACCAGCACCAAGCTGCCGGAGAACGCCGGTGACTTCCGCCTCATCGATCGCAAGGTGGTCGAGGCCATCAAGCAGTTGCCGGAGCGCAACCGCTTCATGAAGGGGCTGTTCGCCTGGGCCGGTTTTCGCGCCGTCGGCGTTCCCTACGAGCGCCCGGCCCGCCATGCAGGCGAAACCAAGTTCAACTACTGGAAGCTGTGGAACTTCGCCCTTGACGGCCTGATGAGCTTCTCCAGCTGGCCGCTGCGGGTGTGGAGCTACATCGGGGTCGGTGTCTCCTTCATCGCCTTCCTCTATATCCTCAAGATCATCACCCAGGTGCTCTTCTTCGGCATCGACGTGCCCGGTTACGCCTCCCTGATGTCGGTCATGCTGTTCCTCGGCGGCATCCAGCTGCTGTCGCTGGGCATCATCGGTGAGTACATCGGCCGCATGTTCGTGGAGGTGAAACAGCGCCCCGTCTACCTCATCGAAGGGGTCTACGGCCAGTACGCCAAGCAGGATGAAGAGCAGAAGCAGGAAGTGCCCACCGCCAGCAAGAAGAGCGCTGGCAAGAAGGCCGCCGCGAAAGCCGCTGATGATCAGCAGGAGCAGGCGTCTCAATGATCTCCCGCGAGGAATTCTGGCGGCTGGTTCGCTTCGGTTTTGTCGGCGGGGGGGCCACCCTCGTCGATCTGGGTACCTCCATCGCCCTGTTTCATACCTGGCCGGCCATCTCCGAGCACCTGGTCACTACCTTGGCCTTTGCCGTGGCGTTCTGGTTCTCGTTCTTCGGCCATCGCTACATCACCTTCCAGAAACAAGGTGCCGCCAGCAAGTTCCTGCTGGTTGCCCTCTTCTCGCTGGCGGTGCGTAATCTCATCCTGAGCGGTTTGCTGTTTGCCGGTCTCTCCGGCCTGTTGCCGGTGGTGATCGCCACCCTGACCGTCACCGTGCTCACCTACGTTCTCTCCCGTATCTGGGTTTTTGCCTGATGAATGATATGACCAATACCGCCCCGTCAACCGGGGCTGCACTCCCCTATCGCCCGTCACTGCGCATCAGCGGCCGCGACTGGCTGATGATCGTCGCCGCCTTCGTACTGAGCCGGGTGGCGCTCTATGGCATGGGCTATTTCGGCGTCCAGCTCTATGGCGCCACCGACATCGGGCCGCTGCAAGCCTACTGCCAGTTCGACTGCGTCTGGTTCCAGCGCATCATCGAGAATGGTTACGACCTCTATCCACGCTGGTTGAGCAAGGGCAATGCGGCGAACTGGGCCTTCATGCCCCTCTATCCCATGCTGGCCGGCGGTCTCTCCAGCCTGTTTGACATGGAGAGCCTCATCGGCCTGATGCTGGTGGCCAACATCGCCTTCTTCATCAGCCTGCCCCTGATGCTGCTGGTGCTGCGCCAGCTCAAGCTGGGGGACGACACCGCCCGCTTCGGGGTCTGGCTGCTGGCCTTCTCCCCCTTCTCCGCCTATTTCGTCTCTGGCTATACCGAGCCCATGTTCATGGCCTTGATGCTGGGAATGTTCCTGTTCGCCTACCGCGAACAGTGGCTCATGGTCGCCTTCCTCGGCATTTTCATCTCCGCCACCCGCAACCTGGGGGTGATGATGGTGTTCCCGGTGCTGATCCTGGCCCTGCAGGCCTACGGCTGGCGCGAGTTCTTCCGCTTCACCGAGCGGGCCTTCAAGGTGGTGTTCACCCTCTGGCTCATTCCCCTCGGCCTCTTCTCCTACATGGTCTATCTCTATCACCTCACCGGGGATGCCCTGGCCTTCAAGCATATCCAGGTGGCCTGGGGCCGCTATATGGACAGCCCCCTGGACTGGTGGCTGAGCGGCTTCGAGCTGGGGGGGCGCAAGGCCTATCTCTCCATCATGGTGATCTTCGGCTGGTGCCTGAATGGCTACCTGTTCAGCCAGAAACGCTGGGCCGAAGCGACCCTGATGTTCATCTGCTGCACCATCCCCCTGATGACCGGACTCAACGCCATGCCCCGCTACATGTTCGGCCTCTATCCGACCCTGCTGGCCATCGTGCTGCTGGCCCATCGCTGGCCTGCCATCCGCCCTGCGGTGCTCTGCATCAGCGGCATGGTTGCCTCCTTCATCGCGGTGGCCTTCGTCAACTTCAAGTTCTTCACCGTGTGACGCCACCCCGAATGCCTACAAGCCGGTCAACTGACCGGCTTTTTTCATGGCCGCGACACCCGGTTCACACTTTTCCATTCTTGAAAACGTAACCATTTGAACTGACGTCACAAATCGGTATTTTACCGGTCCAAGCCTGCCCCAGCGCGCCCTAGAATGAGTGCCTCAACGGACCCTGCTCCTCACACTCTGCTCAAGGAATGGCTTATGCGTCTCTCTTCGCGCCCCGCTCTTCGCCCATCACCCCTGTGGCTGGCCGTGCTCGCCACACCGCTGTTCATCGGTCAGGCGATGGCCGCCCCCGAGGTCTATCTCCATGTGGATGGCAAACCGGTGGCCGAGGCGCTGACGCTGGACAAGGGCACCGTCACCCTGACCCACAGACTGGACAAGGGGAGCCACCAGATCCGCATCAGCGATGCGGGCAACAGCTGCGGCACCAGCTTCGGGCCAACCGAGGCCAGGCCCCTTCCCTTCGGCACCGCCCAGCCCATGGACAAGTGCAGCAAGGGGACAGACTTCAATCTGAGGGTGATGCTGGCGGGGGACTACGAGTTCACCTTCAACCCCGATACCCCCAGCCTCAAGGTGTTGCGGGCAACCAAAAAGAGCGAGTTCAAACGCCAGCCCCCGGAAGAGCCCTGCATCAGCTGGGATGGCGGCCCGGTCACGACATCACTCAAGGGCGTCTGGCCCGACGGCACACGGTTGCGGGATGCCTACTCGGGACAGGAAGCCGTGGTCAAGGGCGGCAAGATCACCCTGACACCGAGCAAGGAGAGCGGCGGCCTGCTGCTGCTCGAGCCGGTCAAGGCCGCCAAGCCTGCTCCCTTCAGCTGGGATCAGGCGAGCGTCTATTTTCTGCTGACCGACCGCTTCCACAACGGCGATCCCGCCAATGATCACAGCTTCGGTCGTCAGAAGGATGGTCAGGACGAAGTGGCCACCTGGCATGGCGGTGACTTCAAGGGGCTGACCGAGAAGCTCGACTACATCAAGCAACTCGGCATCAACGCCATCTGGATCACCCCCATGGTGGAACAGGTCCACGGCTTCATCGGCGGTGGCGAACAGGGGAACTTCCCCTTCTACGCCTACCACGGCTACTGGGCGCTCGACTTCACCAAAATCGACCCCAACTACGGCGACGAAGAGAGCCTGAAAACCCTGGTGGACGAGGCCCACAAGCGAGGCATGCGGATCATCCTCGACGTGGTGATGAACCACGCAGGCTACGCCACCCTCGCCGACTTGCAGGATCTGGGGCTCACCGATCTCACCCAGAACACCGGCAAGCTGCCGAGTCGCTGGAACGAATGGCGCCCGAGCGGCGGCCTCAACTGGCATGGCTACAACCAGTTCATCGACTACCAGTCATCCCACTGGGACAAGTGGTGGGGCCCTGACTGGGTGCGGGCCGGCCTGCCCGGCTACCCGCAACCCGGCACCGACGACGTCACCGGCTCGGTGGCGGGACTGCCGGACTTCCTGACCGAATCCACCAGATCGGTGGGGCTGCCACCGCTGCTCGCTGCCAAAAAAGACACCAGGGCCAAGGCCCTGCCCAACGCCACCGTGACCGATTACCTCATTGCCTGGCACACCGACTGGGTGCGCCGCTTCGGCATCGACGGCTTCCGTGCCGACACCGTCAAGCACCTGGAGCCCGCGGTCTGGGCCAGGCTCAAGCAGGCGGGCACCGACGCGCTCAAGGAGTGGAAGGCCGCCAACCCGGGCAAGGCCCTCGATGACCTTCCCTTCTACATGGTGGGCGAGGTGTGGGATCACGGGGTCGCCAAGGACTTCTGGTACCAGCACGGCTTCGATTCCCTGATCAACTTCGACTACCAGCGTGAATTCGCCCTGCCCCAGGCCCAGTGCATGGCGGGGGCAGAGCCCACCTATGCGAGCTACGCCAGCCGCATCAACCAGGATCCCGAGTTCAACGTGCTGAGCTACATCAGCTCCCACGACACCAAGCTCTTCTTCGGCGACTATCAGGACGTGGCGCTGCAACGGCGGGTGGCCAACAGCTTCATGCTGCTGCCGGGGGGCATCCAGATCTACTATGGCGACGAGTCCGGCCGGGGACTGGCCAAGGATGGCGGCGTGTTCGATCAGAGCGTGCGCTCGGACATGAACTGGCAGGAGCTGGCGAGTGGCGAGAAGGCGGAGCTGGTCAAGCACTGGCAACGGCTCGGCCAGTTCCGTGCCGCCCACCCTGCCATCGCGGCGGGCAGCCACAAGAAGATTTCCGATGCCCCCTACGGCTTCGTGCGGGAGAAAGGAGAAGACAAAGTGGTCGTGGTCTTCGCGGGTCGGCAGAAATAGCGACCTGGCCTGAATAAAAAGGGGAGCCGATGGCTCCCCTTTTTTGTCTTGCCGACGCCCGCATCAATCAGACTGGCGGGCCGCCTTTGGCCACTGCAACCTCGCCCTGAGCAGGGTTTCCTGCCACAGGGGCCAGGCCAGCAAGGCCTGCTGATAGGCGCCAGCCTGACCGGGCAGCGAAATGCCATAGCTTGCCAGTCGATAGGCCATCACCGCATAGAAGGCATCCAGAATGCTCGCCTCGTCGAAATAGAAGGGCCCCCGCGCCTGGGACCAGAGGGTCTGCAACCGGGCCAGCTCGTCAATGACCTCCACCGGCGGTTCACTCTGGGTGGGCGCCCCCAGGAAGAAGGGCAGCAGGGTGCGGATCTGGCGAAAACCGGCGTGCAGCTCGGCGCACAGGCTGCGGGCCAGGGCCCGATCGGCCTTGTCCACCGGATAAAGGTGACGCTCCGGGCAACACTCGTAGAGATATTCGGCGATGGCCAGAGAGTCGTGAATACGCAGCTCACCGTCGTCGAGCCAGGGCACCAGGCCGGCGGGGGCCGTGCGCTTGAGCCGTTGCAGCTCCTTGGTATCTTCCAGATCGAAGACCTGCTCCTGCCACTTGAGCCCGCTCATGGCCAGCACCAGCGCCGTTCTCATTGCCCAGGTGGAGCCCGTGCCCACCGTCAAAACCAGGGATCCCATCGATTGCCTCCTGCATGGGTTGTTTACTGGCCATCCCGCCGGCCCCGTGGCACGACATCCGATGACCACCTCACATTTGCGTACTGGCGGGTTTGACCCACTTGGGTAGCAGTGCTAGTTTGATTTTTCAAAACAATCAGTTAGCAACAATGTGAGCTATGGACAGCCAATTTACCATCGTCATCGCAGATGACCACCCCCTGTTTCGGGGCGCCCTCTATCAAGCGGTGCACATGGCCATCGACGACGCCAGATTGCTGGAGGCTGACTCCATCGACAGCCTGAGCCACCTGCTCGACGAACATCCCGACGTCGACCTGCTGCTGCTGGATCTCAAGATGCCGGGGGCCAACGGCTTCGAGGGGCTGGCCTATCTGCGCGGACATCACCCGGATCTCCCCATCGTCGTGGTCTCGGCCTCCGAGGATCCCGCCATCATCCAGCAGGTGCTGCGCCTGGGCGCGCTCGGCTTCATTCCCAAGTCCGTCCCCATGAAAGAGCTGGTCAGCGCCCTCAATACGGTGATCGGGGGGGACAACTGGGTGCCGGAAGGCATCTCCCTCCATCCCGAGCCCAGCGAAGGGCCCGATTTCGCCACCAAGCTGGCCAGCCTCACCCCCCAGCAATACAAGGTGCTCATCATGTTGCGGGATGGCAGCCTCAACAAACAGATCGCCTGGGAGCTCAACGTTTCCGAAGCAACCATCAAGGCCCATATCACCGCGATTTTCCGCAAACTCGGGGTCAAGAACCGCACCCAGGCGGTCATCGCCCTCCAGCAGATGGATATCAAGGACAGTTGAGCCCCTTGCCATCATCAGAGCCCATATCACTCCGCCTTCCGCAAACTCGGGGTCAAGCACCGCACCCAGGCGGTCATCGCCCTCCAGCAGATGGATATCAAGGACAGTTGAGCCCCTTGCCACCATCAGAGCCCATATCACTCCGCCTTCCGCAAACTCGGGGTCAAGCACTGCACCCAGGCGGTCATCGCCCTCCAGCTGATGGATATCAAGGACGACTGAGCTCGTCCCCGGCTGGCTCGTAACAAGCCAGCCACAACCGCCTCCCAGAAGACTCTCTGGCCCCCCGCGGCAGCCGGAAACGGCCTCCCTGCACCATTTGCGGCTCGACAATTAGCACGGTCGTACTTTATGCTGCCAGCCCAGAGAGAGGAGAGCCGGATGAGCAAGGGACGTCTGACCCGCGACACCATTTTGCAGACTGCATTCGAGCAGGCGAGCCAGCAGGGGCTGGAGAGCCTCACCATAGGCTCCCTCGCAACGGCCTGCGAGATGTCAAAAAGCGGTCTGTTCGCCCACTTCCAGTCCCGCGACAACCTCCAAATCGCCGTGCTCACCCATTCCGCCGAGGTATTTCGGGAGCGGGTGATCCAGCCGGTGCGCCAACAGGGGCACGCCACCCAGCAGGAGAAACTGCTCGCCCTGTTGCAGGCCTGGCTGGCCTGGAACCAGAGTTTTGCCGGCCGCTGCATGTTCCTCGATGCCTGGACCTCCGCCCAGGAGGGTGAGGTCCAGCAGGCGGCACGCGAGCTGGTCCGTTTCTGGCTCGACTACCTGGCACGCCAGGTAGTGCAGGGGCAGGCCAGAGGGGAGTGGCGCAGCGATCTCGACCCCTGGCGCGCCGTCTATCGCCTTTATGGCCTCTATCTCGGGGATCAGGTGTTCCATGCCCTGGCGCTCAGCGAGGATCCGGCCCGCCACTTCTGGCCGGAGGTCACCGCTCTGCTGGCCAGCTGGCGCTGACCCGACGGGCTCTTCTTTTTAAAAAATCGCAAAAAAGCACGATCGTTCGCACACAAAAGACACAGGATGACCATGAGCAGCAAGATCTATTTCAACACACGCCGCTTCAGCCCGAGCAAGTTGCTGCTGGGCCTCGGCACCCGCCTGCATCACGTGCTCGCGCCCACCCACGCCAAGCGCACCGCCAGCAAGCTGCTGCTCACCCCGCAGCGGGCGACCCGGGACGTCGCAGCCCCGGCTGGCCTGGTCGAGCAGGCCATCCACACCAGTGAAGGGACCCTGATGAGCTACCGGCTCGGCCAGGGGCCGGTCTGGCTGCTGATGCACGGCTGGTCAGGCAGTGCCAGCCAGTTCTATCCGCTGATGAGCCACATCGCCGCCCAGGGCTATACGGCGCTCGCCTACGATCACCCCGCCCACGGCCGGAGCGAAGGGAACAGGGGTCACCTGCCCCGCTTCGTGCGCGCTTTCGACGAGATCCTCGAGCGGGTCGGCCCCGTCCAGGGCGTCATCACCCACAGCATGGGGGGCGCCGTCACCCTCAGCAGCCGTCACCCTGCCATGGATGCGCTGCCGCTGCTGCTCATCTCCCCGGTGCTCGACTACGTGCCCCAGCTCTACGGCATGGTGGCGCGCTCCGGCTACTCCATCCGGCTGTTCGATGCGGTGGTCAAGGAGATAGAACACGAATACCAGCACCCGCTCAGCACGGTTGACCCCCTTGGCCGGCTCGCCCGGCGCAGCGGCGCCGCCCTCATCGTGCACGATGAGGAAGACCGCTTCGCCCCCCACCGGGACTCCCTGCGCGCGGCCCAGGATGGCCGCACCCGGCTGGTGAGCACCCGGGGTCTCGGCCATGGCCGTATTCTGGCAAGCCCTCCAGCCTTCGCCGCCTTCGATCAACTGAGCCAGACCCCCTTGGCAAACTGAAAATGAAACGGGCCGCAAAAATTGAGCGTGCGGCCCATTTTTATCCGGTATACAACGTCTTATAGTTGAATTGCGCGGTGGCAACCCGCCCTGGCGATCACGATAAGGCGCACCCTCATGGCCAGACCCAATACTGCTCTTCTGCTGACTGGTGGTGGTGCCCGCGCCGCCTATCAGGTCGGCGTACTCAAGGCGGTGGCCGAACTCTACCCCCGCAACATCGGCATCCCCTTCCCCATTCTGTGCGGCACCTCGGCGGGGGCTCTCAACATCACGGCGCTGGCGTGCTACGCCTCCTGTTTCCATCTGGGGGTGCGCAAGCTGGAGTGGGTCTGGCGACGTTTCGAGACCCACCACATCTTCGACTTCC
The DNA here is from genome assembly GCF_000819785.1 of Aeromonas caviae. Taxonomy (GTDB): domain Bacteria; phylum Pseudomonadota; class Gammaproteobacteria; order Enterobacterales; family Aeromonadaceae; genus Aeromonas; species Aeromonas caviae. The sequence continues at coordinate 50,227 of NZ_CDBK01000047.1, read as the reverse complement.
ACCCTTGCCAACTGCTGTGGCGCACCCTCTATCAGGGCTCGGCCGGCCTCATCACCCCCCAGAGCAACCGCGCCTTTCACCTGTTTGACAACGCCCCCCTGCGCCGTCTGCTGGATCAGCTCATCGACTATCACCGCATCGATGACAACATTCTCTACGGCAGCCTGGAGGCCATCGCCATCACGGCCTCCGACTACGATGACGGCCTCTCCACCACCTTCTTCCAGGGGCGGGCCGAACATCAGCCCTGGGAGCGCGCCAGACGACGTGGCCTGCGTACCCTGCTCACCTCGGATCACCTGCTGGCCTCGTCGGCGCTGCCCTTCGTCTTTCCCGCCACCCCCATCGGCGATCGCGTCTACGGGGATGGATCCATCCACCAGTTGAGCCCACTCAGCCCCGCCATCCACCTGGGGGCGGAGCGGATACTGCTGGTGACCCTGGACTCCCCTCACAGGGAGAACCCGACTCCCCGCCAGGGGCACCTGACCAGCTCCAACATCGCGAGCCATCTGCTCAACACCGTCTTCTCCGACACCCTCAATTCGGATCTGGAGCGGCTCGGGCGCATCAACCAGACCCTTTCCCTCATTCCGGCACGGGAGCGCAGTCGGCTGAAACTGCGCCAGGTGGAGACCTGCGTGATCCGCCCCAGCCAGGATCTCGACCTCATCGCCCTCGAATACCTCCCACGGTTGCCGACCCAGCTGCGCCGTCTGTTGCGAGTGCTCGGGGTCAACGGCGAAGAGAGCAGCAGCCTGGCCAGCTTCCTGATGTTTGATCCCGGCCATTGCCAGCGGCTCATCAAGCTGGGATACCAGGACGCGCTGGATCACCGCCAGCGCATCGAGGCCTTCCTCGACCTGCCGGGCAGCGGGAAGCAGGAGCAGTTTCGCGAAGAGGCCTGAGGGGCCTTATCCCATGGGAAGGAGATCCTAGCGTCCCTCCAGCAGGCGCTGCTCGGCCTGTTCCATGGCCACGGCCGTGCCGAAAAGCACCAGGGTATCTCCCGCCGCCAGCACCAGCTCGCGCCTGGGATCCAGGCTGCGCTCCCCGCGATGAATCGCCTTGATGCGCACCTCTCCCAGGGCGAGATCCCGTACCCTGTGTCCCACCGCCCAGGCCTGGTCGTGCAGCAGCACGGGATGTAGCCGCTCGAGCTGTTGATCCGTCTCCAGATTGCCCGCACTCTTGCCGCCCCAGTAGAAACCGTGCAGAAAGCGATACTGGCTGCTGCGCTCGTGCTCCATGCGCCGGATCACCCGGCCGATGGGAATGTCGCAGTTGAGCAGCAGGTGGGAGACCAGCATCAGGGCTCCCTCCTGGGATTCGGGGATCACCTCGAAGGCGCCGGCCTGCTTGTAGTGTTCAAGGAAGCTGTCATCCCGGGTGCGTACCAGCACCTTGATCTCCCCCGCCAGCTCCCGGATCAGCGTCAGCATGGCATCGACCCGCTTTTGATCGTCGAAGGTGATGATCACCAGCCGCGCCCGCAGCAGACCGGCCGCCAGCAGGATGTCGCGCCGACTGGCATCGCCGAACGCCACCTGCTCCCCCGCCAGCTTGGCCTCGCTCACCCGCTCGGGATCGAGATCCAGGGCCAGGAAGGGGATCTCTTCGAGCTTGAGAAAGCGGGCACAGGTTTGGCCGGTGCGTCCGAACCCGGCGATGATGACGTGCTGGTGTTTGCTCAGGCCCGACTGGGCCACCTCGGCGCGAGAGAGCAGGGCACTGTCGGTGAGGGAGTGGGCAAGTCCCAGCGCCCGCAACACCAGCCAGGGGGTGAGGGCGATGGAGATGACACCGATGCCGATCAGCAGAGAGACCAGCTGGTGATCCAGCAAGCCGTGATGACTCGCCAGCGCCAGCAGCACAAAACCGAACTCCCCGACCTGGCCCAACATGATGCCGGCGGCCATGGCGTCACGCTTGCGCTCCCCCATCAGGCGGCCCGCCAGCAATATGAGCAGCGACTTGCACAGGATGAGCCCCGTCACACAGGCCAGCACCTGCCACCAGGCGTCCGCCACCAGCGCCCAGTCCATGGTCATGCCGATGGTAATGAAGAAGAGCCCCATCAACACGTCGCGAAACGGCTTGATGTCCACCTCGAGCTGATGACGATAGTGGGACTCCCCCAGCATCATACCCGCCAGAAAGGCACCGAGCGCCATGGAGAGCCCCATCCACTGGGTCAGGGAGGCCGCCAGCAATGCCACCAGCAGGGCACTCAGTACGAAGAGTTCATCTGAACGTGCGCGCGCCACCTCGAAAAACAGCATGGGCAGCAGCCACTTCCCCACCGCCAGCAGCACGGAGAGCGCAAACAACCCCTTGAGGGAGGCCCAGGCGACCTCCGCCAGCAGGGCGCTGCCCTGCACCTCGGGCTGGGCCAAGATGGGGATCATCACCAGCAGGGGCACCACGGCAAGATCCTGGAACAGCAGCACGCTCACCCCGAGCTGGGCTCGCCGGGTATGGAGCTGCTTGAGCTCGCCGAGCTGCTTGATCACCACGGCGGTGGAGGAGAGCGCCAGGGTGCCTGACACCACCAGCGCCTGGGCCAGGCTCAGCCCCCACCACCAGCCGAGCCCGAAAAACAGCAGTGAGGTGAGCAGCACCTGCAGGCTGCCGACCCCCAGCACCAGCTTGCGCATGGCGAGCAGACGCGGCAGGGAGAACTCGAGCCCGAGGGAGAACATCAGGAACACGATGCCAAGCTCTCCTATGGTCTGCATCATGGCCTGACCCGTGACGATGGCCACGCCATGGGGGCCGAGCAGCATGCCGGCAAACAGATAGGCAAGGATCACCGGCTGGCCGAGGCGCCGGAAAATGGCCACCAGCACAACGGCGAAGATCAGCAGGATCAACACATCGGTGTACACCCATCCCTCTCCTTCATCTGCCCGGCACTCTCTTCCCTGCAAGCACAGCGCCCGCTCCCCATATGGCACGCCACTCGCTCAGCGGCAGGGATTTCCCCTCCCGTTTCATCCCGTTAAGCCTAGCCAGCCCCCTTGTTTTTCATCGGACATATTTTAGGCACAGGGCTTGCAAGAGCCTGCGCAATGAATGGAGAGGTGTAAGGGCTGTAACGTGGAAAACACATCGTCATTGAACGGCTTCGGACATGGCATAGAGCAGTGGGTACAGCAGATGGAGCGGCTTGCGCCGTTGACCGGGCAGGACCGCTATCAGCAGATAGAGCAGTTGCTGGGGCAACGGGATCTTGACGCCCTGCTGGCAATCTTTGCCGAGCGGGTGGCAAACATTGTCCGGATCCACTCGCTCCAGTTCGACTGTGGCCAGCCCCATCCCCTCATCTCGCACCCGCCCCAGGCCAGGCTGACCCTGCATGCCTATCGCTTCGAGCTGCGGGGACGACACGAGCAGTTGCTCGGCCAGTTGCACTACGAGCTGGAGCACCCCCTGAGCGACGGCCAGAGGCGGTTGCTTGAGCAATATCATCAGCTGTTCAGTCTCACCCTGCCCCTCTATCTGCGGCTGGATCGGCTGGAACAGCAGGTGCGGCTCGACCACCTGACCGGGCTTGGCAATCGCGCCTACTTCGACGAGGCCATCGGCCGGGCGGTGGAGCAACACAGCCGGGAACCCCACGGCCTGGTGCTGGTGCTGCTGGATCTCGACAGATTCAAGCAGGTCAATGACACCTGGGGCCACCCGGTGGGCGACCTGGTGCTAAGCCGCTTCGCCCAGTTGCTGCAGGGGTGCATTCGCGGGACGGATCAGGCGTTTCGCCTCGGCGGGGACGAGTTTGCCCTGCTGCTGCAACCCGCGGACCCCGAGGCCTGGCGCCCGGTCTGGCTGCGGTTGCAACATGTGCTCCACAGCCACAAGGAGCTCAGCGCCTTCTCGGTGGGGTGCAGCCTGGGAGCCGCCAGCTGGCAGTCGGGCATGGATGTGCAGCGCCTCTACGAGACGGCCGATACTCATCTTTACGCCCGCAAGAAAGCCGGGGGCTCCGGCCTGCCCGAATAGGGCATCACCCTTCACCTCCCGGCCCCCTGTCACTCTGCGATGTCAATCCGCATCCGGGGTGACGGGGGGCCGCCACTCCCACGCCACCCCCTTTTCTGGCGCCAGAAATCCGTCGCAGACAAAGAGCCCGGCCACCAGTGCCACCTGTTCACCGTAGTAGAGGATGGGAATGCGCCCCCGTTGCCAGGAGGGCACCCCGTACTCTTGCAGCAGCTTCTTGAGCCGCCGGCTGCCCACCCGCCCCACCGGTTTCAGCATGACGCCGGGGGCGACCTGAAAACGCACCGAGAGCGGCTCGTCCCCCCTCGGTGTCCGCAACCCTTCGCCATCCGTTCTCCAGAGCCTGAACTGCCCGAGCCCGTCCGGCAGGGTGAGCGTCTCTTCCATCCGGATGGGCAGCACCTCCTCACGGGGGGCGAGATCCGGCGCCACCAGGTAGAGGCGCCCCTGATAGCGGCGACACGCCAACCCTTGCAGGCTCAGCCTGGGGTTGGCGTCATCGCGCGCCAGCGCCACCTCCTGCCACAGCAGGCCCAACAGCTCGCGGGAGGGCATCTCTCCCCCCTGGCGGCGGATCCAGTGGCGCAGCAGGTTGTTGCGCCGCACGGGGGAGAGGGAGAGGAGTCCGTCAATGCGCAGCCCTTCTCCCTCACCCACCGCCTGCCAGTCCGCCTCGGCCAGCTCGCTGATGAGCGCCTCCTGCTCGGCACACAGGGCCATGGTGCGCGCCGTCGTCCGGGCCATGGCGGGCCAGCGGGCCTTGAGCAGGGGGATGATCTGCTGGCGCAGGAAGTTGCGGTCATAGCTCGGGTCCTCGTTGCTCTCATCCTCAACCCAGCCATAAGGAAGTGACTGCGCGGCTTGCGCCAGCTCGGCCCGGCTCATGTCGAGCAAGGGGCGCAACAGATGGCCTGCGGCAAAAGGCTGGCTCGCCACCATGCCCGCCAGCCCGCGCAGACCGGCACCCCGCTTGAGCGCCAGCAGCAGGGTCTCCAGCTGATCGTCCTGATGGTGAGCGGTGAGCAGCCACTCCCCCTCCCCCAGGTGGGCGGCGAGTCGCTCATAACGCGCCGCCCGCGCCTGGGCCTCCAGGCTCTCCCCGTTGCCCCGACAGAGCTGCACCCGCTCCACGATGAGGGGCACCGCCAGTTGCCGGCACACCCCTTCGCAGTGAGCCACCCAGTCGTCGGCATGTGGGCTCAGGCCGTGATGAACGTGCAGGGCGTTCAGGGCGAGGCCGTGGGCGCGGGCAAAACGGGCCGCCAGCACCAGCAAGACGGTGGAGTCGAGCCCGCCGCTGAAAGCCACCAGCAGACCGCGGGAACCTTCCGGCGCGGGCAGGGTCTGACAAAAACGAGAATAAATACGAGAAATCATAGGCTTCCCCAATACGACCAGGCCGATCTTAGCAGAGTCGGGCTTATCAAGCGCTAACCCGGCTGCTAGAGTGAATCGCTCCCTGCGTGGGCAAGGAAGCCATATAACCCGAATTGGAATAAAACCATAATGAACAACAAGAAACACATCCTGGCCACCCTCGTCGGACTGGCCCTGCTGGCCGGTTGCAGTCAGGCACCGAGCCAACCGGACAAACACTCCGGCCTTGCGCTGGCCAACATGGACACCAGCGTCAAGCCTGGTGACGACTTCTTCCGCTACGTGAACGGCCACTGGCTCGCCACGGCCAAGATCCCCGATGACAGGCCCGCCGACGGCGCCTTCTACCTGCTGCGGGACAAATCCCTGGCGGACGTGCGGGTGCTGGTGGAGGGGCTGGATGGCAAGGCCGCCACCGGCACCCCGGCCCAGCAGATCCACGACCTCTACCAGAGCTATCTGGATCAGGCGACCCGCAACGCCAAGGGCACCACGCCCCTGCTGCCAATGCTGAGCGAGATAGAGCAGATCAGCACACCGCAGGATCTCGCCCGGGCCTTCGCCCAGAGCGCCCGCACCGGTGGCGGCTCCCCCTTCGGTTTCTGGATAGACGCCGACGCCAAGGCCCCTGACAGCTATGCCGTCTACCTCTACCAGGCCGGCCTCGGCCTGCCGGATCGGGACTACTACCTCAAGCGCGACCCCAACAGCCAGGCGCTGCTGCACAAGTACGAGCAACACATCGCCGCCATGCTGAGCCGCTTCGGTGAGACGGATGCCCAGGCCAAGGCGAAACGCATCCTGGCCCTCGAGACCAGGCTCGCCCAGATCCAGTGGGACAACGTGGCCCTGCGAGACAGAGAGAAGAACTACAACAAGGGCCCGGTGAGCGAGCTGGGGCGCCTCGCCCCCGCCATCGACTGGGACGCCTACCTGGCCCAGGCTGGCCTTGCGGGGCAGCAGAGCCTGGTCATCGGCCAGCCCACCTATCTCTCGGCCCTGAACGAGGTGATGCAGCAGACCCCGGTCGCTGACTGGCAGGCCTACCTCAAGTGGCAGCTCATCACCGATTACGCCCCCTACCTCGACAGCCAGACCGATGCCCAGAATTTTGCCTTCTTCGGCACCGCTCTTAGCGGCACGCCCAAGCAGCGCGCCCCCTGGGAGCGGGCCCTTGGGGTGCTGGACAACAATCTTGGGGAGGCGGTGGGCAAGCTCTATGTCGAGCGCTACTTCCCGCCAGCGGCCAAGGCCCGCATGGAGCAGCTGGTGGAGAACCTGCGCACCGCCTACGGCCAGAGCATCCAGGAGCTGGACTGGATGTCCCCGGCCACCAAGACCCAGGCCCTCGAGAAGCTCGCCAAGTTCAGACCCAAGATCGGCTACCCGGACAAATGGAAGGACTACAGCGCCATCACCATTCGCCCCGACGATCTGGTGGGCAACCTGCAGCGGGCCCGCGCCTTCGAATACGCCGACAACCTGGCGCGCCTCGGCAAGCCGGTCGATCGGGACGAGTGGCACATGTCGCCCCAGACGGTGAACGCCTACTACAACCCGAGCAACAACGAGATCGTCTTCCCGGCCGCCATTTTGCAGCCCCCCTTCTTCGACATGACGGCGGACGATGCGGTCAACTACGGCGCCATCGGCGGGGTGATCGGCCACGAGATGGGCCACGGTTTTGATGATCAGGGGGCCAAATCCGACGGTGACGGCGTGATGCGCGACTGGTGGACGCCGGCGGATCTCAAGGAGTTTCGCTTTCGCACCAGCCGGCTGGTGGCCCAGTACAACCGCTTCGAGCCCATCAAGGGCCAGTACGTCAACGGCCAGTTCACCCTGGGGGAGAACATCGGCGATCTCGGCGGCCTCACCATCGCCCACAAGGCCTACCTGCTCTCCCTGGATGGCAAGGAGGCCCCGGTGCTGGACGGTTTTACCGGCGAGCAGCGCTTCTTCCTCGGCTGGGCCCAGGTGTGGAAGGGCATGTATCGCCCCGAGCTGATGCAGATGCTGCTCGCCTCGGATCCCCACTCGCCGCCGGAATACCGGGTCAACGGCGTGGTACCGAACATCCCCGCCTTCTACGAGGCGTTCAAGATCCAGCCCGGCGACAAGCTCTATCTGGACCCGGCCAAACGGGTCAAGATATGGTGATGACAACCCGGGCAGGGGGCGGCCGACCAGCGGCCCCCTGCCCGCTTCCGACGTGGCAGGGAAGCGTCCCCTGCCCGTCACAGACACACAAGCAGCAACAAGGGTCCTCTCCATGAAAGCCTTATTCCTTACTCTCGGCCTGCTCACCCTGCCCCTCGCCAGCCAGGCGGCGGACGGCTTCTTCAAGCAGCTGACGCTCCCCTCCGGCCAGGTGGTGACCGTCAGCGAAGGGCGCGGCGAGCCTGCCTCCACCGGCAGCTACGACGTGCGCCTCTACTCCGGTGCCAACCCCCAGTTTCCGCTGGATCAGTTCATCGACGGCAAGGTGCTGCCGCGCGATGGCAGCATCAAGGAGATCAAGTTGCTGGATCTCAACGGCGACAAGCAGCCTGAAGTCATCGTCGTGGTGGAGAGCGCCGGCAGCGGCAGCTACCTGAGCGCCGACGCCCTCACCATCAATCCCCAGGAGGGGCTGGAGAGCTTCAACCACGTAGAGGGGCTGGCCCCCAGTGACGATGTGATTGAGGCCCTCAAGACCCCCCGCGACTGACCCCCCACGCCCCGTATCACGGGGCGTTTTTTTACCCCGCGCCTCCCGATGCGGTGCCCACGGCCCCCCACAGGGCGGATGGACGCCTGTTTTTTTCTGTGCCTATAATCGCCGCACCCTGCCATAACGAAACACAAGGAGGTAAAAAATGGTTATCCAAGCGTGTCCGATGTTCTCGGCTCGCCTGTTCGGCACATTCAAGTGCTCTTGCCTGCATACCATCGCGCTGCGATAGCGGGTTCGAGCAAAGCCGACTCCCTTCCATACCGAGACCTTTCTCGACTCTGCCGTTGTCGCCAGCGCTCCTGATGACAGGGATTTCCTATCCCGCGATTTAAGAGAGCAAGAGCATGACAACCCTGATGAGTACCCATTCCCTGCAGATGAGTGCGGGGCACCTTCCCTTATTTGACCATCTCGAACTCGGCATTCGCGCAGGCGACCGACTCGGCCTGATCGGCGCCAACGGCTGCGGCAAGAGCACATTGCTCGCGCTGCTGGCGGGCGAGCGCACGCCCCAGGCCGGCCGGGTCGTGCAGGCCGCCGCCTGCCGCTGCGAGTTCGTGGCCCAGCAACTGCCCGCCGGGCTTTCCACCCTCAGCACCCGCGCCGTGCTGCTGGATGCACTGGGCAATGACCCCGCCGCCGAATGGCAGGTGGACAAGCTGCTGGCCGAACTGCAGCTGGAGGCCCAGGCCACGTTGCCGGTCAGTGCACTGAGCGGTGGCCAGCACAGCCGGCTGCAGATAGGGCGCGCCCTGCTGCGCCAACCCAACCTGCTGCTGCTCGATGAGCCCAGCAACCACCTGGACTTGCCCGCCCTGCTCTGGCTCGAGCAGTTTCTGCTGGGCTGGCGCGGCGCCTTCGTGCTGGTCTCCCACGACGCTCGCCTGCTGGACCGCGTCACGGATCAGACCCTGATCCTGCGAGATGGCCAGTTGCACCGCTTCGCCCTGCCCTGCAGCCAGGCCAGGGCGGCGCTGGCTGCCGAGGATGAGCAGGCCCGCCTGCGCCGGGCGGATGAGCAAAAGGAGATAGACCGCCTGAGCGCCAGCAGCAAGCGCCTCGCCATCTGGGGGCGGGAGCATGACAACGAGAAGCTGGTGCGCCAGGCCAAGTCCATGGAAAAGCGCATCGCCCGCCTGCAGGAGGAGCAGAGCCAGGTGGCGGCGCTGGCCCCCTGGCGGCTCGAGCTGCGCGGAGTGAGCCTGCCTGCCGACACCCTGCTGCGACTGGAGGCCCTCGACGTATCGCCGGCATCGGCACTGCCGCCGCTGCTGCGTGCCGAGGGGCTCTGGCTGCGAGCGGGGGACAGGGTTGCCCTGCTCGGTGCCAACGGCACCGGCAAGTCCTCCCTGCTGCGCCAGTGCTGGCGCGAACTGACTGACCTGAGTCCGCAGGCGGGCTGGTACTGCCACCCCGGCGCCAGCATCGCCTATTACGATCAGTCCCTGCAGCAGCTGGCTGACGACGCCACCCTGAGCGACGCGCTGTACCCCCTGGCCCCTCTGCCTGAGGTGACGCGGCGACAGGCGCTGATCCGGGCGGGCTTCCCCTATGCCCGCCACGGCCAGCAGGTGCACACCCTGAGCGGGGGCGAGCGGGCACGGCTGCTGTTTCTCGCCCTGTCCCTCGGCAGCCACCACATGCTCTGGCTCGACGAACCCACCAACCACCTGGATCTGGCGGGCAAGGAGGAGCTGGCCGAGGCGATTGCCGCCTTCCCGGGGGGCGTGCTGCTGGTCTCCCACGACCGGGAGCTGATCGAGCGCAGTTGCAACCGCTTCTGGCTGATACAGGACGGGCGCATCCAGGAGGCTCACAGTGCCGAGCGGGCCTATGCCGAGCTGCTGGGCGATGCCCCCTTGCCGCAGGCGGGCAGCCCGGCTCGATCAGGTGACCCGCAGACCGCGGCCGCCACGGGGGATGACGAAGAGGCGCTGCTGGCACGCTGGTATGAGCTCGATGCCCTGCTCGCCGCCGATCTGGCCCGCAAGCCCAGGCACCAGACCCCGCGCCTGCAGCAGCAGTGGCGTGACGAGCTGGCGCACCTTGCCGAGCGCCTCGGCTTTGCCTGACGCCAGCCCGGATCATCTATCTCTTATGACGCAACACACGCGGCCAGCCACGGCTGGCCGCAAGGAGTCATCATGACATCAGCACCACCCCACATCAGGCTGGATCCCGTCACCGACACCGACCTGCCCCATATCTTCCGCGGCCTCTCCGATCCCCGGGTCGTCGCCTACTACGGCGTCAGCTACGACAGCCTGGCGGCATGCCGGGCACAGATGGATTGGTATGCCGAGCTGACCCGCACCGGCCGTGGCGCCTGGCATCTCATTCGCGACCGGCACACGGACGAACCGCTGGGGGCCATCGGCTACAACGATGCCGACCCGACTCACCGGTGTGCCGAGCTGGGCTACTGGCTCTATCCCGAACACTGGGGCAAGGGGGTGATGAGCGCGGCGCTGCAACTCTGGCTGCCGCTCACTTACCGCACCACCGACCTGCACCGGCTTATGGCGGTGGTGGAGGAGCCCAACCGCCCCTCCGCCCGCCTGCTGGAGCGGGCCGGTTTTCACTACGAGGGAACGGCGCGGGAGTGCGAGCGCAAGGGGGATGGCTTCATCTCCCTGCGCCACTACGCCATCTTGCGCAGCGACCTGCCCGCCAGCCTGTGACCCGCAACAACAAGCCCCGCACTGCGGGGCTTTTTTTCGGGAGTTACTTGATGGCGCAGACACCCTCATCGGACGCCGAGCGGCGGCGTCTGCGCCGCCACAGGGAGAAGCCGCCATACCCCAGGCTCAGCACGACGGCATAGAGCACCTGGGTGGCGAGGGCCAGCAGCACCAAGGCACAGAGCAGCACGCTGAGGCCCGCCAGCCCCTTGCCGGTACCCGACAACAAGCGCCAGCCGGCCGCCATGCAGAGCAGATAGACCAGCACGAAGTTGCCATTGGCGTAGCGGATCAACGCATCGAGGGGCAGACGTAACCAGAGGATCAGGGTGATGGAGACGAAACAGATGGCGAGCACCCAGGCAAGGGCATGCAGGGGAGCGCCCCGGGCCGAGAGGCGAGAGAGGGAGACCGGCAGTTTGCCCTCCCGCGCCATGCTCCAGATAAGGCGCGCAAAACCTTGCAGGTAGATGTTGATGCTGGCGAAGCAGGAGAGATAGCCCAGCACCGCCACCAGCCACTTGGCGGTGGGGCCGAACAACAGGGAGAGCAGGGCCGGAATGGCGGTGGCATTGGTCGCCTCGTCCCCGTAGAGGTCATATTTGAGCACCACCAGCGAGTGCACCCAGTAGATGAGCCCCGCCAGCAGCACGCCCCCCAGCAGGGCAAGGGGGTAGTCCCGCTCTGGCCGCTTGAACTCCTCCCCCATGTGGGCGAAGGCCTCGAGCCCCACGAAACACCAGAACATCACCGCCAGCGCCGAGCCCATGGCGGGCCACTCGCTCGCCGTTGGCAGAGGCTGGGCGGCATCGCGCCAGCTGAGATCCCCCTTGACCCAGATAAGCAGGGTGAGCCCCAGAATGGCCAGGGCGATCAGCAGTTGCAGGTTGCCGGAGGAGCGCGCTCCCCGCAGCCCCAGCAGAAAGACCCCGAGCAGGGTAAGCAGCTGGATGCCCCAGAGGGTCCACTCCCCCATGTCGAACAGGGCGTGCCAGAAACCGGCGGCGATGGTGAGGGCAGCAGGCAGGCCCACCGGCAGCACCGCCAGAAAGAGGAAAGCGGAGAAGCGCTCGGCGCCGTTGCCAAAGGCGAGGCCAATCAGATGGGGGGCGCCACCCGCGTGGGGATAACGCCGCCCAAGGCGGGCGAAGGTAAAGGCGATAGGCAGCACCAGGGCAATCAGCAGCAACCAGGCCCACAGCGACGCCCCTCCCGCCAGCGAGGCGGCGGTGGCCGGTACCACGAAGATCCCGGTACCGAGCAGGGAGGTGGCGAGCAGCCCCATCCCCTGCCAGAGCCCGAGATCCTTTTTCAACCCAGACATATCCTGTTGTCCCGTCTAGAAAAACATCCCGCCATGTTAGGCCGCCACCACCGCTTTGTTAAGCATTTGTGCCCATAAAAAAACCGCCCCGGGGGGCGGCTTTCTCACAGGGATGAACGCTGTCATCAGGCAATCAGCTTGTAGATGATGCCGGACATGGCGATGAGGCCGATGAGGGTGACGAAGCCGTTGCTGAGGTTGCCGGCATATTTGCGCATGGCCGGTACCTTGGCGATGGCGTACATCGGCATCAGGAAGAGCAGCATGGCGATGATGGGGCCGCCCAGATCTTCAATCATGCCGAGGATGCTCGGGTTGATGGTGGCCACGGCCCAGGTGGTCAGGATCATGAAGACCGCGGTCACCTTGTTCAGCTGCTTGACGTCGACGTTCTTGCCCTTCTCGCGCAGGGACTTGGCCATCAGGCCGTTCATGCCCTCTTGCGCACCCAGGTAGTGACCCAGGAAGGACTTGCTGATGGCAACCATGGCGATGAGCGGTGCCACGGTGGCGATCACCGGGTTGTCGAAGTGGTTGGCCAGGTAGGAGAGGATGGAGATGTTCTGCTCCTTGGCCGCCGCCAGGTCAGCCGGGGAGAGGCTCAGCACGCAGCTGAACACGAAGAACATCACTGTCATCACCATCATGACGTGGGCGCCCAGCAGGATGTTGCTGCACTTCTTCTCGGCGTTGGCGCCGTAGCGGCCTTTGTTGTCCACCGCGAAGGAGGAGATGATCGGGGAGTGGTTGAAGGAGAACACCATCACCGGGATGGCCAGCCACAGGGTCTTGATGAAGTCACCATTGAAGGCCTCACCCAGCGCCGGGGCTTCGGTGATGATGGCACCGTTCCAGTGCGGGATCAGGTAGACCGCCAGGCCCATCAGGGTGACCACGAACGGGAAGACCAGCACGCTCATCGCCTTGACGATGACCTGGCCGCCCAGGCGAACGATCGCCATCAGGCCCAGGATCAGCACCAGGGAGAGGATGGCACGGGGAGGTGCCGTCATGCCCAGCTGGTGCACCATCAGGCTCTCGACGGTGTTGGTAATGGCCACGGAGTACATCAGCAGGATGGGGTAGATGGCGAAGAAGTAGAGCAGGGTGATGAACTTGCCTGCGGTCTTGCCGAAGTGCTCTTCCACCACCTCGGTGATGTCGCCGTCACGGGTGGAGCCGGACAGCACGAAGCGGGTCAGGCCACGGTGGGCGAAGAAGGTCAGCGGCAGGGCCAGGATCAGCATGGCGACCAGCGGCCACAGGCCACCGACACCGGCATTGATCGGCAGGAAGAGGACACCGGCGCCGATGGCGGTACCGTACAGACCCAGCATCCAGACCACGTCGGCCTTGTTGATGCCACGGGAGGAGGCTTTGCTCAAGCTGCCTTCAACTGCAATGTTCATGTCAGACATAGGGGTGTTCCTGTCATCAAGGAAAGTGGGATCTTAACTTGTCAGTGGGCCTGGGCCCGGTTCCTTTCCCTGGAACTCCAGCTATTCGTCCTGTTTGTTCCTCCGCCCCGGCCATCCGGCCGCCACTCCCTGTGGCAACCTGATTGCAACAAACACGGGCGGGGAGTCGTAATACAGAGGGGATCGTGCTCGCTCGTTAACAACGGGATAACGCTCACCTCATCCGATGAGATGACTCTAGTTAAAAGGCACTATTAATCACAGCGTTTTTTTGAATTAATCAACCAAAGTTTGATTGGAATCGCCTTTCCGTCGCTTCAGATCACACTTGAATCGCCATATTGCGATTTTTTTTTAACATATAAACTTTTTGGTGTGATCCACCTCACCTTGAGACGCGCAACAATTTTGTCACAACCCCCTCATTGCCCCCCGATTGTCTCCCGTCGCCCCATGGCGTACCCTTTGTGTCCGCCCCTTTTCTGCGTACCGACCATGACCCTCTCCCGCACCGATCTCGCCGAGCTGGCCGTGTTTGCCGCCGTCGCCCGTCACCGCAGTTTCAGCAAGGCCGCCCTCGAGCTCGGGGTCTCCGCCTCGGCCCTGAGTCATGCCCTCAAAGGGCTGGAGAGTCGCCTGGCCGTCAGGCTGCTCAATCGCAGCACCCGGGCCGTGGTGCCGACCGAGGCGGGCGAACGGCTGCTGGCCCAGGTACTGCCGACCCTGGGGCAACTGGAGGCGGCGCTGGCGGAGCTGACGCGCCACGCGGGCGAACCCGTGGGCAGGCTCAGGCTCTGTGCCCCCCGAGCCGCCATCCAGGAGGTGCTGGCCCCGGTGCTCATCGACTATCTGGTGCGCTACCCGCGCATGCAGGTGGAGGTGGAGGAGCTGGAGCTGATGCCCCGCCTCATCGAGGATGGCTACGACGCCGCCCTCTTCTACGGCGACCTGCTGCCCCAGGAGATGATCTCGGTTCCCCTGGGCCCGCAGCAGCGCTATCTGGTGGTGGGCTCCCCCGACTATCTGGCACGGCGTGGCACCCCTCGCCACCCCTCGGATCTGCGCCAGCACGACTGCATCGGCTACCGGCTCACGCCCCATCACCACTATCGCTGGGCCTTTGCCGCCGAGGGGGAACTGCTGGAGATCGAAGTGACGGGCCCGCTCACCACCAGCACGCCCGCGCTCTACCTGGGGGCGGCCGAGGCGGGGCTCGGGCTTGCCTACTGCCATGAGGGGGAGGTGTTCGACGCCCTGGCATCGGGGCGGCTGGTGAGCGTGCTGGATGACTGGAGCCCCAGCTTTGCCGGGTTCAACCTCTTCTATCCGGGCCGGCACCAGCTGGGGCAAGGGCTGCGAGCCCTGATCGACATGTTGAAGGAGTATCACAGGATCCGCTGATTGATGAAATAAATTCAGCAATTCATCAAATGAAAGCCTGATTATCAATTAAACCATAAGAAACTAGACTGTCTGCTCGATTCCGGCCCTTTTCCCGAGTACAGATATGTCCGCCTACTTCCGCCTGCGTCAACGGGCCATGGCCCGCCGTTTCTGGGGCTATGCCCTCCCCTCCGTCATGGCCATGCTGGTCTCCGGCGCCTACTACCTGGTAGACGGCATCTTCGTCGGCCACTACGTGGGGGCCGCCGGCCTTGCCGGCATCAACCTGGTCTATCCGGTCATCATGGTGCTCATCGGCCTCGCCGCCATGATCGCCATGGGGGCCGCCACCGCCATCTCCTTCCAGCAGGGCGCCAGGAACCTCGCTCTGGCCCGCCAGGCTCTGGTCAGCGCCCTCTGGCTGCTGCTGATCCTGGGCACGGTAGCGCCGCTGCTGCTGCACCACTGGCACACCGATATCCTGCAGGCCCTGGGAATGGCCCCCGGCACCGACACCTGGCAGCAGGCCAGCGACTACCTCACCTGGATTGGCGGTGGCACCCTGCTGCTCGCCAGCAACCTGGCGGTGCCCTACCTGCTTCGCAACGACGGCCGCCCTCGCCTCGCCATGGTACTGGTGAGCGGCGGCGCCCTCCTCAACATCCTGCTCAACTACATCATGGTGGGCCGGCTCGGGCTCGGCCTCACCGGCACGGCCCAGGCCACCCTCCTCTCGGAGGCCGTGGTCAGCCTGCTCGGCCTGGGGTACTTCTTCACCCGCCACGCCCGGTTGCGGCTGACCTGGCGCCAGCTGGTGCCCCGCTTCCCGGCCATGCCCGGCCTGCTCTTCACCGGGCTGCCGAGCCTCATCGCCCAGTTCAACCTGGGGCTACTGTTGCTGCTGCACAACAGCCAGCTGATGATGCACGGCACGGTCAAGGATCTGGCGGGCTTCACCGTGGCGGGATACACGGAGGCAGTCTTCATCGTCATCCTGCAGGGACTGGCGTTTGGCATCCAGCCCCTGGTGAGCCAGGCAGCCGGGGCCGGCCGCCATCGCGACCTCCAGTTCCTGATGGCGATGGGGCTCAAGATCACCCTGGTCTATGGCCTGGGGGTCTGGCTGATTGTCCAGCTGCTGCCGCAGCCGGTCGCCATGCTCTACACCGGGGATCAGGACGCAGAGCTGCTCGCCGCCGCCATCAGCAGCCTGACCCTCAACCTCGCTGCCCTGCCCCTGGAGGGGATCGTCATGTTCGGCATCGTGCTGTTGCAGGCCATGGCCCGCACCCGCCAGGCCCTCGTCATCTCCGTGGCCAAGACGGTGCTGCTGCTGCCCCTCATCTTCCTGCTGCCCCTCTGGTGGGGGCGCGACGGGGTCTTGATGGCACAGCCCGCCACCGTGCTGCTGCTGACGCCCCCCCTGTGCTGGCTGCTGTGGCGGGAGTGGCGGGCCCTGAGCCCTGCCGGAGGGCGTGCTTCCGCCCCCATGCACCGGGTGCTGACCGCCTCCTGAGGCCCGCCCGGCGTCCCCCCACAAACGTCGCCCATAAAAAAAGTCCCCGCATGCGGGGACTTTTTATTGGAAGCGGCAGATCAGCAGTAGCCGTAACCCAGCAGACGCTGGTAGCGCTGCTCCAGCAGTTGCTCGCTGTCGAGGGGGCGCAGGGCATCCAGATCCTGCTTGATGCGCGCTTTCAGGTGCTTGGCCATCTTCTCCACGTCGCGGTGGGCACCGCCGAGAGGCTCCTCGACGATGTTGTCGATGAGCTTCAGCTCCTTCAGGCGCTGGGCGGTGATGCCCATGGCATCCGCCGCCACCGAGGCCTTCTCGGCGCTCTTCCACAGGATGGAGGCGCACCCTTCCGGGGAGATGACGGAGTAGGTGGAGTACTGCAGCATGTTGACCCGATCGCCCACGCCGATGGCGAGGGCGCCGCCGGAGCCGCCTTCACCGATCACGGTGCAGACCACCGGCACGGTCAGGCCGGCCATGACTTTCAGGTTGCGGGCGATGGCTTCGGACTGGCCACGCTCCTCGGCGCCCACGCCGGGGTAGGCACCCGGGGTGTCGATGAAGGTGATGATCGGCATCTTGAAGCGCTCGGCCATCTCCATCAGGCGCAGGGCCTTGCGGTACCCTTCCGGGCGCGGCATGCCGAAGTTGCGCTTGATCTTCTCCTTGGTCTCGCGACCCTTCTGGTGACCGATGATCATCACGGGCTCGCCGTCGAGACGGGCGATGCCGCCGACGATGGCCTTGTCATCGGCATAGGCGCGATCCCCGGCCAGCTCGTCGAAATCGGTGAAGATCTGCTCGATGTAGTCGAGGGTGTAGGGGCGCTGGGGATGACGTGCCATCTGGGATACCTGCCAGGCACCCAGATCGCCGAAGATCTTCTTGGTCAGCTCTTCGTTTTTCTTCTCCAGCCGGCGAATGTCTTCGCTGAGATCCACGGCACTGTTGTGCTCGCTCACATGGCGCAGTTCATCGATCTGTGCCTGCAACTCGGCGATCGGCTGTTCAAAATCCAGAAAAAGACTCATAGGGACAATAGATCCTCTAATCAAAAACCAATTCAACCCGCTCTCGTCCAAGCAGGACTCGCAAGTCATCTATCAGTTGATCGGTGGGCGTCACCCGCCACTCGGTACCGAGCGTCAATCGCACCCGGGAACCGGGGCGACGATAGTTTACCTGAACCGGACAGACTCCGGCACGGGCGGGCTCCAAAATCTCGCACAAACGCGGGAAAAAGCGCTCGTCAATGCGTTGTTCATCGAGGGAGATGCGGATTGCCCTGGCAAAACGCTCCCTCGCATCGTTGATATCCAGCAACTCGCGGGCCGACATTTTAAGGCCACCGGAGAAGTCATCAAAGCTGACCTGTCCAGAAACCACTAAAATACGGTCTTTTTGCATCAATTCTTCGTATTTTTCCAGCGCTTCACTGAAAAGGGTCACATCCAGACGGCCGGATCTGTCGTCCAGGGTGAAGATCCCCATCTTGTTGCCGCGCTTGGTCACCATGCTGCGCGCCGCGATCACCAACCCCGCCGCCGTGGTCACGGTATCGCGGGAGGTGGGATGCAGATCGCACAGTCGGCCCGAGGTGTAGCGCCGCAGCTCGCTGCTGTACTGGTTGATGGGGTGACCGGTGAGGTAGAGCCCGAGGGTCTCGCGCTCCCCTTCCAGCCACACCTTGTCGGGCCAGTGCGGCACGTTGGCGAACGCCTTCTTGACGTCGTCGATCTCTTCGGTGAGCACGCCGAACATGTCGACCTGCCCCACCGCCTGGGCCTTGGCGTGCTGCTCGGCGGCGCGCATCGCCTCCTCCAGGGTCGCCATCAGGGCGGCGCGGTGGGGGCCGAGCCTGTCCATGGCGCCGGAGAGGATGAGCTTCTCCATCACCCGCTTGTTGAGCTTCTTGATGTCGACCCGGTTGCAGAAATCGAACAGGTCGCGGAATGGACCGTCCCGATCCCGCGCGTCCAGGATCGCCTCGATGGGCCCTTCCCCTACTCCCTTCACCGCGCCGATGCCGTAGACGATGTGGCCGTCCTCGTTGACGCTGAAGCGGTAGCGACCGGTGTTGACGTCCGGCGGGATCACAGTCAGCCCCATGCGCTGACACTCGTCCACCAGGGTCACTATCTTGTCGGTGTTGTCCATGTCCGCGGTCATCACCGCCGCCATGAACTCCGCCGGGAAATGGGTCTTGAGCCAGAGGGTCTGGTAGGAGACCAGCGCATAGGCAGCGGAGTGGGACTTGTTGAAGCCGTAGCCCGCAAACTTCTCCACCAGATCGAAGATCTTCATCGCCAGTTCGCCGTCGACGCCGTTCTTGACCGCCCCCTCCTCGAAGCCCGCCCGCTGCTTGGCCATCTCTTCGGGTTTTTTCTTGCCCATGGCCCGGCGCAGCATGTCCGCGCCACCCAGGGTATACCCCGCCAGGGTCTGGGCGATCTGCATCACCTGCTCCTGGTAGAGGATGATGCCGTAGGTGGGCTCGAGTATGGGTTTGAGGCTCTCGTGCTGCCACTTCTCGTCCGGGTAGGAGATGGCCTCCTTGCCGTGTTTGCGCTCGATGAAGTTGTCCACCATGCCCGACTGGAGCGGGCCCGGGCGGAACAGGGCCACCAGCGCGATCATGTCTTCGAAGCAGTCGGGCTGCAGCCGCTTGATGAGGTCCTTCATGCCGCGGGATTCGAGCTGAAACACCGCCGTGGTCTCGAAACGCTGCAAGAGGGCGAACGACTTCTTGTCGTCGATGGGGATGGCGGCGATGTCCACCGGCGGCTTGCCCTCTTTGGCAAGACGGGGGTTTATCATGCCAAGGGCCCAATCGATGATGGTGAGCGTTCGCAGCCCCAGGAAGTCGAACTTCACCAGGCCCGCGTACTCCACGTCGTTCTTGTCGAACTGGGTGACCGGGTGATGCCCCTCGTCGTCGCAATAGAGCGGCGCGAAGTCGGTGATCTTGGTGGGCGCGATCACCACGCCACCGGCGTGCTTGCCGGCGTTGCGCACCACCCCTTCGAGGCGGCGCGCCATGTCGATGAGGTCCTTG
The DNA here is from genome assembly GCF_000819785.1 of Aeromonas caviae. Taxonomy (GTDB): domain Bacteria; phylum Pseudomonadota; class Gammaproteobacteria; order Enterobacterales; family Aeromonadaceae; genus Aeromonas; species Aeromonas caviae. Next base: position 30,755 of record NZ_CDBK01000047.1, on the reverse strand, counting down.
ACCTCCTCGTCCTGCTCGTAGAGCTCGGGCAGCTTGGGCTCGGCTTCGAACGCCTTGGCCAGGGTCATGCCGGGGTCGGGCGGGATCAGCTTGGAGATGCGATCGACAAAGCCGTAGGCGTGGCCCAGCACCCGGCCAACGTCCCGCACCACCGCCTTGGCTGCCATGCTGCCGAAGGTGATGATCTGGGATACCGCCTCCCGGCCATACATCTCGGAGACGTGATCGATCACCTCATCGCGCCTGTCCATGCAGAAGTCGACGTCGAAGTCGGGCATGGAGACCCGCTCGGGGTTCAGGAAACGTTCGAACAGCAGGTCAAATTCCAGCGGATCGAGATCGGTGATCTTGAGGGCGTAGGCCACCAGCGACCCCGCCCCCGAGCCCCGGCCCGGACCGACGGGGATGCCGTTGTCCTTGGACCACTGGATAAACTCCATCACGATGAGGAAGTAACCCGGGAAGCCCATCTGGTTGATCACTTTCAGCTCGATGTCGAGACGCTCGTCATACTCGGGACGACGCTCGGCCCGCACCGCCGGATCCGGGAACAGGAAGGCCAGCCGCTCCTCCAGCCCTTCCTTCGACTTCATGACCAGGAAGTCTTCGGTGGTCATGTCGCCGGTGGGGAAGTTGGGCAGGAAATACTCGCCAAGGCGCACCGTCACGTTGCAGCGCTTGGCGATCTCCACCGTGTTTTCCAGGGCTTCCGGGATGTCAGCAAACAGCTCCGCCATCTCCTCCTGACTGCGCAGGTACTGCTGGGGGCTGTAGCGGCGCGGTCGGCGCTTGTCCATCAGGGTGTAGCCGTCGTGGATGGCGACCCGGATCTCGTGGGCATCGAAGTCATCGGCGGTGAGGAACACCACCTCGTTGGTGGCCACCACCGGCAGTTCGAACTCGGTGGCAATGGCCACCGCCATGTGGAGGTAGACCTCCTCGTCCGGGCGGCCGGTACGCAGCAGCTCCAGGTAGTAGGCATCCGGGAAGTGGGTCTGGTAGAAGGCGAGGCAATGCTCCACCATCTGGCGGTTGCCCTTGAGCAGGAACTTGCCCACATCCCCCTCGCGCCCGCCGGAGAGGACGATCACCCCCTTGGCATGTTCGCCAAGCCAGGCCTTGTCGATGACGGGGCGCCCCTGCACATGACCGCGCTGATAGCCGCGGGAGATGAGCAGGGTGATGTTCTGGTAGCCGTCGTTGTCCATGGCGAGCAGGGTGAGGCGAAACTGCTCGTCCCCAAGCTCGTCGCTCTGCACCCAGAAATCCGCCCCGACCAGGGGCTTGATCCCCTTGCCGTGGGCAGAGCCGTAGAAGCGCACCAGGCCGCACATGTTCATCTGGTCCGTCAGGGCCAGGGCCGGCATGTTGTTGGCGGCGGCAGCGGAGACGATGGGACCGATCTTCTGCAGGCCGTCGACCATGGAGAAGTCGGAGTGCACCCTCAGGTGGATGAAACGGGGATCAGCCATGGTCACGCCCTCTCATTGCGCAAGCAGAAATCGTTCAGACAGATCGGCATCGGTTATTCGATCCCCAGGGCGCGGCGCACCGGCTTGAAGCTCTGACGGTATTCGGGCAGCGGGCCACGTTCGGCCAGAATGGCGAGGTGCTCCGCCGTCGGGTAGCCCTTGTGGCGGGCGAAACCGTACTCGGGATGGCGGCTGTCCAGCTCGGTCATCTCGGCGTCCCGGGTCACCTTGGCGAGGATGGAGGCGGCGCTGATGGCGGCCACCAGGCTGTCACCCTTGACCACGGCGCGGGCCTCCATCGGCAATCTGGGGCAGCGGTTGCCGTCGATGAAGACCAGCTCGGGCGTCACCTTGAGCCCCGCCACGGCGCGCTGCATCGCCAGCATGGTGGCGTGCAGGATGTTGAGCTCGTCGATTTCCGCCGGGCTGGCGCGGCCGATGGCATAGGCCAGCGCCTTCTCTTTGATCTCGCCAAACAGGGCGAGCCGCTTCTTCTCGGAGAGCTTCTTGGAATCGGCGAGGCCAAGGATGGGATTGGCAGGATCCAGGATCACCGCGGCGGTGACCACGTCACCCACCAGGGGGCCGCGACCCACTTCGTCCACCCCGGCAATCAGCTTGTCTTCGGGAATATCGATCGTCATCTCATAGCCTTGAATCAAAACCGGCCCCGCAGGGCCAGTATCAGCACAACATCACGCCTGACACACAGGCAGAGCCCACTAGCGTTCCAGCAGCGCGGCAACCGCTTCCGCTGCCTGCACATCCGCATTGCAGCGGATCTTCTCGTGCAACCGGGTGAAGGTGGCGATGAGCTCGCTGTTGTCATGGTCCAGCAGCTTGCTCACCTCTTCCACCAGGTTGGCCGGGGTGCACTCGTGCTGGATGAGCTCGGGCACCAGCATCTTGCCCGCCAGCAAGTTCGGCAGGGAGACATAATCCGTCTTCACCAGCCACTGGGCCAGCAAGTAGCTGAACGGTTTGAGCTTGTAACCCACCACCATGGGCTTTTTCACCAGCATGGCCTCGAGGGCCGCGGTGCCGGAGGCGAGCATCACCACGTCGGCGGCGATCATGGCCTCGCGGCCCTGGCCGTCCAGCAGCACCATGTCGAGCTCCGGGGCCACCTCGGCCTTGATGGCGAGGAACTGCTCGCGCCGTTTCTGGTTGACCAGAGGCACGATGAAACCGAGATCCGGGTTGTGCACCGTCAGGTGCTTGCACGCCTCGAGGAAGACCGGCGCCATGAAGCCCACTTCCGCCGTGCGGCTCCCCGGCAGCACCGCCAGCCAGCGACGGGCGGGATCGATGCCGAGGGCCTCGCGCACCGCCCCTTGATCCGGCACCAGCGGAATGTCGTCCGCCATGGTATGGCCGACGAAGCGACAGGGGGCATCGAAACGGTCGTAGAAGGCTTTCTCGAACGGCAGGAAGGCGAGCACCATGTCGGTGGCGGCCTTGATCTTGTGAATGCGGCCCTGACGCCAGGCCCAGACGGAGGGGCTGACATAGTGGACCGTCTTGATACCGGCGCGGCGCAGTTTCAGCTCCACCCCGATATTGAAATCCGGTGCATCCACACCGACGAAGATGTCGGGGGGATTGGCGATGAAGTGGCGCAGCAGTTCGCGGCGCACCTGGAGGATGCGGGGCAGACGGCCCAGCACCTCGGTGATGCCCATGACGGAGAGCTCCTCCATCTCGAACAGCGCCTTCACGCCGAGAGCCTGCATCCGCGGCCCAGCGATCCCTTCGAACTGCGCATCCGGGTAGCGGGCTTGCAGCTCGCGCACCAGCCCTGCGGCCAGGATGTCGCCGGAGGTCTCTCCGGCGACGATGCCGATGCGAATGGGATCAGGCACGGATGATCCCGCGCTCGTTGTCCTTGAGGAAATCCACATAGAGCTGGATGGCCGGTTCGCTCTGGGCCATCTCGCTCAGCACGGGCAACACCTCTTCAATGGTCTTGCCGGAGCGGAAGATCTCCTTGTAGGCGCGCTTGACGGCGGAGATAGCCTCGGCGCTGAAGCCACGACGACGCAGGCCTTCGGAGTTGACCCCGAACGGCTTGGCGTAGTTGCCGGCGGCCATCACGTAGGGCGGCACGTCCTTGTTCAGGGCGGCGCAGCCACCGACGAAGGCGTGAGAGCCGACGCGGCCGAACTGGTGAATGGCAGACAGACCGCCGAAGATCACGAAGTCACCGATGTGCACATGGCCCGCCAGGGTGGCGTTGTTGGCGAAGATGCAGTTGTCACCGATGATGCAGTCGTGGGCCACGTGAACGTTGACCATGAACAGGTTGCCGCTACCCACCTTGGTCAGGCTCTGGTCCTGGGTGGTGCCGCGGTGCACGGTGCAGTTCTCGCGAAACACGTTGTTGTCGCCGATCTCGAGGAAGGTGCGCTCGCCGGCGTACTTCTTGTCCTGGCAATCCTCACCGATGGAGGTGTGCTGGAAGATCTTGTTGCCGCGACCGATCTTGGTCGGGCCCTTGATCACCACGTGGGAGCTCACCCAGGTGTTGTCACCGATTTCCACCTCGGCGCCGATGACGGTGAAGGGGCCGATTTCAACCCCTTTGCCGATGACGGCAGACTCATGGACGATGGCGGTGTCGTGGATGATGGCAGTCTGATCGATCACGGTTATACCTCGCGCTTGGCGCACATCAGTTCGGCAGTACAGACCACTTCACCGTCGACGGTGGCGACACCGGTGAACTTGGCGATGCCGCGACGCTCCTTCAGGAACTCCACATCCAGCACCAGCTGATCGCCGGGGCCCACCGGGCGCTTGAAGCGGGCATTGTCGATGGAGGCAAAGTAATAAAGCTCGTTGGGGGACGGCTTGCCCACCATGGTGAAGGCCAGGATACCGGTGGCCTGGGCCATGGCTTCCAGGATCAGCACGCCGGGGAAGACCGGCTTGGCCGGGAAGTGGCCCTGGAAGATCGGCTCGTTGAACGAGACGTTCTTGATGGCGCGCAGGGTCTTGCGCTCATCGCTGATCTCGTAGTTTTCCACCTTGTCCACCATCAGGAACGGATAACGGTGGGGCAGCAGATCCATGATTTCCTGGATGCCCAGGCTCTTCTTTTCAGTAGTCAAAACAGTACCCTATACCAATCGTGATTATTCTTGATCCAGCTTTTTCTCAAGCTTGCTCAACCGCTTGTGCATCTCTTCGATACGCATCACCCGGGCGGCGGTCTTGCGCCACTCTTTATTGGTTTGCAGGGGGATGCCGGAAGAGTAGATACCGGGCTCGGTGATGGGACGCATCACCATGGCCATGCCGGTGACGGTGGCCTGGTCGCAGATCTCCATGTGCCCGTTAAAGACGGAGGCACCACCAATGATACAGTATTTGCCGACCTTGAGACTACCGGCCATCACGGTGGAGCCCGCCACGGCAGTGCCGTAGCCGATCTCGACGTTATGGGCGATCTGGCACTGGTTGTCGATGATGACGTTGTCAGCGATGCGGGTATCTTCCAGCGCACCGCGGTCGATGGTGGTGCAGGCACCGATCTCGACCCGGTTGCCGATGGTCACGCCGCCGAGCTGGGGGATCTTGATCCACTCGCCACGCTCGTTGGCATAACCGAAACCGTCTGCCCCGATCACGGTGCCGGCCTGTACCAGACAGTCCGTGCCCAGGGTCACGTTGTGATAGAGGGTGACGTTGGCCCACAACCGGGAGCGCGCTCCCAGTCGGGTATCCTTGCCAACGAAACAGCCCGGGCCGATGCGCACATCGTCACCCAGCACGACGCCGGATTCGATCACCGCATTGGCCCCGATGGCCACTCTCTCGCCCAGTTGCACGTCCGCCGCGATGACGGCGCTCGGATGGATATCCATGGCCGGCTGCGGGGTGGTGTCCAGCAGTTGGGCAACCCGTGCAAAGCCCACGTAGGGGTCCTTGAGCACCAGGGCGTTGGTGGGGCAAAACGGCAGGTCTGCCTCGGTGATGAGCACGGCAGTGGCCTTGCTCTGCTCCAGAAAATGCCGGTACTTCTTGTTGGACAGGAAGGCTATCTCCCCCTCCCCGGCTTTTTCCAGTGTCGCGACCTTGCGAATTTCCCGGGTCCCATCCCCATGGACCTCGGCCCCCAGTTGCTGGGCCAGCTGTGCGAGAGTGAATGCCATCAATTAGTTGCTCTTGCTAACCTGAGAAATAACCTGGCCGGAGATGTCCAGCTTGCTGGCTGCATACGGGGCGGCGTTGCGCTCCAGCACCAGATCGTAGCCATTGCTCTTGGCGATGGCGTCGATGGCAGCCTGCACCTTGGTCAGGATCTTGTTGCGCTCTTCGGACTGACGGCGACCGTTGTCCTGTTCAAACGCCTGACGCTTCTGGTTGAACTCCATCTGCAGCTTGGCCAGCTTCTCCTGGCTCTGCTTCTTCTGCTCGGCGCTCATGAAGGCTTCGTCCTTCTTGAACTTCTCGACCAGTGCCTGACCGTCGGACTCCAGCTTCTGCAGTTCACGCATGCGCGGCTCGAACTCGCCCTTCAGCTTCTTGGCAACGGCTTCACGCTGGGGCAGCTTTTGGAAGACTTCGCCCATGTCGACCACGGCAATCTTGGTCTCAGCGAAGGCAGAACCCATGCCGGCAGCCATCAGTGCAAAGCTCAAACCAGCTACTTTCAACGCTTTATTCACACTTACTCCTTGGTCCCTCGGTCGAGGGCTACCTGATTTACCTGATTGTGCAAGCGATCCACGAGATCGTCTTGTTACCTGGTGAGGCACGCAAACGCGCGACCCATCATGCTTCCCCCCGCCACGGCGGGGGGGCGTCCGCTCCCCTTAGAAGGTACGGCCGATGTTGAAGGAGAAGACTTCGGTGTCGTCCCCTTCGTATTTCTTGATTGGTCTTGCCAGCACGAACACCAGCGGGCCCATGGGAGAGAGCCACTGCAGCGACAGGCCGGTCGACATCCGGATGTTGCTCGGGTCGGAGTAGTCCATCAGATAGTTGCAACCACTGAAGCAACGGTTCTGATACTGGCTGTAGTCGAAGTGGGTATCCCACACGGAACCGGCGTCGATGAAGAAGCTGGTCCGCAGCTGAGGCTGATAGGTCTCGGAGGCAAAGGGCGTCGGCACGATCATTTCCAGCGAGGCCACCGCCAGGGCGTTGCCCCCGACCGAGCTGTCAGTGCCCTGGATCACGTCGTTGCCGCCCAGGTTGTAGTAGTAGAGCGCCTTCGGACCCACGGTGTTGCTCTTGAAGCCACGCAGGGTGTCGAAGCCACCGGCGTAGTAGTTCTCGAAGAACGGCAGGACGTGCTCGTAGTCGCCATTGCTGCCATAGCCGTCGCCGTAGGAGGCACGGGCCTTGGCCAGCATGACCCACTTGTGGTCGGCATCAAACGGGAAGTAGTGGGCATCTTCGGCGTTGAGCTTGAAGTACTGCAGATCCATGCCGGGCACCGTCACCTTGGCGTTCACCCGCTGGCGGTCACCCGCGGTCGGGAACTGACCCTTGTTGAGGGTGGAGCGGGTCCAGCCGGCGGTGACGTCCACGGTGTTGAACACCATGCGGTTGTCGCCATCCAGATTGCCGCTGTAGACCTTCCAGAACTCGTCCACCTGTACATAGGGGTTGGGCTGGGAGAGTTTGTTGTTCTCGTAGCCCAGGCTGAAGTCGAGACGGTTGTTCTCGTTGACCGGGAAGCCGCTGGAGAGACGGAAACCGACGGTGGTGTTCTCGTAGTCCACGATGTTGGCGTCGGCCGCACTGAACTTGTTGTAGTAGAGACGGCCGCCCAGGCTCACCCCGTCCACGGTGAAGTAGGGGTCGTTATAGCTCAGGTCGACGCTCTTGGAGTAGTCGTTGGTGCTGGCGTTGATGCCGATCTTCTTGCCGGTCCCCATGAAGTTGTCCTGCTGCAGACCCGCCTGCAGGCTCAGACCCGACTCGGTGCCGTAGCCGATACCGGCGTTGATGGACCCCGCCGGCTGCTCCTTGACCTTGAAGTCCAGATCGACCTGGTCATCGCTGCCCGGCACCCGCTTGGTGTCCACTTCCGCGGTCTCGAAGAAGCCGAGGCGGTTGAGACGGGTCTTGGACTGCTCGACGTTGTCGGAGGAGAGCCAGGTGCCCTCCATCTGGCGCATCTCGCGACGCAGCACTTCGTCCTTGGTGGTGACGTTGCCGCTGAAGTTGATGTTGCGCACATAGACCCGGGGACCCGGCTCCACGTTGACGATGAGCTCCACTTCCTTGGTCTGGTCGTTGATCTGGGGGAAGGTAACCACTTTCGGATAGGCGTAGCCGTAACGGCCGAGGAACTTGGAGAGCACCTCTTCGGTATGGGTCACCTGACTGGCGGAGTAGACGCTGCCCGCCTCGATGGGGATAAGGCCCTTCATTTCGCCGCCGCGGTCGATGAGGTCACCCTTGAGCTGGATACCGGAAACCTTGTACTGCTCCCCTTCCTTGACGTTGAGGGTGACGTAAACGCCCTTCTTGTCCGGGGTCATGGAGACCTGGGTGGACTCCTGGGTGAAGCGGATGTAGCCGCGGTCCATGTAGTAGGAGCGCAGCACTTCGATGTCACCGGCCAGCTTCTGCTTCTGGTAGCGCTGATCGCCAGTGAAGTTCCACCAGGGCACGTCGTCCTTGAGGGAGAGCTGGGCCAGCAGCTTCTCTTCCGGGAAGACGTTGTTGCCAACGATGTTGATCTGCTGGATCTTGGCCGCTTCCCCTTCCACGAAGGTGAACTTGAGGTCGACCCGGTTGCGCGGCAGCGGGGTGACGATGGCCTTGACCTTGGCGGAGTACTTGCCCACGCCGTAGTAGAAATCTTCCAGCCCTTTCTCGAGGGAGCTCAGCACGGTGCGATCCAGCGGATCACCCACGCGGATCCCGGAGGATTCCAGGCTCTGGGTCAGTTGCTCTTCCTTGATGTCCTTGTTGCCGGAAAACTCGATGCTGGAGATGGTCGGGCGCTCCTTGACCACCACTTGCAGCACCTGACCGTCGCGATAGACCTTGACGTCCTCGAAGTTGCCGGAGGCATAGAGCTTCTTGATGGCGTTCGCCAGGGATACGGAGTCGACGGAATCACCGACCCGCACCGGCAGATTCAACAGGGCGGCACCCAGGGTCACCCGCTGCAGGCCCTCGACCTGAATGTCTTGCACCACAAAAGAGGCCGGGGCAGCCTGAGCCAGGAAGCTGGCCCCCAGCAGGCAACTCAACACCAATGCTTTTTTAACAGCCATTTTGTTCTTATGTGTCCTTGTTGATGCTCTGGCCTCAGAGGCGAGCGAAATCATTAAACAGCGCAATGCCCATCAGTAACATCAGAATGGCGGCGCCTATCCTGAACCCAACTTCCTGAATTTTTTCCGATACCGGCTTGCCGGTGATCGCCTCGATGAGGAAATAGACCAGATGGCCACCATCGAGCACCGGCAGGGGGAACAGGTTGATGATCCCCAGGTTGACGCTGATGAGCGCCAGGAATCCGAGGAAATAGACCAACCCGTAATCGGCGCTGCTGCCGGCCCCCTTGGCGATGGAGATGGGGCCGCTCAGGTTGTCCAAAGAGACGATGCCACCGATCAGCTTGCCTATCATGTCGAAGGTCAGGGTGATCAGGCTCCAGGTCTTCTGGACCCCATGCCACAGGGCTTGCAAAGGCCCATACTGTAACAGAGTTCGATACTCATCCGGTAATGGAACCAGTTGCGGCGACAAGCCCACAAAACCGACCAGCTGGCCCTTCACTTTCTTCCCGTCCGGGGTCAGGGTCAGGGTCATCTCGCTGCCCCCGCGCTCCACCGTCACCTGCAGCGGCTGCGCCGGTGACTGCTGGACACGCTCGACAAACTGGGCCCATTCGGTGATGGCCTCTCCATCGACCCCCTTGATGCGATCCCCTATCTGAAGGCCGGCCTTCTCACTGGCGCTCGACGGCACCACGGCCTCCACCACGGGCAGCACCTTGCCACCGAGGGGCACTATCCCGAGGCTGCCAATGGGAGACTCCTTGTCGGGGTCAAACTTCCAGCCTGCCAGCTGCAGGGTCTTATCCACTGCATAGCTGGTGTTGGCCGCCTTGAGCTTGAGCTGGACCGAGTCATCGCCAAGGTGGCTGATGAGGGCGTAGGTGACGCTCTCCCAGTCACCGGTCTCCTCGCCGCCGACGCCGACGATCTCCATGCCTGGCAGGATGCCTGCCTCTGCCACGATGGAGGCGGGACGCACCTCGCCCACCACGGGTTTGACGCTCGGCACCCCTATCATGAACATCAGCCAGAAGGCGAACAGGGCGAACACGAAGTTCGCCATGGGGCCAGCCGCCACGATGGCCATCCGGGCCCAGACGCTCTTGTGGTTGAAGGCCTGCGCCTCCTCCCCCGGTTTGAGTTCATCGACCCGGCCATCCAGCATCTTGACGTAACCGCCAAGGGGGATCAGGGCCAGCACGTATTCGGTGCCATCCTTGCCAAGGCGACGCCAGATGGCCTTGCCAAAGCCGATGGAGAAGCGCTCCACTTTGACGCCGCAACGACGAGCCACCCAGAAGTGGCCAAATTCATGCACCGCCACCAGCAGCCCGAGGGCCACGATGAAGGCGCCGATATTCCACAGAAGCCCGCCCATCAGCCGCGTACCTCGCGGTCATGTCCAGTCCTGCGCTCGAGAGCATGGAGAGGGGCTGGCTGCCACCACAGTCCGTTCATACGGCAAGCTCCTTTATCAGTTGCTGGGCACGGGCTCGGGCCGTACCGTCCAGGGCGATGAGATCCGCCAGAGAGCCGGCAGCACTGCTGCCCAGCTCGGCCATGACGGATTCGTTGACTCTGGCAATATCCATAAATCCGATCCGCTCTGCAAGAAAAGCCGCGACGGCCTCCTCGTTGGCGGCATTGAGGGAGGTGGTCGCCCCCTGCCCCTGCTGGCACGCGCTCATGGCCAGCGCCAGACAGGGATAGCGCTCATAGTCGGGCCGGATAAAGCTGAACTCTCCGACACTGAAGAAATCCAAAGGTTCCACACCGGACTCGATCCGTTCCGGATAGGCCAGAGCGTGGGCAATGGGAGTACACATGTCCGGGTTGCCGAGCTGGGCCAGCACGGAGCCATCCTTGTACTGCACCATGGAGTGAATGACGGACTGGGGGTGGATCACCACCTGGATCTGCTCGGGGGCCGCATTGAACAGCCAGCGCGCCTCGATGTACTCCAGCCCCTTGTTCATCATGGTGGCGGAGTCCACCGAGATCTTGGCCCCCATGGACCAGTTGGGATGGGCAATGGCTTGCGCCGGGGTGACATGATGCAGTTCACCCACATCGGCATAGCGGAAAGGTCCGCCGGAGCCGGTCAGCAGGATCTTGCTGATCCCCGCCCCGGCCAGATCGCAGAAACCGGGCTGGCGCTGCACGTCGACCGGCAGGCACTGGAAGATGGCGTTGTGTTCGCTGTCGATGGGCAGCAGCTCGGCGCCGTGCTCGCGCACCGCCTCCATGAAGAAGGCTCCGGACATCACCAGCGCCTCCTTGTTGGCCAGCAGAATGCGCTTGCCGGCGCGCACGGCAGCCATGGTGGGTGCCAGACCCGCCGCACCGACAATGGCCGCCATCACGCTGTGGGCATCGGGGTGAGCAGCCACGTCGCACAGGGCTGCCTGACCGGACAACACCCGGGTGGTGCTGCCGTGAGCCTTGAGTCGACCGACCAGATCGCTGGCGGCGGTCTCATCCACCATGACGGCGAAACGGGGAGAGAATTCGAGACAGTCTCGCACCATGGCATCCACGCTGCGGGCTGCAGTCAGCGCCAGCACCTGCCAGCGCCCGGGGTTGTGGCGCAGTACCTTGAGGGTGCTCTGACCGATGGAGCCTGACGCTCCCAGGATCACCAGGTTTTGCATCAAGACTCCTGATTGGGTAACAGACTGATGGAGCGGGACGCTCCCGGGATCATCAGTGCGCGAAACATCAAAACTCCGGACCGAGCAACAGGTAGCTGAGCAGGAAGACGGGCAGCGCCGCCGTCAGGCTGTCGATGCGATCGAGAATGCCCCCATGACCCGGCAACAGGGTGCCGGAATCCTTGATGCCGGCTTCCCGCTTGAACATGCTCTCGGCCAGATCGCCGAGCACGGAGGCCAGCACCGCCAGCAGGGAACAGAGCAGCACGGTGCCCATCTTGGCAGGCACGAAGCCCATGAACCAGGTCACGCCGATGGCCAGCAGGCTGGCGGTAAACAGCCCACCCAGCATGCCTTCGATGGTTTTACCCGGGCTCACGGCCGGCGCCAGCTTGTGTTTGCCGAACGCCTTGCCGAAAAAATACGCGCCAGAATCTGCCGCCCAGACCAGTCCCATCACGAACAGCAGGATCCAGGCCCCCATCATGGGGTCGTGATAGAAGTTGTAACCGCGAATGGCCACCAGGGACCAGAAGAAGGGAACCAGAGTCACCAGACCGAACAGGGATTTGAGCCAGATGGATTCACGCCACAGCCTGGCGCTTTGCGGGTAGCGCAGCACCAGCAGCAGCCCCAGCAGCCACCAGCTGACGGCAGTCCAGAGCACGCCCATCACCAGCGGATGCAGTTGGGGGATCCAGAGTTGCTCCACGGGCACCCAGAACAGGCTGGCCCCCAGCAGCAGACAGAACACCAGCGGCAACCACTGTTGCGGCTGGGCAGTGACGAAGGCACTCCACTCACGGCTGGCCAGCAGAAAGACCAGGGCGGCGAGCAGGGCAAAGAATTTCAACGGCAGAAAAAACAGCGCCCCCAACACCAGGGGTACTAGCAGTAATGCGGTAATAATTCGTTGTTTTAGCAAAAGAAACCTCTCTCTTGGGAGCGGGGTTTAGCCGGTCTGTTGCGCGGCGATCAATTCCCGGATCTGTTCACCCGTACACCCGAAGCGACGCTCGCGAGCAACGAAGGAGGCAACTGCCCCACTGAACTCGGCCTCGTCAAAATCGGGCCACAGGACCGGGGTAAAATAGAGTTCGGCATAGGCGAGCTGCCAAAGGACAAAGTTGCTGATGCGATGATCCCCGCCGGTGCGGATCAACAGATCCACGGGGGGCAGATCAGCCATGCAGACATGACGACCCAATGCCGCCTCATCGACCGCCTCGGCATCCAGTTCACCCGCCGCCACGGCCCGTGCCAGGGTCCGGGCCGCCTGGGCGATGTCCCACTGACCGCCATAGTTGGCGGCGATATTGAGGGTCAATCCCTGATTGTTGGCGGTCAGGGCCTCGGCCTTGGCGATCTTGGCCTGCAGCCGCTCGCTGAAGCGGGCAGTGTCGCCAATCACCCGAAGGCGAATGCCGTTGCTGTGCAACTTGCTCACCTCGCGACCCAGCACCGTCATGAACAACTCCATCAGGGCGTTTACTTCCCCTTCCGGACGGCGCCAGTTCTCGCTGGAAAACGCAAACAGGGTCAGCGCCTCCATCTTGGCACGGGCGGCAAAGGCCACGGCCTCACGCACGGATTTCACGCCCGCCTTGTGCCCGGAAACCCGCATCTTGCCGCGGTTCTGGGCCCAGCGACCATTGCCATCCATGATGATGGCGACGTGACGGGGCAAGGACGAGCTGGCGCTATCGCCTAGCGCTGCCAAAAGCGACATTCATTTCTCCCACAAAGACAAAAGCGCCGTGCAGGGGCACTACACGGCGCTCGTAATATACCTGTCGGAGGCTTAGATTTCCATTAGCTCCTTTTCCTTCACAACCAGGGCGTCATCCACCAGCTTGATGAAGGTATCGGTCAGCTTCTGGATCTCTTCCTGGGCGCGACGGTCGTCGTCTTCGGAGATCTCTTTCTCTTTCAGCAGGGCTTTCAGATCGGCGTTGGCATCGCGACGGATGTTGCGAATGGCAACCCGGGCACCTTCGGCTTCGGCACGGACGATCTTGGTCAGATCACGGCGACGCTCTTCGGTCAGCGGCGGCAGCGGCACGCGCAGAGTCTGGCCGTTGCTGGACGGGTTCAGGCCCAGATCGGAGGTCAGGATAGCTTTTTCCACCGCCTGGATCATGGAGCGATCGAAGATGGAGATGGAGAGAGTACGGGCATCTTCTGCCACCACGTTGGCCAACTGCTTCAGAGGAGTGGCAGCACCGTAATACTCCACCTGGATGCCGTCGAGCAGGCTCGGGTGAGCACGGCCGGTACGGATCTTGGACATCTGGGTCTTCAGCGACTCTACGCTTTTGCCCATGCGGTCCTTGGCGTCGTTTTTAATCTCGTTGATCACAGTGGTTTTCCTTTTGGCGAACGAGCCGACAGGCGGCTCGTATCTATCTTGTTGACTGGCGTAATGGACAAGCGAGCCTGGGGCTCACACTTGCCTTACTTGCTGGCCTGGTGGATCAGGGTACCTTCCGGCTCACCCATGATCACGCGGCGCAGCGCGCCCGGTTTGTTCATGTTGAACACCCGGATCGGCAGATCGTGGTCGCGGGCCAGGGTAAAAGCAGCAAGATCCATCACTTTGAGTTCTTTTTCAAGAACTTCATCATAACTCAGTTCCTGATAGAGCACGGCATCCGGGTTCTTGACCGGGTCATCGGTGAACACGCCATCGACCTTGGTGGCTTTCAGCACGACGTCGGCTTCGATCTCGATACCGCGCAGGCAGGCTGCCGAGTCGGTGGTAAAGAAGGGGTTGCCGGTACCGGCAGAGAAGATCACCACCTTGCCGGCGCGCAGCTGGCTGATGGCTTCGGCCCAGCTGTAGGAGTCGCAGACCCCTTGCAGGGAGATGGCCGACATCAGGCGGGCATTCACATAAGCACGATGCAGGGCATCACGCATGGCCAGGCCGTTCATGACGGTCGCCAGCATGCCCATGTGGTCACCCACCACGCGATTCATGCCTGCCTTGGCAAGGCCGGCACCACGGAACAGGTTGCCGCCACCGATGACCAGACCGACCTGAACACCCAGCTCAACCAGCTCTTTGATCTCTTGGGCCATCCGTTCCAGCACCGCCGGATCAATGCCGAAACCCTCGGATCCTTGCAGGGCTTCACCACTCAACTTCAGAAGAACACGTCTGTATGCAGGCTTGGGATTGGTACTCATGTCACTGATTCCTGGTCATATAAAGACCGCGACATAAGTCGCGGTCTGGGGAAACGGAAAAACCGGTTCGATTAGGCCTTCTGAGCGGCCGCGATCTGGGCTGCTACTTCAGCAGCGAAGTCGGTCTCTTGCTTCTCGATGCCTTCGCCCACTTCGAAACGGGTGAAGGAAACAACGTCAGCGCCTTCTTTCTTCAGCAGCTCGGCAACGGTCATGGAAGGATCTTTCACGAACGGTTGACCAGTCAGGGAAACCTCACCGGTGAACTTCTTCATGCGGCCTTCAACCATCTTCTCGGCGATCTCTTTCGGCTTGCCGGAGTTGATGGCGATGTCGATCTGGATTTCGCGCTCTTTGGCAACGACTTCGGCAGACACGTCTTCCGGTTTGACGAATTGCGGGCTGTTGGCAGCAACGTGCATGGCCAGATCTTTGGCCAGCTCGTCGGTACCGCCAACCAGCTTGGTGATAACACCGATGCGGGAGCCGTGAACGTAGGTGCCCAGGTTGTCACCTTCAACCAGCATCACGCGACGCAGGTTCATGTTCTCACCGATCTTGGCGATCAGGTTGGTGATGGTCAGCTCGACGGACTCGCCGTTGCCGAAGTCGGCGGCTTTCAGCGCGTCAACGTCAGCGATTTTCTGGGTAGCAGCGATCTCAACGATCTTCTGACCCATGGCCAGGAAACCGGCATCCTTGGAAACGAAGTCAGTCTCGCAGTTCAGCTCGATCATGACGGCAACGTTGCCTTCGGTACGGGCGAAGATCACACCTTCAGCGGCGATACGGCCAGCTTTCTTGGCGGCCTTGGCCTGACCGGATTTACGCATGTTCTCGATAGCCAGCTCGATATCACCGTTGGCTTCTTCCAGCGCTTTTTTGCAATCCATCATGCCAGCGGCGGTGCGCTCGCGCAGTTCTTTTACCAGGGCGGCAGAAATGTTTGCCATGTCCAGTATCCTCGGTCTTGAATTGACAAGAAACAGGGGCCACAAGGGCCCCTGCTAACCAATTACATCAGCTTGGTTAATAAGGGCTTTTCAGTCCTTATCAATTACTCAGCTTCAACGAAGCCATCTTGTTCGGCTTGAACAACGATGTCCTGCTCGCGGGCTTCCAGAACGGTGTCAGCAGCAGCGTTCAGGTACAGCTGTACGGCACGGATAGCGTCGTCGTTACCCGGGATGACATAGTCAACGCCGTCCGGGTTGGAGTTGGTATCAACGATGGAAACTACCGGGATACCCAGGTTGTTGGCTTCTTTGATAGCGATGTGCTCGTGGTCGGCATCGACAACGAACAGAACGTCAGGCAGGCCGCCCATGTTCTTGATACCACCCAGGCTCTTCTCCAGCTTTTCCATTTCGCGAGTACGCATCAGCGCCTCTTTCTTGGTCAGCTTGTCGAAGGTACCGTCTTCGCTCTGGGTTTCCAGATCTTTCAGGCGCTTGATGGACTGACGAACGGTTTTCCAGTTGGTCAGCATGCCGCCCAGCCAGCGGTGGTTAACATAGAACTGGTCGCAACGCTCAGCGGCTTCTTTGACGGCTTCAGACGCGGCACGCTTGGTACCTACGAACAGTACCTTGCCTTTCTTGGCAGCTACGGAGCTGATGAAGTTCATGGCATCGTCAAACATCGGAACGGTTTTTTCCAGGTTGATGATGTGAACTTTGCTGCGGGCGCCGAAGATGTAGGACTTCATTTTCGGGTTCCAGTAACGAGTCTGGTGACCGAAGTGAACGCCGGCTTGCAGCATGTCGCGCATAGAAACTTTAGCCATTTTATACCTCTGTATTGGGGTTAGGCCTCCACACATCCCATATAACCGACCCGTTAAGGCACCCCGGCATATGTGTCGATGTGTGTGTGTTGTTGAGTAAGGGTGATGGCATGAGGACACGAGTTCCCCATTCCGGCGCGCTTTATACCATAACTTTGGTCATGACACCACCAGCCCGGGTGCTAAAAATGGATCCCGGACCATGGTGCGACCGCCTGATGACGTTGCGATGACGATCACACTGGAAGTAAACGGGGGTTGGGGATAAAATTTCGCCCTGATTGCAAACGCATCTATTTTTCATTACCTGGTTGTTGGGCATCGGCAGGATGCGCAATCAGGCCCCAAGAGAGATCCCATGTCCATTAAAATCAAGACACCGGAAGAGATTGAGAAAATGCGTGTCGCCGGCCAGCTGGCCGCCGACGTGCTGGTCATGATCGCCCCCCACGTCAAGGCGGGCGTCACCACAGACGAACTGAATACCCTCTGCCACGATTACATCGTCGACGTGCAACAGGCCATCCCCGCGCCGCTCAATTACCACGGCTTCCCCAAGTCCATCTGTACTTCAGTGAACGATGTCATCTGCCATGGCATCCCGAACCACAAGAAGCTGCGGGAAGGGGACATCATCAATCTGGACATCACTGTCATCAAGGATGGTTATCACGGCGATACCTCCGCCATGTTCATCGTGGGTCAGACCACCCCCCTGCGTCGCCAGCTCTGCAAGGTGGCCCAGGATAGCCTCTATGCCGCCATCAAGCAGGTGCGTCCGGGCATGTGCATCACCGAGATCGGCGCCATCATCCAGCCCATCGTCGAGCAGGCCGGCTTCTCCGTGGTACGCGACTACTGCGGCCATGGCATCGGTGCCGAGTTCCACGAAGAGCCGCAGATCCTCCACTACCGCAACGGCGGCAAGCTGGAGCTGAAAGCGGGCATGTGCTTCACCATCGAGCCCATGGTCAACAGCAAGAAGTACCACTGCAAGGTCAATCCGAAGGATGGCTGGACCGTGACCACCAAGGACGGCGGCGACTCCGCCCAGTGGGAGCACACCCTGCTGGTGACCGAGGATGGCTGCGAGGTCCTGACCCTGCGCCCCGACGACACTATCGAGCGTTTTATCCGCCACGTTTGACATTCAACCCCGGCCGCGCGCCGGGGTTGCTCTTTACCCGGCCCGACCGAGAGTGTGACATGCCATGGATGCCAGCCTGCTTTCTCCCCATCTGCTCCCAGACGATCAGCTCACCCGTGACAACTGCAAGGAGTACCTGAGCCGCTTTCTCGCCTGGCTGCACGAGCGCTTCGACGCCGGTGACAACATCATCGAACTGGTGGCCACCCGCTCCGAATACATGGACGCGCTGCTGACCAGGCTCTGGCACAAGTTCGGCTTCGACAGGACCGAGCTCACCCTGATCGCGGTAGGCGGCTATGGCCGCGGCGAACTCCATCCCCACTCCGATATCGACCTGCTGATCCTCTACGAAGGAGATGAACTGGACGAGGTGCTGGGGCTTCGCATCGGCGAGTTCATCACCCTCTTGTGGGATCTCAAGCTGGAAGTGGGGCAGTCGGTGCGCAACGTGGCCGAGTGCATCGAGCAGGGCCGCAACGACATCACGGTTGCCACCAACCTCATCGAGGCCCGTTACATCACGGGTCGCCTGGCGGGATTCGAGCAGTTGCAGGCGGCCACCCAGCCCCAGCACTTCTGGCCGAGCGAAGCCTTTTTTCGTGCCAAACGCGAAGAGCAGGCCCTGCGCCACCAGCAGTTTCTCGGCACCGCCTACAAGCTGGAGCCGGATCTCAAGAACAATCCCGGGGGCCTTCGCGACATCCAGACCCTGGCCTGGGTCGCCCGCCGCCACTTCGGCGCCACCACCCTGTTCGAGATGACCAGCCACGGTTTTCTCAACCGGGCCGAGTACCGGGAGCTGCTCGACTGTCAGAACTTCCTGTGGAAGGTGCGCTTCGCCCTGCACATGGCCATCAACAAGGGGGACAACCGTCTCTTGTTCGACCGCCAGCGCACCGTGGCCCAGATGCTGGGGTTCGAGGGGGAAGGTAACGGCCCGGTCGAGCAGATGATGAAGCGTTTCTACCAGACGGTGCGGCGGGTGGCCGAACTCAACGAGATGCTGCTGCAACTCTTTGACGAGGCCATTCTCGGCAACACCGCCATGGACGTGCGCCGCATCAGCGACGAATTCCAGCTGCGCGGCCGCCTCATCGATGCGGTGGACTCCGAGCTGTTCGGCCGGGATCCTGCCGCCATCCTGCGACTCTTCTACCAGATAGCCCAGCACCCGGAGATTGCCGGCATCCACTCCGCCACCTTGCGCCAGTTGCGCGAGGCCAGACGCACCCTCAACTGCTGGCTGCAAGATCTACCCGAGTGCCGCCGTCTCTTCATGGCGCTCCTGCGCCACCCCAACGGCATCGGCCAGCCGCTCACCCTGATGCACAAGTACGGGATCCTCGCGGCCTACCTGCCCCAGTGGAACCTCATCGTCGGCCAGATGCAGTTCGACATGTTCCACGCCTACACGGTGGACGAACATACCCACAGGCTGCTGCAGAACATCCATCGCTTCCCGAATCCGGCCAGCCGCCAGACTCACCCGCTCTGCCACGAGGTGTTCACCCAGTTGCGCAAGCCCGAGCTGCTCAGCATCGCCGCCCTCTTCCACGACATCGCCAAGGGCAGGCGCGGCGATCATTCCGAACTCGGGGCCGTGGATGCGCTGGAGTTCTGCCAGTTGCACGGGCTGGATCGCTACGAGAGCCGACTGGTCGCCTGGCTGGTGCGCCACCATCTGCTGATGTCGGTCACCGCCCAGCGCCGCGACATCTACGACCCGGACGTGGTCACCGACTTCGCCCAGAAGGTGCGGGATGAATTGCACCTCGACCTGCTCTATTGCCTGACCGTGGCCGACATCTGTGCCACCAACGACAGTCTGTGGAACGACTGGAAGGGCACCCTGCTGCGCGAACTCTACTTCGCCACCCAGAAGGCCCTGCGCCAGGGGTTGGAAAACCCGCCGGACATGCGCCTCAAGATCCGTGAAAACCAGCGCCAGGCCAGGCAGATCCTGACCCAGCGCGAGGTGCCACAGGAGGCGGTCACCGCCCTCTGGAACGACTTCAAGGCCGATTACTTCCTGCGCCACAGCCCGGAGCAGATCGCTTGGCACTGCCGCAAGATCATCGCCCACGGTGACAACCCGGCCCCCCTGGTGCTCATCGGCAAGCACCCCATACGGGGCGGTAGCGAGGTGTTCATCTATTGTCGCGATACTCCCAACCTCTTTGCCACCGTGGCCTCGGCGCTGGATCAGAAGAACCTCAGCATCCACGACGCCCAGATCATGAATTCGCGCAACGACTACGTGCTCGACACCTTCATCGTGCTGGAACCGAACGGCGAGCCCATCAGCCCCAACCGTACCGCCACCATCAAGAAGGCGCTGGAGAAAGCCCTTCAAGAGCCGGGCAAGCTGGTGCTGCGCAGCAAGCCCCTGTCCAGACGCCACCGCCAGTTCAGCGTGCCGACCAGGGTGGTCTTCCTGCCCCACAAGGGGGAAAACCGCCACACCCTGCTGGAGCTGACGGCCCTGGACACTCCGGGCCTATTGGCCCGTATCGGTGCCGTGTTCCAGCAGTGCGGCCTCTCCCTCCATGCCGCCAAGATCACCACCATCGGTGAGCGGGTGGAGGACTTCTTCAGCCTCACCACCCTGGCCGGAGAGCCGCTGAACCCGGAGGAGCAGCAAGCCCTCGAGGAGAGGCTGGTCAATCAGCTCAACCCCCAGGAACCGGTTGGCGAGAGTGCCTGACACGCTAGGATGAAGCCTCGAAAGAGGCTTTTTGACGTATTGATTCCTCAATCAGAACAAATGGTTGGACCACTCAAGTACAATAAATCGCCCTGATTCTGAAGAAATCGGCGAGAGCCCTTAAAAACGATTGGAAAAGTGTGATACAACAAACAGAATTTTATAAAGGAAACCTGTCATGACCCAGTTGCAACAGACCATCGAAGCGGCCTTCGAGCGCCGTGACTCCATCACCCCCGGCTCCGTCGATGCCGCCACCAAGGCAGCCATTCTGGAAGCCATCGACCTGCTGGACTCCGGCAAAGCCCGGGTTGCCGAGAAGATTGCCGGCGAGTGGGTCGTCCACCAGTGGCTGAAGAAGGCCGTGCTGCTCTCCTTCCGCATCAACGACAACGGCATCATCAAGGGCGACGATGCCCAGTACTACGACAAGGTTCCCCTGAAGTTCTCCAACTACACCGAAGAGCAGTTCAAGGCTGCCGGTGTACGCGTCGTGCCGCCCGCGACCGCGCGCAAAGGCTCCTTCATCGCCCCGAACACAGTGCTGATGCCCTCCTACGTCAACATCGGCGCCTTCGTCGATGAAGGCACCATGGTCGACACCTGGGCCACCGTGGGCTCCTGCGCCCAGATCGGCAAGAATGTGCACCTCTCCGGCGGCGTCGGCATCGGCGGCGTACTGGAGCCACTGCAGGCCAACCCGACCATCATCGAAGACAACTGCTTCATCGGTGCCCGTTCCGAGGTGGTTGAAGGGGTGATCGTCGAGGAGGGCTCCGTCATCTCCATGGGGGTCTTCATCGGCCAGTCCACCCGCATCTATGACCGCGAAACCGGTGAAATCCACTACGGCCGCGTCCCGGCCGGCTCCGTGGTCGTCTCCGGCTCCCTGCCCTCCAAATGCGGCAAGTACAGCCTCTACGCCGCCGTCATCGTCAAGAAGGTGGATGCAAAGACCCGCGCCAAGGTCGGCATCAACGCCCTGCTGCGCTCCATCGACGAGTAATCCACGCCGATGTCATCAAGGGCACCTCTGGTGCCCTTTTTCATGCCCACTCTCATGGGTGGGCGCCAACTCCCCCCTGCCCCACCAGCACTGCACACCCCCATGAGACGATACCGCTTATGGCAGTGCTGGCAAGGCGTTCACCCCTCCCCTTGGCTCATTAATTAAAGAAGACCTTTTTGACACCAATTTGAATTTGGCGCGCCTGTCACAGGCAAGGCGTCCGGACTCGGGTAAGATAGAGGGGTCAGGATCGTTTCAAACCAAGGAAGCCCGATGTACGAGAATCTCAAGAGCCTGGGGATCCAGGAACCCACCTCGGTGGACAGCTACACCCTGCGCCAGGAAGCCAACCACGACATCCTCAAGATCTATTTCAAGAAGCAGAAGGGTGAATTCTTCGCCAAGAGCGTCAAATTCAAATACCCCCGCCAGCGCAAGACCATGCTGGTCGACTCGGGGACCCATGAGTACAAGGATGTCACCGAGATCAACGCCAACCTCAAATACGTGGTGGATGAGCTGGACAATCTGACCCAGGGCGGCCAGCCTTCCGCCGATCCGGACATCAAGCAGAAAATACTGCGCGACTTGCGTCATCTGGAAAAAGTGGTGCAGAACAAGATCAGCGAGATAGAACGGGATCTCGAAAAGCTTTAAGCCGGTCTGATGCAGCAAAGGCGCCCAGGGGCGCCTTTTTCATTGGGTCACACCATGCTGGCGCCGCCAAGGAAAGCCCCCGCACATGTCCCGCCACCAAACGCAACCCAGCAAAAAGGGAGGCTTGCGCCTCCCTTTTCGGAACTCGGATATCGGAGCGACAATCAGTTGCTCTTCATCCAGATGTCCATTTCAGTTTTCAGGTTATCGGACTTGGTGCCGAAGATGGCTTGTACACCGGAACCAGCCACCACCACACCGGCGGCACCCAGTTTCTTCAGACCAGCCTGGTCAACCTTGGCCACATCCTTCACACCGACACGCAGACGGGTGATGCAGGCGTCCAGAGAGGCGATGTTCTCTTTGCCACCGAAGGCGGAGACCAGTGCAGCAGACATCTCGTCCTTGCTCTGACCGGCAGAGGACTCTTGGGCAGCTTCGTCTTCACGACCCGGGGTTTTCAGGTTCATGGCACGGATGACCACGGTGAAGACCACGTAGTAGATGACTGCGTAGACCAGACCCAGACCCACCAGCAGCAGCATGTTGTCGGCACGCGGAGATTGCACCACGAAGTCGATGAAGCCGTTGGAGAAGGTGTGACCGTGAACGACACCCAGCATGTTGGTCAGCACGTATGCCAGACCGGCCAGCAGGGCGTGGATGGCGTACAGAACCGGGGCCACGAACAGGAAGGAAAATTCGATAGGCTCGGTGATACCGGTCAGGAAGGAGGTCAGGGCAGCAGAAGCCATGATACCTACGATCTTGGCGCGGTTTTCCGGCTTGGCGGAGTGCGCAATGGCGAATGCAGCAGCAGGCAAACCGAACATCTTGAACAGGTAGCCACCCGCCAGCTGACCGAAGCCGTTGCCGGCAGCACGAGAAGCGTCATCAGCAGTCAGGAAGCAGGTCATGATGCCGTGTACGGTTTCACCGGCGGCGTTGACGCAGGTACCAGCCTGATAGAAGAACGGCACGTTCCAGATGTGGTGCAGACCGAACGGGATCAGGGAGCGCTCAACCACACCGTAGATACCGAAGGCCAGGACCGGGTTCTGGTTGGCAGCCCAGTCGGAGAAGGCACCGATGGCACCACCAATCGGCGGCCAGATGAAGGAGAGCACGACACCCAGACCGATGGAAACAAAACCGGTGATGATGGGCACGGCACGCTTGCCAGCGAAGAAGCCAAGGTACTCTGGCAGCTGGATCTTGTAGAAGCGGTTGAACGCCCAGGCAGCCACGCCACCGGCGAGGATACCACCCAGCACACCGGTATCGATCTTCTCGACACCCATCACAGGCGCCATCACGGTCAGGGTAGCGGTCATGATGCCGTAGCCGACGATGGCGGACAGGCCGGACACACCGTCGTTATTGGTGAAGCCAAGGGCGACGCCCACGGCGAACAGCAGAGCCATCTGGCCGAATACGGAACCACCGGCCTGCTCCATCAGTTGGGAGACGATTTCCGGCAACCAGCTGAAGTGGGCAGCCCCCACCCCCAGCAGAATACCTGCAACGGGCAAGACCGATACGGGCAGCATCAGCGCCTTACCGACCTTTTGCAGATTAGAGAAAGCATTTTTTAACATGTGTGCGCTCCTGAATGGATTTTTTTCCGACAACGACTCAGGGCAGTTTATTGATGACGATGTGCTTCATCCGTCACTGCGCCAAATGCGTTTTCCGGGTTGCTTATTTTGACCAGCAGAATATAACCCAGCGGGGGTGGAAATGCCTCTGCCGGAAACAAGGGAATAATAAATTTGGAGGAGAGATCACAAGATAATAAATAAGCAGAGAGGGGGCTGCCTTGAATATTATTTCGTATTGTTATAGCTTCGCCGCAAAAAGAAATAAACCACTTCAAAATAAATCACAAAGAAACCAAACAATACCCAACGATACTCACTGTAACCAAATGTAACTTATTGCGGATTTATATTATCCAGTCTACCGATTAAAAAGGCCTCCAACAAGGGAGGCCTCCAATAAATATCGATTTTAATAAACCGAGATATTTAGTTCTTCTGTGAACGTTTCACTGCATCAATAAAGACCGATTTCGCCTTGGTTGAACCGGCGCGCTCGGCTTCATTCACGAGTTGCATCGCCTTGTCGATGTCACCGGCCTTCACCGCTTTCTCGATCTGGGCGTTGTAGAAGCTCTCGGTCTCGCTCAGCATGGCGGGAGCCGGTTTGCTCGGCGCTGCGGCAACGGCTGCCGTGGTGGCCGCCGTCGCAGCCACGGCAGTGGTAGCAGGCTTGGCCTGGCTCATCGCCACTTTGTCGGCGTATTCAGGCTTGAACACGGCTTCCAGGCCTTGTCCCTTGGCCATGTCCGTGACCTTTATCTGTACCAGACCCCAGGGCGAATGGGGGATCACGGGGTCCTTGATATCCGGCTCGACCGTGCCGTTGGCACGGGCAAAGGCCTTCGCGGGGTGCAAGATGGTGGTGCTGCCCGCCGTCTCGTTGGCCGGCGCATAGACCACCATATAGGTTTCAGTGGCGGGATTGCCCGGCATGCTGCGGTCCACGAACACACGCCCCTCAATCCTGTCGTTGTCGAGCAGGTGGGCTGGTTGATAGGCAAAGACCGACTCACCCAGCACGCGAGTCACCTTGAACTGGGCATCCAGCATGATCACCTTGGGAACCAGGACCGTCTTGCTGACCTGGGAGGCCAGGGTGATGGCCAGATTGCCGGTATTGGCCGGCAGACGATAGGCGGCAAAATAGCTCATGCCCTCGTCAAACTGATAACTGGGCTGCTTGCCGTCGATGGCCAGCAGCGTCTCGCCTTCCGGCAGGGAGACATAATTGAATTCGTTGAACCCTGTGCAACAACTGGTTGCCTGGGAGAGCGCCTGCTTGGCCTGATCGGCATTACTCAGAATGGAGGCGTGCTCCTGCACGGGCACCACCATGCTACCGGAACAACCGGCCAGCAGCGCGGTAACCATGGCCGCGATAGACATCTTTACCAGTTTCATTCTTCTTATCTCCATAACCCGGTTGCCACATCATGCGAAACAAAACTGCCCCCATAAGGGGGCAGTGACTAACTTAACTGAAGATATTGCTTACCACCAGGCTTCTGCTTGTACGCCAACCTGATAGGTGTCTTTGGAGGTGTTGCCTTCAAAGGCGTTCTGGTCTTCGGTGTTCTTCAGGTAGGTGGCGAACACGCGGATTTCCGGACGGGCCCAGAAGCTGGAGCCGGCAGACCAGGCCTGAGCCAGGGTCAGCTTGTAAGCGCCATCTTTGTCGGTGGTACCGGAAGTGGACTTGTTCTTGTCCTGGAAGTAGCCGCCTTCGAAGATGGTCTTGTTGAAGTCATCCCACTTGTACATCGGGCGAGCGACGACAGACATGGTTTCGTACTTGTCGTTGCCGTTCCACATCTCGTTGCCTACCCCGTAGACCAGCTGGTGACCCATTTCCCAGGAGTTGCCCATCGGGATGACGCCCCAGTTGATGATACGGTAGCCATCGGCACCGGCTTTGGCTTCGGCACCATACCAGGAACCGTCACCGTAGAAGGCCATGGTCTTGGAGTAGCCTTCGGTACCGTACTGCAGCACGGTCTTGTTGAAGCCACCGAAGATGCCTTGGGTCAGTTCGGCAGTCAGCATGACGCCGTTCTTCATGTTGTCGTTCTTCAGATCTTTCTGGGCGTCTGTCTCATTGACCAGGGCATACATGGCGCCCACTTCCAGAGAACCGTCCTGCCACAGCGGGATGCCGGCATAACGCACATCCAGGGTGTTGACGTTCAGATCTTCGTTCTTCTGATAAACCGGATCACCGTTGCCATCTACACCGGTCTGGGTGTACTGACCGAAGACATCACCCGCGCTGCGGTCGTTGCGGACCCAGGCCAGGGAGAGCTTGCCAGGACCAGCCTGGATGCCTTCGATACCGGCGCCGGCACCGGAGATGTTCCAGTAGTAGAAGTCAGAGATGTGGATGTCGTGACGTTGGTAGTAACGCTTACCGGCCCACAGGGTGGCTTCCGGCGCGAAGCCCAGCAGCCCCTTGGCTTGCACGTTGAACTGACGCAGGGCGAAGTCGGAATCGCCGTTGCACTGCTTGGCATCGAAGTTACAGACGGTGCCGGTACCTTCCCAGTCGTTGGAGCCGTTGGACGCCATGGCGAACATGGAGTCTACGTAGAAAGTCTTGCCATCTTTGTTGAAGACTTCCTGACCCAGCTGAACTTCGCCGTAGGTATCATTTTCGTTACCCAGACGACCAACCTTGTTGACGTTGTATTTGACCATGTCCCCGTCACCGGAAACACCGACACCTGAACGGAAGTAGCCGTGGAAATCAACGGCGAAGGCGGCTTGGGAAGCCAGGGCTGCGGTTACTGCTGCAGCGATCGGGAGCCACTTTGCTTTCATTTTCATTTTCCTTATTCCCGCTGAGAGGAGTGTGATCCTGATATTCAAGTTCTTATCACCGGAAAAACGTTTTGGTGATAACCGAGGTCGATTATATGTACCCAAATTCCCTGCAAACATGAGCTGATTCACAAAACGATGACAAATCGCACGCCACCCACGACTACAGCAACAACAGGTCAATAAATTTGCATTTGTTGGCGACAATCACCCATGAAAAGCACAAAAAAGAAAAACAACAACCAAAGAAAGCGCTTTCAAATATTAATTCGCGACGAGAGTTAAGTGATAAATCCGTGTCGCAGTAGCAAAAACATGACTGAAATCGCTTTCAATGCGGAACTTTTAATTTTTCAATTTGTCGTGGGTGATGATGAATATGGCCAACCGGTTATCATCATTGGCGAGAAAAATAACCGGACGAAAGAGAGGATATATTTGGAGGCTGAGGCGTGACGCCCCAAAAATAAAACACCCCCGTCAGCACACTCACGGAGGTGAATTTATTCTCGGAGAGAAGGGTCTGGCTACAGTCTATTTTCCCAGGTTTTCAACCAGGCAAGCGCTGCCACTTCAGGCTCATCTTCTACCGTCGCATCGATTTCCAGGCGCACAACCAGTGGCTCGGCAGCCAGCTCCTGCAACAGAGCATCCAGCGTTCGCCCCGCTCCGCAGAAGTGTTCATAGCTGCTGTCTCCCATGGCGATGAGGGCATAGCGCCATCCCTTCATATAAGGAGCACGATCGGCCAGGGCACTGGCAAAGGGCTGCAAATTGGGCGGTATATCCCCCTGCCCCGTGGTGGCGGTCACGATGAGCAGAAAGCGGGAGGCATCGATGTCGGTCAGCGCCGCGTCATCGAAGATCTGGCAAACATGGCCATTGGCTTGCAGGTGGTCACAGAGGGTCTCGGCCACCAGCATGGCAGAGCCGTAGACGGTGCCGACCAGGATATCGATCTCGGCCATCAGCGACTCCTCAGGGACAGATATTGGACCCGGCAAGACCGGGATGGGTAGGAAGAGCCCCCCTGAACAGGCGGGGGGCACGCGATTGCGCAGGCGATATCTCGTTGAGCCATAAGTCATTCCTCTGACGTACCTGGGCTACAGCATGCCACAGCCCGGTCAGAGGCAACAGATGGAAAGAGGCTCAGGCGCCGTAGTCTTGCTCGCTGGCAGGCCAGCCCAGACGGGCGAACAGACCCAGCACCTCGGGGCCCAGGGGCGCCTGGATCCGCATCGGCACCTTGAGCACCGGATGCTCGAAGCTCAGACGGTGCGCGATCAACAGCAGGCGGTCGCACCCGTAGTGCTCGCGAAAGAAGCGGTTGTGCCGGCCATCCCCGTGGGTGGTATCACCAACGATGGGGTGGAACAGGTGATCCAGATGGCGGCGCAGCTGGTGCTTGCGCCCCGTCTTGGGAAAGAGGCGGACCAGGCTGTAGCGACTGGTGGGATGCTTCTTGGAGACGGCGAAGGGCAGCTCGACCTGATGCAGACGACGAAACGCGGTCACAGCCTCCTGGGCGGGGCGATCCGGGTCGCTGAAGGCATCGGCAATCTTGTCCAGCTGCTCCTTGAGCGGATAGTCGATGAGCCCCTCTTCGGGGGCCCATCCCCGCACCAGTGCCAGGTACTCCTTGTGGACCTGACGGGCAGCAAAGGCCTCGGTCAGGGTGCGGGCCACGGCAGGATCGAGAGCAAACAGCAGCACACCCGAAGTGGGCCTGTCCAGTCGGTGCACGGGGTAGACATGACGACCCCCGATCAGATCCCGGGTCATCTGCATGGCGAAACGGGTCTCGGCCTTGTCGAGCCAACTGCGGTGCACCAGGAGACCGGACGGTTTGTTCACCGCCACCAGCCAGTCATCCTGATAGAGCAGAGTCGGCTGCAAGGCATCCGCTGTCCGGGTCTGCTCGTCCATCATTGTTCGACCACT
Source organism: Aeromonas caviae (assembly GCF_000819785.1). GTDB lineage: Bacteria > Pseudomonadota > Gammaproteobacteria > Enterobacterales > Aeromonadaceae > Aeromonas > Aeromonas caviae. Next base: position 2,528 of record NZ_CDBK01000047.1, on the reverse strand, counting down.
TTGCCGGAGAGCAGCAGATCGAAACGGGCGATCAGACGAAGCAGGGCCTCGACCTCCGCCAGCTCCTCTTTATAGACCTCACTCGCCATGGGATAGAGGGAGACGCTGGTCGGCAGCGGCGCCTGCAGCAGCACCAGCTGCTCCATGCGCGGGATCAGCACGAACTGCAGCCACTGATCGAAACTCAGGGTATCGACACAGAACGGCAGCTCGCTTGCCAGCGCCTCGCTCCCCGGATGGTCGGCTTGCCAGCGTTCCAGACGTTGCAACTCGGCAGTCAGCTCTCCCAGCAGACCGGCAACCAGCAGATATTGATTCATCTCGCTCACTTCCTCATCGCGGGCCCGGTCTGCGACGGGGCCCCACTCAATACGGCCATCAAAAAGGGGCGCTACTATACACCGACCCCGCAATGGCTGCCATGTTGCCGTCACCTTCATACCCTGCATCACCGCCTCTGGCTATCTGGTGCAGCCCCCTTATAATCGCCCGCATTATCTTCAAGCGGGATCTCTTCATGTCTTCCATCAACACCCTGACCGAGTTTCTGACCCAGGCCGATACCCAGTTTCAGCTGTTCGATCTGGGCCGCCAGGTGCGCCCGCTCCCCAGCGACCTCTTCGTGCGCATCGAGCAGCAGCAGGAGCCCTACCCCTGGCCGTTGCAGCAGCACGCCTGGCTCGGCGTGCACTTCTTCCAGCCCACCGAATCCAGGCACTACCTCTGGTTCCTCAAGTTCGCCCTCGATGAGCGCGGCCTGCTCATCTCCAGCGGCCCCAAGCATTTCATGGATCAGGTGGTAGAGACTCTGGGCTACAAGCTCACCGGTGAACTGGACGAAGAGAAGGCCCAGCGTCTGGCGGACAACCCCTACACCTTCCGTCCGGCCGAGGCCAAGATGGCCAGTGTGCACGCCAAGCTGGCCCGCCAGCTGGAACAAGCCCCTTCCGCTTACTACGAGGCCCTCTGCCACTATCTGGCGGCGCCGGGGGAAGAGGGGTGGCAGGCCCTGGGACTGCAAGGGTTTGCAGATCTCGCTGAGCGGCTGCAGGTTGAACGCAACCTGGCACTGGTCTGCAAGGCCTTGCCCATGCTGCCGCAGGCCCCTCTTTACGCCCTGTGCCAGAGCCTGGAGAACGCCCCCCTGCCTCCTGCCCTGCAAGGCGCATTGCTGGAGCGCATCGGCAAGGAGCAGGAGTGCGCCGAGCCTGACCCCGAAACCCTGGCCTATCTGTGCCGGGCACTGGCCTCCTGCCCGGGCAACGGACTGCGCACCAACAAGCTGCTGACCCTGCTGCAAACCCGGCCAAGTCCCTCCCTGCTCCTCGCCATCGCTGGCCGCCTCTGGCCCGATCTGAAACACCCCGAACTGCTCGGCCTGTTTCTGGAGCAGCTCGCCCTGCAACCCACCCAGTTCTTCAACCAGGTATTTGCCGAGCTCGTCACGCTACCGGCCTTGCGCAATGATATGCTGGCAAAACTGCGTGACCCCGAACGCAGCGAGGCCCTGGGTCTGGCCATCGGTCGCCTGTTCGCTGCCACCTAGGCCCGGCACGACGGCCCTGTTGCCTGGGGTGAACAGGGCCCCACACACATCACAGAAGGAACCCGCTGATGGGAGAAATGCTTGGGATCTTGCTGCTCGGCCTCGTTGGCTGGGCCTTCTGGCAACAGCGCCGCCAGGCGGAGCTGGCCTGGCAATACATGCGCCGCTACTGCCAGCACCATGACCTGCAACTGCTGTCGCTGGCGCGGACACACCGCGCCCTGGGGCACAAGCCCCTGCGCCTGCTCACCTACTACCAGTTCGAGTTCTCCAGCGACGGAGAGAGCCATTATCAGGGACAGCTCTGCATGCAGGGGCTGCATGTCGCCGGTGTCGAGCTGCCACCCCATCGTCTCCCCTCCTAGATTTGAGAGCACGGGGGCTGGCTATACTCTTCCACAGCCCCCTTCCAAGGAGTACCAACATGGAATTGCTCACCCATGACATGGCCGCCCTGTTTGCCCAGCTGGGGCTGGCCAGTGACGACATCAGCCAGCAGCGTTTTATCCGCGACCATCCCATCGATCGCCATACCCAGTTGCCCGACGCGCCGTTCTGGACTCCTTCCCAGGCAGGCTTTCTGCGCGATGCCCTCAGCCACGACGCCGACTGGGCGGAAGCCATCGACCAGCTGGATGTGATGCTGCGCCAGGGGACCTGATCCCCGCACTCCCGGCGGCCAGCGTTGGGTAGACGCGGAGCCGCCAATCCCCTCCCTCTCGCCACCCACGCCCTTCGCTCCGCTTTCCTGATGGACAGGCTTTGATTAAGCTCTGTGCCACTATCCACCCGCAGCAAGACGGCCGTGCAGGAGCCAAGATGTCAGCCCAAGAGATCATCCAGATAGCCAACGAACTCAGTGCCAGGGGGATCACCCCCTCTACCGCCATGGTCAAGGCCCGCCTCAGCCATCCCGTGCCCATGGCCGAGCTGCTCAAGGTGTTGAGCCAGTGGAAGCAACAACCCCAGCCCGCGTCGACAG
>NZ_CDBK01000046.1:12056-12568 GCF_000819785.1 Aeromonas caviae | reverse complement strand
CCGCCGGGGTGGCGGGGAGCGAATGGCTGCGGCTGCGCACCTTGAAGCGGCGCCAGGATGTGCGCTCAAGAGCCGAGGATCTGCTGGCCCATCAGGGGGTGGGTCAGGGGCAGGCCTTCTGCGAGGCCCTGGCCGAGAAGAGCGGTGACAAGGGGCGGGAAGGGTATCGCACCTGGCTATCCCAGCTTGACGAGAGCCACAACGATCGGGAAGTGCTGACCCTCTACAGCCAGCTGGTGCTCACCGAGCGGGACAAGCTGGCCCAGGCCCGCGTCGCCAAATGGTCGGGGGAGGCCGCCGTGCTGGTGGCCCTGAGCCCGCTCGCCACCGTCGACATGATGCTGATGCTCTGGCGCAACCTGCGGATGATCGAGGACATCGCCGATGTCTATGCCATCGAGCTCGGCTACTGGAGCCGCATCCGCCTCATTCGCCAGGTGTTTCGCAACATGCTCTATGCGGGGGCCACCGAGCTGGTGACCGAGGTAGGGATGGATCTGCTGGGGGCCGAG
>NZ_CDBK01000046.1:0-11942 GCF_000819785.1 Aeromonas caviae | reverse complement strand
GGATCTGCTGGGGGCCGAGCTGACCGCCAAGCTCTCCGCCCGCGCTGCCCAAGGGGTCGGGGCCGGGTTGCTCACCGCGCGCCTCGGGATGCGTACCATGGAAGCCTGTCGTCCGCTCCCCTGGTGTGCCGACGAGAAGCCGAAACTGGGCGAGTTGCGCAAGCGGCTGATCGGCCAGTTGGCGGGTTATCTCAACAAGTCGTGAGGTGGCTGGGATTCGATAGGGATGTCACAAATAATTTACAATTGTCAAAAGCAGCCGACCCCGGGGTCGGCTGCTTTTTTGAGGGGCAAACCGTTACAGTGATCCCATGACTCAACGACCAGTGACCGCCCGGATGGCGGCTGGCACCCGAAGGATGGGATCACTCATGGCAAGTCTCTACACGGCCCGCCAACCGGATGGGCAGGGCAGGATCCACTACACGGACGAGGAGCACGGCACCTGGCGGATCCTGATTGCACGCCAGCTTGCGGCGCTCGATGGCAAGGCCTGCGACGAATACCAGGCCGGGTTGGCACGCCTCGACCTGCCTCTGGACCGTATCCCCCAGCTAGGCGAGATCAACGCTGCCCTGATGCCCGCCACCGGCTGGTCGGTGGCGGCGGTGCCGGCCCTCATCTCCTTTGATCACTTCTTCGCGCTGCTCGCTGATCGCCGTTTTCCCGTCGCCACCTTCATTCGCCGCCGGGACGAGCTCGACTACCTGCAAGAGCCCGACATCTTCCACGAGATCTTCGGCCACTGCGCCATGCTGACCAACCCGGCCTTTGCCCACTTCACTCACCTGTATGGTCGGCTCGGACTCCATGCGAGCAAGGAGGAGCGGGTCTATCTGGCGCGGCTCTACTGGTTCACGGTGGAGTTCGGTCTCCTGCAGGGGGAGGAGGGGCTGCGCATCTACGGCGGCGGCATTCTCTCCTCCATCGGCGAGACCGCCTATGCCCTCTCGGGTAAGCCCGAGCTGCAACCCTTCGATCTGCTGGAGATCCTGCGTACCCCCTATCGCATCGACATCATGCAGCCGACCTATTTCGTGCTGCCTCGTCTCGATACCCTCTATGGTCTGGAGGGGCCGGGGATCATGGCGGCCGTGGCCGAGGCCCGTTGTCTTGGCCTGCGTCCACCCCGCTTTGCCCCCGTTGCCGGCAAGCAGGCGAGCTGACCCGTATTCATTCCCACGATGTTTCATGAAAGGAGTCCCGAATGACTGAACTGGCGAGTCAACGATGCGAGGCGTGCCGCGCCGATGCCCCCAGGGTGAGCGATCAGGAGCTGGGGGAGCTGATGCACCTCATCCCCGACTGGCAGCCCCTGGTGGTGAACGGCGAGCTGCAACTGCGTCGTGAATTTGTGTTTCGCAACTTCAAGGAGGGGCTGGCGTTCACCAACCGCCTCGGAGAACTGGCGGAGGCGGAGTTCCATCATCCGGCGATCTTGCTCGAATGGGGCAAGGTGACCGTGAGCTGGTGGACCCACAAGATAGGCGGCTTGCATCGCAACGACTTCATCATGGCAGCCCGCACCGACGCGTTGATGAAGTAACCGCCGTCTGGCGCCAGCGCAGACAGGGCCTGCCCGGTGAAAGCGGGGCAGGCCCGCATTTTTGTGGGGGAGCGCTCGCACTGGCGGGATCGAGTCTGTATTATCCCGTTATTCAGAATGTTAGCTAGGAAGTGTGTGCCGAATGCGTCTTGAAGTCAGCTGTGAAGACCGTCTGGGCCTGACCCGGGAATTGCTCGACCGACTGGTGGAGCACAACATCGATCTGCGCGGCATCGAAATCGATACCTCAGGCATCATCTATCTCAATTTCCCCGAGCTGGAGTTCCGTGACTTTCAGCATCTGATGCCGGAAATTCGCCGCATTCCCGGCGTCTATGACGTCAAGACCATCCCCTACATGCCCTCCGAGCGGGAACACCACGAGATAGAGGCCCTGCTCAAGGCACTGCCGGACCTGGTCTTCTCCCTCGACAGCAAGGGGCGGGTGACCCAGGCCAACCAGGCCGCCCTCACCACCCTGGCGTTGCCAGCGGACGAGGTGCGCGGCGTGGCGATCGCCTCCCTGGTCAAGGGCTTCTCGTTTGGCCGCTGGCTGGAGTCGGGGGAGATCAAGCCCCAGACCTGCAAGCTGAGCCTCGGTGGCGAAGAGTACCTGGGCGATCTGATGCCGCTGTTCGTGGCCGAAGAGAAGGGCAAGCAGGCTCTGGCCGGCGCCGTGGTGGTGCTCAAATCCGCCCGCCGGGTCGGTATGCACTTCAGTGCCCTGCACGCGGTGGAAGTGGGGGGCTTTGAGCACCTCCAGGCCGAGAGCCAGAAGATGAAAGAGGTGCTGGCCCAGGCAGCCAAGCTCGCGATGCAGGACGCCCCCTTGCTCATCGTGGGAGAGACCGGCACCGGCAAGGAGTTGCTGGCCCGGGCCTGCCACGGCGCCAGCCTGCGCTCCAGCCACCCCTTCATGGCGCTCAACTGCGCGGCCATGCCGGACAACGTGGCCGAGAGCGAGCTGTTCGGCTATGCCCCCGGCGCCTTTGGCAACAACACCGAGGGCAAGCGCGGGGTGCTGGAGCTGGCCAGCGGCGGCACCCTGATGCTGGACGAGATCGGCGACATGTCCCCCCATCTGCAGACCAAGTTCCTGCGGGTGCTGCAAGACGGCGTGTTTCGCCGGGTCGGTGACGAGCAGGAGGTGAGGGTCAACGTGCGCTTCATCTGCACCACCCAGAAGCAGTTGCTGGATCTGGTCCATGAAGGGAAGTTTCGCGAAGATCTCTACTACCGCCTCAATGTGCTTAGCCTCAATCTGCCGCCGCTGCGCGAGCGCAAGGCGGACATCATGGCTCTGGCCCAGCAGTTCGTGTCGCGCTTTGCCAGCGAACTGCAGCGCCCCCGTCCGCGCTTTACCCGCAACATGGCCGAGTACCTCACCGCCTACCGCTGGCCCGGTAACGTGCGCCAGTTGCGCAACTGCCTCTATCGGGCCATGACCCTGCTGGAAGGGGACGAGATTGGACCCGAGCACGTGGACTTGCCGGTGGCGGCCGATGCCATGCCGCTCATCGACGAGTGGTTCGAAGGGGGGCTCGACGAGGCGGTGAAGCGTTTCGAGAGCCGCCTGCTGGAGCGGCTCTACCCGGCGTTCCCCTCCACCCGCCAACTGGCCAAGCGGCTCGGTGTCTCCCATACCGCCATCGCCAACAAGCTGCGCGAATATGGGATTGGCAAGAAGTAGTGTCGATGGACGGTGTCTGCCTGGGGCATTGAGCGCCTTGCAGGCACGGCTGCGACACCCGGTGACGCAACCGTGCCACTTGCCTCTGGGGGCTGGCCACCCGGCTGGTAAGCTCGGTGCGGTGCCATGCAGGCACTCTCATCATGGGCGTCGGGTTACCCCGGCGCCGACCTGGACACTCTCGCGGGCACCATGCAGATGCTTTGTTACCTCCGGTTACTGATGTGGCTGGCGCCACTGTGCTGCATGCTGATGCTGGCAAACCAGGCCATGGCGGCAACCTCCGCCGAGGCGCGCAGCGACATGGTGCGCCAGACCGTGCTCGATATCCTCAGTTACACCCGCTGGCCCAGCGAGCCCGCCAGGCTTCGGCTCTGCATCACGGCGCCGACGGAATATGCGTCATCCCTTCTGACCATCGAACGGCAGGCCAATGGCCGACCGGTGGAGGTCCATCACTACGACATGGACGACGAGTCGCTGATCCAGCGCTGCGATGTCATCTATCTGGGGGTGCTGGCTCCGGCGCAGCGCCTCTCCCTGTTCGAGCGCCTGCGCGGTCACGCCATCCTCAGCATCAGCGAGCAGAGCCGCGAGTGCATCGCCGATGCGGTCTTCTGTCTGCAGGCCGGGGAGGAGAGGGTGCGTTTTCGGGTCAATCTGGATGCGCTGGCCCGCAGCGGCGTGCGAGTGCACCCGGCCGTGCTCAAGCTGGCGCGAGCCGATGAGGAGGTGCGATGACGGTCCATCACGCCACTCCCCGGCTTACCCTGCGACAGAGTCTGGGGCGCACCCACATGATGATCTCCCTGACTGCCGTCTGCATGGCCGGGCTGTTTCTGACCGTCACGGCGCTGCTGGCGCTGCGCCTTTATGCGGATCACAACCTCAAGCTGGTGGCGCGGGCCATCAGCTACACCACTGAGGCGGCCGTGGTCTTCCATGACAAGGAGGCGGCACTGGATGCCCTGGAGACCATCACCTCCCGGGAAGACATAGCCAGCGCCAGCATAGTGCTGCCGGACGGCCAGGTGCTGGCGAGCTGGCGCCGGGACATCACTACCCCCTGGACCACCCTGGAGCAGCACCTGGCCCGTCTAATCCTGCCGGGGCCCGTGGCGCTCCCCATGGTGCGCGAGCACAAGGAGATAGCCAGGGTGCATCTGGTCGGTCACGGCCAGTACCTGCTGCGATTCCTGTTGCAGACCTTGCTGGCTACCCTGGTGTGCCTGCTCATCAGTATTCTCGGGGCACTCCATGTGGCGCGCCGGATGCAGCGCTCCATCACGGCACCCCTCAAGGCCCTGACCGAGGTGGCTTACAACGTCAGCCGCCAGCGGGCCCTCAAGGAGCGGGTGCCGGCGGCCAATATCGCCGAGCTGCACGAGCTGGGTGAGGATTTCAATTCGCTGCTCGACGAGCTGGAAGCCTGGCAGGCCCACCAGAAGCGGGAGAACGCCAGCCTGCTGCATCAGGCAACCCATGATCCCCTGACCGGTCTGCCCAACCGTGCTCTGTTCGAGGCTCGCATGGAGCAGGCCATTCTGGCAGGCAACAAGGGGCATGAAGGTTTTGCCCTGCTCTATCTGGATTGCGATCGTTTCAAGCAGATCAACGACAACCTGGGCCACGGCATCGGCGACGAAGTGCTGATCGCCGTGGCGCGGCGGGTGCAGCATCAGCTCAGGCCCCTGGATCTGGTCTGCCGGCTGGGGGGAGATGAGTTCGTCATCCTCCTGACCCCGATCCAGGGGGAGGACGAGGTGCGCGAGGTGATAGGGCGAGTGCAGCAGGCGATGAACACCCCCGTGGTATTGAGTGACGGTCGCCATCTCGGGGTGGGGATCAGCATCGGCTCTGCCCGCTATCCCGAGCAGGGGAGGACGGCGGATGCCCTGCTGCAATGGGCAGACGACGCCATGTATCAAGCCAAACGACAACGCAGGGAGGAGAGAGAAACACGAAAAACGAGCACGTGAAGTTGAACCGGAAATAGTGAAAGGATGATAAGAATGCGCATGTTGAACCCGATCAAAGCGGGCCTGGTGGCACTGTTGCTGAGTGTGCTGGCGGCGTGCCAGAGCCCTCCCCAGGGGCTCACGGCGGAGCAGATCGCCGCCTTGAAGGAGCAGGGCTTTCACCTGACCGACGAGGGATGGACCCTGGATATCTCCAACAAGGTGCTGTTCGCCAATAATGTGGGGGCCCTCAACCCCGAGACCCGCCAGGTGGTGGAGAAACTCGGCAAGGCCCTGATTGAGGTAGGACTGAACCGGGCCCGGGTGGACGGTCATACCGACTCCAACGGTGATGAGGCCTACAACCAGCAACTCTCCCTCAAGCGGGCACGGTCGGTGGCCGATGTCCTGGTGTCGGTGGGTATGCCCCAGGGGAACCTGGATATCCGTGGCCGCGGAGAAGAGGCGCCCATCGCCGACAACGCGACCGCTGCCGGACGAGCGGAAAATCGCCGGGTTGCCATCATCATCGGCAATGGCTGACCCCGTCAGCCGGTATCCGCGCGGCGCTCCCGTCGGGAGCCTTGAATCAACCGCCTGATCCTGTGTGTGCCACCACTCTCCAGTGGGAGAGTGGCTCTCTTCCCTTGTTGTTTCACGCCTTCCTTGCCTGACGCGCTGCTGCCCTGATGGGGACAGAGTGACGGCTCAATCCTTCCCGACTTGATCCAGCACAAATACCTGCAACTGATATTCGTTATCATTTGCGTTATTTACGCAGGGTAACCCCAGTGACGACTCTCCAGCTTTCTTCGACCATGACGGGGCTTTGTACCCCGGATCCCCTCAAATTCGCCTTCACCGCCAAGACGTCGGCCCATGCCAGCCGGGGAGGGGCCGCCCCCCTGATGCTGGACGATGCCGGCTGGCAAGCCTGGTGGCAGCAGGAGAGCGAGGCCAAGGCCCGAGCGCTCTACATCCATATCCCGTTTTGCCGCAAGCGCTGCAGTTTTTGCAACTTCTTCGAAAACGGCGCCAATCCGGCGCGCATGAGCCGCTACATGGAGGCACTCTGCGGGTCGCTGCACCAGGCAGCCGAGACGCCGCTCGTCCAGAGCCGGCCTTTCTCGGCGGTCTATGTGGGGGGCGGCACGCCGACCGACATGGAGGCGGGCGATCTCGCCCGCCTGGCCAGCGCCATCCGCCGTTTTCCCCTGACCGTGGATGCGGAGCTGACCCTGGAGGGGCGGCTCAACGGCTTTGATGACGAGAAGTGGCAGACGGCCCTGGCGGGTGGCTTCAATCGTTTCTCGTTCGGCGTACAGAGTTTTGATACCCGCGTGCGCCAGCAGGCGGCCCGCTTCGATGACAGGGAGACCTTGCTGGCCCGGCTGGCGGCGCTGACCCGCCACAACGAGGCGGTTATCGTGGCGGATCTCATCTTCGGTCTGCCGGGTCAGGATGAGGCCGTGTGGCGCCAGGATATCGCGGATGTGATGGCGAGCGGGGTGCACGGGGTGGATCTCTATCAACTCATCTCCATGGCGGGCACCAATCTGGCGCGCGCCGACGAGAAAGGCACCCTGGGCTGGGCCGCCGATGGCCAGCAGCGGGCAGTCATGTATGCCGACGGGGCCCGGACACTGGAGGCGGGGGGTTGGGAGCGGCTCTCCTGCAGCCACTGGCGGCGCATCGATGCCGAGCAGAGCCGCTACAACCAGATGGCCAAGTGGGGCGCCGAGATCCTGCCCTTCGGCGCAGGGGCGGGGGGCAACATTCACGGCCACGGCCTCATGTATGGCCGGGATCTGGCGCCCTGGCATGAGGCGCAGGCGAAGGGCGTGCGTGCTCCCGGCATGGTGATGAGGCCCAATCCCGATGCCCGTCTCGACGGGTTGCTGAGAGGGGGGCTCGACACCGGATGGCTGGCGTTGTCGCAATTGCCACAGGGGCTGGTCTCCCACCTGATGCCGCTCTTTGAGGCCTGGCAGCGACACGGGCTGGCACGGCTCTCGGCCGAGCGTCTCGCCCTCACCCTGGCGGGGCGTTTCTGGAACGTCAATTTGCAGGCCGGGTTGTTCGAGTATCTGAGGTGCAATCCACCGGGGGGGATCAAGGGGGGCGAGAAACCATCCGGCCACCCGGGCAAGATGGCCGGTCATGCCCTGGTATAACGGGCTATCGGAGCACAGAAAGGAGGCGGGGGCCTGGTGCAGGCCCCCGCTTTTTGTCAGCGGTTGTCGACCTCGTCCACCCGTACCCGCAGCGCTCCCTCTGCGAGGGTGGTGATCAGGGTCTGGCCTGCATTGACCTGGGATGCGCGGCGGATCACCTCCCCGGAGGGGGTGCGCACGATGGCGTAACCGCGCCCCAGGGTGGCCAGCGGGCTGATGCCGTCGAGGCGGGCTCCCAGCATGGCGAGGCGGTGGCGGGCGAGATCCTGGCGTTTTGCGATGAGGGCATGGAGGCGCTCCTCGGCAAGCTGGTGACGACGTTTGCCGATGGCCAGCAGCTTTTCGGGGCTTCTGGCCTGCAGGCGCATGGCGAGGCTCGCGAGGCGCCGCTCCCCCTGGTGCAGGCGATCACGCAGGTGCTGCTGCAAGCGGCGGTCGAGCTCGTCGAGGCGCTGGGACTGCTGCTCCAGCCGTCGCTTGGGATCCTGATGATCGAGCCGCTTCTGCAGCAGGACGAAGCCATGGCGGGCGGCAACCTGGTGACGGCTCATGGCCTGGGTGAGCCGCTGGCGCAGGTGCTCGAGGCGCTGGGCGCGGGTGCGCCTGTCCGGCGCCACCAGCTCGGCGGCGGCAGAGGGGGTGGGGGCACGAAGGTCGGCGGCAAAGTCGCTGATGGTGACGTCCACCTCGTGTCCTACGGCGCTCACCACGGGGATGGCGGAGCCTGCGATGGCCCGTGCCACTGCCTCTTCGTTGAAGCACCAGAGATCTTCAAGGGAACCGCCGCCGCGTCCGACGATGAGCACATCCACCTCGGCGCGGCGATTGGCAAGCATGATGGCCGAGACGATCTGGGCGGTGGCGGCGCTCCCCTGCACCTGGGTCGGGTAGATGAAAACGGGCAAGTCCGGGGCGCGGCGGCGCAAGACGGTCAGCATGTCGTGCAGGGCGGCGCCGGTGGCGGAGGTGACCAGCCCCACGGCGCGGGGTTCCCGGGGCAAGGGGCGCTTGCGCCCTTCGTCAAAGAGCCCTTCGGCACCGAGGCGGCGCTTGAGCTCCTCGAAGCGCAGGGCCAGCATGCCATCCCCGGCGGGCTGCATGGACTCGATGATGAGCTGGTAGTCGCCCCGGGGTTCATAGAGGGAGACTCGCGCCTGCACCAGCACCTGCATGCCATCCTGGGGACGGAACGGCACCCGGCGGTTGTTGCCCTTGAACATGGCGCAGCGCACCTGGGCCGACATGTCCTTGAGGGAGAAGTACCAGTGGCCGGAACTTGGCATCGCGAGGTTCGAGAGCTCCCCGGTCAGCCACACCAGCCCCAGATCCTGCTCCAGGATCATGCGCACGGCGCTGTTGAGGCGGGTGACGGTGAAGATCTGCTGTTGTCTGCTCTGACTGGCGGGTTCGAGGTGATTCAAGGCTGGCCCTGCTGTGGTGTCCGCCGGGGCGGGAGAAACTATGGGGGTCATCTTACCCCAGTTGCGCCCATCTGCCGAGCCATGGGCCCGGCAGATGACGCGGAGCCTAGGCTTGTGCCTTGGCCGGCTTGATGGCTCTGGCGGGGCTGGTCACCAGCCAGACCGCGAGGCAGACCACGGCGCCGCCGAACACGAAGCCGCCGGTGAGGGTTTCCCCCAGCACCAGATAGCCCCACAGGATGCCGAAGGGCGGAATGAGGAAGGTGACAGTGAGGCTTCGCAGGGGGCCGATGTCGGCGATCAACCTGAAATAGAGCAGATAGGCGAAGGCGGTGCAGAGGAAACCGACCGCCAGCACGCTGGCCCAGACCCCAGGCTGGGCCCAGTCGACGGCGGGGCCGGTCGCCAGGGTGTAGCCGAAGAAGGGAAGCAGGAAGAGGACGGCCCCTATCTGGCTGCCAAAGGCCACCAGTTTGGCGTCCAGGCCTCCCCGCTCGGTGACCCAGCGCCTCGTCAGAAAGCCGGCGCAGCCATAGCAGGCGGTGGCGATGAGGCAGGCCAGCACCCCGATGGCCAGTTGGCCGCTCAGGTCGACCTCCCCGGTGGTGGTGATGAGCCCGATGCCCACCAGCCCCAGCATGACCCCGGCCCACTTGCGCAAGGTCAGCGCCTCGTGAAAGAAGGAGAAGCCGATGAGGGCGCCCATCAGGGGCGTGGTGGCGTTGAGGATGGCGGAATACCCCGCGGGCAGCCAGAGGGCCGCCACGGCATACATCAGGAAGGGGACGCCGGAGTTGATGATGCCAAGCACCATGATGGATTTGAGCTTGCCCTGAAACTGCATGGGGGTGCGCAGCAGCAGGAGCATGGCGGCGAGCCCGACGAGGGCGAAGAAGACCCGCAGGAAGGTGGTGTTGACCGAGCCGAACGCCGGCGCCGCGATGCGCATGAACAAGAAGCTGGCACCCCAGATGGCCGCCAGCACCAGCAGCCTCACGTAATCCGATGTTCTCATCTTCTCTCCTTGAAATGGCGGGGCGGCCTTGCATCATGCAGGGCAGTCCCGCCGCTGGCAACCGGGTATAGGGAGGGCCAATAAACAAGGCACCACCTGGGTGATGCCTTGTTACACGAGTTGCTCTCTTCCTGGCCATCACTCGCTTTCAGGCTGGCTGACGAACGCTATCTTGTGTAACCCGTGCTGGGAGGCCTGTGCCATCACCTTGGCGATGGCGCCGTACTCCACGCTCTTGTCGATGCGCAGCTGGATCTCGGGGATCTCCGGCTTGGCCTCGCTGGCCTTGACCATCTCGGCGAGCAGCGCCGTCTCATCGACCTGCTTGTCGTTCCAGTAGATCTTGCCGGCACCGTCGATGGAGAGGATCACATCCTCCTGCTTGGGCTGATTGACCTGGCTGCTGGCCTCGGGCAACTCGAGCTTGACCGCGTTGGTGAGCAGGGGGGCGGTGATCATGAAGACGATGAGCAACACCAGCATGACGTCGATCATCGGGATCATGTTGATCTCACAGAGGGGCTGCTCGTCCGATTCCCCGGGAAGTTTGCCGAAAGCCATTACATCTGCCCCTGCTTGGCGCTGTCGACGGCGGCCAGTGGCGTCACCCTGGAGGCGCTCTGCTCCACGCCGGTCACCAGCAGGGCGAACAGGTCGTAGGCAAACTCGTCCAGCGCCGCGAGTTTGAGGCGGTTGCGGCGCACGAAGAAGTTGTAGATCAGCACAGCAGGCAGGGCGACGGCGAGACCGAAGCCGGTCATGATGAGGGCCTCACCGACCGGGCCTGCGACCTTGTCCAGGCTGCTCTGGCCCGCGGCCCCTATGGCCAGCAGGGCGTGATAGATGCCCCAGACGGTGCCAAAGAGCCCGATGAAGGGGGCCGCGGAGCCGACGGAGGCGAGGAAGGCCAAGCCGTGCTCGAGGCGGATCCGCTCCGCGCTGATGGTCTGGCGCAGGGCGCGCAGCAAGAAGTCGTCGGGGGAACCCAGCTTGAGAGAGGCGGCCCGTCCCTGGGATCGCTCAATCTGGGCAACCGCCGTCAGTGCCGCACTCGTTATCCTGCCGCAGGCTTCTTCAGGGGGCGTCTGGGCGAGCTGGTTCGCCATCGCCTGCACGCTCTCATGGTGCCAGAAGGCACCCATGAAACGGGCGTTCAGGCGCTGCTCGCGATGGTCAAGCCAGAGCTTGAGCAACCCGTAGTAGCAGGTGCCGAGCGACATCAGTACCAGCAGGATCAGCGGGACCAGGCCCACCCCGGTGTTTTGGCTGAGCAGATGCGTTATGCCCATCCCGCTTGTTTCGATTTCCGGATTCATGGTTAGTTTCCTAGCTTGAAAATAATGGTAACCCCTGTCCAGGCTGGGACGGCGGTATTGTTCTGTTTGGCTGGAATGAAGCGCCAACGGCTGACGGTCTTGCGGGCGACCATGTCCAGGCGTCGATGACCACTGCTCTGCTCCACGTCGACCGACTCGGCGGTGCCCTCCTTGCTGACTCGGACCTTCAATACCACGCGCCCCTCTTCTCCCCGTCGGCGTGACTCCGGAGGGTAGGGAGGCTCGGGGTTGTTCAGCCTGGCATCCCGTGCGATGGGGGCACTGCTGCCGGCCCCGGCCCCAGTCTGGCGGGACTTGGTCGGCGGCGCACTGGCGCCACTCGCGCTCTGGGTATTGGCCGCCGTCTGCGGGGTAGCAGGCGCAGAGGGCGCGACCACCGGCTCGGCCTTGGCCACTGGTGCTGGTTTGGTCATCGGTACTGGCTTGGGCTTTGGCGGAGTGGGCGCCGGTTTGGGAGCCGGTTTCTTGACGACCGGCTTGACCACTTTCGGCGGCACAGGTGCCGGTTTCTTCACCTCCCGAGGGGGAGCCGGAGTGGCCGCTGGCGCCGCCGGCTTGGCCGGTGCGTCATCTTTGTCCGACTCGCCGGCCCAGCGGGCAGACAAGGTGATGGGCTCGGGGGGCGTGACGGGGGCGGGGCGGCTGCCTTGCATCAGCCAGAGGAGGGCGAGATGCAGGGCAAGGGCGACGGCCAGGCAGGCAAGGTGAACCGGGCCAAATGCCGGCTTGTCGCGGCCAAAGGTCGGCCTCATTGCGCAGGCGTCCATCAGCCTGCCTTCTCGCTGGTCGTCATATTCGTAC
>NZ_CDBK01000045.1:19984-46446 GCF_000819785.1 Aeromonas caviae | reverse complement strand
GAAAACCAGGGGCGATTCACTCAGGTACTCAGGTACTCAGGTACTCAGGTACTCAGGTACTCAGGTACTCAGGTACTCAGGTACTCAGAAAAGCAGAGCAGAACCATGCTCGACCACCACGAGTTTTGCATAGCAACCTCGATCTATTCCCTCTCCCCTTGGGAGAGGGTCAGGGTGAGGGGAAACCACTCTACATCGCTAGCAAGCGCCAGAAAGCAACAAGGGCTGCAGAGTGTGCTCTGCAGCCCTTGTGTCATGGATGCGGTTTAACGGGTGCTGGCTGCGTCAGGGGCGACCTCTCACGACTTCACGATGCTTTCATCTCACCATGAAGTTTCAAACTGCCTTTATCGCAAAAAACTGATCACTTATATGCCAAAAACAACAGGGGCAGCGAAGTCTCACTCCCCTGCCCCTGTAGTAAGCAATAAACGGCGGATTAAGGCTTAGCTCGCCCAGGTGATGATATGGTCGGCCCAGTCACCAGCCTGCGCCTCGTGCACTACCTTGCCGCGCACCGACTGACCAGCCTGGTGCATGGCGCTGCGGCTGCCGGTGATAAGGGGATGCCACTCTGGCAAACTCTGCCCCTCCGCCAGCAGGCGATAGGCGCAGGTGGAGGGCAGCCAGTTGAACTCGGCAATCTTGTCGTGAGTGATCTGCAGGCAGTCCGGCTCTTTTTTGAAGCGGTTGCCGTAGTCGGAGCACTGGCAAGTCTTGGTATTGAGCAGATTGCAGGCCACGTTGGTGAACACCAGCTCCTCGGTGTCCTCGTCGATCAGCTTGTTCAGGCAGCACTTGCCGCAGCCGTCGCACAGGGACTCCCACTCCGTCATGGTCATCTGTTGCAGGTTTTTTACCTGCCAAAAGGGGGCGGTCTGCACGGGTTCACTCTGCTGCATAAAAGTTAGCTCACTCAATACACTGACAAGCGCGTGGTTATACGCCCTATGGCCCGATTTTTCAAGGTTTGCGACAGAGCCAAAGAGACGCTACATGATCCTGTTCTTGATGATATCTAACCAATTAACCGGCCCATTAAAACTGCTATTCACATCAACATGGTCACCACAACCGAGGTTGCAGGCTTTGCTTCCTCCGCAGTAGCGAGGGCGCCCCCTTCCTCCCCATGCATTGTCCTCCAGAAACGACAAAAGATGCCAAGGCGACCAAAAACTAGAAGGGCCAAAAACGATGAGGCTCTGAAGATATCAGGCCATACCAACACTGGCACGGTAGCGATTCAACCGGTAGATGCAGAAGTGTCGTATGGCTGATGCATTGCGATAAATTCACGCCATTCAGGTTCAAGCTCCAAGGCAGACTGCCTCTCTTGGCTTAAGGACAACCAAAATGGTAACCACAAATACGTCCACCAGTATTCCATGTCTCCCTGTAGTGAGCCCAACCCTTCGGGGTCAATCCATGGGAATGAGTCTGCAGGAAGAGGTGGATCTAATCTCGTCTGCTGGAGAGTTTCAAGCACATCAAGGTCATTACAGGCAAACGAGACTGTCGTTCCAGCAAAAGAAGGGAGCAAGAAAAGCATGACTTTCTTGCTCACTGGATCCCCTGAACGACTTAATACCTGTGTGTTCAAATCAGGGCTCACTACATAGCCTGTTTGGGCAAGAGCTTGGAAAAATATCGCCAGACTATCCTCTGAAACAAGGAAACGAATAAGATAAGCCTCGATTGAAGGCTCTGGTGGTAGTGGCGTTGGGTACCCGCTGTACGCACTTTCTGGCACTTTGGGGCATCCAGTCCCCCTGAAAATATCTTTCATGTCAGGAGGTGACGCTTCCTTTTTTCTTCCAAACAAGTGATTCAGCATGTACATAATTTCCATAAGGGAGAACCACTATCTATTCGGAGTCATATTGTCTGGCAGAGGCAATGAAAATGTCACTAATCAATCCTATGACGATTCCCTCTGGGCCAACATCTCTCCCTAGAGTGTTTTATAAAATGTCACCTTCCACAATTTATAACAAGATCGTATGTCAATACATGCCTCGTGAGAGGCTTATCAAAACAGGTAAAAAATAGGTCGAGGTCAAAAGGTAGCCGATCCAGATTGCGTGCCCCACACTCCTCCAAGGTGATCCTCTCCCGAGTTTCCCCCGGTAATATTGACAGGTGACGGGCCTCAAATGAGTTGATATCCTAGGCGCTTTGCTCTTTGTCATGGATATTTAGCCTCCGAGAGGCCGTTGCATGGCATCATTGACTTGGTAAAAGATATGAACTTTAAAGTAATAGCAGTAATAATCGGAGTCAGTGCATCAAGCCCCGCTTTTGCTGGGTTGTTCGATGTAAAAGAAGAGTCAGCACCATTTAAATGCGGAAGAGAGGATGCTGTGTCTGCTCTTGTGCAGACACTTCGCGATGATGCATCTCCAATGCTGAAGTCTAGGTATGCAAAGACCACCAGTACCGAGCAACTTAGCCAATTTCAGGCAACCCTTGATGCTATTAATGTTCAAGCATCAGAGGTCACAACGGTTGACAAGACAGATGCCTCACTGAACTGTATCGCGACTATCACAATGACAATACCTATGGAGCTTAAAGACGTTGCGGATAAGGTTCCCGCTGTTTACAACGAATTCCTGAACCATAGTGATGCGACAAGCAGAAATAACTCCTTAATATGGAAAGACAGAACTTACAGTCTACGTCTGGCAGATAATGGCACAGACATCTCCGTCAGAGGGACGAACTTCTATTCTCCAATGTTGACTCTGGTAAACGCTGCCTCTATCGCAACCAGAAAAGATGAGATCCTCAAGGAGAACGATCCTTCAATGGTACCGGCGGCCAAGGAACTCTATATGGCCGAGGATAAAGAGCTGAATCGTATCTGGGGAGCAATTCCCAAGTCATTCCGCTCATCAATGATGGATTCACAAAGGCAGTGGGTCATTGCCAAAGCCAATACTTGCGGTTCTCTAAGTAGAGCCAACTCCCCAGATGAAGCAGTCAAAGACAGGGTTGAAATCTTCAAGTGCCAAACAGACTTTACCAAAGAGCGAATTCAATTCTTGACTGCAGGTCAGAAATAATAGGCTGGTATATAACAGTCATCGAGAAAACTCTTATCTCAGAATACTAGCAATAAAAATGCCGCCCCAAGGGCGGCATTTTGCTATCTGAGCTAACAGGCTAACTTACCAGCCGGTCACTTCACGCAGGGCCTTGCCGATATCGGCCAAGGAGCGCACGGTTTTCACGCCGGCATCTTCCAGTGCGGCAAATTTCTCGGCCGCGGTGCCTTTACCACCGGCGATGATGGCGCCCGCATGACCCATGCGCTTGCCAGCCGGGGCGGTGACGCCCGCGATGTAGGAGACCACCGGCTTGGTGACGTGAGCCTTGATGTAGGCCGCCGCGTCTTCCTCGGCGTTGCCGCCGATCTCGCCGATCATCACGATGGCTTCGGTCTGCGGGTCATTCTGGAACATCTCCAGAATGTCGATGAAGTTGGAACCCGGGATGGGGTCGCCACCGATACCGACGCAGGTGGACTGGCCGAAGCCCTCGTCCGTGGTCTGCTTGACCGCTTCATAGGTCAGGGTGCCGGAGCGGGAGACGATGCCCACCTTGCCCGGCTTGTGGATGTGGCCAGGCATGATGCCAATCTTGCACTCACCCGGGGTGATGACGCCCGGGCAGTTCGGGCCAATCATGCGCACGCCGGTTTCCTGCAGCTTCACCTTGACCTGCAGCATGTCCAGGGTCGGGATGCCTTCGGTGATGGTGACGATGAGCTTGATGCCGGCATCGATGGCTTCCAGGATGGCGTCCTTACAGAACGGCGCCGGCACATAGATGACGGAGGCGGTGGCGCCGGTTGCTTCCACGGCGTCACGGACGGTGTTGAACACCGGCAGACCCAGGTGAGTGGTGCCGCCCTTGCCCGGGGACACACCGCCGACCATCTGGGTACCGTAGGCAATGGCCTGTTCGGAGTGGAAGGTACCCTGACCGCCGGTAAAGCCCTGGCAGATCACCTTGGTGTCTTTGTTGATCAGAACGCTCATTATTTGGCCTCCGCTGCTTTTACCACTTGCTGAGCTGCGTCAGTCAGACTCGTTGCGGCGATGATATTGAGGCCGCTGTCGGCCAGTTTACGGGCACCCAGTTCGGCGTTGTTGCCTTCCAGACGCACCACCACGGGCACTTTCACCCCCACTTCCTTCACGGCACCGATGATGCCTTCCGCGATCATGTCGCAGCGCACGATGCCACCGAAGATGTTGACCAGCACGGCTTGTACCTTGCTGTCGGAGAGGATGATCTTAAAGGCCTCGGTCACGCGCTCCTTGGTGGCGCCGCCGCCGACGTCCAGGAAGTTGGCCGGTGAGCCGCCGTGCAGGTTGACGATGTCCATGGTACCCATGGCCAGACCGGCGCCGTTGACCATGCAGCCGATGTTGCCATCAAGCGCCACATAGTTCAGCTCCCACTGGGCGGCGTGCGCTTCGCGGGGGTCATCCTGGGACGGATCGTGCATCTCGCGCAGTTTGGGCTGACGGTACAGGGCGTTGGCGTCGATGTTGATCTTGCCGTCCAGGCAGTGCAGGTTGCCCTTGTCGGTGATGACCAGGGGGTTGATCTCCAGCAGGGCGAAGTCGCAGTCCAGGAACATCTGGCCCAAGCCCATGAAGATCTTGGTGAACTGCTTGATCTGATCGCCGACCAGACCCAGCTTGAAGGCCAGCTCGCGGGCCTGATAAGGCTGCGGGCCTACCAGGGGATCGATGGCCGCCTTGTGAATGAGTTCCGGGGTTTCGTGGGCGACTTTCTCAATCTCCACGCCACCTTCGGTGGAAGCCATGAAGACCACGCGGCGAGAGCCACGGTCGACCACGGCGCCCAGGTACAGTTCCTTGGCGATGTCGGTGCAGGACTCCACCAGGATCTTGGTAACCGGCTGACCATTGGCGTCAGTCTGATAGGTCACCAGGTTCTTGCCGAGCCAGTTCTGGGCAAAGGCGCGGATCTCGTCCTTGCTCTTGGCCAGCTTGACGCCGCCCGCTTTACCGCGGCCACCGGCGTGGACCTGGCATTTGACGACCCAGGTGTTGCCGCCAATCTTGTCGGCCGCTTCGGCCGCTTCCTGCGGGGTAGCACAGGCATAACCTTCGGAGACCGGCAGGCCATACTCGGCAAACAGCTGTTTTGCCTGATATTCATGCAGATTCATAGATGCTCTATCCGTGTTGTAGGTATTTCCGTCCGGGGCTCGTGTTTCTCAATCCCCTGTGAATGGGGGCCTGGGCGGCCCCTCGTTATCTTTCAGTCACGCTTGCTCAGACATCCAGCAGCAGACGGGTCGGGTCTTCCAGCAGCTCCTTGATGGAGACCAGGAAGCCCACGGACTCGCGGCCGTCGATGATGCGGTGATCGTAGGAGAGCGCCAGGTACATCATCGGCAGGATCTCGACCTTGCCGTCGACGGCCATGGGGCGGTCCTGGATCTTGTGCATACCCAGGATGGCGCTCTGGGGCGGGTTGATGATGGGGGTGGACATAAGGGAGCCGAACACGCCACCGTTGGTGATGGTGAAGTTGCCGCCAGTCAGTTCATCCACGGTCAGCTTGCCGTCACGGCCCTTACCGGCCAGATCCTTGATGGCCTTCTCGATGTCCGCCAGGCTCATGTTGTCGCAGTCGCGCAGCACCGGGGTCACCAGACCACGGGGGGTGGAGACGGCGATGCTGACGTCGAAGTAGTTGTGGTAGACGATGTCGTCACCGTCCAGCGCCGCGTTCACTTCCGGGTAGCGCTTGAGGGATTCGACCACGGCCTTCACATAGAAGGACATGAAGCCGAGCTTGATGCCGTGCTTCTTCTCGAAGATCTCGCCGTACTGCTGGCGCAGCTTCATGATGGGCGCCATGTTGATCTCGTTGAAAGTGGTCAGCATGGCGGTGGTGTTCTTGGCCTCCAGCAGACGCTCGGCGATGCGCTTGCGCAGACGGGTCATGGGCACACGCTTCTCGGTGCGACCGGCCAGCGGCGCGACCGGTGCGGCAGCCACGGGAGCGGCAGCAGTCGGTGCAGCCACCGGAGCCTTGCCCAGATTCTTGATGAAGGCTTCCACGTCTTCCTTGGTGACACGACCACCCTTGCCGGTGCCGGTCAGCTTGGCGACGTCGATGTCGTGCTCGGCCACCATGCGGCGCACGGACGGGCTCAGGCCATCGGCAGCATCATCGGCCACGGCTTCCACCGGCTTTTCGCTGGTCGCTTCACCGGCAACGGGGGCCGGCTTGAGCATGGCGATCAGCTGGCGGGAGAGCACGGTGGCCCCTTCACTCTGCAGGATGTCGCCCAGTACGCCGGCTTCCGGCGCCGGCACTTCCAGCACGACTTTATCGGTTTCGATGTCAACCAGCACTTCGTCACGGGCAACCAGATCACCCGGTTTCTTGTGCCAGGTCGCGATGGTGGCATCCGCCACTGATTCCGGCAGGTCCGGTACCTTGATCTCGATAGTCATGTAATCAGTTCCTTGTTACTTCTTGGCCAGCAGGCTTGTTCCAGGTCAGAGAGGGTCCCGACACGGGCCCTCTCATCCACAACTCGTTCATTCCAGGGTAAGGGCGTCTTCCACCAGGGCTTTTTGCTGCTTGGCGTGGACGGACATGTAACCGACGGCCGGTGAGGCCGAGGCCGGGCGACCGGCATAACGCAGACGGGCATGGCTTGGCAGCACGCTGTCGTAGTGATGACGGGTGCTGTACCAGGCGCCCTGGTTCTGCGGCTCTTCCTGACACCAGACGAAGTCGGTGACGTGGGCATAGTCGGCCAGGATGGCGCGCACTTCCTCTTCCGGGAAGGGGTAGAGCTGCTCGATCCGTACCAGGGCCACATCCTGCTGCTCGGCCTTGCGACGGGCATCGAGCAGGTCGTAGTAGACCTTGCCGGAGCAGAAGACCACGCGCTTGACGCCTTTGGGATCCAGCGCATCGATCTCGCCGATGGCGTTCAGGAAGGTGCCCTCTGCCAGCTCTTCGAGCTTGCTCACCGCCAGCGGGTGGCGCAGCAGGGATTTGGGCGTCATCACGATGAGCGGACGGCGCATCGGGCGCACTACCTGACGACGCAGCATGTGGAACACCTGCGCCGGGGTGGAGGGCACGCACACCTGCATGTTGTGCTGGGCGCACATCTGCAGGTAACGCTCCAGACGGGCGGAGGAGTGCTCCGGACCCTGACCCTCGTAACCGTGCGGCAGCAGCATGGTCAGGCCGCACATCCGGCCCCACTTCTGCTCGCCGGAGGAGAGGAACTGATCCACCACCACCTGGGCGCAGTTGGCGAAGTCACCGAACTGGGCTTCCCAAATGGTGAGGCCGGCCGGCTCCGCGCTGGCGTAGCCATACTCGAACGCCAGGACCGCGTTCTCGGTCAGCACGGAGTCGTACACCTCGAACGGGCCTTGGCTCTCATGCAGGTTGCACAGCGGGGTGTAGGTGCTGGCATCGGTCTGGCTGTGCAGCACGGCGTGGCGATGGAAGAAGGTGCCACGCCCGGAGTCTTCCCCGGTGAAGCGAATGCGGGAGCCCTTGTCCACCAGGGTGGCGTAGGCCAGAGTCTCGGCAAAGCCCCAGTCCACCAGCTTCTCACCGGCGGCCATCAGGCGACGGTCTTCGTAGATCTTCTCGACCTGACGTTGCAGCACATGGGTGGCCGGGTACTGGCTGATGCGCTCGCCCAGGGCCTTCAGATGATCCATGGGCACAGTGCTGTCATAGGCCATGGCCCAGTCGTGACCCAGATACGGGGTCCAGTCCACGGAGTGTAGCTCCATGGGGCGCCATTCCTTGCTCACCCGCTCGCCCCGATCCAGGGTATCGCGATAGTCGTTGACCAGGGTGGTGGCCAGCTCAGGCGCGATGGCTCCTTCGGCGATCAGCTGATCGGCGTAGATCTTGCGCGGGGTCGGGTGCTGCTTGATCTTCTGGTACATCAGGGGCTGGGTCGCACTCGGCTCGTCAGCCTCGTTGTGGCCGTGACGACGGTAGCAGACCAGCTCGATCACCACATCGCGCTTGAAGGTGTTGCGGTAATCCAGGGCGATCTGGGTCACCAGCACCACGGCTTCCGGGTCATCCCCGTTGACGTGCAGCACAGGGGCCTGCACCGCCTTGGCGATGTCGGTGCAATATTCGGTGGAGCGCAGGTCACGGATATAGGAGGTGGTGAAGCCTACCTGGTTGTTGATGACGATGCGCACCGTGCCGCCCACGCCATAGGCTCGGGTCTGGGACATGTTGAAGGTCTCGGCAACGACCCCCTGCCCCGCGATGGCGGAGTCACCGTGGATGGTGATGGGCAGGACGCTGGAGCCGTCCTTGTCACCGCGGCGGTCCATACGGGCACGCACGGAGCCGATGACCACGGGGTTGACGATCTCGAGGTGCGACGGGTTGAACGCCAGCGCCAGGTGGACGTTGCCGCCCGGGGTGGCGAAGTCGGAGGAGAAGCCCATGTGGTACTTCACGTCCCCTGTGCCCCAGGATTCGCCGTGCTTGCCGGCGAACTCGTCGAACAGGTCCTGGGCGCGCTTGCCCAGTACGTTGATGAGCACGTTGAGGCGACCGCGGTGGGCCATGCCGATGACGGCTTCCTTGCAACCCTGCTCACCGGCGCGGCGAATAAGCTCTTTGAGCATGGGCACCATGGCATCGCCCCCTTCCAGGGAGAAACGCTTGGCCCCCGGGAACTTGGCACCCAGGTATTTTTCCAGCCCTTCGGCGGCGGTCAGGCTCTCGAGGAAGCGGGTCTTCTCTTCAAGGGTATAGTTGCCCTTCCCTTCGATGGATTCCAGCCTGTCTTGCAGCCAGCGCTTCTCCTCGGTGGAGGTGAGGTGCATGTAGTCGGCGCCGATGCTGCCGCAATAGGTTTTCTTCAGCGAGGCATACAGATCGGAGAGCACCATGGTCTCGCGACCGATGGCGTAGGAGCCCACATTGAAGGTGGCCTCCATGTCTGCACCTTGCAGGTTGTGGAAGGCCGGGTCCAGCTCGGCGACCGGCTCGCGCTGCCACAGACCCAGGGGGTCCAGGTTGGCGTTCTGGTGACCGCGGAAGCGGAAGGCGTTGATCAGTTGCAGTACGCGAACCTGTTTGGCATCCACCTGGGGATCGGAGACGGGAGCGCTGTAACGGGAGGAGTCCTTGGCCAGGCGGCGGAAATAGTCGCGAACCTGGGAGTGGGGTTGTTCTACTGCATGTCCGTTGACCTGGGGCAGTGACTGGAACAGGCTGCGCCATTCGTCGGCAACGGAGTCGGGGTTTTCCAGGAAGGATTCGTACAAATCCTCAATGTAGCTTGCATTCGCACCAGCCAGGTGAGATGACTCCAACCAGGCCTTCATCACGCCGTTATGCATTTCTATCCCTTGTACATCTTGTTCGCTGCACTGCAGCTTGTAGGGTCATAGCCATCCCGGGGCGGGATGGCTATCCAGAGGTCGGGCCCGGCGCAAGGCGCCCTGGCCCTGGTACTACACGGCCCGATTGAGCAACATCGACTTGATCTGACCGATGGCCTTGGTCGGGTTCAAGCCCTTGGGACAGACGTTCACGCAGTTCATGATGCCGTGGCAGCGGAACACGCTGAAGGCGTCATCCAAGTTGCCCAGTCGCTCACTGGCCGCAGTGTCGCGGCTGTCCGCCAGCCAGCGATAGGCGGCGAGCAGGCCGGCCGGACCGATGAACTTGTCCGGGTTCCACCAGAAGGAGGGGCAAGAGGTGGAGCAGCAGGCACAGAGTATGCACTCGTACAGACCATCCAGCTTGGCGCGCTCTTCGGGGGATTGCAGGTGCTCACGCACGGGCGGCAGTTTTTCGTCGTTGATGAGGAAGGGTTTGACCTTCTCCCACTGGGTGTAGAACTGGGTCATGTCGATCACCAGATCCCGGATCACCGGCAGACCGGGCAAGGGTCGAATGACGACCTTGCTGCCCTTCTTCAAGAGATCGGAGAGCGGCGTGATGCAGGCCAGACCGTTCTTGCCATTCATGTTGAGACCGTCAGATCCACAGACCCCTTCGCGGCAGGAGCGGCGGAAGGCGAGCGTGGGATCCAGCTCCTTGAGCTGGATCAGTGCGTCGAGCACCATCATGTCGGAACCTTCAGGAATATCAAGACGATAATCCTTCATATACGGGACGTTATCAACGTCCGGATTGTATCTGTAGACAGAGAATGTGACGTTCATTGTGCTTGGCTCCGCAATCAGTAAGTCCGGACCTTGGGCGGGAACGCCTCACGGGTCTTGGGTGACATGTTGACAGCGCGACGGGTCATGGACTCGGTGTCCGGATGATAGAGGCTGTGGCACAGCCAGCTCTCATCGTCACGCTCCGGGAAGTCGAAGCGGCTGTGGGCGCCACGACTCTCGGTACGGAAGTTCGCCGCCACCGCGGTGGCATAGGCGGTCTCCATCAGGTTGTCCAGCTCCAGGCACTCGATGCGCTGGGTATTGAACTCCTTGGAGGTGTCGTCCAGACGGGCGTTCTTGAGACGCTCGCGGATGAGTTTCAGCTCGGCCAGCCCTTCTGCCATGGCATCCCCTTCCCGGAACACGGAGAAGTTGTTCTGCATGCAGCGCTGCAGGTCCTTGCGGATCTGGGCCGGGTCTTCCCCGTCACGGTTGTTTTCCCAGCGGTTGAAGCGCTCCAGCGCCTTGGCGATGTCGGCGTCGGTGGCTTCCGCGCCGTGCTCCATCGAGCCAAGGGTCTCCACCAGGTGCATGCCGGCAGCACGACCGAACACCACCAGATCCAGCAGCGAGTTGCCGCCCAGACGGTTGGCACCGTGCACGGAGACGCAGGCGATCTCGCCCACCGCGAACAGACCGACAACCGGCACGTCGTTGCCATCCTTGTCCTGGGTCAGGCACTGGCCGTTCACGCTGGTCGGCACGCCGCCCATCATGTAGTGGCAGGTCGGGATGATGGGGATGGGCTCTTTGACCGGATCCACGTGTGCGAAGGTGCGAGAGAGCTCGCAGATGCCCGGCAGGCGGGATTCCAGCACCTCTTTGCCGAGGTGATCCAGCTTGAGCTTGATGTGCGGGCCCCAGGGACCGTCACAGCCACGGCCTTCGCGGATCTCGATCATGATGGAGCGGGCCACCACGTCGCGACCGGCCAGGTCCTTGGCGTTTGGCGCATAACGCTCCATGAAGCGCTCGCCGTCCTTGTTCAGCAGGTAGCCGCCTTCACCACGGCAACCCTCGGTCACCAGTACCCCTGCCCCGGCGATGCCGGTGGGGTGGAACTGCCAGAACTCCATGTCCTGCACGCCGACCCCGGCGCGCAGCGCCATGCCGACGCCGTCACCGGTGTTGATGTGGGCGTTGGTAGTGGACTGGTAGATGCGACCGGCGCCGCCGGTGGCGAGCACGGTGGCCTTGGCCTTGAAGTAGACGACTTCACCGCTCTCCATGTCGATGGCGGTACAGCCAACGATATGACCATCCTGGTTCTTCACCAGATCCAGGGCATACCACTCGGAGAAGACGGTGGTCTTGTTCTTGACGTTTTGTTGATACAGGGTGTGCAGCAGGGCGTGACCGGTACGGTCGGCTGCCGCCGCGGTGCGGGCAGCCTGCTCGCCGCCGAAGTTCTTGGACTGACCGCCGAACGGACGCTGGTAGACGGTACCGTTGTCAAAGCGGGAGAAAGGCAAGCCCATGTTCTCCAGCTCATAGATGGCCTCGGGGCCGGTCTTGCACATGTATTCGATGGCTTCCTGATCACCGATGTAATCGGAGCCCTTGACGGTGTCATACATGTGCCACTGCCAGTTGTCGTCGTGGGCATTGCCCAGGGCGACCGTGATCCCGCCCTGGGCGGAGACCGTGTGAGAACGGGTCGGGAAAACCTTGGATAACAGGGCGCAGCTCTTGCCGGACTGGGCAATCTGCAGCGCGGCGCGCATACCGGCGCCACCGGCACCGATCACGACCGCATCAAATTCACGAGTTGGAATAGTCACCTTACACACCCCACAACACGACGAAACCAGTCATCACATAGACAAACAGCACCACCACCAGCACAAACTGCAGCGCACCGCGCAGTCCGACCGGCTTGATATAGTCGGTCAGCACCTGCCACAGACCGATCCAGGCGTGGATCAAGACGCATACGAGCGTTAGCAGGGTGAAGACCTTGGTGAAGGTGTTGGAGAAGAAGCCGGTCCACACCTCGTAGGTGATGTCGTTGAACGCGACAAAGCCAACCAGATAGAGGACGTAGCACGTCATGATGAGGGCGGTGGCGCGGATCAGGATGTAATCATGAACACCGCTGCGCCCGAAAGTTGCAGAATTGGTTACCATACCAGTACCCCCGCCAATACCGCCAAAACCGCGGTGATCACGAAGGCCACACGGGCACTCTGATTACCGGATTCCAGCTCTTCCCAATAGCCCATGTCCATGACCAGGTGCCGCAGACCGCCCACGATGTGGTAAGCCAGCGCGGTCAGGATCCCCCACAGCACGAACTTGACCAGGAAGTTGTCCATGATGGCAACGACCGATTCAAATCCTTCGGGAGAGGCGAGTGAAGTACCAAGCATCCACAGCAAGATGGCCAATGCCACAAAGGTGATGACCCCTGAGACACGATGCAAGATGGAAGCGATGGCGGTGACAGGAAAGCTGATCGTCTGTAGGTCGAGGTTTACAGGTCTCTGTTTGTTTTTCACGGCTTTGCCCACTCAGCTCCATTGAGCACGTTAGTTATTGTTTTCACACGCTTTGAGGGCGAGGAGTGGCATTTGTTAGGTTTTTGTTACCAAAACAACTCAGGAAAGCCAAAAATAACATTTTCGATATCACATCTGGCTTTGCGAAAGCGTTTCAAACACCGACGACCATCACCCACGTGGCGCAGTATATCGGCGGCCTTAACCAATGACAATCAAATAGCTACACAGAAAATCCAAAACCGTAAACCAGATCTCACAACAGCTTTAACAAGTCATTAATGATCATCCAGCAAAATTGACAAAGACATGGTTCTCTGGTTCAAATAAGGCGCTCCAGCCGCCGTGGTACGGGTAAGAACCTTTGCCAGCGTCATAACAGTCGTAATAAAGTAGGGCTGGAACCAAATTATAAAAGAGCAAAGGAGACGTGCTATGGCTGATAAGATAGCCACCCTACATCTGCCCGGAAAAGAGCCGGTTGAATTGCCGATCCTCTCCGGTACCGTTGGACCCGATGTGATCGATGTCAGAAAGCTGGGCACGCAAGGATATTTCACCTTCGACCCCGGCTTCATGGCCACCGGTTCTTGCAAATCTTCCATCACCTACATCGATGGCGACCAGGGTGTCTTGCTGCACCGCGGTTACCCCATCGCCCAGTTGGCCACCCAGGCCAGCTACCTCGAAGTCTGCTACATCCTGCTGTACGGCGAGGCCCCCACCAAGACCCAATATGCGGAATTTGAACGTCTGGTCACCCGCCACACCATGGTGCACGAGCAGATCGCCTTCTTCTTCCGCGGCTTCCGCCGCGACGCCCACCCCATGGCCGTCATGTGCGGCGTGGTCAGCGCGCTGTCCGCCTTCTATCACGACGCCCTCGACATCAACAACGAGGAGCATCGCGAGATCTGTGCCTTCCGTCTGCTCTCCAAGATGCCGACCCTGGCCGCCATGTGTTACAAGTACTCCATCGGCCAGCCCTTCATGCAGCCGCGCAACGCCCTCTCCTATGCAGGCAACTTCCTGCACATGATGTTTGGCGTGCCGACCGAAGAGTACAAGGTCAACCCCATCGTCGAGCGCGCCATGGACCGCATCTTCACCCTGCATGCGGATCATGAGCAAAACGCCTCCACCTCCACCGTGCGTCTGGCCGGTTCTTCCGGTGCCAACCCGTTTGCCTGTATCGCCGCGGGGATCGCCTCCCTGTGGGGCCCGGCCCACGGTGGTGCCAACGAAGCCTGCCTCAAGATGCTCGAAGAGATTGGCTCCGTGGATCGCATCCCCGAGTACATTGCCAAGGCCAAGGACAAGAACGATCCGTTCCGTCTGATGGGCTTCGGTCACCGGGTTTACAAGAACCACGATCCCCGTGCCACCGTGATGCGTGAAACCTGCCACGAGGTACTGACCGAGCTGCAGATCAAGGATCCGCTGCTGGACGTGGCCATGGAGCTGGAACGCATCGCGCTGTCCGACCCCTACTTCATCGAGAAGAAGCTCTACCCGAACGTGGACTTCTACTCCGGCATCATCATGAAGGCCATCGGTATCCCCATGTCCATGTTCACCGTGATCTTCGCCATCTCCCGTACCATCGGCTGGATTGCCCACTGGAACGAGATGCACTCAGACCCGGATCAGAAGATCGGCCGTCCCCGTCAGCTCTACACCGGTCAGCCTCTGCGCGAGTTCGTGCCCCTCGACCAGCGCTGAGCCCGATCTGTCATGGTTTGTTACAAAGGCGGTCATTGACCGCCTTTTCTTTTGCAGGTTTAATCGCGCCCTTTTACGCCAAGGACACTCATCATGAAATCTCCCCTGCTCCTCAGCTCCGCCCTCCTGCTCAGCGCCTGCCAGAGCGCCCCGACCACCGAAACCCTCTATATCCAGGACAAGCTGGCAGACTGCGTCGGTGTCGCCCCCATGAAGTGCATGCAGGTGCGCAGTCAGCCGGGCGAGAGCTGGAGTCTCTTCTATCAGCAGATCGAAGGCTTCACCTTTGAACCGGGCTTTCGCTATCAACTCGAAGTGAGCAAGGAGCAACTTGCCGATGTGCCGGCCGATGCCCCTTCCTTGCGCTACCAGCTGATCAAGGTCGTGAGCAAGGAGCCGGTTCGCTGACGAGTCACTGACAGGTGACCCGGTTTCGTTTGTGTGCTCTCTGGGGTATGCTGTCACCCCTTTTTGCCACGGTTTGAGTACGGACCCGACCCGCATCATGATCACCATCCGCACCATCCGCACGCCAGACTGGCCCGCCATCATGGCCATCCAGCACGAGTGTTATCACCAGTTCGAACCCGAGCCCCTCGAGGTGATGCAGAACAAGACCGAGCTGGCCCCCGCCTCCTGCTGGGTGGCCGAGCGTCAGGGCAAAGTGCTGGGTTACCTGCTCTGCCACCCCTGGCGTGCCCACCAGCCCCCGCCCCTCTCGGTGCCGATGAAGGCGCTGGCCGGCCACGACGAGTTCTATCTGCACGATCTCGCTGTCTCGAGCAAGGCACGCGGCCTGGGTGTCGGGCAGCGACTGCTGGCAAGGGCACTTGCTTTCGCGAGCCATGCTGGATATCGCCATGCAGGCCTGGTGGCGGTTCAGGATGCCCCCGCCTTCTGGCGCAAGCAGGGGTTTGTGCCCGCCGACACCGGCAAATCGCTGGTGGAGTATGGTGACGGGGCGGTCTATATGCGGTTGCCCCTGGCAGACAGCGGTCCAGAACCGGGAACCATCAGCAGAGTTCAATAAAAAGAATTCAATAAAAAGAGTTCAATAAAAAAGGCGCCTTTCGGCGCCTTTTTCTATTTCGCGTTGTGCTCCCCACGGGGAGATCAAGCCTTGAACTTGCTGAACACCAGAGAGGCGTTGGTACCGCCAAAGCCGAAGCTGTTGGACATGACGGTATTGAGATCCGCCGCTTCGTATTCACGCACGATGGGCAGGCCCACGGCTTTCTCGTCCAGGTTCTCGATGTTGATGCTGGGGGCGATGAAGCCGTGTTCCATCATCAGCAGGGAGTAGACGGCCTCGTGCACGCCGGCGGCGCCCAGGGCATGGCCGGTCATCGCCTTGGTGGCGGAGAGCTTGGGTGCATTGCTGCCAAACAGGGTCTGAATGGCTTCCAGCTCCTTGGTGTCACCAACCGGAGTAGAGGTACCGTGAGTGTTGATGTAGTCCACCTTGCCGACACCCTGCATCGCCATCTTCATGCAACGCACGGCGCCTTCACCACTCGGGGCCACCATGTCGTAGCCGTCGGAGGTCGCACCGTAACCGGTGATTTCGGCGTAGATGTGGGCACCACGGGCCAGGGCGTGTTCCAGCTCCTCGACCACCAGGATGCCGCCACCACCGGAGATGACGAAGCCGTCGCGGTCCGCATCATAGGTGCGGGACGCTTTTTCCGGGTTGTCGTTGTACTTGGTGGAGAGCGCGCCCATGGCGTCGAACTGGATGGTGGAAGACCAGTCCAGCTCCTCGCCGCCACCGGCAAAGATGATGTCCTGCTTGCCAAGCTGGATCAGTTCCAAGGCGTGACCGATGCAGTGGGCAGAGGTCGCACAGGCGGAGCTGATGGTGTAGTTGACACCTTTTATCTTGAACGGGGTGGCAAGACAGGCGGAGGTGGTGGAGGACATAGTACGCGGCACCATGTAGGGACCCACCCGCTTGACGCCCTTTTCACGGGCGATATCGGCAGATTCGGAGGTGTTCTTGCCGGAGGCGCCGCCGGAACCGGTCACGATGCCGGTACGCTCGTTGGAGACCATCTCTTCCGGCAGGCCGGCATCTTCGATGGCCTGCTGCATGGAGAGGTAGGCGTAGGCCGCGGCGTCACCCATGAAACGCATGACTTTACGGTCGATCAGTTCAGACGGATCGAGTTTGATGTTACCCCAGACACGGCTGCGCAGGTTGTACTGCTCGAACTGCTCGGAATAGGTGATGCCGGATTTACCTGCTTTCAGGGAGGCCAGCACCTCTTCCTTGTTGTTGCCGATACTGGAGATGACGCCGATACCGGTGATCACTGCTCTTCTCATTAATTCATCTCGTCTGGAA
Source organism: Aeromonas caviae (assembly GCF_000819785.1). Lineage (GTDB taxonomy): Bacteria > Pseudomonadota > Gammaproteobacteria > Enterobacterales > Aeromonadaceae > Aeromonas > Aeromonas caviae. Next base: position 29,641 of record NZ_CDBK01000045.1, on the reverse strand, counting down.
AAACTGGCACCGAGTCTACCCGCTTTCGGCTGCCAAACTGGTCTGCTTTCACGTAGAATGCCCGCGATTTTGTGACGCGAGCCGAGGAAAACGTGAGTCAAACATCCTTACATCATGCCCGATTGGACTGGAACGAAGCGGGAACTCCAGTCTCCAGTGAGTTCGGGGATGTGTACTTTTCCAATGATAACGGTCTAAGTGAAACCCGCTACGTCTTTTTGCAGCAAAATCGACTGCCAGAGCGATTTTCGCATCACGATAGTGACAGTTTCGTGATTGGTGAAACAGGTTTCGGTACAGGACTTAACTTTCTGGCCACAATGGCCGTCTTTCTGGAACAGGCCCCCCTGTCCGGCAACGGATCCCGGCTGCACTTCATCAGCGTCGAGAAATACCCCCTTACCCAGGCCGATCTGCGCAAGGCCCTGGCCGCCTGGCCCGAGCTCGCCCCCTTGAGCCAGCCTCTCATCGACCAGTGGCCGTTGCCGGTCTCCGGCTGCCATCGCCTGCTCTTTGCCGATGGCCGCATCCGCCTCGATCTCTGGTTTGGCGACATCAAGGAGATGCTGCCTCAGGTGCCCCATCCGGCAACCGGTCTGGTGGACGCCTGGTATCTGGACGGTTTCTCCCCTGCCAAGAACCCAGAGATGTGGACCCAGGATCTCTTCGACGATCTCGCTCGCCTCGCCCGCCCCGATGCCACCCTCTCGACCTTTACCTGCGCCGGTTTCGTGCGACGGGGGCTGATTGCCGCCGGCTTTGCCATGAAGAAGGTGAAGGGCCACGGCAACAAGCGGGAGATGCTGGCGGGTGTTCGGGAAGGCAAAGTGCCGCAGCAGAGCATCGCCCCCTGGTATGCCCGCCCCGCAGGGCGGGAGGGAGAGGTGCTCATCATCGGTGGCGGCATCGCTTCCGCCATGACGGCGCTCTCTCTGGTGGAGCGGGGTCGGCACGTCACCTTGCTGTGCGAAGATGGCGAACCGGCCAGCGGCGCCTCCGGCAATCGACAAGGAGCCCTCTACCCCCTGCTCAACGGCGAGCACGATGCCCTGTCGCGCTTCTATTCGCTGTCCTTCGGCTTTGCCAGAAACCGGCTGCTGGCCCTGGCAAAGCACCACCCCGTCGCCTTCTCCCTGTGTGGCGTAACCCAACTCGGCTACGACGACAAATCCGCCGCCAAGCTTGCCAAGATGAGCCAGGGCCCCTTCCCCCCCGAGCTGATGCACCCACTCTCGGCAGCGGAGGTTGAGCAGGTGGTCGGCCTGCCCTGCGATGCGGATGGTGTGAGCTATCCCCTGGGGGGCTGGCTCTGTCCGGCGGATCTCACCCGCGCCGCCATCAGGGAGGCGCAGGCCAGCGGGCGGCTGGAAGTGGTGTTCAATGCCGCTGTAACGCGTATTGCCGAAGAGGCCGATGGCTGGCACCTGGAGAGCCGGGATGGCCGCCAGTGGCGTGCCCCCAATCTGGTGGTGGCGGCCGGGCATCAGTTGCCAACCCTTCTCCCCTTTGCCGAGCTTCCTCTCTATCCGGTGCGCGGCCAGGTGAGCCATGTGCCGACCACGGCTGGCTTGAGCCAGCTCAAGAGCGTGCTCTGCTACGATGGCTACCTCACCCCGGCCCACAACGGCGCGCACTGCATCGGGGCCAGCTATGGCCGCAACCAGACCGACCTTGCATACCGCACCGACGAGCAGGAGCAGAACAAGGCGCGGCTGCAAGCCTGTGTGCCCCAGCAGCGCTGGCCTGCCGAGGTGGATGTGAGCGGTGCTCAGGCCCGCATCGGGGTGCGCTGCGCCAGCCGGGATCACCTGCCGGTAGCCGGGCCCGTCGCCCGGTTGGCGGCGCTGGCGGATCATGACGTCCACGCCCCCGCGGATCAGCAGAGCGCACTACCCCTGCACGCCGGCCTCTACGTGCTGGGGGCGCTCGGCTCCCGGGGTCTGTGCTCGGCGCCCCTGTGCGGCGAACTGGTCGCCAGCGAGATCTGCGGCGATCCCCTGCCGCTGGCCGCCGATCTGCTGGAGGCGCTCCATCCCGCCCGCTACTGGGTGCGAAGGCTGCGCAGGGGCAAGCCACTGCGCGACTAACTCCCCAGGAGCCGGGGCTGCCCGCCTCCACACCATTGGGCGCACCAATAAAAAACGGGCTCAATCAGCCCGTTTTTTATGTTTCCCATGAGCGTCCATGGGCCTGTACACGTGTTATCAGCCAGCCCTGGGCCAGACGACCCCCAGCTTGCGCCCCTGATCGGTCTGGCTGGCCAGGGTGTCGAACCGCGCCCGGGTGGCCTCCAGCACCGCCTGCCCTGCCTGCCAGCCCTGATGCTCCAGGGTTGGGCAATCCCGGGTCACCGGCAACTGGGCGAGGCGCGTGCCAAGCTGGCTCACGCTCTCCAGCAGGATGTCCTTGTGACGGCTCTCGTAGTCAAACATGGCGGCCACCAGCTTGTCCCACTTCTGGCGCTCCTTCGCGGGCGCACGGGCCTTGTCCATCCAGTTGGGCACCCTGACCTGGATGCGGGCACGGACGCTGGCCTGCTCCAGCTCGCAGCGCGCCGCCGTCGCCTTCGTCTGCAACTGCCAGGAGAGCTGATAGCTGGCCTTGCCGATGTGCCCGTCCGCCTGGGTGGGCGACAAGGCGGTGATCTGGCGCATCACGGCCCCCACATCGGCCCCGGAGACCCGATAGAACTGGAAGTCGACCTTGATATCGGGGGCGACCTTCACACCGGCATAGTGGGAAGGTACAGCACCGATTGAGGCGGCATAAATGAGGGCCACCGTCACCCCTGTCTTGCTGAAGAGTCCCATCTGTCCGCGGCTTTGCTCCTTGTGAGTCCCGGCTTAATTTCAATTAATAATCAATGAATTAATAACCCGATTGGGAGATTACCCCTGATCCAGCCCCCTGTCATCCGCTCTTGGCACCCGGTTGCTGCAAACGTGCGAGTCATCACCCCGGCTCAGGCGGGGATTTGCAGTCGAGATCACAAGCTGCCATCGAATGGATGGTGAAATACTCCTTAGTAGGTAATATCCGCAGTGTTTTTGTTGGCCGATACCGGATAGTCCAGCGCAACCCTCTGGTGAGCCCTGGCAGGCCACCCCCTCACTTCAACTCTTGGGAAGGTTTTATGATAGAACTCCTGATCGGCACCCTGGTCACCCTGGCCGTGGGTCGCTACATCTTCAAGGGCTACTCCGCCACCGGGGTACTGCTCAGCGGCGGCCTGCTGCTGCTGGCGATCACCGCCCTGATGGGCAAGGCGGTGCTGCCGGCGAGCGTCCCCTCCACCGGCCACATGGCCACCGACATCTTCGAATACGTGCGCTTCCTGCTGGTCGACAGGGGGGGTGGCCTCGGCATGCTCATCATGGTGCTGTGCGGCTTTGCTGGCTACATGAGCCACATCGGCGCCAACACCATACTGGTGAAGCTCGCGAGCAAGCCCCTCGGTGTCATCAAGTCCCCCTACATCCTGCTGGTGGCCGCCTATCTGGTCGCCTGCGCCATGTCGCTGGCGGTGAGCTCCGCAACCGGCCTCGGGGTTCTGCTGATGGCCACCCTCTTCCCGCTGATGGTCAACATGGGGATCTCCCGTGGCGCGGCAGCGGCGGTGTGCGCCTCGCCGGCCGCCATCATCCTCTCCCCCACCTCGGGGGACGTGGTGATGGCCGCCCAGGCCGCGAACATGGAGCTCATCGAGTTTGCCTTCAAGCTGACCCTGCCCATTTCCCTGGTGGCCATCGCCGCCATGGCGGTTACCCACTTCTTCTGGCAGCGTTATCTGGATCAGAAGGCCGGGGAGCACAACGCCGCGGTCGCCCCGAGCGATCTCGTCACCGACGCCCCCGGCTTCTACGCCATCCTGCCCTTCACCCCCATCATCGGTGTGCTGCTGTTTGACGGCAAACTGGGGCCCAAGCTCGATATCGTCACCATCATCGTCATCTGCCTGGTGCTGGCCGCCCTGCTGGAGCTGGTGCGCAAGCGCAACGGCCGCGAGCTGCTGGACGGGCTGCAGGTGTGCTGGCGCAACATGGCCGACGCCTTCGCCGGCGTGGTGATGCTGCTGGTGGGTGCCGGGGTCTTTGCCCAGGGTCTGATGGGGCTTGGTTTCATCGCCAACCTCCTGGATCTGGCCCAGAGCTTCGGTACCGGCGGCATCGTCATCATGCTGGTGCTGGTGGTCATCACCACCCTGGCGGCCTTCACCACGGGTTCCGGCAACGCCCCATTCTACGCCTTCGTGGAGCTCATCCCCCATTTGGCCACCAGCCTCGGCGTCAACCCGGCCTATCTGGTGATCCCCATGCTGCAGGCATCCAACCTCGGCCGCACCATCTCGCCGGTCTCCGGGGTGGTGGTCGCCTGTGCGGGGATGGGCAATCTCTCTCCGTTCGAGGTGGTCAAACGTACCTCGCTGCCGGTGGCCGTCGGCCTGCTGGTAGTGATCCTCGCCACCCAGATCATGGTTCCCGCCTGACTCTTTACCGGCCCGGCTGCCGCCGGGCTGGTATCCCCCCCACCCCATGCAGTAGACTCGGTGCTCTTTTTTCCTAAGGAGGACCGAGCCTTGAGTATGACGGTTCAACTTGCCCACTTCAGCGACTGCCACTCCCATTTCGATGGCGCCCCCATGCGCTTCTCCCCCGATGGCGAGTCCGAATGGCGCACCCAGTGCGGCGGCTATGGCCGCATCCTGACCCGGCTCACCGCCCTGCGCCAACAGGCCGAGGCAGCCGGCCAGACCTGCCTGCTGCTGCATGGCGGCGATACCTTCCAGGGGTCACTTTACTTCAACCGCTTCAAAGGGCGGGCCAATGCGGACCTGCTGGCCCTCTTGCGACCGGATGCCATGGTGATCGGCAACCACGAATTCGATCTGGGCAACGGGCCGCTGGTGGAGTTTTTGCGCCAGCTCGATTTCCCGGTGCTCGCCGCCAACATCGACAACCGTCAGGAGCCCGCCGATGCCCCGCTGCGGCTGCAGGGACTGCCGCAGCTGTTTGACGCGAGCCGCCCCTGGCACAAGCGCGTCATCGACGACGTGCCCTTCGCCCTGCTCGGCATCACGCTGCCGCAGATGGCCGCCATCGCGAGCCCCGATCCCCACACCCGTTTCCACGGTATCGAAGAGACCTTGAGCCGTGCCCTCGGCGAGATCAAGGCCGCCGGCATCCAGCACATTATCCTGCTCAGCCACCTGGGTCTGGCGCAGGACAAGCGACTGGCGACCCGCTTCCCCGAGCTCAGCCTCATCGTCGGCGGGCACACCCACAGCCTGCTGGGGGATCTGGCGCCGCTCGGGCTCGACAGCGAAGGCAACTATCCCCTCATGGTGAACGGGGTGGCCATCCTGCACGCCGCCCACAGCGCCCTCTGTCTCGGGGTGTGCGAACTCACCTTCGACGAGCAGGGACGCGTGTGCCAAAGCCGCGGCCAGCTGGAGTGGTTACCCTGGGAGCCCTGGCCCTTTGCTTCCCCGCCTCCTGCGGGGCTGCACTTCTGCGAACCGGCCCCCGAGCTCGAGCAGCATCTGGCCAGACGCTATCGCCCCGAGCTCGAAACCATGACCCGGCGCGTGGTGACCCGGCTCGCCGATCCGCTCCATCACCAGCGCCTGCCCGATGCCAGCCTGCCCGCCGGCAGCCAGGTCGCCCCCCTGGTAGCGAGTGCCATGCTGGCCAGTGCCCGCGAACAGGTGGGTCAGGTGGACTTTGCCCTGCACAATGCCGGGGGCGTGCGCTGCTCCCTCGAGCCCGGCCCCCTGACCGAAGCAGACGTTGCCGGGCGCCTGCTGCCCTTTGCCATTCCCCTCACCCTCTACCGGGTGCACGGCCATGAACTGGCCGAGGCGCTGGAGGGGGCCATCGACAACGCCACCAACAACGGGGTGACGGGCAATGGCAGCGGCAGCTTCCCCTATACCGCCGGGGTGCGCTTCTGCTATCAGGCCGACAGACCCAAAGGGGAGAGGATCACTCGCCTGGAATGGGAAGTCAGCCCGGGTCAGTGGCAGCACGTCGAGCCGGATGCCATCTATCGCGGGGTCTCCAGTGCCTATACCGCCTCCGGCAAGGAGGGCTACACGGCCCTTGCCCGCACCCTGACCCAGCACAATCAGGAGCTCGGCATCACCCTGGCGGATGCCTTCCTGCGCTGGGCACGCCACCTGCCGGAACTCAGCCCCCTGCCGGCCCTGGTGGAGTATCACGGCCAGTGAATCTGGCACCGACCCATCCCGGGTCGGTGCCGCCTTTCCCCCGCATAGGGGAATCCTGATCCGCTCCCAGGCGCAGGCCCCCTACCATGCAACCTCAGGCTGTAACGCCCGACTGCGCCAGCCCTGTCTTGTGATGGGGCCTGCCAGTGCAGCCAGAGGCGTGAAAACGATACTTTTACGAATTATTTCAGGTGCCTACACTTCTTCCATTGCATCGTGCAGCCCGGCTCGGCAAGATAAGCCCGCTTTTTCAGTCTTTCCCGCAGGAACAGGTCACCCATGAATCATGCCATCCGCTTTACCCCGCACCGCCACAATCCCGGGATCAGGCCGTCGGTCATCTTGCTCACCGCCCTGATGGCTCTACTGTTCTGTCTGCGCAATCCGTTGTTCCACGGCATGGCCCCGGGATTTGATGCCTCCCTGTTTGCGGTAATGGGCAAGATGTGGAGCGAGGGGGGCGTACTCTATCGGGACATGATCGACATCAAGGGTCCCATGATCTTCGCCCTCGATGCACTGGGCTATGGCCTTGGTGGCTTCTTCGGGATCTGGCTGCTGGAGTGGGTGCTCTGCTGGCTGGGCCTCATGGCGAGCTGGCAGGCTTTTTCGCAGCTCGGGCTCTCGGTGCGGGCGCGACTTGGCAGCATGCTGGCCCTGCTGGCGCTCTACAGCACTCGCTACTACTACGGCAACATGACAGAGGACTGGACATTCCATCTGGCCCTCATCGCCCAGTGGGCTTTCATCACCTTGCTGCTGGACAAGCGATTCAGCTGGGGACCGGCCCTGGTCGCCGCACTCACCTTCGCCATCGTGGCCTGGATGCGCACCAACAACGGCGCCTTCTGGGGGGCCTGGTATCTGGTGCTCTTCTGTCACTGGTGCCTGCGCGAGCAGTGGCGCTGCGCCTTTGCCCTGCTCTTTTCCAGCCTGCTTGGACTGGCTCTCGTCGGCGGCCCGCTCTATGCCTACTTCCAGCACCACGACGTGCTGGCCGAGTTCAAATACTACGCCTTCGGCATCTTCTTTGAAGGGAGCTACGGCAACGGTTTCTCTCCTGAGGTAGGCGCCGTCGGTCTGCTGCGCACCGGCCTCATCATGCTGCTGCCCGCCTTCCTCGTCCTGATGCTCGGGCGCCGCCAGGAGTGGTATCTCCCCGCGCTGTGCGCCACCCTGCTGGGGGTGCTGTTCACCCTGATCGCCAACTCGGTCTCCGGCCATGTGTTCGATCACTATGACGTGCTCTATCTGCAGCTTGGCCTGCTGCCGCTCGCCTGCCTGCTGGACAGAAGCGAGCAGCGATCCGATGCCCTGGGGCTGCTCTGCATCTCCCTGGTGGTGCTGACCGCCAGCTGGTTGCTGGCCCAGCAGCTCGGCTATGGCTGGAGCACCAAGGAGTGGTCTCTGGAGCGGGTGCGCGAGGTGCTCGGCAACAGCCTGCTGTGGGCCTTGCCCGTGCTCATTCTGGTCCCGCTCTGGCGCGCCTGGGACGTGCGAAGCGCCACCCCCTGGCTCGCCTCGCTGGCCATGCTGGCGCTGCTGGTCAACAACGCCTGGGAAGGCAATCTCAAGGGCAGGCCGTTCAATCCACCCGCCCAGGTCAGGGTCGATCGTATCCTGGCCGAGACGGCGCCCACCGACAAGATCTGGGTCGATGGCATCCAGCCGCAATACTACCTCTGGACCGATCGCCAGCCGGCCTCCGCCTATCTGTTCTTTGCCAACGTCAACCCGCCCTACGATGTGCGCGAGCGGGTGCTGGCTGACATCCAGCGCCAACAACCCAAATTCATCATCGCCAAACCGGAGCGGGTGGCACAGGAGCTCAAGACTCCGACTTCCCCCTCCCACCTTGCCTTCTACCAGTATCTGGCAGGCCAGTATGAAGAGGTGGACCCGGGCCTGTACCGGCGCCGCTAATCAGGCACACAGAAGGGGCCATCCTGGTGATGGCCCCTTTTCGTTGTCGTCATAAAGAGGGGGGCCGACCATGTTCAAGGCGCCCCATCCTGACTACAATGGCGCTCTTTTTCGCGGCAGAGGGAAGAATCATGGCGGAGCTGACTTATCTGGGGGGCTATCCGGAGCCACTCAAGGCTCAGGTACAGCAGTTGATTGCGGCGGGCAAACTCGGCGAGATGCTGGCCAAACGCTACCCGCAAACCCACCTCGTCCAGAGCGACAAGGCGCTGCTCGCCTATACCATGGAGCTGAAGAACCGCTACCTGAAAAGCTCGGCGCCGCTTTCCAAGGTGATCTTTGACGGCAAGATCAACGTGATCAAGGATGCCCTGGGACTGCACACCTATGTCAGCCGGGTGCAAGGCAGCAAGCTCAAGGCCAAGAACGAGATCCGCATCGCCGCCCTGTTCAAGGAGGCCCATCCCGCCTTTCTCAAGATGATAGTGGTGCATGAGCTGGCCCACCTGAAGGAGAAGGATCACAACAAGGCTTTCTACCAGCTCTGCCAGCACATGGAACCGGACTATCATCAACTGGAGTTCGATCTCAGGCTCTGGCTCACCTGGCGTGATATCGAGCGTACCGCCCGCTGATCCCCTTGCAAGGAGGCAAGATGCGCCCATGGCACACACCTGTCCAGCCCGTTCGCCATGGGCACTGGTTGCTCCCGGGGCTGATACTCTGGCTCTTCTCCCTGCCGCTGTCGGCCACCGAACGCTGGCAGCGTGATGACTACCTTGTCCAGAGCTTCATGGAAATCGCCATGAAACGGGAGTATGGCCATGAACAACAGGAGCACTTCTCCCGCTGGCCGGGCCCCGTGCGTCTCAAGCTCGTCAACGAATTCGGCGACAAGCCGCTGCAGGCCGAGGTCGTCAAGGTACAGACCCGTCACCTGAGCAGGATCACCGGTCACCCCATCGAGATTGTCAGCGACAACCCCAATCTCACCCTCATCATGACCCGGCACAAACAGATGGCGAGCTGGGCTGCGCGCACCATGCGCCAGGACGAGTCGGTGCGCATCGCCCTCAAGGAGGGGATCTGCCTGGCCAATTTCGCCACCAACGCTCGCTACGAGATCACCCGTGCCACCATCATCATTCCGGTGGATTACAGCCGGGCAAAGGGCCGTTTTCTGGATTGCGTAGTGGAAGAGTTGAGCCAGGTGATGGGACTGCCCAACGACTCGGACAAGGTGTTCCCCTCCATCTTCAATGACAACAGCATCGACAGCTTTCTGACCGGGCTCGATTACGTGTTGCTCAAGCTTGCCTACCACCCGGCATTGCAACCGGGTATGACATCAGACGAGGTACGCGCGGCGCTCCCCACCGCCCTCAAGGCACTGCGTGCCAATGGCGACATCGCACAGGCCACCCAACGGGTGCAGGTCGACAGCCTCAAGCGTTGGGCGGGACTCTGAGCGCAGCCAGAGGCATTACTCTTTCGCCTTTCGCCTTTCG
>NZ_CDBK01000045.1:0-19814 GCF_000819785.1 Aeromonas caviae | reverse complement strand
CGCCTTTCGCCTTTCGCCTTCATGGTCATGCGCTTACCCCATCAACGCAACACGCAGCCCGAGGCTGCGTGTTTTGAAGAGCGGTTCGGCAAAGCCTGTACAGGGATCATCATCCGGCTGGAGGTTCCTCCTCGCGGCCTGGCAGATCACGACGATGCTTGCTGCTGAGAGCTTATCTTCAGGCCTCCACAGCCTCTTCTTCCGGCATCCAGCTATCGGCGTTTTCCCACACCTCCTGCACCATGGCTTCGGCCAGCTCCTTGTCTTCCTTGCTGGCGCGACTGACCGTCAGAGCCATGGCACTACCCGGTGCCACCCGCACATGCAGATCGGGAAAGCGCTCACCCAGTTGCTTGAGCAGCTCCTGGCGCAAGGCCTCCATGGTCGAGGTGGGGATCTGGTGTTTTCTGTCGATGATGATTTCCAGGCGCATAGGGTTCGTCTCCATGATAATTAACTGTATTTTTATACAGTAACTTTAAAAAGTAAAGATGGTGGCTGCACATAGGCCCTCACCGTCCATGCCTTCTCGCTGATGATGTGCAGCCGAACGGCCCCGATTTTCCACCCATCGCTGTCATCATGGAAAAAACAGTTGATATTGATTCTCATCCATCGCATTATTGATGGTGTGTTATAACATAACAACAGAGGCAATCATGCGCCCCCATATTCACCCTGAATACCGCAAGGTTCTGTTCCACGATCTCGCCAGCAATACCTACTTTCTGATCGGCTCCACGCTGGCCACCGATCGCACCAGAGAGTGGGAAGATGGCAACACCTACCCCTATGTGACGCTGGATGTCTCCAGCGCGTCCCACCCCTTCTATACCGGCAAACAGAAGCAGGTCGGCAAGGAAGGTCAGGTCGCTCGCTTCGGCCAGCGATTCGGTCAGTTCTTCAGCAAAGGAAAAGAGAAACAATGAAAGTCCTCGCCTCCCTGAAATCCGCCAAGTCGCGTCACCCGGACTGCCAGATCGTGCGTCGACGCGGCAAGCTGTTCGTCATCTGCAAGAGCAATCCCAGGTTCAAGGCTCGTCAGGGCTGATTGCGCATCCGCCCCCTCATGGATAACAAAAGCCCTCGTCATGAGGGCTTTGTCATCTCTGGGCTCTGCTCACAGCGGGGTGGCGCACTTGCGGTACTCGGTGGGGCTGACCCCTACCCGCTTTCGGAACACCCGCGAGAAGTAGAGCTGATCGTCATAGCCCACCTGCTGGCCTATGGTGGCGACCGACAGCGGCGTGGTCTGCAGCAGCAGCTTGGCCCGCATGATGCGCTGATCCTCGCGCCAGCGCACTATGCTCACCCCCACCTGCTCGCGAAACAGGTGCGCGAGGCGCGAGGGAGACAAGAATACCTGCTCCGCCAGCGCTTCCACCGAGATCTCGGCCGAGAGGGACTCGCTCAGGATCTGGCACGCCTCGTGGACCCGGTGATCGATGGCGGGATAGGCATTCTGGGACGATGCCTCGTAGCAGCGGATGAGCAACCGCTCCAAGAGGTTCATGGCGAGCTGCTCCGACATGGGCCGCAGCTGCTTGTGGGTCTCCTCGATGTCGAGGAAGAGGGCGTCGAATTCGGTGAGCAGCTGGTTGTCCGCCAGTTGCAGTCGCCCCACCTGCTCCGTCACCTGGGGCCACTTGAGCCAGTCAGCCCAATAGGCCCGCGGACGGAAATAGACCCAGCGGTGATACCACTCCCGGGCATCCGGCGCCCGGCCGTAATGGTGCACCGCCGCGGGTGGAAAGAGCAGCAGGTCGCCGGGTTCCACGGTGAAGGCCTTGTCCCCCTGAAAGATCTGCCCCTTGCCCTTGATGGTCAGATTGACGATGAACCCCTTCATGCCGTGGGGCCTGTCGATGGTGAAATCCAGCGCACTCCCCTGCTCGATGGGAGTCATCCCCGAGACCAGGAAGACGTCGAAGGCGTAGCCAGGCAGCAGGGGATTGAGTTGTTTCGGCTTCTCTTTTTGCATCGAGGACATGGCGGAAAACAGGGTTTCGGTAAAAAAGTCGACATGGGCCATTGTAGAGATCCGGCGTAGGAACCCCCTAAGTTCGCAAGCTGTTCGTTGTGAAATTGTTGAACTGGCTCACAGCTTGCCGGGGAAAACACCGGGCCGGCGCGAGGCCGGCCCGGTGACGAGGAAAAACATCGCTCAGATACGGGCTTTGCGCACCTGCTTGTAGCGGTCGAACAGCACGGCGGCGAGCAGGATGAGGCCACGCACCACGTACTGGGCAAACGGGGATATGTTGAGCAGGTTCATGGCGTTCTCCATCAGCCCCAGGATCAGCACCCCGGCGATGATGTAGGAGATCTTGCCGATCCCCCCCTTCATGGAGACCCCACCCAGCACGCAGGCGGAGATCACCACCAGCTCGAAGCCGATGGAGGTCATGGGCTGACCCGAGGTCATGCGGGATGCGAGGATGATGCCGGCGAGCGAGGCGATGAGCCCGGTCATGGTGAAGATGATGATCTTGGTGCGCACCACGTTGACCCCGGCCAGACGTGCGGCCTCCTCGTTGCCCCCCATGGCCAGGGTATTGCGCCCGAAGGTGGTCTTGTTGAGCAGCAGACCGAACAACACGAAGCAGACCGCCGTCAGCCAGATGGGCGTCGGGATGCCGAGCAGGGCGGAGTTGCCAAGCTCGAAGAAGCCCTCCTCCACGATGCCCACCGCCTTGCCGTCGGAGATGATGTAGCCCACCCCGCGCGCCATCTGCATGGTGGCAAGGGTGGTGATGAGGGCGTTGATCTTGAATTTGGCCACGACGATGCCGTTGATGAGGCCAAAGACAAGGCCCACCGAGAGACCGGCCAGAATGCCGAGGGGGATGCTCTCGGTGGCGTTGATGCCCACCGCGCAGGCGACGCCGGAGCAGGCCACCACGGAGCCCACCGACATGTCGAACTCGCCGGAGGCGAGGCAGAACAGCATGCCGCAGGCCACCATGCCCGACATGGAGACGGCAAGCCCGAGCCCCCGCATGTTGATCAGGCTGGCGAAGTTGGGGACCAGTACGCAGGCGAGCAGGAACAGGATGGCGAAGATCACCAGCATGCCGTACTGATCCCAGATGCGGGTCAGTTGCAGGCGGGTACCGCTCGCCGCGGTGTCGTTGGCGGCTTGGCCGACCGAGGTCGTTGTTGTCATGGTATTTCTCCTGAAAATTCCGGGTGCTATCTCGTTGCGGTCAGCAGATCAACGGGCCGGCATGGCCAGATTGAGCGCCTTGACCTCGTTGGCCTCGTCGTGGGAAAGCTCGCCGGCGATCTCCCCCTCCCGCATGACCAGGATCCGATCCGCGATGCCCAGCACCTCCGGCAGCTCGCTCGAGACCACCACCACGGCAATGCCCACCTTGGCCAGATCGTAAATCACGTTGTAAATCTCGTTCTTCGCCCCGACGTCGATGCCCCGGGTCGGTTCATCAAGCAGAATCACTTTCATGTCTTCCGACAGCCAGCGCCCCAGAATGGCCTTCTGCTGGTTGCCGCCGGAGAGGTTCATGATGGCCTGCTGGGGAGACGGGGTCTTGACCCGCATGTCGCGGATCCGCAGCCTCGCGTTCTCGTCTTCCCACTTTTGGTTGATCCAGAAGCCTCCCCACGCGTGGTGGCGGCGGGCGCTGATGTTGATGTTCTCCTGCACCGAATGGATGGGGATGATGCCAAGGGCCTTCCTGTCTTCGGTGCAGAGCATGATGCCGCTGCGAATGGCGTCGATGGGGCTCTGAATGACCACCTGTTTGCCAAACACCGATATCTCGCCCCCTCGAGGTGTCTCGGCGCCGAAGATAAGCTTCATCAGCTCGCTGCGCCCGGCCCCCACCAGCCCGAAGATGCCGAGGATCTCCCCGCGTTTCACCTCGAGCGACACCGGCGCCTTGAGGCCGGGCCCCATCAGGTGCTCCACCTTGAGGCCCGTCTCACCAAGCGGCCTTGGGCTGTAGCCATAGATGTCGGTCAGCTCGCGCCCCACCATGGTCTTGACCAGCAGATCCCGGTCCACCTCGGCCATGGAAGCGAAGGTGCGCACGAACTGGCCATCCTTGAACACCGTGATGGCATCGCACAGGGCGAAGATCTCGTCCATGCGGTGGGAGACGTAGAGAATGACCTTGCCCTCGTCCCGCAACTGGCGGATGACCCGAAACAGCTGCTCAATCTCGCGGGACGACAGGCTGCTGGTCGGCTCGTCGAAGGCGATGACGCTGGCATCCCGGGTCAGGGCCTTGGCGATCTCCACCATCTGCCACTGACCCAGGGACAGGTACTTGAGCGGCGTCTCGGGGGAGACATCCATCCCGAGGCGTGCCAGCTGCCTGGCCGCATCCTGATAGAGCTTCTCCCGATCGATGACGCCGCGCCGGGTCGGCAACTGCCCCAGGTAGATGTTCTCCGCCACGCTCATTTCAGGGACCAGGTGCAGCTCCTGATAGATGATGGCAATCCCGCTCTCAAGGGCATCGACCGTGTTTTGGAACACTTTCTCCTGACCCGCCAGCTTCACCACCCCGCGGGTGGGCGCCTGAAAACCGCTCAGGATCTTGAGCAGGGTGGACTTGCCGGCCCCGTTCTCTCCCATCAGCGCGTGTACCGTGCCCTGCTGGCAGGCGAAGGAGACGTTCTGCAGCGCCTTGACGCCGGGAAACTCCTTGCTGATGCCGCAAAACTCCAGATATGGAACTTGATTCATGAGATGACTCCAGCCAGCCGGCACGGCGCACTCCGCCATGCCGGCATGGGTATCAAGGGATGGGGATCACAGCCCTTTCTTTTGCAGCTCGGCCTTGAAGTTGTCGCGGGTGATGAGCACCACGTCGGTCACCTCGGTGAACTTGGCAGGCTCGGCGCCGTTGACGACCCAGTCATGGAGCATCTGGATGCTCTTGTAGCCGTGTACGTCCGGGCTTGGCAGCAGGGAGCCGAGGAAGCCGGTGGCGCTGGACTTGGAGAGCTCGTTCACCGCATCCACCCCGTTGATACCGATGCCGATGACGTTCTCCGCCTTGAAGCCCTGCCCTTCGGTGGCGCGCACGCCGCCGAGCACGGTGTTGTCATTCATGCCGACGATGAGCCAGTTCTTCACCTCGGGGTGTTGCACCAGCATGGAGTTGGCGGCATCCAGCGCCCCCGGAATGTCGTTGCTCTTGGTGGGTGCGCGGAAGATCTGGCCCTCGGGGAAACCGGCGGCCTTGAGCGCGCCCAGGGAGCCCTCGACCCGGCGACGGGCGGTGTCGAGCTCGTCAGCGGTGATGGCGAGCACCCCGGTCGCCTTTACGTCCCACTGGCGCTTTTGCATCTCCTTGTAGAGCTCCTGCCCCTGACGCTCGCCAATCTTGGTGGCGGCCATCATCACCAGCGGCACCTGCTCCATGGGCTGGCCCTTGGCGTTGACGAACTGGTCATCCACCGTGATGACCTTCAGATCCATGCTGTTGGCCTTCGCCATGATGGCGGCCCCGAGCTTTGGGTCAGGGGTGCAGATGACGAAACCCTTGGCGCCATTCGCCGCCAGACTGTCGATGGCATTGAGGGTCTTCTCCCCGTCGGGGACGGCTATCTTGATCACCTCGAAGCCCAGATCCTTGCCCGCCTTGTCGGCGAAGTTCCACTCGGTCTGGAACCAGGGCTCCTCGGGCTGCTTGACCAGGTAGCCCAGCTTCAGCGCTTCGGCCGAGAAAGCAGAATTTGCCATACCAAGGGCGAACCCCATCGCGATCATGCCTTTAACGATTTTGTTCATGCGAATGTCTCCAACGGTTCTATCAATCCATGTATCCACGCAGTGCTGCTCGTTGAGTCAATCAAGTCGCAGCCATATAAAAACATGCTTAAACAGGACGTTATTGTTGTTGCTGGTTGAGCGAACCAAGTTGTAATCGTTTTCACAATTAAAAATGGAGAGCAGGATCACGCCATGAGATTGCAGCCATTTCGTCTATATAATTAGCAATTTCGTCACATATTGAATTTTAGAGAGCCGTCACCCTGTCGCACTGACAGCGTTAAAATCCATATTTCCAGCAGCCAATGGCTAACCGCCCCTCCTGCCCATCTCCTATGGTTCCCCCCAGTCACCCCTCATTGATGGTCAGGAGCACTTATGTCTGAGCACATCGTCATCGGACTCGATTTCGGCAGCGACTCGGTCAGGGCACTCGCCGTGCGCTGCCAGGACGGCGCCGAGCTGGCGACCCATGTCGTCTATTACCCGCGCTGGCAGGCAGGCCACTACTGCCAACCGGTCAACAACCAGTTCCGCCACCACCCCCTCGACTATCTGGAATCCATGGAGCAGGCAGTGGTGGCGGTGGTGAGCCAGCTCACGCCGAGTCAGCGCACCGCCGTGCGCGGCATCGGGGTGGACAGCACCGGCTCCACCCCCGCCCCCATCGACAGAGAGGGGCGCGTGCTGGCCCTGCGTCCGGAGTTTGCCGACAACCCCAACGCCATGTTCGTGCTGTGGAAGGATCACACCGCCATCGAGGAGGCGGAGGCCATCACCGCCCTGTGCCACGGCGGCCAGTTCCCCGACTACAGCCGCTACATCGGCGGCATCTACTCCTCCGAGTGGTTCTGGGCCAAGATCCTGCACGTCTCCCGCGCCGATGCCGCCGTGCGCGCCGCCGCCTGCAACTGGGTCGAGCTGTGTGACTGGGTACCCGCCATCCTGAGCGGCACCCAGGCCCCGGCCACCCTCAAGCGCGGGCGCTGTGCCGCCGGCCACAAGTCCCTCTGGCACCCGAGCTGGGGCGGCCTGCCCCCCGCCGACTTCCTCAATGCCCTGGATCCCCTGCTGACGGAGGATCTCGATTTCCCCCTCTTTACCGACAGCTGGACCGCCGATCTCCCGGTCGGCACCCTGACCCCGGAGTGGGCGGAGCGGCTGCACCTCTCCTGCGAGGTGGTGATCGCCGGCGGCGCCTTTGACTGCCACATGGGGGCGGTGGGAGCCGGGGCCGGCACCAATGCGCTGGTGAAGGTGATCGGCACCTCCACCTGCGACATCCTGATCGCCGACGAGGCCACCATTGGTGATCGGGCCATTGCCGGGATCTGCGGCCAGGTGGATGGCAGCGTGGTGCCGGGCATGGTGGGGCTGGAGGCGGGACAGTCCGCGTTCGGTGACATCTATGCCTGGTATCAGCGCCAGCTCGGCTGGCCCCTTGACAGCCTCGCCGCCCAGTATCCGGAGCTTCGCACCGCCATCGAGCGCCACAAGCAGGCCCTGTTACCCAGCCTCGCCGCCGCCTGGGATCAGCAACGCGACCTGGCGCACCTGCCGGTGGTGCTCGACTGGTTCAACGGCCGGCGCACCCCCTATGCCAACCAGCGCCTGCAGGGTACCCTCACGGGGATCAACCTCGGCACCGATGCCCCCGATCTCTTCGGCGCCCTGGTGGCCTCCACCGCCTTCGGTGCCCGCAGCATCATGGAGTGCATGACCAGTCAGCAGGTGCCGGTAGAGCAGGTGATCGCCCTTGGCGGCATCGCCCGCAAGTCCACCACCGTGATGCAGACCTGCGCCGACGTGATGAACAGGCCCATCCAGGTGGTGGCCTCGGATCAGTGCTGCGCCCTGGGAGCGGCCATCTTTGCCGCCGTGGCGGCCGGGATCCATCCCGATGTGGCCAAGGCCCAGCGCCACATGGCGAGCGCCGTGGAGCGCACCCACCAGCCACACCCCGAGCGGGTCGCCGAGTATGAACGCCTCTACCAGCGCTACCTCGCCTGGGGCGCCGCCGCCGAACCCCTCTACAACCGGGGGGTGCCGGCATGAACCTCAATACCCTCAAGGAGCAGGTGCTCGCCGCCAATCTGGATCTGCCGCGCCATGGCCTGGTGACCTTCACCTGGGGCAACGTGAGCGGCATCGACCGAGAGCGCAATCTGGTGGTGATAAAGCCAAGCGGCGTCAGCTACGAGCGGATGCGGGCCGAGGACATGGTGGTGCTGGATCTGGCGGGCAAGCAGGTGGAGGGGGACCTTCGCCCCTCCTCCGACACCGCCACCCACCTGGTGCTCTATCGCGCCTATCCGGAGCTTGGCGGCGTGGTGCACACCCACTCCACCCACGCCACCGCCTGGGCCCAGGCGGGGCGCCCCATCCCCATTTTCGGCACCACCCAGGCCGACTACTTTCACGGCGAGATCCCCTGCTCCCGCCTGCTCACCCCGGGCGAAGTGGAGGAGGACTACGAGGGGCTGACCGGTCATCTCATCGTCGAAACCCTCAAGCAGACCCCCATCCTCACCATGCCGGGGGTGCTGGTGGCCAACCACGGCCCCTTCAGCTGGGGCAAGAGCGCCGAGGACGCAGTGCACAACGCCGTGGTGCTGGAAGAGGTGGCCCGCATGGCCTGGCTCACCGGCCAGATCAACCCGGGGGCCCGCCCCCTGCCCGATTACCTGCTGGAGAAGCACTACCAGCGCAAGCATGGCAAACACGCCTATTACGGCCAGACAAAAGCCTAAAAGAGGACAAACTCATGGAATTGATGAAACAGCTGGAAGTGTGGTTCCTGGTCGGCAGCCAGCACCTGTATGGCGCCACCACATTGAAGCAGGTGGCCGATCACGCCCACACCATCGCCAGCCAGCTCAACGAGGGGGCGAACCTGCCCCTCAAGATAGTGCTCAAACCCACCGGTACCACCCTGGATGAAATCAGCGCGGTGGCCCGGGATGCCAACCACGACGAGCGCTGCGCCGGGCTCATGGTGTGGATGCACACCTTCTCCCCCGCCAAGATGTGGATCCCGACCCTCAGCCAGTTGCAAAAGCCCCTGTTGCAGTTCCACACCCAGTTCAACCGGGATCTCCCCTGGAGCGAGATCGACATGGACTTCATGAACCTGAACCAGACCGCCCACGGCGGACGCGAGTTCGGCTTCATGGGGGCCCGCCTGCGGCTGCCCCGCACCGTGGTGGTGGGTCACTGGCAGGATGAAGAGGCAAGACAGAAGATTGGCAACTGGATGCGCATCGCCGCCGCCATCCACGACAGCCGCCACCTCAAGATCGCCCGTTTTGGCGACAACATGCGCAACGTGGCGGTCACCGAGGGCGACAAGATTGAGGCCCAGATCCAGTTCGGCTATCAGGTGAACTACCACCCGGTCGGCGATCTGGTCAAGGTGATCGATGCCGTGCCCGAGAGCGACATCGAGGCGCTGCTGGCCGAATATGAGGCGACCTACACCCTGACCGAGGCGGTGCAGGCGGGCGGGGGGCTTCGTGCCTCCCTGTATGAGGCGGCGCGCCAGGAGCTGGGGATGAAGAAGTTCCTCACCGACGGTGGTTTTGGCGCCTTTACCACCACCTTTGAAGATCTCTATGGTCTGCACCAGCTACCGGGCCTCGCCTGCCAGCGCCTGATGGAGCAAGGCTTCGGTTTTGGGGCAGAAGGGGACTGGAAGACCGCGGCCCTCTTGCGCACCCTGAAAGTGATGGGCGCAGGCCTTGCGGGGGGTGCCTCCTTCATGGAGGACTACACCTACCATCTGGAAGCGGGCAACAACCTGGTGCTGGGAGCCCACATGCTGGAGGTCTGCCCCTCCATCGCCGCAGGCAAACCCGTGCTGGACGCCCAGCACTTAGGCATAGGCAAGAAGGCCGATCCGGCCCGCCTGCTGTTCGCGGCCCCGGCGGGCAAGGCGGTCAACGCCAGCCTCATCGATCTCGGCAACCGCTTCCGCCTGGTGGTCAATCAGCTGGAGGTGGTGGACCTGCCAGAGGCCATGCCGAAACTCCCGGTGGCCAGCGCCCTGTGGAAACCCCTGCCGGACCTGCAGACCAGCGCCGAGGCCTGGATCCTGGCGGGCGCCGCCCACCACTCGGTGTTCACCCAGGCAGTGGACATCGAGCAGCTGCGCACCTTCGCCGACATCATGGGCATCGAGTTTGTGGTCATCGACGAGCACACCCGCATCCCCGCGCTCAAGGAGCAACTGCGCTGGAACGAGGTCTACTACAAGATCTGCCAGTGACCCCTTAATCGGCCAGCGGCCATCACCATGACAACAGCCCCGCCCGCGGGGCTGTTTCATTTCGCGTCCCCTCAGGGATGACCCTCCCCCTCCAGCAGCCAGTGACAGACTCGCTGTACCCCCTGGCGCTGGCTGTCGGGCCGGGCGATCAGGGCGTATTCGTGATCCGTCTCCAGCACGGGGGCAAAGGGGGCGACCAGGGCGCCGCTCTCCAGCTCCTCGGCCACTATGGTGGGGTCTCCGAGGGAGAGGCCGAAGCCCTGCAAGGCGGCATTCATCGCCAAGTCCAGGGTATCGAATAGCTGGCCACCCTGGGGCTGCCAGGGGGTGGCAACGAAGGCGGCAAACCAGTTGCGCCAGTCCCGCCTATCGGCGCTGGCATGGATGAGGGGCAGCAGGGGCAGCTCGTTCAGGTCGCGCTCGAACAGGCGGTGCTTGGCGGCAAAGGCCGGGGCGCAGACCGGGGTCAGCCGTTCCCGAAACAGGGGCTGGCTGTGGGGATAGCGCCCCAGGCAGGGCTGGTAGACGATGGCGAGATCGAAGGGCTCCCGGGAGAAGTCGATGCCATGGCTGTGGCTGCCACGCACCTCCACCGCCTCCCCCTCGAACGCCTGCAACCGCCGCAGCAGCCAGCGGCTGGCGCAGGAGGGCACCTTGATACTGATGGCCTGTTCGTGGGGCAGGGTCTGCAAGGCGCTGAGCCCCTCCCCCATGCGGGCCAGCCCTTCACGAACGAAAGGCAGCAGCCGCTCGGCGGCGGGGGTCAAGGTGAGACAACGGGTGCCGCGCACGAACAGCAGGTGGCCCAGGCGCGCCTCCAGCTGGGCGATCTGCTTGCTCACCGCCCCCTGGCTCACGCACAGCTCGTCGGCAGCCAGGGTAAAACTCAGGTGGCGGGCAGAACACTCGAAGACCTGCAGGCCATAGAGAGGCAACTGAGTACGCGGCTGGGTGGACAACATGACAAGCCTCCATGCTTGAGAAAAACTCATGCGTACCATGCCGAATAATCCGTTGTCCGGCAAGCCTTGGGGGGGCTAAAAAGGGACCTCTTTCACACACGCAGGTGACGGCCCCATGCCCATCCCCCAGGTTTCCAGCAAACTGCCCCAGGTGGGCACCACCATCTTCACCGTGATCGGGGATCTGGCCGCCCGCCATCCCAGCATCAACCTCTCCCAGGGGGCGCCGAGCTTCCCCTGCGATCCCGAACTCATCCGGGTGACCCACGAGGCCATGCTGGCCGGTGAAAACCAGTACGCCCCCATGACGGGGCTGCCTGCCCTGCGCGAACAACTGGTAGCCAAGATTGCAGCCAGCTACGGCCATCACTATGACGCGGGCGAGGAGATCACCATCACCGCCAGCGCCAGCGAAGCCCTGTTCTGCGCCATCACCGCCCTGGTTCACCCCGGCGACGAGGTGATCATGTTCGAGCCGGCGTTTGACAGCTACCGCCCCATGATCCAGTTGCAGGGAGCCACCCCTGTGGTGATCGCCCTCAAGGCGCCGGATTTCGCCATTCCCTGGGACGAGGTGGCCGCCCGCATCACCCCCCGCACCCGCATGATAGTGCTCAACACCCCCCACAACCCCACCGGCACCGTCTGGCAGGCTGGGGATCAGGAGCGCCTCGCCCGCCTGGTGCGCGGCACCGACATCCTGATCCTCTCGGACGAGGTGTACGAGCACGTGGTGTTCGACGGCGCCCTGCACCAGAGCGTCATCCGCTATCCGGAGCTGGTGGAGCGCTCCGTCGCCGTCTTCTCCTTCGGCAAGACCTTCCACGTCACCGGCTGGCGGGTGGGCTACTGCGTGGCCCCCCGTCCCCTGATGGAGGAGATCCGCAAGGTGCACCAGTTCGCCATGTTCGCCGCCGACACCCCCATGCAGTACGGCTTCGCTCACCTGTTGCAGCAACCGGCCCACTATCAGGGGCTGGCAGCCTTCTACCAGCGCAAGCGCGACCTGCTCGCCACGGCCCTGGCAGATTCGCGCCTGACCCTGCTCCCCTCGGCGGGCAGCTTCTTCATGCTGGCGAGCTACGAGCGGGTAAGCGACGAGCCGGACAGCCTCTTCGTGCAGCGGCTCATCCGCGATCACGGGGTCGCCACCATTCCGGTCTCCGCCTTCTATCACGACGGCACGGATCAAAGAGTCATCCGCCTCTCCTTCTCCAAGGATGACGACACCCTGCTGGCGGGCGCCGAGCGCCTGTGCGCCGTCTAGGGGGCACCATGGATTCACTGCGCGTTGCCGTCCTCCAGATGGTCTCCGGGGATGACCTTGACCACAACCTGGCCCAGGCCGAAGTGCTGCTGCGTCAGGCGGCGGCCGAGGGGGCCGAGCTGGCCCTGCTGCCCGAATATTTCTACCTGATGCCGGTCGATGAGCGGGCGCGAGTGGCCCTGGCCGCCCCCGTTGACGATCACCCCCTGCTTGCCTGGGTACAGGGGCTGGCCCGGGAGCTCGGCGTCTGGATCCTGGCCGGCACATTGCCGCTTGCCAGCCACGAGCCCGGCAAGATGCACAACAGCAGCCTGCTCATCGACCCGCAAGGGCAGCTCGCAAGCCGCTACGACAAGCTGCACCTGTTTGGCTTTTGCACCGGGCAGGAGCAGTATGACGAGGCCGCGACCATGACCCCGGGCCGGGAGGTGGTGAGCCATCCCCTGCCCTGGGGCGTGCTGCGCCTCGGGATCTGCTACGACCTGCGCTTCCCGGAGCTGTTTCGCCTGGGGCCCGCCCCCGATTTCATCGCCCTGCCCGCGGCCTTCACCCACACCACCGGGCTCGCGCACTGGGCGCTGCTGCTGCGGGCACGTGCAGTGGAGAACCTGGCCTTCGTGTTCGCCAGTGCCCAGGGGGGACACCACCCCGGTGGGCGGCGCACCTTCGGCCACAGCATGATCATCGATCCCTGGGGCCGGATACTGGCCCAGGTAGAGGAGGGTCAGGGCATGGCCATCGCCACCCTGGATCTGGCGGCACAGCGCACGGTGCGCAGCCAGTTGCCGGCCCTCACCCATCGCAAGATAGCCGTCGGCCCTTGAGGCCGGCACCCTTTAGCACGCTAGGAATGACACCACACTTCAAGGGACTGACCATGAAACTCAACACACTGATGATGCTGATGGCCCTGGCCACCGCCGGCCAGGCCGCCGCCAAACCCCTGGTGATCGCCACCGATGCCACCTATCCCCCCTTCGAGATGGTCGACAGCAACGGCCAGCTCGGCGGCTTCGAGGTCGATCTGGCCTATGCCCTGTGCGCGGCCATGAAGACCGAGTGCGAAGTGATCAACCAGCCCTGGGATGCCCTGCTGCCGGGCCTGCAGGTGCGCAAGTACGACGCCATCATGTCCTCCATGAACATCACGGACGAGCGGCGCCAGAAAGTGGACTTCAGCCAGGTCTACTACATGA
Source organism: Aeromonas caviae (assembly GCF_000819785.1). Classification (GTDB taxonomy): domain Bacteria; phylum Pseudomonadota; class Gammaproteobacteria; order Enterobacterales; family Aeromonadaceae; genus Aeromonas; species Aeromonas caviae. The sequence continues at coordinate 6,382 of NZ_CDBK01000045.1, read as the reverse complement.
TGCAGAACCGCTTCGTGGGGCGCAGCGACAAGGCCGCCGACTTTGCAGACGATCCGGCCCACTTCAAGGGCAAGGTGATCGCGGTGCAGGAGGGCACCCCCCAGGACAACTTCGTCACCGCCCGCTACGGTGAGGTGGCCAAGATCAAGCGCTACGTCAACGCCCAGTCCCCCATGCTGGATCTGCAGTCCGGCCGCGCCGACTACACCTTCGGCAACATGGTGCAGTTGAAGGTGGGCTTCCTCGACAAGGAGATGGGCAAGCAGTTCGCCTTCGTCGGTCCCCAGTTCAACGGCACCCAGGACAAGATCCTGGGAGAAGGGGTGGCGGTGGCCCTTCGCAAGCACGATGACAAGCTCAAGGCCCGCTTCGATGCCGCCATCGAGAGCGTCAAGGCCGACGGCACCTTCAACACCCTGCTCAAGAAGTACCAGCTCGAAGATCTGCTCTGATCCCGGCATGCCGGCCCCCTGGACAGTTGCAAGGGGCCATGGCAACAGGGCGGCCATTGGCCGCCCTGTGTCGTTTTACCGGCCTCTCGCCGTTATTGGGCCAGGCCCAGGTGCCCGGCAATCTGCTGGTACAGGGTCTGGTAGTTGTCGTCGAAGTGGTGGGAGCCCGGCAGGGTCACCGTCGTCACGTTCGGCTGCTGCAAGCGCGGACAGAGTTTGACCGGGGAGTCATCCTTCTCTCCCTGCACGCAGAGCAGCGGCAGAGTCTGGATCCGTGTCACTTCCGGCAGGGTGGGATAGCGGCCCCCCTTGTCGTGCACCACCATGTCGCTGACGTGGATCTCGAAATCCGATGCCGTCGAGGGGGAGAGCATCACGGCGCCCGCCAGGCTGTCGCGATAGGCTGGCGGCAGACGATTGATGACGAAGGGCACTATCTCGGCACCAAAGGAGAAGCCCACCAGCAGCCAGCGCTGGCGCCCCCAGCGGGACTGGTACTCGGTGAGGATGCGCACCAGATCCGCCGTCGCCTGCTCCGGCGTCTTCTTCTTCCAGTAATAGGAGAGCGAGCTCCAACCCACCACCGGCATGCCGTGGGCCTGCAACTGGGCGCTGAGCCCCTTGTCCAGCGCCGCCCAGCCGCCATCCCCGCTCATGAAGACCACCATGGGGGAAGACGAGGCTTGCGCCACGGGCAACTCCACCAGCCCCAGCTCCGCGCCGACCCGGCCCGGCTGGGCGGCCACTGCCGGCAAGGTGAACGAAGAGACGAAACAGCAAATCAACAGCAACAACATGGCTCTCATGGGCCAACTCCTATTTTTTCATGAGCCCGAAGGGGCCGCGACTGATGAGGGAGACGAGATGGGTCAAGGTGCGGGGCAGCACCAGATGGCCGGTACAGAGCAGGTAGCGGGGCTCCCACCTTGGGCCGAACTTCTCCTTGTAACGCCGCAATCCCTGGAAGTTGTAGAAACGGCTGCCCCGGGTGAACAGGGTGTTGCCAAGGCGGGCCCAGTAACCGCCCAGGGGGTTGTCGTTGAAGCCCGACATGGGGGCCATCCCCAGGTTGAAGCTGGCATAACCCTCCTGCTTGCCCCACAGCAGGAGCTCGACAAACAGGAAATCCATGACCGGCGCCGCCCCCGTGTCCAGGCTGTAGCGCATCAGATCGATGGAGAGGCTCTCCTTGTTGTCGCTGGTCCAGAGGTTGGCAAACCCGACGATCTGCCCCTCCCGCCGCACCAGCGCCATCGGGTTGAGGGTGAGGTAGGCGGGATCGAAACTGCCCACTGAGAAGCCCTTCTCCCTGCCCTGCTTGCTGTGCAGCCAGCTGTCGGAGATCCCCTTCAACTCGGGCAGCAGGGGGGCAATCTCACCGGGGGCCACCACCTCGAAGCGCAGCCCTTCCCGCTTGCCTTTGGCGTGACTCTGGCGCAGGTTGCGCAGGCGACTGCCGGCGAGATCGAAGCTCGGCAGATCCACGATGGCCTCCTCCCCGAGCTTGAAGGGGATGAGCCCGAGATCCAGATAGACAGGCAGATATCGGGCCGACACCTGGTAGAAGACCGGGCTGACGTCGTGCTCGTCACAGCGCTCGCGAAACTGCCAGAGCAGCTCCTCCACGAGGGAGGGCTGGCCGACGGGATCCCCCATCACTATCCAGCTGCTGCCCTCGGCCCCGTACATGAGGAACGCCTCGCCGCTGGGGTGGAACAGCAGGGACTTGTCCCCGAGCTGGGCCAGGTAGCCGTGGCCTCCCCCTGCCCGCATCACCAGCCCATGGGCACGGGAGAGCGCCTCGGCATCCGGCTTGCAGGCGGCGAGGCGCAAGGGAGCCAGCAGATGGGCCACCCCGACCACCGCCAGCACGCCGATGACGCTCCCCATGGCGCGCAGGGCACGGGAGGCGGCCCCGGGCCCGTGGGCCGAGACGTGCAGCCAGAGGGAGGGGTCGTACTCCACATGGCGGTAGGAGAAGAGCAGCAACCACAAGGCCCCCAGCAGCACGGCCCCCACCGACATCAGCCAGGAAGGGGTGAAGCGGGCGTGAAGCAGGGAACCCTTGCGATAAAAGAGGGGGCGGCAGGGGGTGATGATGAGCAAGAAGCCCCCGAGCAGCAGGGCCGACTCCCAGTCAAACCCCTTGAACAGGGAGAACAGCATGCCAAGCCCCAGCAGCCACTGGGTGATCCTGAATGCCCCGTCATGACGGCGGTAGAGGCTGTGGGCCAGCAACAGCAGCAACACGCCGCTGACGCTGCCGAGCACATGGGAGAGCTCCAGCAGGTGCAGGGGCAACACCTGCAGGAAGGCTTCGATCCGCCCCTTCATGGTGGGGATCATCCCGGAGCAGAGCAGCAGGGTGCCCGCCGCGAAGGTACCCATGCTCACCAGGGCGGGCACAAACTCCCGGGTCGCCATCATCACCCCCTGCAACCGGTGCAGGCGGGCCCGCTGTTGCAGCAGCTCCTGACCTGCGAACAGCAGCAGGGCACAGAGGAAGGGCAGGAAGTAGTAGACGCAGCGGTAGATAAGCAGGGAGGCGAGCAGCTTGTCCACCGGCAGATAGTGGGTGAGCAGCAGGCTCATGCTCGCCTCGAAGACCCCGATGCCCCCCGGCACATGGGCCAGCACCCCGAGCAGGCTGGAGAGCACGAAGGCACTGAGCAGCACCGGATAGGGCACGCTGCCCGATGGCAGCAGCACATAGAGCACGGCGGCGGCGGCCATCCAGTCAAGCAGGGCGATGAGCAGTTGCAGCAGGCGGTATCTGATACGCGGCAGGAACAGCGGGTGTCCGCGCCAGATCAGGGCTGTCCCCGGCCACACCAGATATGCCAGCACCGTCAGCAGGGCCAGGCCCCCCGCCAGTTGCAACAACCCGGTCGCCCAGCGGGGCCAGTCCATCAGCAGGGCCGCCCCCTGCCCCAGCAACAGGGCACTGCCCCCCCAGCCCAGCAGACCGAGGAAGAAGGTGATGGAGCAAAAGAGGATCACCCTGGCCACCTCCCCGGTGCCAAGCCCCAGAGAGGAGTAGAGCCGGTAGCGTACCGAGGAGCCGGTGAGCAGCGCAAAGCCCAGGGTGTTGGAGAAGGTGTAGGCGATGAAGGAGGTCATCCCCACCTGCTGCCAGGGCAGTCGCTTGTCCAGCACCTTCAGGGCCAGCAGATCGTAGCAGCAGAGGCAGCCATAGCTGAGCAGGGTGAGCAGCAGGGCGCCCCCCAACTGCGGCAAGGGTTGAGACCAGATGGCCTGGCGGATGTCGTGCCAGTGCCACAGGTGGGTCAAATGATAGAGGACGGTCAAGGCCGCCCCCAGCAGCAGCAGGCTGCACAGGGGGCCTATCCAGATCAACAGCTGACGCCGCATTCAAGATTCCTGTCAAAAAGCGTGGAGAAAGAGAGGCTCCGAAAGCGGGCGGACAAGGCGCCCTCCCGGAGTGACTCCCCCACAGGCGGCGCGTGACGCCGCACGTTCACGGGGGCAATCCTATGATTTACCAGGCTCTGCCCGCTCGCCACTTTTCTTCTGTAACCTTATGTACAGGCAGACAAAACATCCCCGTCCGGGATAGAGGCAGGAGACGCCATGACACCCTCCCCCCTGATAAGACGCTTCCCCCAAAACGCCCTGGGGCGCGATCTGGCCGTCGGCGACATCCACGGCCACTTCGCCCTGTTGCAGCAGGCCCTCGACACCCTGAATTTTGATCCCGCCCGGGACCGTCTCTTCAGCGTCGGGGATCTGGCGGATCGCGGGCCCGAGTGCAGCGAGGTGATCCACTGGCTGGCCAGGCCCTGGTTTCACCCGGTCTGCGGCAATCACGACGACTACGTCTGCCGTTACGAGAGCTGCGATCGGGAGAACTGGATCCGAAATGGCGGCGGCTGGTTTCAGCAGCTGACCCCTGCCGAGCAGGCGGCGTTCGCCGTCCACTACCGCAGCCTGCCCCTGGCCATCGAGGTGGCCACCCCGGCCGGCCCGGTTGGGCTGCTTCACGCCGATTGCCCCTTCTCCTCCTGGCAGGAGCTGCTGGACCAACTCGATGCCGGGGTGAGCGGCGGACGGCTTCGGGCCATCAAGAACGTCTGCCTCTGGTCAAGGCGCCGTATCGAACGGCTGGACGAGAGCGGGGTCGCGGATCTCGCCGCCCTGGTGGTGGGCCACACCCCGGTGAGGGTGCCGATGCGCCTTGGCAACGTCCACTACATCGACACCGGCGGCTGGTATCCCGAGGAGGGCGGCTACTTCACCCTGCTGGACCTCAATACCCTGACTCCTCACTTTCCCCAGCCCTGAGCCGGACCGATGGGATGACCAGGCTCACGGACAACGCCCACTGCCCATTAAAGCGCCAGGCGAACGCCCCGGACTTCGCTCTGCCAGCGCGATGGTTTACCATGCAGGCAATTACGGTGCATGGCACCCCCACCCAGGCGCCAGTCGCCGCCGTCATCGGATACTCCTTTCGAGCAACATGAGCACATCAGCGCACCCGGCCAGCGGGCCCACGTTCTACTTCCACGTTTTGCAATATGTGTTTTTTAATGAACTGATTTATAAAGGTTTATGCTTCTTACGCTGCTGAACGTGGTACACAATTGGGACATGATGAAATTTGAGGACCATTTCTACAGATAGTAACGGTGTTCGTTTGAGTAACTTAACCGTCAGGACTTCATCCGCTTTGGCCGCAAAAATACAAGGTAAGGCCAGTTCAGCTGTTTCATATGTGAAACACAACATGCAGAAGTTCGTGACCATAAACTGCAAAAGTTCAATTTGTAGTTATATTTCAATGCATTGAAGCAGAATTCAAACAAAACCAAACGAGTCCTCAATGCTCATCTCTGTAGAAAGCACCAATCAACAGCCCATAGACCAACCGCATTCGGTCATCCCGGCCCAGCAATACACCGAACAATATCTCGCCGCTTGCCGGGTCGACCCCATGCCAGAAACACCAAATGGCGCTTCCGCCACATCCTGCCTAGCTAGTTCTTACGCTTACTGCGAGAGATGGGTGAGACCTGTGGGAAACGCCCGATGGCACGATTAATGCGGCATGATGGTTTACATTTCACACAGGCTACCACCACCATCCCATGACTGATGGGTCGATAGGTTTGTTGATGCTTGCGCAGTTCGATAATCCCTGTTGGCGCTGGTCATCGATGGCATGGGGGCAAGAAGAGTGACCGAGCAAGCCATCAGGTCCCTCCTTACGATATCGAGTGAGCCACTTGTCAGTTGCTCGGATAGTGACTCGGCAGCGTGATCCGCCTCTTCAACACGCAGGCCCTGTTCAAGGACGCGCCCGACAAGAAGCTGTCGACCAAGGACGGTTAAGTGGACATTTTTATGGTGGTTCACTCGCACATCTCCGACGATTAGTTTGGTTGGCGCCTCCAATTCTCCGGTAATGCCCCGAGTGAACAACCTGCAGAGAGATCACAGCTAGGGAGACCATATTACCCCCGATATACAGAACCCCCGATGTACCACATCGGAGGCTCTTGGTGATTAGAAGATGCTCAGAGCATATGAACGGAGGCGGTGTTGGTGGTACCGCTCGGTACCAGGGCACCGGAGACCATGACAACCACATCACCCTTCACGCCCATGCCGATTTCCAGCGCGGCTTCTTTGCCGATGCGATAGAAGTCGTCGGTGGAGGCGATGGAGTCAACCACGTGAGCAACCACACCCTTGGTCAGCACCAGCTGGGCAGCGGTCTTCTTGTTGGTGGTGATGGCCAGGATCCAGGCTTTCGGGAAGTACTTGCGAATGGCCTTGGCAGATTTGCCGCCTTCGGTGGCAACCACGATCAGCGGGGCGTCCAGCTTCTCGGAGGTCTCGACCGCGCCTTTGCAGACCGCTTCGGTGATGCGCAGCTTGTTGCTGTCATTGGCAGCAGACAGGTTGGA
>NZ_CDBK01000044.1 GCF_000819785.1 Aeromonas caviae | reverse complement strand
GGGCCAGGGTGGGGTACTTGCGACTCGCTTTAGATGATGGCGAGGTTGCCCTTCTCTTCCAGCCATTCGCGACGATCACCAGCGCGCTTCTTGGCCAGCAGCATGTCCATCAGTTGCAGGGTCTCGTCCCCATCTTCCCCTTCTGCCCCCCCTTCCGCGCCCATGGTGAGCTGCACCAGACGGCGGGTGTTGGGATCCATGGTGGTTTCTCGCAACTGCTTGGGGTTCATCTCACCCAGCCCCTTGAATCGGGTCACCATCACCTTGCCCTTCTTCTTCTCGGCTTCGACCCGTTGCAGCACGCCGTTCTTCTCGTCCTCGTCGAGGGCATAGAAGACCTCCTTGCCGATGTCGATACGATAGAGGGGCGGCATGGCCACATAGACATGGCCCTTCTCCACCAGCGTGCGGAAGTGCTTCACAAAGAGGGCGCAGAGCAGGGTGGCGATGTGCAGACCGTCCGAGTCCGCATCCGCCAGGATGCACACCTTGCCGTAGCGCAGGCCGGAGAGGTCGTCGGAGTCGGGGTCAAGCCCGATGGCCACCGAGATGTCGTGCACTTCTTGCGAGGCGAGCACCTGACCGGCCTCCACCTCCCAGGTGTTCAGGATCTTGCCGCGAAGCGGCATGATGGCCTGAAACTCGCGGTCGCGCGCCTGCTTGGCACTGCCGCCCGCGGAGTCACCCTCCACCAGGAAGAGCTCCCCCTGCATGGGATCGGCGCAGCCGCAGTCGGTGAGCTTGCCGGGCAGGGCCGGGCCTTGCGTTATCTTCTTGCGCACCACCGTCTTGGCGGCGCGCATCCGGCGCTGGGCGCTGGAGATGCAGAGCTCCGCCAGCTGTTCGGCCAGCTCGGTGTTGCTGTTCAAGTAAAGGCTGAAGGCATCCTTCACCACGCCCGACACGAAGGCCGAGCTCTGGCGGGACGACAGTCGCTCCTTGGTCTGGCCGGCAAACTGCGGGTCCTGCATCTTGATGGAGAGGATGTAGGCGCAGCGATCCCAGATGTCTTCCGGGGTGAGCTTGACCCCGCGGGGCAAGAGGTTGCGGAACTCGCAGAACTCGCGCATGGCGTCGAGCAGCCCCTGGCGCAGGCCGTTGACATGAGTGCCACCGAGCGCGGTGGGAATGAGGTTCACATAGGATTCGGCGAGGCACTCGCCCCCTTCCGGCAACCAGCACAGGGCCCAGTCCACCGCCGACTGCTCGGAGCTGAAAGAGCCGACGAAGGGCTGCTCCGGCAGGCAGGTGAACTGCTTGACCGCATCGATGAGGTAATCCTTGAGGCCGTCTTCATAGCACCACTCCAACTTGATGCCGGTGTTCTTGTCGAGGAACTTGATGGTGAGGCCCGGGCAGAGCACGGCCTTGGCTTTGAGCAGGTGCTCGAGCTTGGAGACCGAGAAGCGCGGCGAATCGAAGTAGCGCGCCTCTGGCCAGAAGCGCACCCGGGTGCCGGTGTTGCGACGGCCGCAGGTGCCGGTGATGGTCAGATCAGACACCTTGTCGCCCCGCTCGAAGGCGATGTCATAGACCTGGCCGTCCCGGCGCACCGTCACCTCGACCCGATCGGAGAGGGCGTTCACCACGGAGATCCCCACCCCGTGCAAGCCGCCGGAGAACTGATAGTTCTTGTTGGAGAACTTGCCCCCCGCGTGCAGCTTGCAGAGGATCAGCTCCACGCCGGAGACCCCTTCCTCCGGGTGGATGTCCACCGGCATGCCGCGACCGTCGTCGATCACCTCGAGGGACTGATCCTCGTGCAGGATCACCTCCAGATTGCGGGCGTGACCCGCCAGCGCCTCGTCGACGCTGTTGTCGATGACCTCCTGGCCGAGGTGATTGGGCCGGGTGGTGTCGGTGTACATGCCGGGGCGGCGACGCACCGGTTCAAGGCCATTGAGGACCTCAATGGCATCCGCATTGTATTGAGTGGACATGGAGGGCCTTGCGAATTGACGTTTGGGGGGAATCTTACTCGCTGGGAGGGCCCGGGACAAATGGGGCGCTCGCAAAGGGTGATCCAGAGGGGCTCCGGCCTCCCCGCCCGGGATCAGGCGGGTTCCCCGGGCAGGGCCTGCACAAGCTGGGAGAGGGAGCAGTGGAGTCGCCACACCAGCCCCGCCAGAGCCCGGGCCGCCGGGTCTGCATGTTCCCCCAGCCCCTGGCTGATGCGGTCCAGCTCCGCCAGGGTGCGCCCCAGGGTCTCGTGCTGCACGCCCCCTTCGGTCAGAATGCCTTTCAGGCAGCGCAGACAGCCGTCCCGCACCAGATAGAGGGCCGGATCCCGGCTGCGCCAGAGCCTGAGCTGCCAGACGATGTGGCTGCAATTGAGCAGCACCACGCCCCAGCGCAGCACCCAGAGCCGGGCCCCCTGATCCTGACTCTGGCTGAGCTGGCTCACCGCGTGATAGACCCGGGATTCAAACTCCCCCTCGCTCTGCTGCGGGGCCGGGGCCAGCTGGTCCACGAAATCACGCCGCAGACGATGCATCAGGCGGCGGCTCTTGCGCCGATCCGAGCTAGGTCGCAGCAGCTGGAACGCCAGCCCTGCGCTCATCACCCCCAGTGCCTGGGCAAGGCTGCTGTTGACGAAGGCGAGGTAGTCGTAGCTCGGCGGATTGGTGATGGCGAGGAAGGAGCCGAGCAGCACGATGAGCTGGCCCCAGAGCGCCGCCCCCTGGGGTCGCTGCAATTTCAGCAGTTGCAGGGTGATGAGAGCGGGGAACAGCAGGGCGCAGAAGATCCAGAAGTCGTCGATGCGGATCATCAGCCCGAACTTGACCCCGAAGCAGATAAAGCTGAGCAGCACGATGGCCTTGAGCATGGTCTGGGCCCCCTTGGCCGGGGCCGGGGTGGCGGAATAGAGCACGCAGCAGATGGCGAGCAGGGTCAGGGCCGCAGCGCCCGCATCCCACTGGCTGTGGATCCAGAAGGTGCAGCCCAGCATCACGCAGAGGAAGGTACGCCCCCCGTTGTAGGCCGCCTCCAGGCCGTCGGTGTGGCTGGTCAGAGAGCTGTGGCGCGGCGGCGCCGGCCACTCCTGGCCATCGTGGCGGGCCAGCCTTTCCAGCCAGCGCTGACACTCCAGGTAGCTCCAGCAGAAGTGGCGCAGCCGCAGCCAGAAGGCCTGACAGCGATAATCATCCCCCGAACGGGCCACGAAGGGCGCCATCAGGCGGGCAATGCGCAGCTTGTCGCAGCCCCCCTGTCCCAGCTCCCGCAGCACGGCGGCCAGCATGGGGGCCGGGTCGACGGCGTCCTCTGGCCAGTGTTGCTGCATGCGGCGCAGCCCCGAGATGAGGCTGACCATCCTCAGCTGGCGATGGAGCAGATAGTTCAGCAACTGGTTGTGGCGACGCAGGCGGTGGTGGCTCCAGACGGCCTGGATGCGCAGCACGTTCAGGGTGAGGATCTGACCGATCACCCCCTCGTGGGCGGTGCGCACATCGGCGCCCGTCTCCCCGAGCCAGAGCAGCTGGGCATGTTCCAGCAGCCGGGTCTGGCTCTTGCCAAGGGAGTCCAGCAGAGTCTCGCCATCGGAGAAACTCGGCAGGATCATCATCATCAGGCCGCCGCAGAGGATGCCGACGATCACCTCGCTCACCCGGGCCTGGGCGATGTCGAAGATATGTTGCGGGTCGGTCAGGTTGACGCAGGAGAAGGCGATGATGGCGGCGGTATAGCCCGCCAGGGCGAAACCGTAGGAGACGTTGTTCTGATGGTGGTTGGAGATGTAGGTGCAACCCCCCAGCCAGAGGGCGATAAGCAGGCTGAAGAGCCAGGGATCACCGATGCCAAGGCCGGTGATCATCACCGCCGCCATGGCGCCGATGAGGCTGCCCATCACCCGCCCCAGGCTCTTGCTGATGACGCCCCCCACGGTGGGAAAGCTCACCACGGCGGCGGAGGTCATGGCCCAGTAGGGGGAGTCGAGTTGCAGCACGAACGCCAGCCAGAGTGACAGGCACATGGCCAGGGTATTGCGCAGGGCGTAGCGCCACTGGCCGCCGTTGGCCTTGCCCCAGGGGGTCTGGCGCCAGAGCGAGAGGATCACTCTAGTCCCCTATGGTGATGGTACAGGTCGTGCCCGCGATCAAGACCAGATCCGGGGGAATCGCCAGCAGCCTGATCCGCACCGGCACCCGCTGGGCCAGGCGCACCCAGGGCACGTTCGGCTTGACGTCGAGCAGCAGCCCCTCGCTGCCTTCCAGGCTCTGATCGTGAATGGCGCGCCCTATGCTTTCCACCTCCCCCCTGAGTACCCGATCCCCGCTGTAGAGCACCACCTCGGCCGGTTTGCCGGGGGCGATGTGCCTGAGCTTGGTCTCTTCGAAATAGCCCTGCACATAGAAGGAGTGGGTGTCTATCAGGGCCACCAGGGGCACCCCGGCGGTGGCGTAGTTGCCGACCCTGGCCTGCAGATTGGTGATGTAGCCGTCGCTCGCGGCATGGACCTCGGTCCGGGCAAGGGACCATCTGGCCTGCTCCAGATTGGCTTGGGCCACCTCATAGGCCGCCTTCATCGCCTGGGCATTGAGCCTGGATTCATCCACCGCCTCGGCGGAGATGACAGTGCGGGAGAGGCTCTGGCGACGGTTCGCCTCGTGCTCCGCCTTGTCGAGATCCGACCTGGCCTTGGCCAGGGCCGCGCTGGCGTTGTCCAGCGCGATGCGATAGGGCTCGGGATCCAGGGTGAAGAGCAGGTCCCCCGTCTTCACCAGCTGGTTGTCCTTGACCCCTATCCTGACGATCTTGCCCGACACCTGGGGCGTGATGCTGACCAGCTCGGCCCTCACCTTGCCATCCCGGGTCCAGGGACCCTGCATGTAGTCGTTCCACAGCCACCAGAGCGACACCAGCGCCAGGGCAAAGACCAGCAGGGTGGAGAAGTATTTGAGGGTCGCAAGGGGTGATTTAGCCATGTAGCAATATCCATAGGGCGCCGCTGACGGCGAGGATGAAGAGGGAGAGATCCATCAGCAGGGGGTGCCAGACCTCGCCGCCGTAGAGCCAGTCCCGCAGCAGATGGTGCAGCGGCAGCCAGCCCAGCAGGCCGAGCAGCACGGCCTTGAACAGGGGCGGAAAGTAGAGCGAGGCCCCGAGGATCAGATCCGGCAGCGCTGAAGCAGTCGTCACGGGTGTGCCCCCTGTTGGCAGAGATGGAATGAAGAGAGAGGCCGGGGTCCGCCGGGAGACGGACAGGGCAAGGTTAACACAGCCATGGCGGGGGCTACACAAGCAGATGACCCCCTGAGATGTCGTCACGGGAGTGACGCGGCAACGCCTCGCCCGTCCTCCCCGCCACCCGTCGGGCACTCACCTCGCGTTCAATCGGCTACGGTATCTGCCGGGTGATGCACCCCGTCGCGGGTCGGCACCTCTCCCAGATCGAACGGGTTGACCCCCTCCAGACAGGCGAGGTTGTAGCCATATTCCGCCGGATTGGATCGGCGCTGGTGATGGGTGTAGATGCCGCAGACGCTGCAGAAGTAGTGTTTCGCGGTGCGGGTGTTGAACTGGTAGCAGCGAAGCGCCGCCTCCCCTTGCAGGATGCGGATGCCGGAGAGCGGCACCGAGGCGACGATGGCCCCTCGCCGCCGACAGAAGGAGCAGTCGCAGCGGCGCGGATCCACCACGCCATCCGGCAGGGTCAGCTCCAGCACCACGGCGCCGCAGTGGCAGCTCGCCTTGTGTTTCTTCTGGATGGGGGTATTGCCGATGCGTGTGATCATGCTGCCTCCTTGCCGCAGTGTCAGGCTGCGAACCGGTTAATCGAACAGGGTATCCCCCCGCCCCTGCGACAGATGGTCATGCAGGGTGCGCAACTGGGACGCCACCACCCGGTGGCGGGAGAGTTCGGGCAAGGCGTCGATGGGGAAGTACCCCGCCCCTTTGGTTTCATCGGTGTCGGTAAGCAGAGCGCCGCCCGTCACCTCGCACAGGAAGAAGGCCTTGTGGGCGTGGGGCAACTGCGGGGGATGGGGATGCTTGAGCTTGTCGAACAGGGCCAGCAGTTGCACCGCCCGACAGGCGAGGCCGGTCTCCTCGCTCACTTCCCGCACCACGGCGTCCGCAGGCGAATCGCCGATGTCGCACCAGCCCCCCGGCAGGGTCCAGCAACCGTCACTGCGCTCCTGCACCAGCAGGATATGGCCCGCGTCGTTCTGAATGAAGGCCCGCACATCGAGCTTGGGGGTGGGATAGCCACTGTCGAGGGCAATCCAGTCGCCGATGGCATCGGGAGCCAGCTCGCTCTGGCTGGCGATGAGCGTCACCGTGGCCGCTCGCAGCGCCTCGAAGCGGGCGATGTCGAAGGGATCCCGGGAGTAGGTGAGCCCCGCCTGGGCCGTGGCCAGCACCTGTTCGAGGAAGGCGGCCAACGGCGGTTGCATGGCTAGAGCCCGAGGAAACGGACGATCTGGGCGGGGTAGCGCTCGAAGCCTGTGAAGGCGTGATCGCCGCCACACTCCAGGGAGAGACGGGCAAAGCGGTATTCGTCCAGCGCCTTGCGATAGTCGAGCACCTCGTCCTCCTGCTGTTGCAGCACCCAGAGCCGCTCGGGGGCAGTCACCGGCACCGCCAGCGCTCTCAGCTCGTCCATGTGCACAGGCAGCAGTTCATAGCGTTCGCCGCTGTAGGGGTTGGTCTGGGGGCCGAGGTAGTCGCAGAGCAGCTCGTGGGGGCGCACCGCCGGGTTGATGAGGGCAGCGCGGCAACCGTACATCTCGCTCACTCTCGTGGCCATGAAGCCACCGAGGGAGCTGCCCACGGCGCCCAGTCGCAGGGCGCTACCGTGGCGGGCCTTCAGGTCGGCGATGGCCTGCTCGATGGCAGCCCAGGCGGCCGCCGGGGTGTTGGGCTGGGCCGGGATCACCACCTCGATATCGGGCCTGTTCTCTGCCACCCAGGCCGCCATCTGCTGCGCCTTGGCCGAGCCGGGGGATGAATTGAAACCGTGCAGATAGAGCAGGACGGGCTTCATGGCAACGCCTCAGTAACCGGTGGCATTGGGGTCGGGCACGAACTGCCCCAGCGGCAGGCGCCACACCTGACTCGCCACCCGGCCATCCGGGTGCAGGGTGAGATAGCGCCAGCCCGGGCCGGATTCGTCCAGTGCGAAACCGTCGGAGAGCGGCTTGAACTGGATGCAGGTAGAGGGGCTGGCGATGAGCCGCACTCCGTGGTGCACCTCGTCAAACTCCTGATGGACGTGGCCGAACAGGATGGTCTTCTGCTGCGGGTGGCGGGCCAGCACGGCGAACAGGTCGTCGGCATTCTTGAGGTTGTGCTGATCCAGCCAGGCGCAGCCCACCGGCACCGCCTGATGGTGCAGGGCGATGAGGGCGTGGCGCTCGGGATGCTGGCGCAGGGCCTGATCCAGGGCCGCCAGCTGGTGATCCCCCAGCACCCCGTGGGGTTTGCCGCGCACCTGGGTATCCAGCAGGATCACCTGCCAGTGCTCGCCTACCAGTTGCTTGGCCTCGCTGATGCCGGCCGCATGGAGGTATTCGGTCATCAGGGGGCCGTCGTCGTGGTTGCCGGGCAACCAGTAGATGGGGCGAGCCAGGGGCGCCATCATGGAGGCGAAGCGCTGGTAGGACTCCGGGCTGTGATCCTGGGAAAGATCCCCGGTGGCGAGGATGAGATCGAACGGGTGCTCGTTGGCCTGCACCCGCTCCAGCACGGCGGCCAGACTCTGCGCCGTGGGCACGGCCAGCAGCCGCCCCTCAGCACTGGCGAAGAGATGGGTATCGGTAATCTGTAACAGGCGCACACTGCCGTCCGGCGCCTGAGGTAGCTCTGTTTCCAAAATCACGCTTCTTTTTTATGGGTTCGACTAGAGGATGTTAATCAGGCTGGTGCCGTGTTTGAGACAAAATCTCAACCAATCGGCCAAGAATAGATTTACCTGCTCCTTTTCATCCCTGTGATGCATTTTTTGATTGGGATAATCATAACGTGGTTGCAACATTGAAATCTGTTGCGCCGCACACACTTCCGCCATTCGCACATCATGATACAAACGAATCTCTATCCGGGCTTGCAAGTAGCTCGGCAATTCGGGGTTGTGCTGGGCCAGGATCACCTGGCTGGTGAAGCGGCTCTCCTCGGTCACCGTGAGCTGGAACTGCAGGCCGTTGCCGACCTGATAGCGGCGCTCAGCACCCACGCTGCCGCCGGGCGGCAACAGTTTCATCAGCGCCATGTAATTGACCTCGCAGGTACGCTGCAAGGACATCAAATCAGGCACATAGCGCTTCATCGGGCTCTGGACTAATGACATGTCGCGGCTCCCTCAATCAGGGTCCATGAAGGGTGGACCCACTGCACAGTGCTCCAGTCGGACACAGGGCACCTGACCCGGGTCTGAACGAACGTCACCTCAGCGCCCCGCCAGCCAGCGTGCCCGCAGCTCGCCGTGGTTCAGAGCTAGCCACTGCAGGGCGATGACGGAGGCGGCATTGTCGATGCGCCCCTCTTTGAGCCAGGCATAGGCCTGCTCGCGGCTCACCACGTGGACCCGGATGTCTTCCCCCTCTTCCGCCAGACCGTGGATCCCCTTGGCCTGACTGGCATCCACCTCGCCCACGAACACCTCGATGCGCTCGGTGCTGCCACCCGGGCTCACCAGATAGCTGATGGCGTGTTCGCAGCGTCCCACCTCGATCCCTGCCTCTTCCACCGCTTCGCGCCGCACCACTGCCTCGGCGGTCTCCCCTTCATCGATGATGCCGGCCACCAGCTCCAGCAACCAGGGGGTGGCGCTGGTCTCCATGGCGCCGATGCGAAACTGCTCCACCAGCACGATCTCGTCCCGCACCGGATCATAAGGCAGCAGGGCGGCGGCATGGCCACGTTCGAACAGTTCCCGGACGATGGGGGCGTTCCAGCCACCGGCAAACAGCCTGTGTTGCAGGCGGTAGACATTCACCTTGAAGAAGCCATTATATCCAGCTGATTTTTCAATGATTTTCACATCATCGCTGGAGTAGTGGCAGGTTTGAGGCAAGGCTTGCTGTGACATTCGAGACTCCTGCCAGCTTGACTTGGCTTGGTTTGACCATAATATTCGGGGGCATGAATGAACATTCATTCACTCGCTCTCGCCGACGATGAGGGAAGGATTTTAGCAGCCACAGGGCATTTGGCTAGGCGCGTTGCCGAGAAAACTCGCCCCGGACCTTGACGTTTCCGCAGCTGGAAAAGAGACAGTTCGCAATGAAATCTGCTTATAGTAGAGTGGTTAAGCTGAAATCAAGCTTGGTCGGTGACAATCCCCCCTTCATCCAGCGGACAGCTTTGGGTTGATACAAAAGGTTAAAACTATCATATGAAAAGAACACTCTTGTCAGTCATGGTGATGCTGGGTGTGAGCGGCGCCGCTCATGCCGAAAACCTGCTCGATATTTACCAACAGGCCCAGATCAAGGACACCCAGCTGCTGGAATCCAAGGCCAAGCGGGACCAGGCCTTCGAGAAGATCAACGAATCCCGTGCAGCCCTGCTGCCCCAGATCAACCTGGGCGCCGGCCTGAACTACCTGCAAAACAAGAACGACACCATGACCAACACGGGCGCTACCGGCTCCGTGACCCTGGATCAATCCATCTACCGTCGCAGCAACTGGGTCAACCTGGATCTGACCGAGAAGAGCGCCACCCAGTCCGACGTGGCCTACAACCTCGAGTACCAGAACCTGATGCTGCGTACCGCCCAGGCCTACTTCGACGTGCTCAAGGCCATGGATACCCTGGAATTCGTGCGTGCCAACAAGACCGCGGTCGAGCGTCAGCTTGAACAGACCCAGCAGCGCTTTGAAGTGGGCCTGACCGCCATCACCGACGTGCACGAGGCCGAGGCCGAGCGCGATCAGGCGCTGGCGGACGAGATCAATGCCGAGAACACCCTGGACAACAGCTACGAGAGCCTGCGCGAGCTGACCGGTATCGACCACCGTCAACTGGACGTGCTCAACACCGATCGCTTCAGCCCGCAGAAGACCGCGTTCAACTCCGACAAGTGGCTGGAACTGGCCCTGGACAAGAACCTGGAGCTGCACAGCGCCCGCATCGGCAAGGACATCGCCAAGGAGCAGATCGATCTGGCCAAGACCGGTCATGAACCGACCCTGGATCTGGGCGCCGGCCTGAACGCCGGTTACAACGATTACAAGGACGAGATCCGCAACCCCGAGAGCAACAGCAATCAGGGCAACATCGGCCTGAACTTCAAGCTGCCCATCTACACCGGCGGGGCCACCACTTCCCAGGTCAAGCAGGCACAGTTCAACTACGTGGCCGCCAGCGAACAGCTCGAGCGCAGCTTCCGCTCGGTGCAGAGCACGGTCCGCTCCTCCTACAACAACGTGAACGCCAGCATCGGCTCGGTCCGCGCCTACAGCCAGTCCGTCATCTCCGCCGACAGCGCCCTGAAGGCGACCGAGGCCGGTTACGAGGTGGGCACCCGCACCATCGTCGACGTGCTGGACTCCACCCGCAAGCTGTATCAGGCCAAGCAGAAGCTCTCCGAGGCCCGCTACAACTACATCCTCAGCATCCTCTCCCTCAAGCAGGCCGCCGGCATCCTGGAGCAGAAGGATCTGGAAGAGGTGAACCAGGGTCTGATGCCCGCCGCCCAGGTCACCAAGAAGTCCTGAGCCAGGCGCACACCATGAGAAAAGGCGACCCCGGGGTCGCCTTTTTCATCTCTGTTCGCCGCTGGAAGTGCGTTGGTCGGGGCCTGCCAGGCAACGGCCATGTCACCGACCCGGCAGCCCCATCAAAAAACCCGGCCTTGGCCGGGTTTTACGCTTATCCGCGCTCGCGGATGGTCTTGATGATGTCGGTGGTGGAGCAGCCGTCCTCGAAGTTCAGCACCCGCACCTCGCCGCCATTGGCGGTCACCTCGGCGTAACCGGCGATCTCTTCGGGCTTGTAGTCGCCCCCCTTGACCAGGAGGTCTGGCAGGATCTCGGCGATCAGACGCTGGGGAGTGTCTTCGCTGAAGGGGACCACCCAGTCCACGGCACCCAGGGCCGCCAGCACAGTCATACGGCGCTCGGTCGGGTTGACCGGGCGACCCGGCCCCTTGAGGCGACGCACGGACTCGTCGGTGTTCACCGCCACGATCAGGCGATCCCCCAGCTTGCCCGCATTGGCCAGATAGGAGACATGACCCGCGTGCAGAATGTCGAAGCAGCCGTTGGTCATCACCACCTTCTCGCCGCGCAGACGGGCGGCCTGGACGGCCACCTTGAGCTGGGCCTCGGACATGACGCCAAAACCGGTCTCCTGCTCGGTGTAGAGGGCGTTGGCCAGCTCCACCGGGCTCACGGTGGAGGTCCCCAACTTGCCGACCACGATACCGGCGGCGGTGTTGGCCAGGGCGCAGGCCTCGTCCAGACTCTTGCCCGCGGCAAGGGAAGTCGCCAGGGTGGAGATGACGGTGTCACCGGCACCGGTGACGTCATAGACCTCGTGGGCCTGGGCCGGCAGGTGCAGCTCGGGCTGCCCTTCGCGGATCAGGGTCATGCCGTTCTCGGAACGGGTGACCAGCAGAGCGTCCAGCTCGAAGCGCTTGACCAGCTCCAGCCCCCTGGCGACCAGATCTTCTTCCCCCTTCACCTTACCCACCACGGCCTCGAACTCGGACATGTTGGGGGTCAGCAGGGTGGCACCGCGGTACTTCTCGAAATCGGTCCCCTTGGGGTCGACCAGCACGGGGATGCCGGCGGCGCGGGCACGCCGGATCATGCCGGGCACATCGTTGAGGGCGCCCTTGCCGTAGTCGGAGAGGATCATCACGTCCGCCTGGGGCAGCGCCTGCTCCACCTTGCCCATCAGCAGGCTGGCATCCACGTCGTGGAAGGCCTCTTCGAAGTCGAGGCGCAGCAGTTGCTGGTTGCGGGACAGCACCCGCAGCTTGGTGATGGTCGGATAGTCGGTCAGGCGCACGAAATCACAGGCCACCTTGACCCCGGCCATCTGGCTGGCGAGGGCATCGGCGGCTTCATCCTGACCGGTCAGGCCCAGCAGCACGGCCTGGGCGCCGAGGGCGGCGGAGTTGAGCGCCACGTTGGCGGCGCCGCCCGGACGCTCCTCGATGTGCTCGACCTTGACCACGGGGACCGGTGCCTCGGGGGAGATCCGGCCGGTAGGGCCATGCCAGTAGCGATCCAACATGACATCGCCAACGACCAGGATGCGGGCTTTTTCAAACTCGGGCAGGGTGATTTTCATCTGTATCGGCTCTCAAAACCTGAAAAATTCAGCGGCCGATTTTATCACACTCTTTTCCGGGGCGTGAAAAAAGCACGGCCCTGCCCCCTGACGCCCCCTCTGACCAGATGACGGCGATTCGCGCCCGCCCCCGCTTTTCGGATAGAATCCTCCACATGCGAGTGACCGCATCCGCGCCGGGCCACCCCACACAGGCCCCCCGGTTCGGTCGGACTCCCCCCTTTGCCTTTGCGAACAAGAGACTCTTCATGGCCCAAGAACACGCTCCCCGCCTCGAACCCCGTCTGTTCCATCCCCGTTACTGGGGGAGCTGGCTGGGCCTCTCCCTGCTCTGGCTGCTGGTGTTGCTGCCCTGGCGCAGTCAGATGTGGCTGGGCCGCCAGCTCGGCACCCTGGCCCGCAAGCTGCTGAAATCCCGCGTCAAGATTGCCCGCCGCAACCTGGAGCTGGCGATGCCCGAACTCAGCCGGGATGAGCGCGAAGCCCTCCTGGTGCAGAACTTCGAGAGCGTGGGTTGCGCCATCTTCGAGGTGGGCATGGCCTGGTTCTGGCCAGACTGGCGGATGCGCCGCCTGATGAAGGTGGAAGGGGAAGAGCACGTCATCAACGCCATGGAGAAGGGCCAGGGGATGCTGCTGCTCTCCTGCCACTTCCTCACCCTTGAGCTCAATGCCCGCTGCTTCGGCCTGGTGCGCCCCGGGGTCGGCGTCTATCGCCCCAACACCAATCCGGTGCTGGAGTACGCCCAGTACCACGGTCGCTGCGCCTCCAACAAATACCTGGTGGACCGGATGGACGTGAAGGGGATGATCAAGGCGCTGCGCAACGGCGACGCCCTCTGGTATGCACCGGATCACGACTACGGCAGCCATGCCAGCGTCTTCGTGCCCTACTTCGCGGTGGAGCAGGCCGCCACCATCACGGGTACCGCCACCCTGGCCCGGGTGAAGAACACCGTCACCCTGCCCTGCTACAACATCCGCACCCGGGAGGGCTACACCCTGCATATCGGGGCCCCGCTCGCGGACTACCCGAGCGGTGACGACATGGCGGATGCCAGCCGCGCCAATCGCGAGATTGAAGCCGCCGTGCGCAAGGCGCCGGAGCAGTACATGTGGCTGCACCGCCGCTTCAAGACCCGCCCCAATCCGGACGATCCCGGCTACTACTGATGCCCTCTCGCCCCGTCGACCGGGCAAGTCCAGACGACAGGACAGGATGGCACCACGCCCCATGAAAAAGCCCTCGCACTGCGAGGGCTTTTTTGTTGGCTGCCAGCGTCTGCCTTACTGGCGGATCAGGCGGTAGATGGCGTAGCCGGGGTGCTTGGCGTCATCCATCGGCAGGGTGGACTGGTACGACAGATCCGCCCCCGCCAGGGCCTTGGCCTCGTCGGTCGGCGAGGAGTAGAGGCGCACGTCCACGTTGGCGGGCAGGGCCTTCATGTGCCAGTTGTTGTTGGCCGCCGGGCTGAAGCCGGCCGGGTTGTCCGCAGACTGGGCCTTCAGGTACTGGGCGATGATCTCCCGCGTCTCGAAGGGATCTTCATGGACGATGTTGCTGCCGTCGATGCCCGGGAAGTGGCCGCCGCCGCTGGCGCGGTAGTTGTTGGTCACCACGTAGAACTTCTGGGCCGGGTCCACGGGCTGGCCGTTGAAGGTGAGGCCGCTGATGCGCTGGCCGTCGCTCACCTTGACCCCGTCCTTGCTGTAGCGGGCCGGCTGGGTGATGTCCACCTCGTAGTTGACCCCGTCAATCACATCGAAGTTGTAGGTGGGGAAGCTCTCGTTCACCAGCCACTGCACCTCTGTCTTGCCGGTGTCGATCTGGTTGAACTGGCCAGCGCTCATCTCCAGCCACTCCTTGACGGTGGCCCCGTTCACCTCGACCACCTGCAGGGTGTTCGGATAGATGTAAAGGTCGGAGACGTTGCGCAGGGAGATGTCACCCTGGGCCACGTAGGTGAAGTCGTTGATGCCGTTGCGACCGCCACGGAAGGGGGCCGCCACCGACAGGATGGGGTAGGACTCCTTGAGCAGGCCGTCTTGTTGCAACTGCTCCGCGTGGCGGCGCTGGGCATCGCTCACCAGCTGCACCGAGGGGTCGTCCTGCACCAGGGCGAAGAAGCTGTGGATGGGGGAGGTGATCTTGCCGAGCGGCTCGTCCAGCCACTGGTTGGTGGCGTCGTGATCCGCCTGCACCAGGTCCACCACCCGCTGATCCACCGCACTGCCCTCGCTGGCGTCTATCTTGCGCAGGCTGGCCTGGCTCTGCTTCACCTGCCACTTGCCGTCCACCTGTTCCAGCTTGAGGTCGATGATGCCGAGGTGGTTGCCCCAGTAGCCGGGCATCACGGTGGGGATGCCGCTGAGGGTACCGGCCTTATTGTCCACCTCCGGCAGATCCGGGAAGTCCCCGGGGAAGTTCTTGTGGGCGTGGCCCAGCATCAGGGCGTCCACCCCCTTCACCTTGGCCAGATGCCAGGCGGAGTTCTCCATCATGGCCTCGTAGCTGCTGGCATTGATGCCGGTGTGGGCCACCACCACCACGATGTCGGCGCCCTTGGCGCGCAGCTCGGGCACATAGTGATTGGCGGTCTCGACCATGTCGGCCACCACCACCTTGCCCTCCAGATGGCGCTTGTCCCACTGCAGCACCTGGGGCGGGGTCAGCCCCAGGATGCCCACCTTGACGCGCTGGCGCTGGCCCTTGTCATCGGTCACCTCGCGCTCCAGCAGCAGATAGGGGGTGAACTTGTTGCCGCTCCAGTCAATCTGTCCCTTGGCATCGCGCTTGAAGGCCCCCGCCTCGAACACGTTGGCGTTCACATAGGGGAAGTCGGCTCCCGCCAGCACCTTGCCGAGGTAGTCCAGGCCGTAGTTGAACTCGTGGTTGCCCAGGTTGCCCGCGTCGTAGCCCAGCTCGTTCATCGCCTTGAACACCGGGTGAGCCTGCTTCTCGAGGTAGCCGGCACCGGACTGCTCGAAGATGTAGTCCGCCAGCGGCGTGCCCTGAATGAGGTCACCGTTGTCGAGCAGCAGGTTGTTGGGGTTCTCGGCGCGGGCGGCGCGGATCAGCAGGGCGGTGCGGGAGAGGCCGAACTTGCGATCCTCCTTGTTCTGGTAGTAGTCGTACCCCAGCACGTTGGAGTGGATGTCGGAGGTCTGGATCAGGCGCAGGGAGACGGTCCCCGGCTGCGCCTTGCTGTCATTCTCGTTGCTGCAGGCAGACAGCAGCACGATGGCGGCAATAGCCCCCAGCTTCATGGTGTTATTCACTGTTTTTTCCCTTTTATTATGAGTAACGCTTTACCAGCGCCGGGAATTTAACAGACGAATATGTCAGCAGATGGCACCGGGACTCATTTTTATGAAGCCCGGCACAAAAATAGCCTCATGAGGCCGATATGGCACCCAGTGCCAACTTGGCCGCCAGCACCAGCATGATGAGACCTACAACAAGATCAATGGCTTGCTGCACCCGGCCCCGGGCAAGCCAGGGGGAAAGCGCCGCCGCCCCGAACGCCAGTCCGTAGAACCAGACCAGAGAAGCCAGCATGGCCCCCGCCGCGAAGGCGGGTCTGAGCTCCTCGGCAAACTGGCTGCCGAAGGAACCGAGCAGCATCAGGGTATCCAGGTAGACGTGGGGATTGAGCAGAGTGACTCCGAGGGTCATGGCCAGCACGCTCTTCACCCCCATCAACCGGGGCGAGTCCGCCAGGGCCGCCTCCTGGCCGCGCCAGGCACTGCGCAGGGAGCGCACCCCGAACCAGCCGAGGAAGAGCACGCCGCCCCAGGTCAGCAGGGCCAGGCCGATCGGGCTGGCTGCCAGCAGGTTGGCCCCGCCGAACACCCCGATGCCGATCAGCACGAGATCGCACAGACAGCAGAGGGTCGCCGTCAGCAGGTGGTGGTTGCGGTGAATGCCCCGGCTCAGCACGAAGGCATTCTGGGCCCCGATGGGGATGATCATGGCAAGGCCGAGGGTAAAGCCTTGCAGGGTGGTGGCGAACATGGGGATGCGTTCCTGTGAAAGAGAGAAACGCACTATAAGGGGGTGCGGGTAATCAGAGAAATTCATTCATTTTCTGATGCATTCATAAAACTGATGAAAACCGGGCCGAAACCACACAAAGAAGGTTGTCAATTGCAGGATCTGACAATTGTGGGGTCACAGCCCCACCCCGAGAATCGGCGGCAGGATGGGACGGCGCAGGACAGCGGTGATGGCGACAGAGGGGATGCCAGGCGACGAGCCGGTGCCGCCGGGCCTGTATTCACTGCAGCAGGGAGGGGAAGTTGGTGACCACCACCTGCTCCAGGTTCGGCAGCAGGATGCCGCTGCTCACCCCCTTGGCGATGGCCTGGTAGCGGTTCATCGACCCCGTCTTGCGGGTGACCTGATTGAGGTGGTAGTTCACGGTGCGCTCCGTGATGCCGAGGATGCAGGCGATCTCCCCCGATGTCTTCCCTTCGCTGGCCCAGAACAGGCACTCGGTCTCCCGCTCCGTCAGGGGCTCCTGGGGATCGTCCTCCCTCATGCTCTGGCGCACGATCCGGATCGCCGCCTCGAAGATGTAGTTGGACATCCAGGAGAGGATGGGCGAGGACTCCAGCATCAGATCGCTCGACGCCCGCTCCCGGGTGATGAAAGAGAGTATGCCGTTCTCCCCCGCCGCCCCGTGCAGCGGGAACGAGATGCCGTTGCGCAACCCGAATTCCGCCGCCAGCCCCATCACATCCATGCTCCCCTCTTGCAGGAAGCGCGCCTTCTCGTCCAGCCGGTTCCAGTAGATGGGCAGGGTCTGCCTGCGGGCGAGCTGGATGATGGGATCGCAGGCCAGCATGTTGTTCAGGGTGTAGGCCTGTACCCAGGAGTCGGGGCACTGGTTGAACAGCACCACCTTGGGCCTTTGCATCGACATGGGCAGGATGAGGGCGAAGCGGTAGTAGTCGTAACCCATTCCCAGGGTGAAGCGGCCGATGAGCTCGGACAGCCGGTTGCCATCGGTCACCAGCGTGAAATGTTCCAGGTACTCAAGCAGTTGGTCGCGTGTCATAGGCAAGCCTCCCCTGGCCAAGGCCTTGGATTATAGCGCCTAACCATGAAATGGAGAGACATGAATGCTTGTTTTCAAAGGAAAATTGAAAGAACACCCCAGATGGGAGGTCGAAAACGAGCTCTACCGATTTCGCAACCGCGTCTTCTCCGATCGACTCGGTTGGGACGTGGAATCCCGCCGTGGCCTGGAGCGGGACAACTTCGACAAGCCCGACACCCACTGGGTGCTGATTGAAGACAAGCAGGGGCTGTGCGGCTGCATCCGCCTGCTCAGCTGCGCCCAGGATTACATGCTGCCCAGCATCTTCCCCACCGCCCTCGCTGGCGAAGCCCCCCCGCGCGGCAACGACGTGTGGGAGCTGACCCGCCTCGCCATCGACGCCGACCGGGCCCCTCGCCTGGAGAACGGTATCAGCGAACTCACCTGCGTCATCTTCCGCGAGGTGCTGGCCTTCGCCAGGGAGCAGGGGATCCGCGAGCTGGTGGCCGTGGTCAGCCTGCCGGTGGAGCGCATCTTCCGTCGCCTCGGCCTGCCCATCGAGCGCCTCGGCCATCGCCAGGCGGTGGATCTGGGGGCCGTGCGCGGGGTCGGCATCCGCTTCCACCTGGACGAGCGTTTCGACCGCGCCGTCCATCGCCCCCTGCAGGGCCATTACCGGCCGGCGGGGGATGCTCTGCTCGCCGTCATCTGAGCAAAAAAAGTCCCGGGACCGGCCCGGGATTCAAGACGCTCGCTATGGTCCGTTTCCACCCCATGCAAAAACGGACCGGGTGAGTATCTTATGAATCTCATGCCAGGGCTACTGTCACATCTCACAGGGGCGGCCCCGGGCACCGGCCCCCTCCATGGGGGCGGTCAGGTTGTCCTCTGGCGCTCCCTTGAGTAGCATTCTTGCTGAACTCCCTTTTTTCATAAGGAATGCTGATGAAAACGCTGGACTACAAGCTGCTGCTGGCCCTGGACGCGGTGATCCGGGAGCAAAACTTCGAGCGTGCCGCCCAGCGCCTGCACATCACCCAGTCCGCCATCTCCCAGCGCATCAAGCAGCTGGAGCAGCAGTTTGCGGAGCCGCTCATCATCCGCAGCCAGCCGCTGCAGGCCACGGGGCTCGGCCAGAAGCTGCTGGCCCACTATCGCCAGGTGCGCCAGCTGGAGCTGGAGCTGGCCGGCGAGCTCTCCCCCGACGAGCCCAGGGCCCCCATCCGGGTCAGTATCGCCGTCAATGCCGACAGCCTGGCTACCTGGTTCCTGCCCGCCCTGGCGCCGCTGCTGGAGCAATACCCCATCGAGCTGAACCTGCTGGTGGATGACGAGAGCCGCACCCTGGACCGGGTGCGCGAGGGGCAGGCGTTCGGCGCCGTCAGCCTGCAACCCCAGCCGCTGGCGGGCTGCTGCGTCGACGAACTCGGCGAGATGCGCTATCTGCTCACCGCCAGCCCCGCCTTCGTCGCCCGCCACTTCCCGAACGGCCTCACGGCGGCGACCCTGGCCAAGGCGCCGGCGGTGGCCTTCGATCAGCGCGACGACATGCACATCAGCTACATGGCCCGTCATTTCGCCCTCCCCCCCGGTGGCTACCCCTGCCACACGGTGCGATCCTCCGAGGCCTTCGTCGCCATGGCGGAGCAGGGGCTGGCCTGCTGCCTCATCCCGGAATTGCAGATCCGCCAGCAACTGGAAGAGGGGCGCCTGCTCGATCTCAACCCGGATCACCACCTGGTCGAGCAGCTCTACTGGCACCGCTGGGTGCTGGAGCGGGGGCTGCACAAGCAGATATCCCAGCGCCTGATCCAGCAGGGGCGACGGGCACTGCAACCCCGTTGAGGGGGCCATTCACCTTGGCTTTGGGGGGGTAAAAACGTATAGTGCTGGGCGATTAACCATCAGGTCTCCACTCAGGTTCCCCATTTATGTTCCAAGACAATCCGCTGCTGGCCCAGCTCAAGCAACAAATCCGCGAAAACATCCCCAAGAAAGAGGGTGTGATCCGCGCCTCCGATCGGGGCTTCGGCTTCCTGGAGGTCGATGAGAAGACCAGCTATTTCGTGCCGCCTCCCTACATGAAGAAGGTGATGCACGGTGACCGGGTGAGCGCCCTGATCCGCACTGAAAAAGAGAAAGAGGTGGCCGAGCCGGATGCCCTGCTGGAGCAGGCCGTCACCCGCTTCGTCGGCCGCGTCAAGATGTTCCGCGACCGCCTCAACGTGGTGCCCGACCACCCCCTCATCAAGGACGCCATCAAGGCCCGCGCCAAGAAGGGTCTGGACGAGAAATCCTTCAAGGAAGGGGACTGGGTGGTCGCCACCCTCAAGCGCCATGCCCTGGTAGACGGCAACTTCTCCGCCGAGATCACCCAGCTCATCGCCACCCAGGAAGATCACAACGTGCCCTGGTGGGTGGTGCTGGCGCGCCACAACCTGGCCCAGATTGAACCGGCGGACCTGCCGGAGTGGAAGGTGATCGAAGAGGAAGAGCTGCCCCGCCGGGATCTGACCCAGGTTCCCTTCTTCACCATCGACGGTGCCAAGACCAAGGACATGGACGATGCCCTGGCCATCACCAAGCTGGAGAACGGCTGGGAGCTGCTGGTGGCCATCGCCGACCCGACCGCCTATGTGGCCGAGGGGAGCGAGCTGGACAAGGAGGCCGCCCAGCGCGCCTTCACCGTCTACATGCCGGGGCGCAACGTGCCCATGATCCCGCGCACCCTCTCCGACGAGCTCTGCTCCCTGAAAGAGGGCGAGGAGCGCAACACCCTGTGCGCCCGTCTGCTCATCGCCGAGGACGGCCTGCTGCTGGAGGAGACCGAGTTCTTCGCCGCCCGCATCGTCTCACATGCCCGTCTCAGCTATGACGACGTCTCCGACTGGGCCGAGCACGGCAAAGCGCTGGATATCGACGCCGGCGTCCTGGCCCAGCTGCCCCTGATGAAGGCGATGACGGAGGCCCGCATCAAGTGGCGCACCGAGCATGCCCTGGTGTTCCCGGACAGACCCGACTACGACTTCGAGCTGGGTGAAGACGGCGAAGTGCTGGCCATCCACGTGGAGCCGCGCCGCATCGCCAACCGCATGGTGGAAGAGTCGATGATCGCCGCCAACATCTGCGCCGGCCGCGTGCTGGGCAAAGAGGTCGGCTACGGCATCTTCAACGTCCACACCGGCTTTGACGAGGAGTCCCTGGACGGCGCCATCGAGCTGCTCAAGACCGCCGAGGCCCCGTTCGAGAAGGAAGAGATCGCGAGTCTCTCCGGCTTCTGCGCCCTGCGCCGCTGGATAGACAACCTGGACACCCGCTGGCTGGACGGCAAGATCCGCCGCTTCCAGAGCTATGCCCTGATGTCCGCCGAACCGGGCGCCCACTACGGCCTGGGTCTGGATGCCTACGCCACCTGGACCTCCCCCATCCGCAAATACGGCGACATGGTCAACCATCGCCTGCTCAAGGCGGTCATCGCCGGCAAGACCCCGGGCGAGCGCCCCAGCCTGGAGCTGACCGAGCACCTGACTGCCTGCCGCCGCCTGCACCGCATGGTGGAGCGCGACATCGGCGACTGGCTCTATGTGCGCTACCTCAAGGCCGATGCGGGCACCGACAAGGTGTTCAACGCCGAGATCATCGACGTGATGCGCGCCGGCCTCAAGCTGCGCCTGCAGGAGAACGGCGCCGTGGTCTTCATGCCCGCCCGCCATATCCTGGACAACAAGGATCGGCTGGAGTGCAACTGGGACAACGGTCGCGTCTATCTGGACAAGACCGAGGTGGTCTACGAGCTCGGCCAGATCATCGAGGTCAAGCTGACCGAAGCGGTGGAAGAGACCCGCTCCCTCATCGCCAAGCCGGCGGTGGAGCTGGTACCTGGCCCGGCGCCGGTGGCCCCTGCCAGCGAGGCCGATGCCGCGCCTGCCGACGAGGCCCCCAAGGCGCAGTGATCCCCCTGTTTGTCTGCTCTGCAAAAGCCCGCATCCTGCGGGCTTTTTTATGGCTGTGCTCCGCAGGCAGGCGGGATGGGAGACCCGCTCGCAGGCCCCTGCCTGCGTCGCTACCGGCAGAGAGGAGCAAGACGGGAGCGGATCAGGATCCGCCACCCGGGCGTCACAAGAGGCCTTGTCAGAACCGATCCTCTCGGCGGAAAAACTGAAAGTGGGTTACAAAATAAATGATTCATTGGTGATTAACGATTAACTGCGACATATCCATCGTCATTACTTGCGAATACGAGGCGACAAACCATGACTCATTTGAGTGCAAAATTTGGTTTTGTGACGACAATCACGTTGACACCGCATTTGCGCAAACCGCAAAACGAGACATCAATCACAAAAAATTGACACCTAGAAGCGAGAAGATCGAAATGTAGCCGAAATACAGCGACTGACTGTGATCGTCATCACTATGTCGGGAGGGGGGAGGTTGGGGTATTTGAGATCCAGGTCACAAGACACCCCGTTTTCAGCCTAATTTGATCACAAGCTGGTAGATTGAAGTTGCTTAGACGACTGGGATGGGAGTTCGGCAAAACTCGTCATCCCGACTACCACTTTTAATCACACAGGCTTAAAACGGGGTCCCGACATGTTATCACCGGATACCAAAGTCAAGATACAGAATTTTGGACGCTTCCTGTCCAATATGGTCATGCCCAACATAGGCGCCTTCATCGCCTGGGGCTTCATCACTGCCCTCTTCATCCCCACTGGCTGGCTGCCCAATGAAACCTTGGCCAAGCTGGTCGGTCCCATGATCACCTACCTGCTGCCGCTGCTCATCGGCTATACCGGCGGCAAGCTGATGGGTGGTGAGCGCGGCGGCGTGGTCGGTGCCATCACCACCATGGGCGTCATCGTGGGGACCGACATCCCCATGTTCATGGGTGCCATGATGGTCGGCCCGCTGGGTGGCTGGGCCATCAAGCGCTTCGACAAGGCGATGGAAGGTCGCGTCAAGAGCGGCTTCGAGATGCTGGTGAACAACTTCTCCGCCGGCATCATCGGCATGTTGCTCGCCATTCTCGCCTTCTTCGTCATCGGTCCCTTCGTCAAGGTGCTCTCCGGCGTGCTGGCGAGCGGTGTCGGCTTCCTGGTGGACAACCACATGCTGCCCCTCACCTCCATCTTCGTCGAGCCGGCCAAGATCCTGTTCCTGAACAACGCCATCAACCACGGCATCTTCTCGCCGCTCGGGATCCAGCAAGCCACCGAACAGGGCCGCTCCATCTTCTTCCTGATTGAAGCGAACCCGGGCCCGGGTATGGGTGTGCTGCTGGCCTACATGGTGTTCGGCCGTGGCGCCGCCAAGCAGTCCGCAGCCGGTGCGTCCATCATCCACTTCTTCGGCGGCATCCACGAGATCTACTTCCCGTACGTGCTGATGAACCCGCGCCTCATCCTGGCGGTGATCGCAGGCGGCATGACCGGGGTCTTCACCCTGACCCTGTTCAACGCAGGTCTCGTCTCCCCCGCCTCCCCGGGCTCCATCTTCGCCGTGCTGCTGATGACGCCGAAAGCCTCCCTCATTGGGGTGCTGCTCTCCATCGTCGCCTCCGCCACCGTCTCCTTCCTGGTCGCCGCCGTGTTCGTCCGTGCCCAGCAGCCGGAAGCCGACGAGGCCGATGCCCTGGGTGAAGCCACCCGCAAGATGAAGGCCATGAAGGGTGCCAAGCCCGAGACCACCGCCGCCAAGAAGCCGGAAACCGAGCTGACCGCAGTGCGCAACATCGTCGTCGCCTGCGATGCGGGCATGGGCTCCAGCGCCATGGGCGCCGGCATGCTGCGCAAGCGGGTGCAGGCCGCCGGTCTCGACATCAGCGTCACCAACCGTGCCATCAACAACCTGGACGATCAGGTGGATCTGGTCATCACCCACAAGGATCTCACCGACCGTGCCCGTCGCCATGCGCCGCATGCACAGCACATTTCGCTGACCAACTTCCTCGACAACGCCCTCTATCAGGAGCTGGTGCAGAATCTCAGCCTGGCCAACGCGGCCAACGATGACGTCGCCAACCCGCAACTGCTGGTGGCGGCCAACGACGACAGCTACGAGCCGCAGGAGCCGGAAGTCTTCACCCTGAGCCTGCAGGACGTGCACCTGGGACTCAAGGCCGAGAGCAAGGAAGCGGCCATCGTGACCGCCGGCAAGCTGCTGGCCCAGCGAGGCTATGTGGCACCGGACTACGTCGACGCCATGCTGGAGCGCGAACAGCTGGTCTCCACCTACCTCGGCGAATCCATCGCCGTGCCCCACGGCACCATCGCCGCCAAGGAGCACGTGAAGCGTACCGGCATCGTCATCTGCCAGTACCCGGCCGGAGTCGCCTTCGGCGAGGGCGCCGATGAGGTAGCGCGCCTGGTCATCGGCATTGCCGCCCGCAACGATGAACACATACAGGTCATAACCCGCCTGACCAATGCACTGGATGAGCCCGGTCTCGTCGACCGTCTGGCCAGCACCCAGGATCCCCAGGAGTTCCTGGATCTGCTGGGGGCCGAGCAGGCCGCGTAATCATCCGTCATCGTCTTTGGTTGTAGAGGTTAATATCATGAAAACATTGCATTTTGGTGCCGGTAACATCGGTCGGGGCTTCATCGGCAAACTGCTGGCTGACGCCAGCCATCAGGTCACCTTCGCCGACGTCAACGAGACCCTGATCGACCAGCTCAACCACCGCCAGGAGTACAAGGTGCACGTGGTGGGCACGGATCAGAAGCTGGACGTGGTGCGCAACGTTGCCGCCGTCAGCTCGGCCGGACACGAGGTGATCGCCCGTATCATCACCGCCGATCTGGTCACCACGGCGGTCGGCCCCAACATCCTGGACAAGATTGCCAGCACCCTGGCCAAGGGGCTGCAGGCCCGCTTCGATGCTGGCAACCTGACTCCCCTCAACGTCATCGCCTGCGAGAACATGGTGCGCGGCACCAGCCACCTCAAGGAGGAGGTACTCAAGTACCTGCCGGTCGCGTATCATGCCACCCTCGAGCAGTGCGTCGGCTTCGTCGACTCGGCGGTGGATCGCATCGTTCCGCCCGCCGCGGCGAACGACGATCCCCTGGAGGTGACGGTGGAGAGCTTCAGCGAGTGGATCGTCGATCGGACCCAGTTCAAGGGGGAGCTGCCCCAGGTGGCAGGCATGGAACCCACCGACAACCTGATGGCCTTCGTCGAGCGCAAGCTGTTCACCCTCAACACCGGCCACATCGTCACCGCCTATCTCGGCAAGCTCAGGGGCTATCACACCGTGCGCGAGGCGATCGAGGATCCGCTGATCCGCAGCAAGGTGCGCCGCGCCATGGAGGAGAGCGGGGCCGTGCTGGTGAAACGCTACGGCTTCGACCCGCGCCTGCACGCCGCCTACATCGAGAAGATCCTCTCCCGCTTCGCCAACCCCTATCTGGTGGACGAGATTGACCGGGTCGGTCGCCAGCCGCTGCGCAAGCTGGCGGCGGGGGACAGGCTGGTGAAGCCGCTGCTCGGCACCCTGGAGTACGGCCTGCCCAGCGATCACCTGCAGGAGGGCATCGCCGCCGCACTGCATTACCGCAATGAGGACGATCCCCAGGCGGTGGAGCTGCAGGCCATGCTGGCGGAACTTGGTCCGGCACGGACCCTGGCCCGCGTCACCGGCCTGGATGAGCACAGCGATGTGGTACGCACCATCGTCGCCCGTTACAACAACTTGAAGTGACCTGATGGGGTGGCGTCACACCGCCCGTGACGGACCCCATACGATACAAACCGGGGGAGGGCCTGCTCTCCCCCTGTCAGCCGGACCCGAAGCACTTATGACCACACACCAGGAAGATGAAGTACTGGAGCGACTGAACGAGCAGGATGGCCCCCGCGGCTTCTTTCTCGAGGTCGTGACCATCCTGGAAGAGGCGGTCGACTCCCTGATGCGGCGAGCCTTTCGTCAGGAGGAGTATGCCGTCAAATACGCCATCGAACCCCTGCTCAACCAGAGCGGCCCCCTCGGCCAGCTGGAGGTGCGCCTCAAGCTCATCTTCGCCCTCGGCCTCATCTCCCTCGAGCGCTATCAGGATCTCGAGGCGTACCTGAAGATCCGCGACTTTCTGGTACGCGACCCCAAGGATTACCGCTTCAGCGACAAGCCGGTCCGCGATCTGCTCGAGCGCCTGAATGCCATCCAGCAGGGCAGCATGATGCCGCAGGATCCCCCGGCCAACGAGGAGGACTGGCCCCTCTACCAGATGCAGCTCAACCGGCTCGATCAGATGGTGCGCTCCGCCCTGGTGCTGGCGGTGACCGATTGCGTCACCGAACTCCACAAAGAGAGCCCCATCTGATCTGAGCGGCTCTCCCCTGCACGCCTGGCGGGTGTCATCTTGCCCCCCTTCCCCGCTACACTAGGTCCAACCCCATCACCTGTACGAGGTTGGCATGATTGCTCTCTCCCTCGCCGGAATTGCCCTCATCTCCCTGCTCGCCCAATGGCTTGCCTGGTCCGTGCGCGTTCCCGCCATTTTGTTCCTGCTGCTGAGCGGCCTCTTGCTCGGCCCGGTGACCGGTCTGCTCGATCCCGATCAGTTGCTGGGGGATCTGCTGTTTCCCCTGGTCTCCCTCTCGGTCGCCATCATCCTGTTTGAAGGGGCGCTGACCCTGCACCTGACCGAACTCAAGGGGATCGGCAAGGTGGTACGCAACCTCTGCTCCACCGGCATGGTGACCAGCTTTGCCGTCATCGGCGCCGCCAGCTACTTCCTGCTTGGGCTGGACTGGCGGGTCGCCATGGTGCTCGGCGCCGTGCTGGTAGTGACCGGCCCCACGGTGATCGCCCCCATGCTCAACGTGATCCGCCCGGTCCGGGAGGTGGACAAGATCCTGCGCTGGGAGGGGATCGTCATCGACCCCATCGGCGCCCTGTTCGCGGTACTGGTGTTCGAGGCGGTGCGCCTCGGCAGCCAGGGAGATCTGGTCGGTCATACCCTGCTGGCCCTGGCCAAGACGGTGGGAGTGGGGTCGCTCATCGGGGTCGGTGCCGGCTGGCTCACCACCCTGCTCATCCGCAAGGACTGGCTGCCGGTCAGCCTGCACAAGTTCGGGGTACTGGCGCTGGTGCTGGTGACCTTCACCCTGTCTGACTGGCTCAGTCACGAATCCGGCCTGCTGGCGGTGACCGTGTTCGGCATCTGGCTCGCCAACCAGGAGGGGCTGGATCTGGAGGAGGTGCTGGCCTTCAAGGAGGATCTCGCCGTTATTCTCATCTCCTCCCTCTTCATCCTGCTGGCGGCCCGCCTCGATCTGGCCCAGCTCTGGCAGCTCGGCCCCATGGTGCTGGCCCTGCTGTGCGTGGTGCAGTTCGTGGCCCGCCCGCTCTGCATCCTAGTCTCGACCCGGGGGTCGGACCTGCCCTGGCGCGCCCGCGCCCTGCTCGCCTGGATAGCCCCCCGGGGCATAGTGGCGGCGGCGGTCAGCGCCTCCTTCGCCATCAGCATGCACGAGGCCGGCATCGAGGATGCCGACAAGCTGGTGCCCCTGGTGTTTGCGGTCATCATCTTCACCGTGGTGCTGCAGAGCCTGACGGCCACGCCATTGGCCAGATTGCTCGACATGCGCCAGAGCGCCCCCAATGTCTGGCTGCTCATCGGCGCCAACTCGGTGGCCCGGGCCATCGGCAAGGCGCTGGCGGATCAGGGGATCCCGGTGCAGCTCTCCGATCCTGCCTGGGAGCACTGCAAGCTGGCCCGCATGAGCGGCCTGCCCTGCTACTTCGGCAACCCCCAGTCGGAGCACGCCGAGCGGCACCTGCCCCTCACCAGCATCAGCACCGTGCTGGCGCTCTCTCCCAGCCGCCACAACAACGCCCTCGGGGTACTGCACTTCGCCCACCTCTACGGGGAGGAGAAGGTCCACTCCCTGCGTTCCAGCGAACAGCACGGCAAGGCCAACCGGGAGAGCGCCACCTTCCGTGCCCGCCAGAACCTGTTCGGCGCCGACATCAACTTCGCCAGGCTGAGCGGCCTGCTGAGCCGGGGCGGGCAGATCAAGGCGACCCGCCTGAGCGACACCTTCGACTGGGACCAGTATCAGGAGGCCAATCCCGGCGCCATTCCTCTGTTCGTGCTGGATGCCAAGGCCAGACCCAGGGTGGTCACCGGCCCTGTCACGCCGCTGCCCGGGGAGCTGCTGATCGCCCTGCAGCCACCCCGGGAGGGGGCGACGGCGCCCTGATCCGATGACGGCGCCACCGGGAAGGAGAACTAGACTTGAGGGTGGCGCCATGAGTCATAGGAGGATGTCATGACAGTCAGTGAATTGCGCGCGCTTCACCAGCAGCACAGGTTCAAGGAGGCGGAGATCATGCACGACATCGTCTCCCCCGGCTGGATCGTGGAGTTCAGGGGGCAGGACGGCCACCTCTACGTGATGACGGACACCCTGGGGTGCCCCATGAGTTTCTCGTCCACCGAGGAGGCACGGGACCACATCCACCTGGTGGCCGACTGCCCCGTCCAGGTCGAGCACCTCTACCGCTTCTTCGAACGCTGAACAGCCATCGAAAAAGGCTCCCGAGGGAGCCTTTTCTCATTCCGGCTGCGTGGACTCAGCCTCCTTTCCCTCCAGCCGCCTCACCGGCTTTTGCAGAATAAGGTTCGCCGGATAGGTGACCAGATCGCCGTTGTCATCCCGCACCCGCACGTAGAAGAGGCCGATCTCGGTGATGATGCCGGTGACGGAGTCATCCTTGTCGAGGATGCGGATGCGATCGCCAATCTTGTAGGGGAAGGCGAAGAAGATGGTGATGCTGGCGGTGATGTTGGAGAGGATCGACCACTGGGCCACCATGGCGACCCCCAGTACCGCGAAGAAGGAGGAGGCAAGCACCACCAGCCGGGAGAAGTCGAGCCCCCAGACCCCGGCCAGGATCAGCAGGGTGGCGCAGCCCAGCAGGAAGTGGAATACGTGCTCCACGTAGAGTACCCGGTTCTCGCTCACCTGCCGGCTCTGGCCAAGGGCCATCAGGCTCTTGTGAATGAGGCCGCGCACCAGGGTGTGCCCCAGCAACAGCAGCAGGGTCACGCCAAAAGATTCCCATGTCGTCATGTTCACTCCTTACCACCAGCGCCTGTGCTTGAGCCAGACCGCCAGTCCGGTCGCCAGCACCAGCAGGAAGCCACAGAACACCCAGAAGGCAGTCGGACTCTCGGCCCCGGGGATCCCCCCCAGGTTGATGCCGAACAGGCCGGTCAGGAAGCTGGCGGGCAGGAACAGCAGCGCCATCACCGACATCTGGTAGGCACGGCGGTTGGTCGCCTCCGCCATCAGGTTGTTGATCTCGTCCGCCAGCACGGCGGTGCGCGCCACCCCGGCATCCAGATCGTCGAGCCAGCGCCGCAAGCGGTCGGCGATGTCGAGCAGGCGTCGCCTGTCATCTTCGTCCAGCCAGCTGATCTTCTCGTTGGCCAGGCGCGCCACCAGATCCCGCTGGGGGGAGAGGTAGCGACGGATCATGATGAGCTGCTTGCGGATGCGCGCAAGCCGACCGTTGGCGGGCAGGTCGCGCATCAGCACCATCTCTTCCAGATCCAGGATCTGGTCGTGCAGCTCCTCGACGAACTCCCCGGCCCGGTCGGTCAGGGCGTCGCATATCTCCACCAGCCAGTCGGCGGGAGTGTCGGCACCGCCCCCCAGCGACAGCTGCTCGAACACATCTTTCTCGGAGAGCAGCGGACGACGTCGGCTGCTGATGATGAGATCCGGCGTGATGAAGATCCGCAGGGCCACCATCTCTTCAGGCCTGTGATCCTTGTTGTGGTTGATGCCGCGCAGGATCAACAGCACCGTCTCCCCCATCCGCACCAGCTTGGGACGATTGCTCTGGCCGAGCAGGGCCTCCCGGGCCGCCTCCCCCAGCAGCGGCGTCTGCAGCAGCCAGCGCGCCGACTCCGGGTTGCCGTAGTCCAGATGCAGCCAGCCGGGCTGGGCACCGGGGATCTTGCTACCTTCGGCCAGCGGGGTCATGCCCCCCTTGCCGTCCAGGGTCAGGCCATAAATCACGTCACCGGGCACCCGATCCATCTCGTCTCCTTCTCGTTTCATGTGCAGGCCCCAGCTTACACCAAAGGCGGGGACGACTCAGCCCCGGGGCAGCCGCCCCGCACCAGCCATGCTAAGATGCGCCACCCGTTCCAGACACAGGAAGCCATGCCATGCCCATCTGGGTTGATGCCGATGCCTGCCCCATCCCGGTCAAGGAGATCCTCTACCGCGCCGCTCACCGCGCCCAGGTGGTGACCACGCTAGTGGCCAACCAGGGGCTCAGAGTCCCCCCCTCCCCCTTCATCAAGACCCAGCAGGTGGAGAAGGGCTTCGATGTGGCAGATCATGTCATCGCCCAGCAGGTCAAGCCCGGCGACCTGGTGATCACCGGCGACATTCCCCTCGCCTCCTGGGTCATCGACGCCGGGGGCGAGGCGCTCAATCCCCGGGGCGAGATCTACACCCGGGAAACCATCCAGGCACGGCTCGGGATGCGCAACTTCATGGAGGAGCTGCGCTCTGCCGGCGTCCAGACCGGCGGCCCTGCGCCCTTCAACGCCGCCGACAAGCAGCGCTTCGCCAATGCGCTGGACAAGTGGCTGGTCAGGGGCACGCTGAGCTGATCACCCTCTCCCCGGCCCACAGCCGGGGAGAGCCATTCATTTCCCTTTTCCCTTAATTCTTCCTTAATGCGCCTTGATTAGCCTTGCGACTGTTGACCCAACCACCCGCAAGGAGCAAGCAATGAAACTGACCCCCCTGTTGTTACTGATCCCCCTGTTGAGCGGCGCAGCCCTGGCCGACCCCCAATGCACCCAGGCCGACAAGAGCAAGTGGATGAGCGAAGCCGACGCCCAGCAGCAGATCAAGGCGATGGGCTACGACATCAAGAAGTTCAAGGCCACCAAGACCGGCTGCTACGAGATCTACGGCTGGGACAAGGAGAAGCGCAAGGTCGAGATCTACTTCGACCCGACCAACCTGAAAAAGGTGAAAGAAGAGATCGACGAGTAACGCCGCCCAGGGCCGGTCTTCCCCCGGCCTCCACCATGGAGCCTTGCCATGACACCTGCCTCTGAAGTGAAAGTCTGGGATCCCCTCATCCGGGTGTTTCACTGGGCGACCGTCACCCTCTGCCTGCTCAACTTCTTCGTGCTGGAAGAGGGCAGCAAACCCCACAGATATGCTGGCTACGCGGTGGGCATCCTGCTCATCATCCGCCTGCTGTGGGGGCTGGTCGGCCCCTATTACGCCCGCTTCGGCCAGTGGTGGCCAACCCCTGCCCGGGTCCGCTACTACCTGCGTCAGCTCGCCCAGGGGCGCCACCCCTACTACCTCGGCCACAATCCGGTCGGCTCCCTGATGATCTGGTTGCTGCTGCTGTCCCTGGTCGGGACCGTCGTCACCGGCTGGCTCACCACCTGGGATGCCTTCTGGGGCGAGGAGTGGCTGGAGGAGCTGCACGGCATCATCGCCAACACCCTGATGGCCGCCGTTGGCGTCCATGCGGCCGTGGTACTCCTGACCGATCGCCTCACCCGCAGCGATCTGGTCCGCGCCATGGTGCTGGGCAAAAAGCGGGTTCCCGCCAACATCAAGGTGGAAGACCCCCGCGCTTGATGGCCGGGCTGCCGACCAGTCCCCTCCTCAGTTCACCCGCTCATCTGCTCAAAAAAAGACCCCCTGCCAAGGCAGGGGGTCGTCATGAGCAGCGCGGGGGGAGGACCTAGATCATCACACCGGCGATAACGGCGGAGAGCAGGCTCACCAGGGTGGAGCCATAGACCAGCTTCAAACCGAAGCGGGAGACCATGTTGCCCTTCTCTTCGTTGAGCGCCTTCACCGCACCGGCAATGATGCCGATGGAGCTGAAGTTGGCGAACGACACCATGAAGATGGAGAGGATGCCGACGGTGCGCGGGGAGAGCTCGGCGGCAATCTTGCCCAGATCCATCATGGCCACAAACTCGTTGGTCACCAGCTTGGTCGCCATGATGGAGCCGGCCTGCAGCGCTTCACTGCCCGGGATGCCCAGGATCCAGGCAACGGGATAGAAGATGTAGCCCATGACGTGCTGGAAGTTGACGCCGAACGCCGCCTCGAACAGGTAGTTGATGAGGGCGATCAGGGCGATGAAGCCCACCAGCATGGCACCGACGATCACCGCCACGGTGAAACCGGCCATGATGTATTCCCCCAGCATCTCGAAGAAGTTCTCCTTCTTCGGGGTATGGTGCTCGTCACCCTCGGCCAGCGCCTTGGCATCGGTCACGGTGTTGTCGGGCTCGTAGGGGTTGATGAGGGAGAGCACCACGAAGGTGCTGAACATGTTGAGTACCAGCGCGGCCACCACGTAGCGCGGCTCGATCAGCTGCATGTAGGCACCGACGATGGACATGGAGACGGTGGACATGGCTGTCGCCGCCAGGGTGTACATCTGCTTCTCGTTCAGGTGCGGCAGTATGTTCTTGAGGGCGATGAAGTTCTCGGACTGACCGACGATCATGGAGCTGATGGCGTTGAAGGACTCCAGCTTGCCCATGCCGTTGATCCTGGCCAGCACGGTGCCGATACCACGAATGACGATGGGCAGCAGACGGATGTACTGCAAAATGCCGATCAACACGGAGATGAAGACGATGGGCATCAGCACCATCAGGAAGAAGGAGAAGGCCCCT
This sequence comes from Aeromonas caviae, assembly GCF_000819785.1. Classification (GTDB taxonomy): domain Bacteria; phylum Pseudomonadota; class Gammaproteobacteria; order Enterobacterales; family Aeromonadaceae; genus Aeromonas; species Aeromonas caviae. The sequence continues at coordinate 177,685 of NZ_CDBK01000044.1, read as the reverse complement.
TCGTTGACCAGACCGCCGAACACGAAGTCGGTCCCCTGCTTGGCAAACTCCATCAGCTTGGTGAAGCCGGCGGCAAAGCCACCCACCACCGCCAGACCCACCTCGGAGTTGAGCATGAACCAAGCGAGCGCCAGCTCGACCACCAGCAGCTGGCCGATGTAACGCAGCTTGATCTGTTTCCAGTTGCGGCGGTTTGCCAGCAACGCCAATGCCAGGACCATCACGAGTCCGAGCACGAAATGAACGTATTCCATACCAGTAGCACCCATTGAATTGTTATTTTTGACCGGCGCCATCATAAAGAACTGCATATTTAAAAATCAGAGAATCATCACAATCCGCGGTAAAAATATGCATGCGGAATAATACAAACGTTTTTAAATTAATTGCCAAGACACATGATTATTAATCGTCACTGATAAAGCTTAAAAATAAATTAAAAACAATAAGTTATGCTCTTTCATTAATTTTATTCCTCATTCGTATATATATTTCATAACGGCTATATCCCATATGGCATCCTCCGATGACTCATCATCACCAGGACATGTTTAATTAAAAACGTTTTCTCGCCATTCATCATGATCTGGCCATGACCACCCTGTTCCATTGTGCTCTTTTTACATACCGCAAGCCCGCCAACGCAGACAGAAGCCTCCATCGGCAACCCATGACACCAACCGTTCAAATATTCACCGCATCCGGCGGCACATTCTGGTATGATGCGCCCCCTTGCGCACCGCGCACCCCCATTTCTGGTTTTCCGACATAGAGTCCTTTTGTGAACAACAGCGAATTTAGCAGCCTGAACCTCTCCTCCGCCCTGCAGGACAACCTCGCCAGCCTGGGCTATCTGCAGATGACCCCGATCCAGGCCCAGAGCCTGCCCCTGGTGCTCGACGGCAAAGATTTGATCGCCAAGGCGAAAACCGGCAGCGGCAAGACCGCGGCCTTCGGCCTGGGTCTGCTGGCCAAGCTGGACGTCAACCGGCTGGCCGTGCAGGCGCTGGTGCTCTGTCCGACCCGCGAGCTGGCGGATCAGGTGGCCACCGAGATCCGCCGTCTCGCCCGCACCCTGCCCAACGTCAAGCTGGTGACCCTGTGCGGCGGCACCCCGACCGCACCGCAATCCGCCACCCTGGGCTTTGGCGCCCACATCGCCGTCGGCACCCCGGGCCGGATCCTCAAGCACCTGGAGCAGGGCACCCTTGAGCTCGACGACCTCAAGACGCTGGTGCTGGACGAAGCGGATCGCATGCTGGACATGGGCTTTGGTGAAGACATCAACCGCGTCATCAGCCACGCCCCGCGGGATCGCCAGACCCTGCTGTTCTCCGCCACCTATCCGGAAGGGATCGCCCAGATGAGCCGCGGCGTGCAACGCAACCCGGTGGAGGTGAGCGTGGAGTCCCTGCACGAAGAGAGCGCCATCGAACAGAAGTTGTATGAAGTGCCGGCCGGCCAGCGCCTCGATGCCCTCACCTGGCTGCTCAGCCACTACCAACCGGGCTCCTGCGTGGTGTTCTGCAACACCAAGCGCGCCTGCAACGACGTGGCCGATCACCTGGCCGCCAAGGGCTTCTCGGCGCTGGCGCTGAACGGTGACCTGGAACAGCGTGAGCGGGATCAGGTGCTGGTGCGCTTCGCCAACGGCAGCGCCACCATACTGGTCGCCACCGACGTGGCGGCCCGCGGCCTCGACATCAAGGAGCTGGGGGCCGTCATCAACTACGAGCTGACCTACGACCCCGAGGTGCACGTGCACCGCATCGGCCGTACCGGCCGTGCCGGCCAGCAGGGCCTGGCCCTGAGCCTCTACCAGCCGAACGAGGCCCAGCGCGTCAACTTCATCGAGGAGTACCAGCAGGCCCCCATTCCCCAGGGCGACCTGGCCGGGATCGGCCGCGACATCAAGCCGATCGCGCCGCAGATGGTGACCCTCTCCATCGATGCGGGCCGCAAGAGCAAGGTGCGTGCCGGTGACATCCTCGGCGCCCTGACTGGCGAAGGCGGCATTGCCGGTGCCGATGTAGGCAAGATCCAGATTTCCGAGCAGTACTCCTACGTGGCGGTGAAGCGCCAGGTGGCGAGCGCCGCCCTCAAGCGGTTGCAGGAAGGCAAGATCAAGGGGCGCAGCTACCGTGCCCGCAAACTGGGCTAAGGTATTTCACACGCCCGGCCAGACCACAGGCGCCTGACAGGCGCCTGTTTCATATCATTCGCCGCCATGCGGCAAGACAGGTGACATGACCCAAGCAATCCAGAGCGATGTGAGCTGCCAGAACTGCGAAGCCTGCTGCTGCCGCCTCGAGGTGATGCTCTTCACCGACACCGGCGTGCCGGACCGCTATATCGAGGAACGGGAAGGAGAAGTGCCCGTGATGCACAGACTGGAAGATGGCTGGTGCGCCGCCCTCGACCGCAACACCATGATGTGTCGCATCTACGAGGTGCGGCCACTTATCTGCCGTGAATTCGAGATGGGGGAGCCCGACTGCCTCGACGAGCGGGACAAGTGGTTCATCAGGCTGGAATGAACGGGAAGTTCAACCCGTGCTGACGTGGATCTCCTTGCCTTGCAGCCCCTCGAGGCGCTGTGTCAGCCAGTGGATGGCCTGTGCTTCCTCCTCGAAATAGCGCACCTCCTGAAAGGGAAGCTCGCTGAAGACGTGATCCGCCAGATAACGTTTGAAATCCCCGATCATGACCACCGCCAGAAAGGCGCAGCCATGAGTGGCGCACCAGTTGAACTGGCGACGAAAACGGGCCAGCACCTCGGGGCCGGCGGCCTCGAACTCGGTCGCGACCTCGACGATGCCCCAGGGGGCTCCCTGCAAACGGCTTATCTGCTGGCTGAACTTGCCCTCATAGGCCATGGCGCCTGCCAGGTTGAAAGGGCCGCTCGGCCGACAGATCAGCAGTTGCCCTTGTCGCTGCATCTCAAAATGGCCGTGTGCTTGCACGTTCACCTCCTGCCTTGAGTCCTTCGCTGCGGCTGATATGCCCTGTGTTGCCACAAAGTAAGAATTTATCCCCGAAAAGTCCATGAAGCTCCCCGCATTGTGAACGGAAAGCGCCATTCAACCCCCGTTTTTACCCCGGTGGCGGAATGTACATTTCTTCGACATGTTCTGTTGCAGTTAACAAAACGTTGCTGCTATTATCCGCGCCACTCAAAACATTCCACCTACTGAAACCTTTTGGCGTTCACCCAGGGAACAACGATGAAGCAACAAGACGCAAGTTATTACCAACGGATCTGGCGCTGGCATTTTTATGCCGGTCTCTTCGTCGCCCCCTTCCTGATCCTGCTCTCCCTCACCGGCATCGTCTACCTGTTCAAGCCGCAGCTGGACAACCTGCTCTACCCCCAGCTGATGAAGGTGACGCCCGCCACCCAGACCCTGAGTGCCGACCAGCTGCTGGCCAAGGCAACCATCGCCATGCCGGACGCCAGCCTGCGCAAATACCTGCCCCCGGTGGCAGCAGACGCGAGCGCCCAGATAGTCGTGATGCGTGAAGGGCAGGAGCTGACCCTCTTCATGGATCCCGCGAACGGCGCCCTGCTCGGCACCATGGACAACAAGTGGAACCTGCAAGCGGTGGCGCGTGCTCTCCATGCGGAGCTGATGCTTGGCACCACGGGTGATCGCCTGATCGAGCTGGCCGCAGGCTGGGGAATCGTGCTCCTCGTCAGCGGACTCTATCTCTGGTGGCCCCGCAAGGGGCCGGGTGTGGGGGGCATCCTCTGGCCGAGAATGCACCAGCGCGGCCGTCTCTGGTGGCGTGATCTGCACGCCGTGGTCGGCTTCTGGGGCGCGGGTTTCCTGCTGCTGCTGCTGCTGACGGGCATGACCTGGACCGGTTTCTGGGGCGGCCAGTTCGCCGATGTCTGGAACCGCTTCCCTGCGGCCATGTGGAACGAGGTGCCCAAGTCGGCCCCCCTCACCCGCAGCCTCAACCAGGCTCACGAACAGACCGTCTCCTGGGGGGCCGAGACCCTGCCCATGCCGAGCTCCCAACCCACGGCAGAGAGCCATGATCACAGCGCCATGACCCATGGCGGCGGACATGAGGGCATGGTCATGGCCAGCCATCGCATTCCGCTGCAACAGGTGGTCGACATCGCCAACGAGCGTGGGGTCAGCCCGGGTTACAGCATCACCCCCCCGGTCGGTGAAACCGGCGTCTATACCATCGCCATCTTTGCCGATGATCCCCGCAACGACGCCACCCTGCACATCGACCAATACAGCGGCAAGGTGCTGGTCGACGTGCGTTGGCAGGATTACGGCCCGGTCGCCAAGACGGTGGAAACCGGCGTCATGCTGCACATGGGCAAGCTCTACGGCTGGCCGCACCAGCTCGTCATGCTGCTCATCTGCCTGATGATTCTGGCAAGCTCGGTGAGCGGGCTCTGGATCTGGTGGAGCCGCCGTCCCAGTGGTCGCCTCGCCGCCCCGCCCCTGCCCGCCAAGTTGCCTCCCATGGGCGGTGCCATCGCGGTGCTGGTCGTGCTCGGGATCTGCTTCCCGCTGGTGGGGGCCTCCATGGTTGCCATCTGGCTGCTGGACAGTCTCTTCTTCTCTCGCCGCACGGCCGTGGCCCAGGCAAGCTGACCCAGGGGCAAGCCCGCCTCATGCACACGAGGGCTCCCTGTCGGGGGCCCTCGTCGTCTGCATCATCTGGCATCATCCTTCGCCTGGCGGCATGCTCCTCCCCTGGCGATCATCACATCGGTCTGATGAAACAACAACGCGTCGACACATCAACAAAAAGGGCTCCCGTTCGGGAGCCCTTTTCATTGCCAAACGCGTCGGCCTCAGGTGAGCGCCAGCCCGGCGGAGAGCAGCAGGCTGAACAGAAATGCGCTGATGGCGGTCTTCTTGAGGGCGCCGGTCAGCACCTCGCCATCGAAACTCTCTCGCAGGGTGCGGGCGGCATCGGTGAGGGGCTTCATGGCGGGCAGGAAGATCCAGGGCCAGAGACTCGCAGGCTGGGTCAGCAGGAAGGCGATGGTCGCCAGCAGCGCAGCCCCCAGCAAGACCCAGTGATAGGCGATGGCCCGGTTGCGGCCAAGGCGTACCGCCAGGGTGATCTTGCCGCTGGCGGCATCGGTCTCGATGTCCCGCACGTTGTTGATGTTGAGCACGGCAGTCGCCAGCAGGCCGCAGGCGGTGGCAGGTAGCAACAGGTCCCACTCCAGGCGATGGGTGAAGAGGTAGTAGGAACCGAGCACCCCCAGCAGGCCGAAGAACAGGAATACCGAGATGTCCCCGAAGCCGCGATAGCCGTAGGGGCTCTTGCCCACCGTGTAGGTGATGGCCGCGACGATGGCCGCCCCCCCCAGCAGGATGAACGTCAGGATCTGCTGCCACGCCTCCCCGAAGGCGCAGACCAGCAGGGAGAGGCCGCTCACCACGGCCGCCAGGGCGGTCAGCCCCATGGCCACACACATCTGGTGCCGGGTGATGAGGCCGGAAACCACGGCGCGCTGGGGACCGATCCGCTCCCCGTTGTCGGCACCGGAGACCGCATCGCCATAGTCGTTGGCCAGATTGGAGAGAATTTGCAGCAGGATGGCGGTCAGCAGGGAGAGCCCCATGATGGTGCCGTCGAACGCTCCCCGGCTGGCTGCCAGCCCCGAGCCCAGCAAGATGGAGGAGCACGCCAGGGGCAGTGTTCGCAAACGCGCCGCCAGCAACCAAACAGAGAAGGTATTTGTCATATTGTGATGGCCAAACAATCAGATATTGATCGTGTTAAGGGTTATCGAACCGGATTTAGGTATACTTGGCTGCGCGGGGGCGTCGGCTCCCCCGGGCAATTTACATGGACGAATGGGCAGATAATATATAGGAAATCGTCGCCCTTTGGCATCAACCTGCGCCATCCTCCCCCGGAGCGATCGCGATTATCCGGCTCAGACTAGACATCCATGTTGGCTCAGACCCACCTCAAGCAACAACTGGACGCCCTGCGTCACAGCACTGTCAGCGGTTTCGTGCGACTGCGCGTGGCCGCTCACGTCGACGTCTTTCCCGGCTGGTTGGCGGCCCAGACGCTCTACCCCCGCATCTATTGGCACGCCAGAGGGCAACAGAGCCCGGAGTACGTGGCGCTTGGCGCCATCCACGAGCTGACGCGGCCGGAGGATATCCAGCGGGTCTGCGACCTTGCCGGCACGGCCAGTGAAGACAGCCCTCGCTACTACGGTGGCCTGGCGTTCGACCCGGATCTGCCCGGCTGGCAGGGTTTTGGCCCCTGCCGCTTCGTGCTGCCCCGTATCGAACTGGTACGCCGGGGGGAGTGCACCAGCCTCTGCCTCAATCTCTGGCTGCCCGCCCGGGAAGAGGGTCACGCATTCGAAGCCGAACTCTGCGCCGCCGAGGCGGCGCTCGATGCCCTGCAACCCGAGGCCCCCCTGCCCGCCCTGCAAAAGCGGCCATGGCAGCGCCAGGACCTGCCGGGCCCTGCCCAGTGGCAGACCCTGGTGGAGCAGGTCACGGCCCCCGACTTCCAGGCCCGCACCCCCAAGGTGGTGCTGTCGCGGGAGAGTCTGCTCCAGAGCGAGGCGCACGATGCGCCCCTCTGCCCTTGGTCCCTGCTGACACAGTGGGCCCGCCACGCCCAGGAATGCTTCCACTTCGGCTTCCAATTCTCCCCCGAGCAGAGCTTCATCTCCTGCTCCCCCGAGCGCCTCTACCGCCGGGAGAAGGGCCACCTCTTTACCGAGGCGCTGGCAGGCACCATTCGCCGTTCCGGGGATGAGGCGACCGACGCGGCCCTGGCCGCCGAGCTGCTGGCCGACAGCAAGAACCGGCTGGAGAACCGGCTGGTTCACGCCGACATTCTCAGCCGCCTGGCCCCCCTCACGACCGATGCCACCCTGACCGAGCCGCGCATTCTGAAATTGCGGCTGCTGCAACACCTCAAGTGCGACATCGAGGCAGAGCTCAAACCCGGCGTCTGCGACTGGCAACTGCTGGCTGCCCTGCACCCCACTCCCGCCGTGGGGGGCGCCCCCCGCGAGGCAGCGCTCGCCTTCATCCGTGAATGCGAGCCCCATGATCGCGGCTGGTATGCCGGTGCCTGCGGCATGCTGAGCCGGGAGACCTCGGAGTTCTCCGTCGCCATTCGCAGCGCCCGGATCAGGGGCCAACGCATCAGCCTGTTCGCCGGTGCCGGCATAGTGGCGGGATCGGAGCCCGCCGCCGAGTGGGCCGAACTCGACAACAAGATCGCCAACGTGCTCTCCCTGCTGGGATAGCGTTTCTCACCGACTCCTCACTGCGAGAGCTTCATGTCCGCCAGCCACGTGTCCGCGCATCACGCCTTTGCCAGCCATCACGCCACCTTCAACCATGTCTGGTCCTCCCTCTTGCTGGAAGAGCTCTTTCGCCTCGGCGTACGCGACATCGCCCTGGCCTCCGGCTCCCGCTCGGCGCCGCTCACCATGGCCGCCGCAGCCCACCCGGGCTTTCGCCGCCATCTGCACTTCGACGAGCGGGGTCTGGGCTTCATGGCGCTGGGGCTGGCCAAGGGGAGCGGCCGCCCGGTGGCGGTGATCATGACCTCGGGCACCGCGGTGGCCAACCTCTGGCCCGCGGTGGCGGAAGCCCAGCTCACCGGGGTCCCGCTCATCATTCTCTCTGCCGACAGGCCACCCGAGCTCATCGACAACGGGGCCAACCAGGCCATCGATCAGCCGGGGATCTTCGGTCGCTACCCCGTCTATCAGCAAAATCTGCCGAGCCCCACTCCCACCATTCCGGCGGCCTTCGTGCTGAGCTCGGTGGATCAGGCCCTGGCACGACAGGCGCACACCCCGGGGCCGGTGCACTTCAACTGCATGTACCCCGAGCCCCTCTACCCCGGCGACCACTATCTGGACTATTCCGATTACCTGGCGCCCCTCGGCGACTGGCTGCACTCGGCCAAGCCCTGGAGCCCCTGGCTGGTGGGCGAGCCGGGCTGCCCCGCCCAGCCGGACTGGGACAGTCTCATCGGCAAGCGCGGTGTCATCGTCGCCGGACGCATCCAGGATCCGGTGCAAGGCAAGGCGGTGGCCGAGCTGGCAGACCGCCTCGGCTGGCCCCTGCTGGCGGATCTGCAAAGCCAGATCCGCTTCGATGATCGCAACCTCGTCCACACGGATCTCGCCCTGCAACACAGCGACTTCGTGGCCGAGCTGGCCCGCGCCGAGGTAGTGCTGCAATTCGGCGCCCGCCTCATCTCCAAGCGCCTCGGCCAGTTCATCAAACAACACCCCTGGCAAGATTACTGGCTGGTGGACCCGCAGCCGGCACGCCTCGACCCCGACTACCGGCTGCGCCGTCGCCTGGTGTGCGACCCCGCCGCCTTTGCGGCCGCCCATCCAATCCCCCATTCGCAGCAGCCCTGGCACCAGTTGGCCGCGCGCCAGCAGGCCATCAGCCAGCAGATCCGCACCGCCTGTGATCGCTTCTCGGAGCTCGGGGTGTGCCATCGCCTGAATCAGCTCATCCAGGGTCAGTTGTTCGTCGGCAACAGCATGCCGGCCCGGCTGATGGACATGCTGGGCGAGGTGGGCAAGGGCCCCAGCCGGGTGATGACCAACCGCGGCGCCTCCGGCATCGATGGCCTTATCGCCACCGCATACGGCTTCGCACAGTCGGTCCCGCCTGACAGTCGCGAGCCCACCACCCTGCTGCTCGGGGATCTCAGCGCCCTGCACGATCTCAACAGCCTGGCGCTGCTCGGCAAGGGGAGCCGCCCCCTGGTGGTGATCCTGCTCAACAACGACGGCGGCAGCATCTTCCGCATGCTGCCTGTGCCCACCCAGGACGCCCTGCTGGAGACCTACTACTGCCTGCCCCACGGCCTGCACTTCGAGCACGCCGCCGCCATGTTCGGCCTGCACTACCGGGCCCCCACCACCCTCGACGCATTTGAGCAGGACTATGCCGCAGCCCTGAAAAACGGGGTAACCCTGATTGAAATCAAGGTACCGAGCAGTGAAGTCGCCGAGGATCTCAAAGCACTGGGAGCCGCTATCCGTGGTCTCTGATCCCGCCGCGCCGCTGGTGCTGCTGCACGGCCTGCTGGGGGACGCCGACGACTGGCGACCTGTCATCCAGACCCTGCCCGGCGTCCCGTGCCATGCCCTGGATCTGCCGGGCCACGGCCGCAACCGGGCACTGCGGGTGAGCGGCTTTGACGAGGCCCATCACTGGCTCTGCGACGAGCTGGCCGCGCGGGATATCGCCCACTACCGGCTGGTGGGGTATTCGCTGGGGGGGCGGCTCGCGCTTCATCACGCCAGCCACTCCCCGGCGGGGTTGCAGGCCCTGCTGCTGGAGAACTGCCACCCCGGGCTGCCTGCCGGTGAACGTCCGGCCCGCATCGCTCACGATGAAGCCTGGGCCCGGCGTTTCGAGTGCGAGCCCCTGACTCGGGTGCTTGCCGACTGGTACCGCCAGGGCGTCTTCGCCGACCTGGACGACGATGCCCGCACCCGCCAGGCCGCACGCCGCCTTGGCAACGACGGCAAGGCCGTGGCCGCCATGCTGAGGGCCACGTCCCTGGGGCGGCAGCCGGATCTCGCCCCCTGGCTTCGGGATACCCGGCTGCCGGTGCAGTGGATCTCAGGCAACCGGGATCACAAATTCCATGCCCTCGCTTGCCAGTTGGTAAAGCAAGGCTGCAATATCAAACACTTGGCTCTGGATGGCGGACACAATCTGCACACAAGCCAGCCCGATACCTTTGCCCGGCTCCTGCGGGAGTGGGCTCACCAACCAGAAGAGAAGATCCATGATTGAAGCAATGACGGAAGCCGAGCTCTATGCCCCTGTCGAGTGGCACGACTGCTCCGCCGGTTACGAGGACATCCTCTATCACAAGTCCCCAGAGGGCATTGCCAAGATCACCATCAACCGTCCCCAGGTGCGCAACGCCTTCCGCCCCCGTACCGTGAAAGAGATGCTGCAAGCCCTGGCCGATGCCCGCTACGACGACAAGGTCGGCTCCATCATCCTCACCGGCTTCGGCGAGAAGGCCTTCTGCGCCGGCGGCGACCAGAAGATCCGCGGCGACTACGGTGGCTACAAAGACGATGAAGGCACCCATCACCTCAACGTGCTCGACTTCCAGCGTGACATCCGTACCTGCCCCAAACCCGTGGTGGCCATGGTGGCTGGCTACGCCGTCGGTGGCGGCCACGTGCTGCACATGATGTGCGACCTGACCATCGCCGCCGACAACGCCCAGTTCGGCCAGACCGGCCCCAAGGTGGGCTCCTTCGACGGCGGCTGGGGCGCCTCCTACATGGCCCGCATCGTCGGCCAGAAAAAGGCTCGGGAGATCTGGTTCCTCTGCCGCCTCTACGACGCCAAACAGGCCCTCGACATGGGGCTGGTCAACACCGTCGTGCCCCTGGCCGAGCTGGAGCGTGAAACCGTGCGCTGGTGCCGCGAGATGCTGCAACACAGCCCCATGGCCCTGCGCTGCCTGAAGGCGGCCCTCAACGCCGACTGCGACGGCCAGGCCGGTTTGCAGGAGCTGGCAGGCAATGCCACCATGCTGTTCTACATGACCGAAGAGGGTCAGGAAGGGCGCAACGCATTCAACGAGAAACGCCGTCCCGACTTCTCCAAATACAAGCGGAATCCCTGATGACACTCGCCCTCTACCGCTACCAACTGCCCTTTACCCAGCCCCTGGCCTTTCACGGTCAGTTGCAGGTAGCGCGCGAGGGCCTGCTGGTACGCATCGACGATGGCTGGGGGGAGATAGCCCCCCTGCCAGGATTTTCCAAAGAGACCCTGGCCGACGCCCAGGCCGAGGCCCTCGACTGTCTGGCGCTGCTGGCGCGGGGACAGACCCCGACGCCACAGCTGCCCTCGGTGCAGTTCGGGCTCGACTGCGCCCGTCGCAGCTGGCCCGAGCAGGGTGCCCCCCTGCCCGAGCCCTATCCGCTGATCCAGGGCTCCCCCCAGGAGCTGCTCAAGAACTGGAAACAGTGGCTACACGAGACCCCCCTCAAGGCCAAGCTGAAGGTAGCCCGCTACCCCATGCGCGACGAGCTGGCGCTGATCCGGCTGCTGCTCGATCGGCGCCCCAACCTCAAGCTGGTCCTGGACGCCAACCAGGGCTGGACCCGCGAGGAGGCCTGGGCCTTCTGCGGCCACCTGGATCCGAATCGCATCGAATACCTCGAAGATCTGTGCGCCGACTTCGAGGACATCGCCTTCGTCGCCAACCGCACCGGCATGCCGGTGGCGCTGGACGAACTGCTGGCCCAGGGCAAGCCCTGGGAGCCCATCCCGCAACTGCGCGCCCTGGTGCTCAAGCCGACCCTGCTCGGCGCCCTGGCCAACAGCGAGGCACTGGTGGCCCGCGCTCGCGAACTGAAGCTCAAGGTGATCGTCTCCTCCTGCTTCGAGTCCGGTCTCGGCCTCGGCCAGCTCGCCCGCCTCGCAGGGGAGTGGGCGCCGGATCAGGCCCCTGGCCTCGATACCCGCCGCTGGCTGGCCAGGGATCTGCTGGACAAGCAGGGGCAACCCGATCCGGGCAGGATGGACCCCCTGTTTCACCGTGACTGACCCATGGTGACCCGTCAGATCCCACGGCAGGAAACCTGCCCGGTACGACGCTGGGCGACACTGGCCCCTCATCGTATTGCCATCCACAGCGGGGAGCCTCTTAGCTACCAGCGCCTCGACCTGCGCCTCAACAGCCTGTGCAATCAGCTCGCCCGGGCCGGGCTGGAACGGGGAGATCATCTCGCCGCCGTGGTGCGCGGCGCCCTGGAGGATGTGTTGCTGGCCTGGGCCTGCGTGCGCAGCGGCATCGTCTTCTGCCCCCTCAATCCCGCCTTTCCGGCAACCAGACACAGCGAACTGGCGAGCCAGCTCGAGGCCCGGGCATTCTGGTCGGCAGGCGAGATCCCGGCGGGCGACTGGCAAGCCCTCAGCCTCGACTTCACGGGCGAGCTGGCCGCAGATGGGGAGTCCCCGCTGGTACCCGACCAGCCGAACAACATGATCCTCACCTCGGGATCCAGCGGTACCCCCAAGGCGGTGGTCCACCGCCTCGCCAACCACCTCGCCTCCGCCAGGGGTTCCGCCACCCTGATCCCCCTGGACGAAGCCTGCGGCTGGCTGCTCTCCCTGCCACTGTTTCACGTCGGCGGTTACGCTATCTTGTTTCGGGTCTTCCTGGCGGGAGCCGCCCTGGTGCTGGACGATCGCACCCGGCCCCTCAAGGCGCGGCTCGAGGATCAGCCCATCACCCACCTCTCGCTGGTGCCGACCCAGCTCTGGCGCCTGCTGGCACAGGGGTTCGACCCATCCCGCACCCGGGTGCGAGAGCTGCTGCTCGGGGGCGCCGCCATCCCGGCGCCCCTGGTCAACCGGCTGACCGCTCTGGGGCTGGAGCCCAAGGTGAGCTATGGCCTCTCCGAGATGGGCAGCCAGGTCTGCACCGGGCAACCCTGCGCCGCCGGCGTGGTGGGCCGCCCGCTGCCGGGGCGGGAGGTCTGCATCCGCCAGGGGGAGATCTGCGTGCGCGGTGAGACCCTGTTTGCCGGCTATTTCAGGGAGGGCGAGCTGGTGCGCCCCCTCGATGAAGAGGGCTGGTTCCACACCCGGGACAAGGGCCGCCTCACTCCGGGGGGCGATCTGGTGGTGGAGGGGCGGCTCGACAACCTCTTCATCTCGGGAGGGGAGAATATCCAGCCCGAGACCATAGAGCAGCGGCTGGTGGATCACCCCGCCGTGGCCCAGGCCCTGGTGGTGCCGGTGCCGAGCGACGAGTGGGGGCATAGGCCCGCCGCCTTCATCGACTGGCACGGCGAACCGGCCCCCCCTGCTGAGCTGGCCGCCTGGATCAGGCTGTCGTTACCCGGCTTCATGGTGCCGGACCAGTGGCATCCCTGGCCGGATATCGGCGGCAATCTGAAACCCTCCCGCACCCTGCTCGCCCGCAGTTTGCGACAAGAGGAGTGACACCTCCCCCATATGGGGCGGAGTCCTTGCTATCAACACAGCCCCTTTTGGGGCTGTTTTTTGTGTTGTTTGCTCCCGAATGCATCATTTCGCTGCGCCATCTGGCCAATTGATATTCTTTTGGAGCCCAATACCCTCTCTGGTCCCCACGCCTCTCCATCCACCAAAGGGATCATGATGAAGCACCTCTCTCCCCGGCTGCTGCTCCTGGCAGCCCCTAGCCTGCTCGCCACTTCGGCGCTGGCCAACTACTCCCCCTCCGACTGGCAACAGTATCAACTCAAAGGCGAATCCAGCCGTCAGCTGGGGGATCGTCTCACCGAAGTGACCTTTGAACTGAGCGCCCGCAGCGGCGACGCCCCTTATCAGCAGTTGAGGGTGTATCGCCGCTTCGACTGGCGCGATGCCAACCTGGCCGCGCTGGCAGAGCAGCAGTGCGGCGAGCCGCAACTCAAGATCGAGCAGGGCTGGCAGATCCGCTACCTCAGCTGTGAAGAGGTGGTACCGGCCGGCAAGGCCGTCCCGGCCAGCAGCTATGACTATGGCTACGGCATGAAGCAGGGCCGCTGGGAGCCGCTGGCGGGCACCCCGACCGCGCCGCGTCAGGATCGTCTGCCGCTGGCTGAGCGGGTCATTCTGGGTCACAGCGAGCAGGAGCTGGATCGCTGTGAGCTCAACGCCGAAGGTCGCTGCGCCGAGCAGGCATGGCAGTACCAGCCGCAAAACTGGCAGCAATTGAAGGTGCTGGAAGAGACCCCCAACGAACGGGATGGTCGCCTCGAGCAGATCTTCTTCCGCCTGCAGCCCATCGCGGGCAGCCAGGCCGCCAAACAGGTGAGCGAGCTGCACGTCTGGCGCCAGTACACCTGGCTGCTGGACGAGATCAAGGCCCAGCAGGAGTGCGATGAACCCCAGACCCGTCAGGAAGGGGACAAGACCATCAGCTATCGGGTGTGCCGTCAGACCCTGCCCGCCGGCAGCGAAGTGCAGGTGGTCTTGAAGGACACCGGCTATCAATACCCGGTGGGGGGCAGCGAATGGCAGACCCTGCCGGAAACAACCGAGTGGCAGGAGAACCGGGTGCTCAACCGCCCCATCGTGCTGGCCAGCAAGGAAGAGCAGCTCGACTGTCGCCGTGCCGACGGCCGCGCCTGCTCCGAGCCGGATCTGCCGGGCACCGAGCTGCTGGACGCCGAAGCGGCCAGGATAGTGCAGGATGCCAGTGGCCAGCCCGCCCCGGTCTGGCAGGAGAACTATGGTCACGATGACACCAAGCTGCTGGCCGTGTCGCGCGGCATCCAGAGCCTGCTGGCGGCCAATCAGCCGGCCCATCCGGCCATGAAGCTGCTGCTGGAATACGTGCGTGCCCACAACTACCACAACTACGGCAAGCACAAGGAAGACGGCCCGGCCGCCGCCGAGGCGCTGGCCGAGGCATTGACCGCGTTAGGCGCCCATCCGCTGCTCTTCCCGGAGCAGGCCAGCGACGAAGTAGGCGCCGTCATGGGTGCCTGGAGCATCGCCCTGCACGGCCAGTTCAAGAGCCCGGCAGTGCAGAGCCGTTTTGGCACCCTGCTCGGCGAGTTCAACCAGATGCTGGCCTACAGTACCCGCCATGCCAGCGAGATCAACGGTCAGCACGCCTGGGCAACCGGCCTGTTCGATCTGCTCAACTTCCTCGACTTCGCCAGCGACTACAGCGACCCCTTCGCCAACGACTTTCGCCAGCAGGATGGCGAGCTGCGCAAGCAGCTGCACGCCCTCGGCATGAGCGAACTCGCGTTGTGGCAAGGAAGGGATGGCGCCGATCTGTTCCTGCTCAACAACGTGCTGGATGCCTACACACGCCTCTACCGGGTCGCTCGCCATACCCGCCCGGACGAGCTCGACGACTACCGCAAGCTGCTGGATGACTCCGTCATCGCCCTCGTTCGCCACCACGACCTGATCCCTGGTGGTCAGCAGAGTCAGGACCTGCTGGAAGACATGTCACTGACCCTCTCCACCTACTACCTGACCTACACGGACCGCACCAGCGAAGCCTGCATCAGCGGTGACTTCGCCGGGCTCTGCACCCCTGTCCGGGTGGAGGACGTGCTGCCGTTCGAGCACACCTGCTCACCGACCCTGCGCCTGCGGGCCCAGGACCTGACCATGGCTCAGGCAGAGGGGATCTGCCGTGAACTGGGTGCCGAAGAGCAGCAGTTCCACCAGCAGATGGAGACCGGCTGGCAGCCGGTGGCGGACGATCACAACGAGGCGCTGGAACTGGTGGTCTTCAACTCCTCCGACGACTGGAAACGCTACGGCAGTGCCCTGTTTGGCGGCGTCTCCACCGACAACGGCGGCATCTACCTCGAAGGGGATCCGGCTCGCCCCGGCAACCAGGCCCGCTTCTTCGCCTACGAGGCGGAGTGGAAACGCCCTGCGTTCCAGGTGTGGAACCTGCGCCACGAGTACGTGCACTACCTGGACGGCCGCTTCAACCAGTACGGCAGCTTCGGCCACTACCCGCTCAACCGCACCACCTGGTGGTCGGAAGGGCTGGCGGAGTTCGTCGCCCACGGCCAGTGCTTCGCCCGCGGTCTGGACAACGTCGCCGGCCGCCCGGCAGGCGATCGCCCGGCCCTGGCCGACATCCTGCACCTGGATTACGACAAGGGCGGCGAGATGGTCTACTCCTGGTCCTACACCGTGCACCGCTTCCTGAACGAGACCGGTCGCGGCGCCAGCTGGCTGGCCATGGCCCAGGCCCTGCGAGGCCCGGATCGAGAGCAGGCCATGAGCACCTTCGAAGCCGAGCTGGACCAGCTGATTGCCAATGACAGCGAGGCCTACCAGCAGTGGCTCGGCCGCGAGCTGCTGCCTTGGTGGGAAGCCAACAAGGACTCCGACGAGTGCAAGGCCAACGACTCCTCCCACTGAGGACGAGACGGCTATGACAAGGGGCGGCCATGGTCGCCCCTTGTTTATGGCGCCGTTTGATAAGCCCGGGATCCTGGCGCGCGCTGCGACAACCTCTGCCCGAGTGAGCCCCTGCGCCGCCATCAAACCTGACGCGCCACAACAACTTGTAATAGAATGACCCCCTGTCTTCTCTTACTTCAGACCCGAACCGCACCGCGCATGAAGAAGTTTGCCAAGATCCTGCTCGCCTGCCTCTGCCTGTTGCTGGCCTCCATCGCCGCCCTGCTTGGCTACAGCGAGTGGACCGTCTCGGACGCCCGTCACTACACCTACGACGACGTCAACGCGGTGCCCTACAACCGGGTCGCCCTGGTGCTCGGCACCTCCAAATACCTGATTGGCGGCAGCCCGAACCACTACTTCAAATACCGGATCAAGGCCGCCGCCGAGCTCTACAACAACGGCAAGGTGGACTACATCCTGGTCTCCGGCGACAACGCCACCGTGCAGTACAACGAACCGCGCCAGATGCGGCGGGCCCTGATCCAGGCCGGCATCCCGGCCAGCGCCATCTACAGCGACTACGCCGGCTTTCGGACTCTGGACTCCATCGTGCGTGCCAAGGAGGTGTTCGGTCAGGCCCACTTCACCGTGGTCTCCCAGGCCTTTCACAACGAGCGCGCCATCTTCATCGCCCGCCATTTCGGCATCGAGGCGGTCGGCTTCAACGCCGTGGATCCCAGCGCCTATCAGGGCATCAAGACCCGGGTGCGCGAGGTGTTCGCCCGCCTGATGGGGCTGCTGGACCTCTACGTGCTGGACAAGGGTCCCAAGTTCCTCGGCGAGCCCATCGTCATCGGCGGCCCGGTCCCCTGCCAGGCGTTGAGCACCATAGGGGCAAGCCAGCCCTGCCTGCCCATTGCACCGCCCCCTCATAAGCCGAAAGCCAAGCAGGCAGCGGCCGTGAGCGCGGCAACCGCCACCAGTGCAGCGGCTGCAACCAGCGGTGCACCAGCCACCAGCGCAGCCGTGCCGAGCGAAGTCACGCCCGTGGATAATCCGGCTGCCGCCAGCGCGGCAACGCCAACCGGCAGCGCACTGACACCTCAATAAAAGAGACCCGCCAACAGGCGGGTCTCTTTCATCAGGTGAAATGGGTCGTCAGGCCAGCGCCGCCACATAACGCCGTGCCACCTCATCCCAGTCGATCACGTTGTAAAACGCGGCTATGTAATCGGGACGCTTGTTCTGGTACTTGAGGTAGTAGGCATGCTCCCACACATCCAGCCCGAGTATGGGGGTGAGCCCCTCCATCAGGGGGCTGTCCTGGTTCGCGCTGCTCACCACCTGCAACTTGCCGCGCCCATCGACCACCAGCCAGGCCCAGCCGCTGCCAAAACGGCTCAGCGCCGCCTGGGTAAAGGCCTGCTTGAAGGCCTCCAGCCCACCCAGATCCCGCTCGATCGCTGCGGCCAGCTCGCCGCCCGGCTCGCCGCCGCCCTGCGGACTCATCACCTGCCAGAACAGGCTGTGGTTGGCGTGGCCGCCGCCGTGATTGCGCACCGCCCCCTGAACCTGGGCCGGCAGGCTGTCGATACGGGCAAGCAATGCCTCCAGCGGCAGGGTAGCCAGCTCCGGCAGATCGGCCAGGGCGGCATTGAGGTTGGTGACATAAGTCTGATGGTGACGGCTGTGATGGATCTCCATGGTCTTTGCATCGATATGGGGTTCCAGCGCGTCATAGGCGTAAGGAAGGGCTGGTAGGGTATGGCTCATGTTCATTGTCTCTCCTGTTGGGCTCAATGCAGTTGATGGGCAGAGCCGGTCTGACACAGACATTGACCCAGGCTGCGCTGGATGCCGTCGTGATGACCGTGTTTGCCCAGAAAGGCGAGCAGCTCGGTACGGGTGCTGCGGGCGTGGCGAACAGCCGCCTCCCGCAGGGCAGCGGAACTGGTGGGGGACTGGCTGGTGGCCAGCAGGCAGTCGTGGATGTGACACAGCAGGTCGGCGGCCCGATCCGGCAGGGTCATGGCCACCAGCAGATCCGCCAGGTTGTGATGGGCCACCACCAGGGCCGCCACCGCTTCGTCGGCATCGTGCCAGTCGGCAAACTGCTGGCGGGCAAGCCACAGCGCCTGCTGATAGCAGTCGAGCGCCCTGGCGTACTCCCCCGCATCGAAATGGCGGTTGCCACTCAGGGTCTGCGCCTTCCAGTGCGCCATGCTGCTGTCCGCTCCGGTGGTACCGACCCACCCCTTCACCCAGGTTCCCGTCATGACTCGACCACTCAAATGATAATAATTACTATTTAACTTATTTAATGGGCAGTCACAAGGAATAGTTGGTGCCGCCTTTTTTGCCCATATGGGTAGGGTTTTTCTGCAATCCCCAGTTTAGTGATCCCATCCACAGATACATTTGAGTTCAGCCACCATGCTGCCGGTACTGGCATGAGGCCGGTGGCTGCCCGGTGACGACCCCCGGTGACGACCAGAATGCAGCCGGTTTTTTCACAAGGACGGTGAAGATGAAAAGATGGCTATTGATGCTGTTGTGCGCCCTGCCCATGCTGGGTCAGGGCGCCGGTTATACCCAGACCCGCTACCCCATAGTGCTGGTGCACGGTCTGTTCGGTTTCGACAAGCTGCTCGGTGTCGATTACTTCTACGGCATCCCCCAGGCCCTGACCCGGGATGGCGCCAAGGTCTACGTGGCACAGGTCTCCGCCACCCAGAGCTCGGAGCTTCGCGGTGAACAGCTGCTCAAGCAGGTGCAGCAGGTGCTCGCCATCACGGGGGCGGAGAAGGTGAACCTCATCGGCCACTCTCACGGTGGCCCCACCATTCGCTACGTCGCTTCGGTCGCCCCCGAGCTGGTCGCTTCCGCCACCAGCGTGGGCGGGGTCAACCATGGCTCGGAGATCGCCGACCTGGTGCGGGCCAAGGTGACGCCGGGCTCGGCGGCCGAAGGTCTGGCGGTGGCCGCCGCCTCGGCCCTGTCCGGGGTCATCTCGCTGCTCTCCGGGGGCAGCCAGCTGCCGCAGGATCCCCTCGCAGCCCTCGACGCCCTCACCAGCACCGGCGCCCAGCGCTTCAACCAGCGCTATCCGGAAGGGCTGCCGAGCCAGCATTGCGGCGAAGGGCCCATGCAGGCCGCCAACGGGGTCTACTACTTTTCCTGGAGCGGACGCGGCACCATGACCAACATCCTGGATCCGGTGGATCCGGCGCTGGCGCTGACCGGCAGCTTCTTCAAGGAGCCCAGTGACGGCCTGGTCGGGGTGTGCAGCAGCCACCTCGGCAAGGTGATCGGCACCCACTACCGCATGAACCATCTGGACGAGGTGAACCAGTCGTTCGGCATTCGCCACCTGTTCGAGACCGACCCGGTCAACCTCTATCGCCAGCACGCCAACCGCCTGCAGAGGCTGGGACTATGAACAGGGCATGGCTGATGGCTGCTCCGCTGGCGGCGGCCCTGCTGCTGGGGGGCTGGCAGTATTGGACCTCCGCTGACGCAACCGCCCCTTCGCCGCAACATGCCGGGCCCGCTTCCCCTCTGGTCAGGCAGGCCTCACCGCCGTCGGATAAGTCCTCGCTGCAGGCCCGCCATGAAGCCTTTCTCGCGGCTGAGGGCAGCCTGACGGTGCCGGCGGATCCGGGCCTGGCCAGCTTGCAAAAGCTGTTCGACGAGCGCGAGCAGTTGCGCAGGCAGCGCTTCACCCCGGCCGAGCAGGAGCAGCTGTTTGCCGAGGACAGGCTGATGGAGCAGTGGACCCTGCGCCGCAAGGCGCTGACGGAGGCCAACGATGCCGATAAGCCGCTGCTGGCGAGCGAGCTGGAGCTCTGGCTGGCGGAGCAGCCCCAGTGGTTTCGGGAGGCGGAGGCCAACAGCCGCCTGCTGGGCGATCTGCAGGCTCTGGAACAACTCCCCGCAGCCGGGCGTGACGCCGCACTGCGCGAACAGTTGGGACCGGAGGCGGCAGATCGATTGCACCAGCTGGCAGAGAGCCAGCAGGGGTTCGAGCAGCAGCTGGCCGGCTATCTGGCCGAGATCAGGCCCCTGCCTGCCGAGGCCCGTGCCAGCCAGCAGCCGGAGATCCTGGCACGCTGGTTCGAGCCCGGTCAGTGGCGACGGGTGGAGGCCCTCACCCGGCTCACCCTGGGCGAGCAGTAACCGGCATGAAAAAGGGGCCCGCAAGTGGGCCCCCATTCTTTGACGCTGCCGCCCTTACTGCGGCTTGTTGGCACCCGGCAGCGGCTGCCAGGTGAGACGAGTCACCCGGTTGCCCTGCACCTCGCAGGTGAGGCAGAGATCCTGCCACCCCTTCTCCTGGCGCAGGGAGACCTCTCCCTTGATGCCCTCTGCACTCCTTTTGAGTTTGGCCGGCTCGAAGGTCACCTTGTCACCTCCGGCGAGCGCCATCAGCTTGCCATTGCAGAGCCACTGGGCGAGCTCGGCCCCCTTGAGCTTGACGCCCCCCTTGTCAGCCTTCTCCTCGGCGGTGCTCGGTGCAAACAACCCGCCCAGCTCGGCCGCCCGTCTGGTCAGCCAGGCTTCCCGCTGCTGCATGCTCATCTTGCTGACAAACTCCGCAGGCTGCCCCTTGTCGTCCAGCCATTGGGTCAGCTTGCCACTGTCATCGAAGGCGAACTGGGCGGCGGGCTCCTTCACCCCGAACAGCTTGCCGCCCTTGAAGTAGTAACGGCTCTCCCCTTCCTGTTTGCCCTGCTCGTTCAGGATGGGCACGGCGATGATGACAGGCGTGCCGTCGACCCAGGCCTTGATGTCAACGCCATCGTGGCTGAACAAGCGGGTATCGAGGGCGCTGTCGGCCCCCTTCTCCATCAGGGTGAACTGCTCGGCCAGGGAGGCGGCAAATGAAGGCAGGGAGCAGAGTCCCAGTCCCAAGCCGAGGCTCAGGGCGATCGCGGTTGTGCGCATAAGTGTCCTGTGGTGGGCCCGAAGGCCGGATTAACTCTCTACCAGCCAGACCCTCAGTCCCTCCCGGTGAGCCTCGCTCAAAGGGATGGACTGCCGGGTCCGGTAGTCAAAATGGATCAGGGTCGTCTCGGCGGTCACCGCCAGCTCGCCGCCCTGCCAGGCTTCCTGCCAGAGCGTGAAGGAGCTGGTACCGATACGCCGCACGCCGGTCTTGATCGACACCATCTGACCATAGAACAGCTCCCGTTTGAATTGCACCGTGTAGCCCGCGATGATCAGATGCCAGTCATGCACATCCAGCTCGGGCGAGAAGAGGCGAAACAGGGGATCACGGGCCGATTCAAACCAGACCGCCGGCACCGTGTTGTTGATGTGGCCGAGGGCGTCCGTCTCTTGAAAACGGGGTTGGATCTGCATTTCCAGCATGGATGTCGACTCCTTGTCGTAGGACCGCGCACAGGCTAGCGCGCCAACCCGTCCGACTCAAGCGTCCCTGCCTGGGGGTGAGAGCCACCGCCGGTTTCCGGCTCCTGCGCCACCTGCTCGGGCTTTAACCAGGCGCTGCGAAAATCGAACCAGCCAAGGGCCGTCATGCGCACGCCGTGCACGCCGACCCGGCTCTCCAGCTCCAGCCAGTGGTGAAACAGCGGCACGAACCAGCTCTGGCGCTGCACCTCGGCCAGCAGGGCGCGGGGGCCGGGCTCTTCACCATGGGCGCGCCACTGCGTCAATCCCTGCCACAGGGCCTGCTGGCCGCCCCACACCCGGCGCAGCAAGGGGGTGCCCTGAAGCCAGGCGTAAGGGGCGAAGGCGTGCTCATGCTCCAGGTTGAGGGTGCCGAACCAGAGATCCACATCTTCATCCTCCCCGCTCACCCAGCGGCCGTAGTCCAGGGTACGTACCTCGAGCTGGATCCCCTGCTCTGCCAGCAGGCTGCTCATGGCGCTGGCGCACTCGTTGAATTCCAGGTGCTGGTTGAAGCAGGCCAGTACCAGCCGCGCTGGCAGGCTGACCGGGCCGGGCTCGGGAAGAGGCAGGCTCTCGCGCCAGTGGGGCAGGAGACCCAATGCGCTGGTCCAGCCCCGCTGCAGTTCGGGTGCCACCCGGGCCATCAGGGCGATGGGGTTGAGCAGCCGGGTCAGCCACTGGCGCAGGGCCGGGTCCTGCAGGGGGACCGATCTGTCGTCCTGCAGCAGGAAGTAGCAGCCGGATTCCAGTTCGGACTCCCCGCGCATGGAACCAAGCTCCGGGGTGTCGCTGCCCAGCCTGACGTGGCTCTCCAGCCGCTCCGCCAGCTCCGGCAGCATCCAGATGTCGATCTCGTCGAGCAGGGCCCGCAGCCCGAAGTAGTCGTCAAATGCTTCGAGGCACAGGTGCAGGGGGTCGTTGGCGCTCACCCGATAGGGGCCGGTGCCCACCGGCTGCAGGGCGAAATTCGCCTCCCCCTTGAGCTCCCGCGGCAGGATGGCCGCCACCGGCTCGGCCAGCAGGTGCGGCAGCAGAGGATCCGGGCTGTCGAGATGAAGATCCAGAGTGCGCGGCCAGCGGCTCTCCAGCCGTGCCAGATGGGCGAACAGCGGGCGATCCCGCAAGGCCTGCAGGCTCTCCATCACATCCTCCACCACCAGTTCGCGGCCATGGTGAAAGCGCACCACGGGGCGCAGATAGAAGCGCCAGTGACAGGGGGCCAGACACTCCCAGTAGTGGGCGAGATCCCCCTCGATTTCCCCATTTTCCTCGTTTCGCCGGGTCAGACCGTTGAAGATCTGGCGGCTCAGGTGAATTTCGGAGCGGCGCAAGGGCGCGGTGGGCAACAGACCGGGCAGGGGCCGGTAGTAGGGTACCCGCAGGATCTGGCGCCCCTCCCGGGTGGCCTGGCCGAGCTGCTCGATGAGCAGCGGGGTGAGCAGATCCAGGCGATCTTCGGCCAGCCGTACCGCCTGCGCCAGCTGGCCCTGGCTCAGCAGATCCCGCAATCGGCGCCGGGTCAGGCTCTCCTGGTTGTCGAGCAGGGTGAGGCGGGAGCGCCGCCCCCGCCCTGCTTCTGCCGTCCAGCACAGCCAGCCCTGCCCTTCCATGCGGCGCAGCAGCAGGCGGGCATTGCGGGGGGTGCAGCAGAGCAGGTCCGCCACCTCGGCGAGGCTGATCTCCCGCTCGTCACAGCCAAGCTGCTGGGCGAGCCGTTGAAATTGCTGATAAAGGCGGCTAGTAGGCATAAAAGAGGAAATCCATTGGCTGAAAGTCATCAGTTTTTACTTCCGCATTTTAGCTCAATACTGCTGGCGAACGTGAGAACCACAGCACAGGAGCACCATCATGAGCCATGCCACCCCCCTCAAACCGAACCGGATCCAGCAAACCCTCCGTCGCTACTTCCTGAGGATCCTGCCCCGCCCTCTGACGCTGGTCGAAGATCCCATGGTGCAGCTCAACCGCCTGATGCAGTGGGATATGCACCAGATAGACGACAGGGAGTATCGCCGCCGTCTCTGAGGTTGCCGTCACCGACGCCATCCGGTCACCCCCATCCCCCGGCATTGCTTTGCCGGAATGGGTGGTTTACATCGGCGCCAGGACTGCTAGATTGGACGTCTATCCATCCATAATGGTGACATCCAACAAGGAGTGTGTGATGAAAGATGCGACCCTGGCCCTGCACCACGGCTTTTCCAGCGATCCCGCCACCAAGGCGGTGGCCGTGCCCATCTACCAGACGGTGGCCTACGAGTTCGAGAGCGCCCAGCACGGGGCGGACTTGTTCAATCTGGCGGTACCGGGCAACATCTACACCCGCATCATGAACCCCACCAACGATGTGCTGGAACAACGGATGGCCGCCCTTGAAGGGGGGATCGCCGGCTTGGTGGTCTCGGCGGGTTCCGCCGCCATCACCTACGCCATCCAGGCGCTGACCGCCGCCGGTGACAACATAGTCTCCACCCCCCAGCTCTATGGTGGCACCTACACCCTGTTCGCCCACATGCTGCCGAGCTTCGGGGTCGAGGTGCGCTTCGCCAAGGATGACAGCGCCGAGGCCATCGCCGCCCTCATCGACGACAAGACCAAGGCGGTCTATTGCGAGAGCATCGGCAACCCGGCGGGCAACATCGTCGACATCGCCGCCCTGGCCAAGGCCGCCCACGCCCGCGGCGTGCCGCTCATCGTCGACAACACGGTCGCCACCCCGGTGCTGTGCAAACCCATCGAACACGGCGCCGACATCGTGGTGCACAGCCTGACCAAATATGTCGGCGGCCACGGCAACTCCCTGGGGGGCGTCATCGTCGACTCGGGCAAGTTCCCCTGGGCGGATCACGCCGAGCGCTTCCCCCAACTGACCCAACCCGAGCCTTCTTATCACGGGGTGGTCTACACCGAGGCCTTCGGCCCGGCGGCCTTCATCGGCCGGGTGCGCACCGTGCCGCTGCGCAACACGGGCGCGGCCCTGGCTCCCATGAACGCCTTCCTGCTGCTGCAAGGGCTGGAGACCCTGAGCCTGCGCATGGAGCGCCACGTGGACAACGCCCTGCGGGTCGCCCATCACCTCAGGCATCACCCCAAGGTGGCCTGGGTCAGCTACGCCGGTCTGCCGGGTCACCCCCACTACCCGCTGGCGGAGAAGTACATGGCCGGTCGCCCCTCGGCCATCCTCTCCTTCGGCCTGAAGGGGGGCTACGAGGCGGGCGTGCGCTTCTACGATACCCTCAAGATCTTCAAGCGGCTGGTCAACATCGGCGACGCCAAGTCCCTGGCCTGCCACCCCGCCTCCACCACCCATCGCCAGTTGAGCGAAGAGGAGCAGGCCAAGGCTGGAGTGAAACCTGAGATGATCCGGCTGTCGGTGGGGATCGAAGCCATCGAGGACATACTGGCGGATCTGGATCAGGCGCTGGAGGCCTGAGTCAATCGACGAAGGAGCGGGCACCACGCCCGCTCTTTTTCATCCATCAGTGAACCTGCTGCCGGGGCGCTGCGTATCACCGCCTTCCGTCACTGCGTCGAGGTTTTCATGATAGTCCTGCACCACCTGAACAAATCCCGCTCCCAGCGCATCATCTGGCTGCTTGAAGAGCTGGGCCTGCCCTACCAGATCAAGGCCTACCAGCGCGATGCTACCACCTTTCTGGCGCCGCCCGAGCTCAAGGCCGTCCACCCCCTCGGCAAGTCGCCGGTCATCGAGTTTGACGGCCGGGTGCTGGCGGAATCGGGCGCCATCACCGAGTACCTGATCGCCCGCCACGCTCCGGAACGGCTGGCACCGGCCACCGACAGCCCGGAGTATCCCGAATACCTGCAGTGGCTCCACTTCGCCGAGAGCTCCGGCATTCTGCCGCTGCTGCTCGACATGTTCGTGCGCAAGGATGGCAGCCCGATGCGCTTCCTGCCGGACTACGCCAAAGCCGAGTGCGCCAAGGTGCTGGGTTATCTCGATGAGGTGCTGGCAAACCGCCGTTACCTGGTGGCCGATCGCCTCACCGGCGCCGACATCCTGAACTCCTTCCTGGTGGATCTGCTGGCCCAGAGCGGCCAGCTGGCCCAGTTCCCGCACCTTGAGGCCTACTGGCAGCGACTCAACACCTATCCGGCTCGCCAGAAGGCGGCAGCGCTGGAGCGCGAGCTGGACCGCAGCGCCGAATAAACGGCGGTGCCCCGGTGACACCCTGCAAAACGCCCCGATGATCGGGGCGTTCTCTTTTCCGGCCGTCAGCCAGATATCAAAGCGCGTGGGACAGGATCCTGGCCGCACTTATTGTCCAGATCGCCCCTTGGCCAAGGGACTCAGGCCTAGAGGGCGCGAGAGAGGATCCGCGCTACCTTGTCGGGATCGATGTCCTGCTGCTCCCCGAGGGCGGTCAGGCCGAACAGCTTGAGGTTGGAACAGATCCCCGGGATACAGCGCGCATCCAGGCCATAGTCGGCGAGGCGGGTACCCACCCCCATCTGCTGGAAGAACTGCTCGGTGCGGATGATCGCCTCCTCAATGCGCAGCGCCTTGTCCTCCCGGCTGGAGTGCCACACCCGCTCGGCAAACTGGGCCAGCTTCTCCTGCTTCTGGGCCGCTTGCTCCCGCAGCAGGGAGGGCAGCACCACCGCCAGACTCTGGGCATGATCCAGCCCATGCAGGGCGGTGAGCTGGTGACCGATGGCGTGGGTGGACCAGTCCTGGGGCACACCGCGACCGATGAGGCCGTTGAGGGCCAGGCTGGCAGCCCACATCAGGTTGGCGCGTACCTGGTAGTTGGTGGGCTCCGCCAGCGCCCGCGGACCGTTGTCCACCAGCACCTGCAACAGCCCTTCCGCCAGCCGGTCCTGCACCTCGCCCCCCACCGGGAAGGTGAGGTACTGCTCGAGGATGTGGACGAAGGCATCCACCACGCCATTGCCCACCTGGCGCGGTGGAAGGCTGTAGGTGGTGGCGGGATCCAGCACCGCAAACACCGGTTGCACCAGCGGATTGTAGAAGGAGAGCTTGGCCTCCCCCCGGCTCACCACGGCGGCGGGGTTGCTCTCCGAGCCGGTGGCCGGCAGGGTCAGCACACAGCCGAGCGGCAGCGCCCCCTTGATGGGGGCCTTGTCCCGCAGGATCTCCCAGGGATCGTCCCCCTCGAAGCAGGCAGCGGCGGCCACGAACTTGGTGCCATCCACCACGGAGCCGCCACCCACCGCCAGCAGGAAGTCGATGCGCTCGCGCTTGACCAGAGCCACCGCCTCCATCAGCTGATCGTACTGGGGGTTGGCGCCGATGCCGGGAAACTCCAGCCACTCCCGGCCCGCCAGCGCCTGGGTCAACTGGTCATAGACCCCGTTCTGCTTGATGCTGCCACCCCCGTAGAGCACCAGCAGACGGCTGCCGACCGGGATCAGCTCCGGCAGAGTGGCGATCTGGCCTTCACCAAAACAGATGCGGGTGGGATTGGCATATTGGAAGTTGTACACGGCAGAGCCCTCGGTTGATTGCATGCCGGGGAATTGTGCGCCTGCCGTGCCATCAGGTCAAAAACGGGAGCCTGTCGTCAAAAATACGATGCCAGCCTGCCGATGCCGGGCGCTCCTGCCCGGCTTTGCTATGGTGATAGCGGGAAGACGAGTTCGTCGCCCCCTCAAGCCCCTCCCGGGGTCCCTTTCCCACTCACAGGGTCTCTATCATGAAACTGAAGCACGCCTGGATTGCGGGTGCCCTCACCCTCTGTGCCCCTCCCCTGCTCTATGCCGCCGAGGTCACCACCCATGTGGCCGTGGCCCCCGGACAAGCCAGCCTGGCCGAAGAACTGACGGCCAGGGCAACCGTCACCGCCATCGACCTGGCCACCCGCAAGGTCAGCCTGAAAAATGCCGAAGGGCAGACCCTGGATCTGATCGCCGGGGAGGAGGTGACCAACCTTCCCCAGCTCAAGGTGGGAGATGTCGTGGCCTTGAGATATCTGCAACTGCTGGACCTGACCCTGCTCAAGGGCACCGCCGGGGTGAGAAAACGGGTGGTGGAAGTGGAAGGGGGCAAGGCAGCCGCCGGGGAGAAACCCGCAGCCGGCGCCGGCATGCAGGTAACCATCTATGCCGACGTCATCGACGTGGACAAGGCGCACCAGACCATCCGGGTCAAGGGGGTCGACCACACCCTGACCCTCAAGGTGCAGGATCCGGCCCAGTTCGCCCTCATCGCCAAGGGGGACCAGATCAAGGCCGTGCAGACCACCGCCATCGCCATCGGCATCGCCCCCCAGAGTCCCTGAACCCTGACCACGGCCTGCCAGCCCCGTGGCAAGGGGGCAACCCCTTGCCTTTAACGCCCAAAGATTGCCGTTTGAATCACATCATGCCTGGGAGGCGGATTTGCCGGTGAGGCGATCCATGGCCTCCTTGAGCATGGCATCGCGCTGCGCGGCCAGGTCCTTGCTCTGCGTTTCGCGCTCCTCGGCAGAGAGCGTCTTGTCATCCGCTATCCCCTTGAGCTGACGCTCGAGATCGTCAAATTTTTTGCGATCAAAGCCCAGGGCCTTGTCCACCATCTGCTGCACCCGCGCATCCTTGACACCACCGGTCAGGACTGTGTTCTTGCCGTTCCTGGCCAGATGCTCGTAGGTCAGCGCCTGCTGCGCCTTGCCGGTCAGCACCTGACTGGAGAGGCTGACCTGCTGAGACCAGCCGCTCTGCTTGTCGTCGCTGTCGCTGAGGGTCGCCAGGGCACGGTTCTGGGACGCGCTCTGGGCGAGTTGATGACCATAGGGTTTGATATCCATGAAGGCTCCACGCTCACTGCCGGCCTCGCCGGCTCCGGGGATGGTTTCCCCGCCATGAGCCGGAGACAGCAAAATGCAGGCCAACTTGAGTACCCCCCCTCTTTCGACGGTTCAGCACGGGGTCGCAGCACGCCTCCTTCTGCACTCCATGACGAGTGCGACCAGATCCATTAAAAAAGGCGCCCGAAGGCGCCTCTTGTGGACAGGAGTCGGCTCGTCATGACATCAGCGACGGCTGATGTGGAGCGGACCGAAGGTCTGGGCCACCGGCATGATCTCGATGCTGTTGATGTTGACGTGGGCGGGCTGCTCGCTGATCCAGAGTACGGTATTGGCGATGTCTTCCGGCAGGATGGCCTGCACCCCCTGATAGACGGTGGCCGCCTTGGCGTCGTCACCGTGGAAGCGCACGTTGGAGAACTCGGTGCCGCCACACAGGCCGGGCTCCACGTTGGTGACACGCACCGCCGTGCCCGCCAGATCGGCACGCAGGTTGAGGCTGAACTGCTTCACGAACGCCTTGGTCGCGCCGTAGACGTTGCCGCCCGGATAGGGATAGGTCCCTGCGATGGAGCCGATATTGATGACGTGGCCGCAGTTGCGCGCAACCATGCCCGGCAGCAGCAACCGGGTGATCAGGGTCAGGCCGCTGATGTTGGTGGCGATCATCTGCTCCCAGTCTTCCAGATCCGCCTTGTGGGCAGGCTCCAGCCCCAGTGCCAGGCCAGCGTTGTTGACCAACAGGTCCACCTGTTGCCATTCGGTCGGCAGCCCCTCGATGGCGGCGCGGGTGGCAGCCTTGTCCTGGACGTCGAACACCAGAGGCAGGAACTGCTCGCCCAGCACCTCGGACAGGGCGGCCAGCCGTTCGGCGCGGCGCCCGGTGCCGATCACCCGGTGGCCAGCGCTCACCAGCAGGCGGCTGATGGCCTCACCAAAGCCGGACGAGGCGCCCGTTACCATTGCAATCATGTGAACCTCCATTGTTATTTGTCTTCTTGAAAAATCAGCACGTTATATGTCGCGCTTGCCCAGCTTTCGCCATGCGAACACCGCCAGATGCAGCAGGAAGAGACCCGAGCCCCCCAGCGCAAACAGCAGGCCGGTCAGGGCGTTGACCGAGGTATCGGCGCCGCACCACCACCAGACCAGCCAGCCGACGACCCCGATGAGAAAGGTCTGGGCGGCGCAGACCGGGCAGCGCCCGAGCTTGGCCCTGATGGCCGTGGCCAGGCAATCCTCGCAACTCATGATGGCTCCTGCCGCTCATCCCCCAGCGCCAGCACCAGGCGGTGGGCATGCTGGCCGGGCCCGTAATAATCGGGCAGCCGTACCCTGGGGCGAAACCCCAGCCCCTGATAGAGGGTCCTGGCTTCTGGGTTGGCGTCGGCGACCTCGAGGCGAATCGCCCCCCAGCCGGCCTCGCGCCCTTCCCGGATCACCTGCTCCAGCAGGCGGCGTGCCCACCCCTGACGGCGGACGGTCCAGCGGATGGCGAGGGTCTGGATGATGAGACGATCCCAGCCTTTGTGCTCCAGCACGCTCAAATAGCCCATCACCTGCGCCTTCTCGTCTTGCAGCAGCAGGGTGTGCCCCTTGGCCTGATTGAGCAGATAGTGCCAGCGGCTGCGGCCGAAGGCGACCTCGGGGGGAAAACAGTAGCGTTCCAGCTTCACGATGGCGCCCAAATCATCGGCTCGGGCGGCGCGCACGGTCAACACGGGGAGTCCTTGTTCGGTTATTTATCCTCAGCACCAGAAATGCGACTTGTATCACAAGTTACCAAGGCAGAATATTAGGCACTGTAACCTCTTGTTTCCCCTCGCGCCATTGTCGTGCTTGTCGGTGCATCGAAGCCCACTGGGGATCCTGCCGTTTCTGGCAGTCCTTTCTGTGGAGCCTGAAAATATGAGTACCTATGTCATCGTCGAGGAGCTGGGCGACTGGCCCTGCCATGCCGACTATCTGCTGACCGCCCGCACCTACCTGCAACACGGTCTGCCTACCACAGGGGGGCGTCCGCGCATCATCAACCTCTGCCGCAGCCTGGAACACCTGGGGGCCGGTTATTACTGCTCCCTGCTGGCCCAGGCCCGCGGCCACCACTGCCTGCCGGGATTGCAGGCCATCAGCCGGCTGCAACCCCAGCAGCCTCCCGCCAAGCTGTGGCGCAAATTGCAGGGCTGGCTGGCCCAGCAAAGCGAAGACAGGATCCGGGTGCGCGCCATCTTCGGCCAGTGCGAACAGAGCGAGCTGGCGGGGCTCGCCCGCTATTACTACGGCCTGAGCCAGTTGCCGCTGCAGGAGCTGACCCTCAAGCGCGGCCGCCACGGCTGGTCGGTGCGCCAGCAGGAGAGCCTGTCACCGCTGGCGCTGAGCCCGAGCGAGAAGGCGCTGATGGTGCAGCACGCCCAGGCGCTGGTGGGCACGGGGGACGAGGAGCAGACGGCACCACGCTACCAGCTCGCCATCCTGGTCGACCCCAACGACGGCCGCGCCAGCAGCGATGCCCTGGCGCTGGAGCGTTTCATCAAGGCGGCCGCTGCCCAGGGGATCCAGGCCGAGATCCTGCCTCCCTCGGCCATCGAACGGTTGCCGGAGTTCGACACCCTCTGGCTGCGCGCCGAGACCGCGGTCGGCCACTACACCTTCGAATTTGCCCGCCGTGCCGAGCAGCTCAAGATGCCGGTCATCGACAGCTCCCGTGCCATCCTCGCCTGCAGCAACAAGCTCTATCTCTACGAGCTGATGGTGCGCAGCGGCGTGCCCATGCCCCCCACCACCGTCGTGACCCGCCGCGGCCGCCAGCATGTGGACGAACTGGTGCAGCGCCTCGGTCTGCCACTGATGGTGAAGATCCCCGACGGCGCCCAGGGGCGCGACCTCGCCATGGCCAGCGATGACATCCAGCTCGCCCGCCTGCTGGACGAGGGGCTGGCCCGCTCCGCCCTGCTGCTGGTCCAGAGCCGGATCCCTGCCGAGTTCGACTGGCGCATCGGCTTTCTCGACGGCTCGCCGCTGTTCGCCTGCCGCCGCTACCGACCCGAACCCGGCAACCGCATCCGTCGCCGCAAACACCCCCTCGACATGAGCCGCATCGAGGCGCTGCCCCTCAGCGACGTGCCGGAGCGGGTGCTGCAAACCGCCCGCCGCGCCGTGCACCAGCTCGGCAACGGCCTGTTCGGGGTGGATCTGCGCCAGCAGGGTCAGGGCTGCGTGTTGCTGGAAATCATCGACAACCCCTGGATACGTGGCGATATTGAAGACAGGGAGGCAAAGGACCTCTACGAGCGCCTCGCCCGGGCCTTCCGCCAGCGGCTGGAGAACCGGGGGCAGAGCGCGACAGGATAACAAGCATCGCGAGCAGAGGTGGATATGATGACAATGCAGTGGTGGGACATCGCGCCCCTTGGCTGGGAGAACATCCTGGTCTGTCTGGTGTGTGGCACCCTGGTGGGGCTGGAGCGGCAGCTTCGCGGCAAGCCGGTGGGGATCCGCACCTCTTCCCTCATCGTGCTCGGCACCTACTGTTTTCTCGCCATCGGCGCCGCCGTCAGCCCTCAGGGCGCCGATCAGGCGCGGGTGCTGGGTCAGCTCATCACCGGGGTCGGCTTTCTCGGGGCCGGGGTGATGATGACCCGGGATGGTC
Source organism: Aeromonas caviae (assembly GCF_000819785.1). Classification (GTDB taxonomy): domain Bacteria; phylum Pseudomonadota; class Gammaproteobacteria; order Enterobacterales; family Aeromonadaceae; genus Aeromonas; species Aeromonas caviae. The sequence continues at coordinate 145,955 of NZ_CDBK01000044.1, read as the reverse complement.
AGGTGCTGGGGGTGACCTCCGCCGCCGCCATCTGGATGCTGGCCGCCCTCGGCGCCCTCATCGGCATGGACATGCTGCATCAGGCGCTGCTGCTCACCGTCGTCACCCTCTCCATCCTGGTGGGGGTGGACTATCTGGAAGCCAGCTTCAAGAGCCTGCGCCGCGGGGTGCACAACAGGCTGGAACACTGGCGCCACGGGGCCGAGCCCTCGGTCTCTTCCCGCCGGGACGATCTGGGCAGCGGCATCGAGAAGTAAGCCGCCACCATGAAAAAGGGCTCCATCATGGAGCCCTTTCTGTTGTCTGCCTCCCTCAGCGCACCAGCAGGAAGCGGCCAGTGAGGGGTGGCAAGTCCACCGTCACGCTGCTGCCACCGATGGCCAGGCTCTCGCCGCTCTGCAGATCCACCAGGGCGCTGCCGCTGCGCAGCTTGCCGACCGGCACAGCGTAGCTCTGGGGCGTAGTGGAGACGTTGAGCAGGTAGACTACTTGCTCGCCCGCCGTCTGCTTGATGTCGCCATAGACGCTCCCCTCGGCCACCAGCTTGACCCGCTCCCCCTGATAGAGGGCGGGGTGGGCGGCGCGCAAGGCCAGCAGGTCGCTCAGCCACTGCTTGAGCTCGGCCTGCTCGCTGCTCGGCACGAAGCCGGTGACACCGGGGACCTTGCCATCGCTGCGGGCCACGTGATCATCGCAGAGCCCCTGGGCCGCACAGTCGCCCCCCACCTGGCTGGCAAAGCCAGGCACCTCGTCGCCAAACTCCTCACCATAGTAGAAGGTAATGGGACCTGAGCGGGCGGCCATGAAGCTGAAGGCCGCCTTGTGGCGTTGCCAGTAGTCCGCCCCATTGAAGTTGCCCCGCTCCAGCAGATCGCCGAAGCGCACCAGATCGTGGTTGCCCAGCATCAGGTTGGGCATGGCGTGGTCCGGGTAGTTCTCCACCTTGTTCCAGCTGGCGTCGAGCACGCTGGCCCCCTGCCCGCCTTTGCCGGACTCTTCCACCGCCAGCGCCTGTACCAGGCCGTAGCGCAGGGGGAAGTCGAACGCCGAAGAGAGCGCCGGGTTGTCGCTCGGGCCATAGGCCTGGGCGCGGATCTCGTCGGCGCCCTTCCACACTTCCCCCACCATGTAGCCGAGGGTGCCCCACTGCTGGCCGGCGGCCTTGCGCGCCGCGCTGGCCCGCGCCACCTCGCTGCGAATGGCGCGCCAGTCATCCAGCCCCAACTGATAAGCCTGATCGAGGCGCCAGCCGTCGATGCCGTACTGCTCGACCCAGTAACGGGCCACCTCCTTGAAGTAGGCCAGACTCTCGGGCTGGCCGTAATCCACCAGCTGACCCGGGTAGCCTGCGCCGCCGCTCTTGAGGGCAGGCAGCCGCCCCTCTGGTGAAGGCTTGCTCACCCCCACCTTGTTGACGTGGCCGAACACCCCGTCCAGGAAGACATAGAGCCCGCGCTGGTGCGCCCCGTCCACCAGTTGCTTGAGCTGGGCGTTGCTGCCGAAGTTGGAATCCACGTTGAAGAAGTCGCAGGCGAAGTAGCCGGTGGCATCCAGCCGGTCGTCCCCGGCCTGGCCGGCGCAGGAGTCAAACACCGGCGTGAGCCAGATGGCGTTGACGTTGAGGCTCTTGATGTGGTCGAGGCTGTCGATGATCCCCTGCAGATCGCCGTTGTGCCGGGAGGGGCCGTAACCAACGCCGTAGTTGGCGCTGCCGTCGCCGTCGACGAAGGACTCCACCATCACCTGGTAGGTGCGCAGGTTGCAGGCTGGCTGATCATTGCCGTAGCAGGCGCGGCTGGCCGACGCGGGGGGCGGATTGACCACCGGGGGCTGGGGGTCACTGCTGCCACCGCCTCCCCCGCTGCCGCAAGCCGTCAGTAACAGGGCGGCCCCGATGAGGCCGCCACGACGCAACGTTCCTTGTTTCATTGTTATGTTCCCGCTGTGGTGGATGGGCGCCCAAAGCGCCGCACTGGGGTCATGATATCGACCTGACCGACGCGGGTCTGTGACTGAAAACGTTACCTGACTCAACGAGTTAGCATGTCAGAATCGATGCATGTTGCGATCGGGGAAGGCGGCGCGCTCGTCGATGGGCAGGATCAGGTGGTAGACCTCGTGGGCCGCCAGGGTGAAGCCCGTGGGCCACGCCAGTTGATGGCGATCATCGATGAAGACACGGGCGAAGCGACGCTCGGTCTCCATGGCCGCAAACAGCGGCTGGCCGCGCCAGGGGGTGAGATCCAGCACGCCTGTGGTGCCGTCGGAGAGCACCACGAACAAAGACCAGCCCTGCATATATTCCACATCGATGAAGACCGGCATCCCTTCAGCTCCGATTGAGAAACCCGGCGCCATTATAGGCACGACCCTTGTCTCGATGTGCCAGCAGGATCACAGTTTTCCCAGCGTTTTATGCTCTCTTCGAACCCTGCATCCCGTCACAAAAAAATCATAAAACGTGCCAACTTTTCCATGTATACCCCATGCCCATGCAACCTTTGCCAGGCGCCACTGTCATACTCCTGCACCATAACAACAATGCGTCCGGGGACTGGGCGCAAACAGGTTTGCAGGAACAATATGACCACCATCAGACAATGGCTGGGACCGGTTTGGCCCATCGCCGTATTTTCATTGATCGCGCTCATCTCCCTGACCGTCAGCCGCCTTGGCCTGGGGCTCTGGCAACTGGAACGGGTGGATGCTGTCTCTGGCTGGCAGGAGATGCTGCTGCAAGGCATTCGCGTCGACGTCGCCACCCTCTGCTGGGTCTGGGGCGTACCCGCCGTCTTGACCCAGTTGCTGGCCGGGCCCCACGCGCCGGGGCGGCTCTGGATGCAGCTTATCCGGATCTGGCTCACCCTGGGGCTCTGGCTGATGCTCTTTCTCGAGATCTCCACTCCCGCCTTCGTCACCGAATACGGGGTGCGCCCCAACCGCCTCTATGTGGAGTACCTCATCTATCCGAAGGAGGTGCTCTCCATGCTGTGGGCTGGCCGCAAGGGCGAGCTGCTGCTGGCCGTGATCTTCAGCGGCGCCGTACTCGGCGGTGGCTGGTGGCTGAGCGGCCGCCTGGTGCGTGACCTAAGCTTCCCCCGCTGGTACTGGCGCCCCGCCTTCGCCCTGCTGATCCTCGCCGTCGGCTTCCTCGGCGCCCGCTCCAGTCTCGGCCATCGCGCCCTGAACCCGGCCATGGTGGCCTTTGCCGACGATCCCCTGGTCAACGCCCTCACCGTCAACTCCGCCTACTCCCTCTTCTTTGCCATCAAGCAGATGGGGGCCGAGGAGGACGCCAGCCAGTTTTACGGCAAGATGGCTGACCATCAGGTACTCGACATAGTCCGCGAGGAGAGCGGCCGCCCTCTCGGCGATTTCACCTCTGCCGATCTGCCGAGCCAGACTTTCAACACGGCCAGCTACCAGGGCAAGCCCAAAAACCTGGTGATCCTGCTGCAAGAGAGCCTGGGGGCCCAGTTCGTCGGCTCCCTCGGCGGCCTGCCGCTCACCCCGAACATCGATGCCTTGTCGAAAGAGGGTTGGGCGTTCGAGCAGCTCTACGCCACCGGTACCCGTTCGGTACGCGGCATCGAGGCGGTGCTCACCGGCTTCACGCCGACCCCGGCCCAGGCCGTGGTCAAGCTCGGCAAGAGCCAGACCAACTTCTTCACCATCGCCGACCTGCTCAAACAGCGAGGCTATGACACCAGCTTCATCTATGGTGGCGAGAGCCACTTCGACAACATGCGCAGCTTCTTCCTCGGCAACGGCTTCACCACCATCGTCGAGCAGAAGGACTTCAAGAACCCGGTGTTCGAGGGATCCTGGGGCGCCTCGGATGAAGATCTGATGGCCAAGGCCAACGAGACCTTCGCGGCGCTGCACAAGGAGGGCAAACCCTTCTTCAGCCTGGTGTTCAGCTCCAGCAACCACGATCCCTTCGAATTCCCCGACAACCGCATCGCCCTGTACGAGCAGCCCAAGCAGACCCGCAACAACGCCGCCAAGTACGCGGACTACGCCGTCGGCGAGTTCTTCAAGAAGGCCAGGGCATCGGACTACTGGCAGGACACCCTGTTCCTGGTCATCGCCGATCACGACAGCCGGGTCGGGGGAGCCAGCCTGGTGCCCATCCCCCGCTTCCACATCCCGGGGGTCATCCTGGGGGACGGCATTGCACCGAGAAAGGACCCCCGCATCGTCAGCCAGATCGACATGGCCCCGACCCTGCTCTCCCTCATGGGCATCAGTGCCGACTACCCCATGCTGGGCAAGGATCTCACCCGCATGCCCGCCGACTGGCCGGGGCGCGCCATCATGCAATACGACAAGAACTTCGCCCTGATGCGCGGCAAGGATGTGGTGATCCTGCAGCCCGAGCGGGCGCCGGAAGGCTTCATCTACGAGGATGCGACCGAGACGCTCACCCCGGCGCCGCAGCCGGGCGCCATGAAGGATGCCACCCTGGGGCTGGTCCTGTGGGGCAGCCTGGCCTATCAGCAGGGGCTCTACCGGACGGCGCAGGACAGCCGGCTGGCTCTCAACTGAGGAACCGCCCACAAAAAAACCGCCCTCGGGCGGTTTTTTCTTGCGGCTAGCCCCGTCAGGGGTGGGGGAAGCAGGGGAGCGAGCGGCTGAACCTGTGCTCGAACACCAGGGAGGTCTCGAGGTGCACCACCTCTTCCCGGGAGGTGAAGTGATCGAAGACGAAATTGCGCAGGTGTTCGGTATCGGAGACGCACAGGTGCACCAGGAAATCATCCTTGCCGCCCATGTGGAACAGGCTGATCACCTCGGGCAGGGCCAGGATGGCGTCGCGAAACGCATCGATGATCTGGCGGCTGTGACGGGCCAGTTGCAGGGAGACCATGGCCTGGATGTGACCGCCCAGGGCCTGGTAATCCACCTCGCAGTGCGCCCCCTTGAGCACGCCATCCTGCTGCAGCTTGCGCACCCGCTCCAGACAGGTGGACGGCGCCACCCCGACCAGGGCTGCCAAATCCTTGTTGGTCATGCCCGCATCGCGAAACAGATGGGCCAGGATGTCCAAGTCCAGTTGATCCAGGTTTCTCATCTTTACTCCTTGCATCGCTCGATTTTTTTAGACTCTGCCCGTAAACCGGGCCGAACACAACGCAGATTGACATCGCCTCCGGCCCCTCTATGCTGTGCCGCACCCGCGGGATGCCGATCCCGTTGATCCCGACCACCACGAGGAACCCCATGCTCAGTGCCCATCCCTTCTGGAGCCTGGACGTTCCACGGCTCGACGGCCAGCTCCTGCTCACCCCCTGCCCCGGCAGCCAGCAAGTCCCCATGGCCCACGCCCTTGCCCAGTTGCAGCTGGCCGGTGCCGGCGGGGTGCTGACCCTGATGACGGAGGAGGAGCTGGCCCTGTGCGGGTCCCTCTCTCTCGGGCAGCTGGTGCAGGCCAGAGGCATGAGCTGGTTCCATCTGCCCATTGCGGATGACGAGGCACCGGATGCAACCTTCGAACAGGCCTGGCCCGGGGTGCAACCCCGACTGCTCGCCCTGCTGCGCGAGGGACGGCACCTTGCCATTCACTGTCACGGCGGAAGCGGGCGTACCGGGCTGGCGGCCGCCCTGCTGCTGATGACCCAGGGGCTGCCCCAGCAGGAGGCCATGACCCTCATCCGGGCCAGACGGCCACGGGCCTTCACCCTGGCCTGCCACCGTCACTGGCTCGATACCCGTGGGCGGCGGCTGGCCGGGGCGGACTGATGGGCTCTATCCCTTGGGCTGCTGGTAGGTAAACACCTTGCCGATGTCTTCCACCTTGTAGCTGGTCAACTGGTAGACGTAATAGTTGAGCCAGTTGGAAAACAGCAGGTGACCGTGGCTACGCCAGGTGGCGCGCGGGGTCTGGCTTGGGTCGTTGTTCGGGTAATAGTTGACCGGAATGACGGGGGTGAGCCCGGCCGCCAGATCCCGCCGGTATTCCCCATCCAGGGTCAGGGCGTCATATTCCGGATGGCCGGTGACGAACACCTGGCGACAATCCTTGGTGGCGGCCAGATAGACGCCCGCCTCTTCCGACTCGGCGAAGATCTGCAGATCGGTGTGGGCGCGGATGAGATCCCCGTCGAAGGCCGCATAGCGGGAGTGGGGCGCCACGAATTCGTCATCGAAGCCGCGCAGCAGCGCCTCGTGCTCGTCGAGGCGGTGGTGGCGATAGACCCCGGAGAGCTTCTCGCCGTGGGTCTGCTTCTCCATGCCGTACAAGGCTTTCAGCGCCGCCTGCACCGCCCAGCAGAGGAAGAGGGTGGAGGTGACATGCTGATGGGACCACTCGATGATCTCGACGATGCGGGGCCAATAGACCACCTCCTCGAACTCCACCAGCCCGAGCGGCGCCCCCGTGATGATCATACCGTCGTAGTTGTTGCCTCTCACCTGCTCGAAGTCGTGATAGAAGTTCTCCAGGTGCGCCTGGGGCGTGTTTTTCGACTCCCGATCGTCGATGCGCAACAGATCCACGTCCACCTGCAAGGGCGAGTTGGAGAGCATCCGCATCAGCTGGATCTCGGTTTCTATCTTCTTGGGCATCAGATTGAGGATGAGCACCCGCAGCGGGCGGATGTTCTGGGTGACGGCCCGGGATTCCGTCATCACGAAGATGTTCTCCTGCCCCAGCACTTCGGCGGCGGGCAACTGGTCCGGGATCTTGATCGGCATGCTGACTCCCTGTACTGCATCGGTAAATATGTCTGGACATCTAGAAGCCTATAATAAAGCGCTCCCGCTGTCATCAGATACCTTTTGTATTCACCCCGCCCTTTGACTAGCATACGGCTCAGTGTGTCCCTCGTGCCCAACCCCATGACAGGAATCAAGATCTCCGTAGAACGGCTGCAAGTCGGCAATTATGTCTCCCTGCCTTTGGGATGGCGTGAGCACCCGTTTCTGTTCTCCAGCTTCAAGCTCAAGAGCGAGGAGGAGATCGAGCTCATTCGTCGCCTTGGCCTCAAGCTGGTGACCATCATTCCCGACAAGAGCGACACGCCGCCCAAGCCCCTCGGACAGACCCAGCCCCAGGCGGATGAGGTTGAGGGAGAGGGTCTCGTCGCCCGCCAGGAGGAGATGCAGCAGGAGAAACTGCGGCGCATCGAGCAGTTGCAGCGCTATCGCCGCGACCTGCAGCAGTGCGAGAAACAGTTCCGCCAATCCCTGGCCCAGGTGCGCAACCTCATGGGCAAGATCCAGTCCCGCCCCCTCAACGCCATCAGCGAGGCCCAGGAGCTGATCAACGCCATGACGGAGCAGCTCCTCTCGGTGGACGAGATGGTGCTGCACCTGGTCTCCGACAGCGATGATGGCAACAGCCTGCAGTTTCACTCCCTCAACGTCAGCGTGCTCAGCATGCTGCTCGCCCGGGAGTGCAAGTTGCCGGCCGAGGCAATCCGCCAGGTCGGCATGGGGGCCCTGTTCCACGACATCGGCAAGCTGAGGATCCCGAGCCAGATCCTGCGCAAGACGGAGCCGCTGACCAAGCCGGAGCAGAACCTGATGGCCCAGCATCCCCGCTACGGCCTGGAACTGCTGGGGCTGGTCAGCGATTTTCCGGAAGCGGCCAAGCAGATAGTGCAGAACCACCACGAGTACCTGGACGGCACCGGCCCCCAGGGGCTCAAGGGGGATCAGCTCGATCCCCTCACCCAGATCGTCTCCCTCATCAACGAGTACGACAACCTCTGCCACCTGGAGGCCAAGGTGCCCTACGCGGCCCTCGGCAGCCTCTACAAGCAGCGCAAGTCCCAGTTCAACGCCGATCACCTCGGCATGCTGATCCGACTGATGGGGGTCTACCCCCCGGGTAGCGTGGTGCAGCTTTCCAACGGCCAGGTGGGGCTGGTGATGTCGGTCAACGCCTCCCGCCTGCTCTACCCCGCCGTGCTGGTATACGACCCCCGCATTCCGCGCCAGGAGGCGGCCATCATCGACCTCGACGCGGCCGGGCTGACCATCGCCAAGGTGATCCAGCCCAAACGCCTGCCCCCGGCGGTGTTCGAATACCTCAACCCCCGCACCCGGATCAGCTACTACTTCGAACACGGCAAGCCCTGAGAGGGCTGGCCCCACCCAAGGAGTCCCCATGCGCATCGAGATCATCAGCACAGGCGACGAGATAGTGACCGGCCTGGTGGTGGACACCAATGCCGCCTGGCTCAGCGCCCTCTTGCTGGAGCAGGGCTGGCAGGTGCGCCGCCGCGCCACCGTGGGGGACAACCTCGCGGATCTGACAGCCGTGCTGCAGGAGAGCGCCAACCGCGCCGAGGTGGTACTGGTGTGCGGGGGGCTCGGCCCCACGGCGGACGACCTCACCGCCCAGGCCGCAGCCGAGGCGTTTGACCAGCCCCTGACCCTGTTCCCGGACTGGCTCGCCACCATGGCCGAACGCTATGCCAGCCGGGGCCGCACCATGGCCCGGAGCAACACCAAGCAGGCCTGGCTGCCCCGGGACTGCGAGATCCTCGACAACCCGGTGGGCACCGCCTGCGGCTTTGTGGTCCGCCACCCGGCCAGCCACGGCCAGAGCCGGCTTTTCTTCACCCCGGGCGTGCCGTTCGAGTTCAAGCAGATGGTGCGCGAACAGATCATGCCCCGCCTCAAGGCGCTGGCCGGGGAAGAGACCGACACCGAGCTGCGCCGTTTCTACACCTTCGGCGTCTCGGAGTCCGCCCTCAGCGACATGCTGGATGCGGCCCCCTGGCCTGCCGGCATCGAGCTGGGCTACCGCTCCTCCATGCCTCTCATCGAGCTCAAGCTCATCGGCCACGGTGCCAGCACCGCCGACATGGACGCCGCCGAGGCGAGGCTGCTTGCGGCCATCGCCCCCTGGCTGGTAGGGCGTGGCAACGAGGCGCCTGCCAGCCAGATCCTGGCCCTGCTGGGGGAGCGGTCGCTGCACCTGCAAGAAGGGGAGAGCCGGGGCGCCCTGCTGGCCATGTGTCACGGGCACCCGGCCCTGACCGCCGGCTTCAGCCACACCCTGAGCGACGATCTGACTCAACTGGCGGTGCCCGCCGCCCCCCTGAGCCTCACCATAGGCCGTGCCGGGCCGGACGGCGTGCCGCTGCTGCTCTGCGCCGACGGGCAACTGCACGGCCAGACGCTCAGGGTCAGCCACCCGGATCCCGCGAGCGGTCGCCGGATCCTCGCCTTCGCCGCCCTCGACATGCTGCGCCGCCACCTGCTGGGGCTGCCGGTGCTCGCCGATTACCTCACCCTGACCCGAACGGCCAGATGCCAGGAAGGCGCCCGGGGCTAGAAGTGAGTCAAGCCTGCGCCGCCATGGACCCAGTACCCGGCGAGCGCCAGGGTCAGCAGGCAGAAGGCCCTCTCGTAGCCCCCGCCGCTCTTGAGGGGCAGGCCGGGCAGGCGAAAGCGCCGACGCCAGGGCCAGAGCAGGGGAATGCCCATGGGGGTGAGCCAGTCCCCCAGCAGATGGCTGAGATAGCCCACGATGAGAGCATCCTTCACCGCCCCCGACAGCAACCAGGGGGCTTCCACCTGGGCCAGCCCCCAGACCCCCATCCCCACCGCCAGCAGGCTGTGGGTGAAGCCGCGATGGCCGAACAGCCGGGAGAGCGGCCCCGAGATCCAGGGCAGTTGCCGCCCGAGCAGGGAGCGGGGGTGATCGAGATCCGGCAGCAGGGCGCTCGCCAGGGCCATGGGAACGATATGCCACAGGCTGGCATCGGCCAGGGCCGGAGTCAGTTCGACCTTGTGGGCAAGCAGGACGCAGGTGACGGAAAACAGCAGGTGGCCTTGGGCGGTCATGGGGCTCGTTCGGTTGGACAGAAAAAGGGGCTGATCGATGGCGACCAGGGTCCTCGCCCTGGGGCGGCGGCAGATTAAAATCCTTCTCTTCCTGTCTGGCAAGGTGATTTGCATCGCCTCCCTCAACGTGATGGACACCCTGGATAGCGAAAGCATAAAACGTCAGCATATTGCGCTAAAAAACTGCAATGGAACCCATGACATGGCCGGCTCTGCCCCTCTCCCGTCAGCCGAAATTTCCTCAACCCGGCTCACCCATTTGCATTCAGATCGTTGACCCGGAAGGAAAAATACCCGAATACTGCGCGTTGGATCCGCCCCGGCGGCATTGGATGCCGGCAAGGAGAGGCCCCGGCATGGGGCAAACCGGACAGGGACAACGAAGGAGGGCCCGGTGTTAAGCAAAGCGTGGTTTCAGCTGTCGGCCGACATGAGCTATGTCTGCCTGCGCATCACCCCGGGCCTCACCGAGCCCATCCAGGAAAGCGACGTCCTGGCCCTGCTGCGACTCTCCAACTGTCGGCGCTACGAACCCCTCGGCGAGGGGATCCGCGAAGCCGTCACCCTGCTCAACGCCCTCATCGCAGAGCCGGATGCCCCCGCGCATCCGCCAGTCCCCATTGCCCGGCGCCAGGATGCCAGGCTGCTCATCCAGGTGGACAAGGACCAGATGAGCGCCAGGGCGCAGATCACCGCGGACTGGGGCGGCCAGCCCCTGACCCTGGCCCAGTTGCAGGAGGCCCTGGCGGCCAGCACGGTCAAGCAGGGGGTGAGCGAACGACTCCTTGCCGCCGCCATCCAGGCAGCGGGTGAGGCGGCCCCCGGTGCCCAGCTCAATCTCGTCATCGCCCTCGGCAAGGCCGCCAGGCACGGCCTGGATACCCGCCTGGAGCGGCTGGTGGAGACCGCAGCCGAGCGGATCCTCAAACCCCAGGAGCGGGATCACGGCAAGGTGGACATGCGCGACCTCGGCACCCTGCTCACCGTCAAGGCCGGGGCGTTGCTGATGCGCAGGCACCCCGCCACCCAGGGCATCGACGGCTTCACCGTGACGGGCCAGACCCTGACCGCCCGCCACGGCAAGGAGAGCGCCATGACGCCGGGTGACGGCACCTGCCTCTCCCCCGAGGATCCGGACCTGCTGCTGGCGACCCGCCCGGGGCTCCCCTGTCAGGAGCGTGCCGGGATGCGGGTCGACGAGGTACTCAACGTCAAGCAGGTCGACATCCGCCACGGCCACGTCGAGTTCGAGGGATCGCTGCTGGTCACCGGGGACGTCATGCCCGGCATGCGCGTCAAGACCAGCGGGGACGTGGTGATCGGCGGCTTCGTCGAGGGCGGCTACATCGAATCCGGCGGCACCATCACGGTGCGCAACGGCATCATAGGGCGCAAGCTGGCAGACGACGAATACCTCTGCCACCTCAACGCCGGGGGGGAGATCCACGCCAGCTATGCCCAGTACGCCAGGCTGGAGGCCGATGGCGACATCCATATCCTGAGCCAGCTCAGTCACTGCTATTGCCGCAGCGGCCAGGATCTCAAGGTGGGGGACAGCGCCATGCGCAAGGGGCACCTCATCGGCGGTATCAACATCGCCAACCGGCTCATCATGGCACCGGTGCTCGGAGCCTCGGCGGCCAACCGGACCCGGTTGCAGATCCTCGGCGGCTATTTCAGCCAGAAGGAGCAGGAGCTGGCGCTTCGCCAGCGCAAACAGACCTGCGCCGAGCAGATAGACAAGCTGCAGGATCTCATCCTGCGTCTGCTGCAACTGCCTCGTGACAAGCGCAATCCCGAGACCCTGCAGAAGATCAAGGCGCTGCGCACCCGCCAGTTCGACGAGAGCAAGAGCCTGGACGAGCAGCTCGCCGAGGCGCAGCGGGAGCTGCAGGCGCTCATGGCCAACATGGACATCATCGCCACCCAGCGCCTCTTCCCCGGCGTCGAGGTGGAGATGGCCCATCACCACAACAGGGTCGACATCGAGCACGGCCCCATCCACTTCGCCATCCGGGAAGATCAGCTGCAACTGACCCCCTACCAGGGCCAGCGCTGAGGGGCAACGTGCCCCCGCTTCGGCAGGCGGCGTGATCCCGGCGGCGATTTTCGCTACACTCGGCCTCCCCATGGCCCCATCGGGCGGGCCGGCCAGACTCAGGTAGTGAGAAGATGTACAAGCTGATCGCATTGGATATGGATGGCACCCTGCTGACCCCAGAGGGCCGAATCTCCCCCCGCACCCAGGCCGCCATCGCGGCAGCCCGCGCCAGGGGCGTGACCGTGGTGCTGGCCTCCGGCCGCCCGCTGGAAGGCATGACCGCCGCCCTGACCGAGCTGGGCCTCACCGGCCAGGATGACTACGTCATCTGCTACAACGGCGCCCTGGTGCAGCAGGTGTCCGAGCAACGCATCATCCGCAGCCAGTTGCTGACCGGCAGCGACGCCCGTGCCATCGCCCACCTGGCCTGTGAGCTGGGGGTGAACATCCACGGCTTCTCCGTCCGCCAGGGGCTCATCAGCCCCAGGATCAGCCCCTACACCGAGCACGAATCCCGCCTCATCGGTCAACCCATCAACCTGGTGGACTTCGCCACCCTGCCCGACGACGAGCAGATCATGAAGGTGATGATGATTGACCCAGAGCCCCTGCTCTCCCGTGCCATCGCCCAGCTGCCCGCCGAACTCCACGAGCGCTATACCGTGGTGCGCAGCGCCCCCTACTTCCTCGAGTTCATGAACAAGCGCAGCAACAAGGGCACCGGCGTCGCCGCCCTGGCCGAGCACCTGGGGCTGGATGCCTCCCAGGTGATCGCGGTGGGGGATGCGGGCAACGATCACCACATGATCGCCTACGCCGGACTCGGGGTCGCCATGGGCAACGCCACCGACGAGATCAAGGCGCTGGCACAGCACACCACGGGACGCAACGATGAAGACGGGGTCGCCCAGGTGATCGAACGTTTCATCCTGAACGCCTGAGTCGACAAGGGGCCCTGTGGGCCCCTTCTGCTATCCGGCCACCTGGCCAGATGTTTAATATATCCACCATCAAATCTCTCGCCGCGCCAGGCATTCCCCCTCAAGCCCCTTTAAATGGGACTCGCAGCCGCATCTCGACATCAACGGTTAACATAATTGCATCATTTTGTTTGACATATTGAACGGCCTTGGCAGACTGGAGGCAGGATCCAGGCTGTCGTTGCCAAGGCTGACCGACGATTCTGGCACGCTGGCGCGACCCTGATCCCACGACCATGCCTTGAGGCATGCCCTTGCGAGCCGAGGCGGCAAGGGCCTTCCCAAGGCGCAGGATGAGACCGCCAAGGATAGCCAAGGTGACCTATGCCCAACCCCAGTGCCCATAACAAACCCGTCGTGCTGATGACCATGGGGGCCCAGGCCCGCAGTGGCCACGCCTACCAGGTCATGACCCACAAATACATCAAGCCTCTGGTGGAGATCAGCGGCTGCGTGCCGCTGCTGGTGCCCACCTGCTGTGGCACCGAGGATCTGGAGCAGTATCTGGACCTCGCCGACGGGGTCTATCTGAGCGGTGCCGGATCCAACATCGATCCTGCCCTCTATGGCCAGGAGAACCTCACCCCGGAGAAGCCCCAGGACAGGGACAGGGATCTGTTCGATATTCCCCTGGTGCGCGCCGCCCTCGACCGTGGCCTGCCGATCCTCGGGATCTGCCGCGGCATGCAGGAGATCAACGTGGCCCTGGGAGGCGACATTCACCAGAAGGTCTATTGCGAGCCGGGTTATGACGATCATCGGGAGGATGCGGATGACCCGGTGGACGAGCAGTATGGCGAGAGCCATCATGTCGAGCTGGTGCCCGGTACCTGGCTGGCCGAGCTGATGGGGCAGCCGTCGATTCCGGTCAACTCCCTCCACGGGCAGGGGATCAAGACGCTGGCCAAGGGGCTGGCCCCCCTGGCCCATGCAGAAGACGGGCTGATCGAGGCGATCCACGCACCCGCCCTCTCCCCCTTCCTGCTGGCGGTGCAGTGGCACCCGGAGTGGAAGGCCAGCGAGAACCCCCACTCCATCAAGCTCTTCACCGCCTTTGGCGACGCCTGCCGCCGGTTCAGGCAGCAGGTCGGCTAGTCACCGACCCCTTGCCCTTGAGCCTGGGCAGGGCCCCGTGCATCGGGGGCTGCCCGGAGGCATCCGACGTGGCGGGCCTGTGACCCCCCCACGCCATCAAGCTGTCCACTGCCTTCGGCGACGCCTCCTGCCCGCTCAGGCAGCAGACGGGCTAGTCGCCAAATCCCTTGCCCTTGAGCTTGGGCAGGGCTCCGCGATCAGGGCGCAGGGTTCGGCAGACATCCAGCCCCTTGAGGCCCCGCTGGATATGGTCCGGGGCCTGCCCGAGCACCATGCCGTTGCCGCGATAGAGACGGGCATCCTCCAGCTCGAACAGCTCGCCCCCGATGAGCAGTTGCTCCCGGCCATTCACCACCTTGCCCCGTTTCAGGGGCAGGGTCATGTCCACCTGGATCTCGCCGGTGGCACACCCTTCGCGCCAGCGCGCCTCGTCGGAAAACGGGGAGATGGCGATCTCCCGCCAGGATCCGTCCCTGAACTCCATCCGGTAACGGTCTTGCACCAGATCGCATCCCGCCAGCATCACGGGGATCGCCAGCCAGATGACACCCTTCAGTCCCTTCACGCCCTTGCTCCCTTGTTGTTATTGCCCGATATACATCACGGAATCTGTCCCTCACCCCCAGCTCAGAGCAGCAGGGTGGCCAGATCCTGCAGCTGTCCCAGCTCCACATCCGGCAGCAGCGACAGCGACTGCCAGGACTGACCGCTCTCGTTGAGCCAGGCGGCCCGAAAGCCGTGCAGCCTGGCCCCCAGCACGTCGGTCACCGGGTGATCCCCCACATGGAGGATGCGGCCGGGGGCCAGCCCCAGGGCCTCTTGCACCTGCACGAACATGTCGGGCGCCGGTTTCATTCTGGCTCCCGCTCCCGCCTTGCAGACCAGGGTGAAGTAGCCAGCCAGACCCGCCTGCTCCAGATCCAGGTTGCCGTTGGTGATCACCGCCAGCGGGTAGCGCGCCGCCAGACGAGCCAGCAGGGCGTGAGTCGCCTCGCTCACCTCTATCTTCGAGCGCTCGGCCATGAAACCGGTGAACACCGCCCGGGCCTGCTGCTCCGCCAGCCCGGGCTCCATGCCCCCCTGCACCAGGGCCTCGCGAATGCCCCGCTGCCGCGCCAGGCTGACGTCGTGGCTCAGCGCCGGGTGGTCCAGCAGCAACTGGCGCTTGAGCGCGAGCCAGCGCGGTTTGTCCAGCATGGCGGTAGCCAGGTATTCGCTGCGCAGGTGGTCCAGCATCCAC
Organism: Aeromonas caviae; assembly: GCF_000819785.1. Taxonomy (GTDB): domain Bacteria; phylum Pseudomonadota; class Gammaproteobacteria; order Enterobacterales; family Aeromonadaceae; genus Aeromonas; species Aeromonas caviae. The sequence goes on along the minus strand of NZ_CDBK01000044.1, from coordinate 130,798 downwards.
TGTTCCGCCCGCGCGATGGTGGGGCCGTTGTCATAGAGGGTGTCGTCCAGATCGAACGAGATGGCGGCCACCGGCTGCCAGCGACGGTAAAACTGCATGGCTGTTCCTCTTTACTCCCCATCCTCTGGCGTTGCGGGCTCCCGCCTGACTCGGGCGACGTGGAGATTGTCATCCCCGCAGATCGCACACCACATCACTCATCCTCCGGCGTTTCCGGATCCCGCTTCGCCCGCGGGTGGGCACTGTCATATACCTTGGCCAGATGCTGGAAGTCGAGGTGGGTATAGATCTGGGTGGTGGAGAGATCCGCATGCCCCAGCAGCTCCTGCACCGCCCGCAGGTCGCCGGAGGATTCCAGCATGTGGGTGGCGAAGCTGTGGCGCAGCTTGTGGGGATGCACGTGGGCATTGAGCGCCTGCTTGTTGCCCCAGCCGTCGAGCCGCTCCTGTACCGAGCGGGCCGAGAGCCGCTGCCTGCGCTTGGAGACGAACAATGCCTCCCCCTCGTCACCGGCCAGCAGGGGGCGTACCTTGAGCCACTTGTGCAACCACTCCACCGCCATCCGCCCGATGGGCAGCACCCGCTCCCGCGAGCCCTTGCCGATCACCCTGAGCTGGCGCTCGTCGAGCTTCACGTCCGCGAGGTTGAGCCCCACCAGCTCGGCAAGGCGCAGGCCGGAGGAGTACATCAGCTCCATGATGGCGCGATCCCGTACCGCCAGCGGATCCTGCTCGTCGGTGATGTTGAGCAGCTGATACATCTCGTCCACGTCCAGGTTCTTGGGCAGAGGCCGCCCCTGCTTGGGGGTGACGATGCCCCGCGCCGGGTTGGCGGTGAGCCGCCCCTGGCGCACCTGCCAGTCGCAGAAGCTGCGCAGGGCCGACACCTTGGTGGCAAGGGAACGGGGCGCCAGCCCCCCCTTGTGCATCCGGGTCACCAGACTGCGCACCTGGCTCGCCTCGAGCCGGGCCCAGTCGTCGACCCCGAGCTTCACCAGCTCGGCGGTCATGGCTTCCAGGTGGGCCTGATAGTTGCTACGGGTGTGGGGGCTGAGCTGGCGCTCGACCCGCAGGTATTCGATAAAGGCGTCCAGCTCCCCCGCCAGTGCGACCGGCAGGGGGTCGGCGGCAGGGGGCGTCTTGGCAGCGGATCGGGTCGTTGCCTTAGCCACGGGCCAGCTCGGGCAGACGCAGCTGCAGCAGACGCCCCAGCTGACCCAGCAGCAGGGTGTCGTTGTGAGGGGTGAAGTGGCTGGGATCCGAGCTCGCGAAGGCCAGCACGCCTAGCTCCCCGAGCCGCATCAGGGCCACCGAGTTGACCAGCACATCATTGCCAAACAGCGCCTGCTTCTCGCTCTGGTTGAGGCGGCCGAAATAGTAGTCCGTGCCGGGCAGGCGCTGCCCCAGCAGTTGTTCGAGCTGTTTGCCCTGCGCCAGGAAACGCTGCTCGGGGCCGCTCAGCTGGAAATGCCTGGGATTGAGCCAGAGCCGCAGGCCGGTGAGTCGCAGCCGCTGGACGAAGGCCTTGCCCATCACGGCGCTCAGCTCGAACAGGGTCTGGCAGCCGTAGATCTCCCCGTAGAGATCCGCATAGACCCGGAAGATCCGCTCGTTCTCGCTGGCGACCCCCATCAGTTCGGTGATCTCCTGCTCCAGCTGCTCGATGCGCTCCCGCTGTCTGTCCAGCTGGCGCTCCACCAGGGAGATGGTGCCCTTTTGCCCATGGGGAATGCGGATCTTGTCCAGCATGGCCCCGTGACGCAGGAAAAACTCGGGATAACGGGCCAGGTACTCCAGCACTGTGGCTTCATCCACCAGTGATTCCTGCCGTTTGAGTTCGCTCATAACTTGGTTGATCCATCCGAAAAAGGGGCCAAGGGCCCCGATATGATCCGTTGATGGAGCGGGATCACCCGCTCCTTGTCTACAACTCTATCTGGCCGTCAAAGACGTGCTCGGCCGGCCCCGTCATGTAGACGGGCTGACCCGGTCCCTTCCAGGCGATGGTCAGCTTGCCACCCGGCAGGGTGACGGTGACCCGCTCCTTGAGCTTGCCCTGGCTGATGCCTATCACCACGGCCGCACAGGCCCCGGTCCCGCAGGCCAGGGTCTCCCCCACCCCGCGCTCGAAGACCCGCAGCTTGATCTCGCTGGCGTTGACCATCTCCATGAAGCCGACGTTGACCCGCTCGGGGAAGCGCTCGTGGCGCTCCATGATGGGTCCCAGGGTCTCCACCGGCGCATCGGCCACCGAGGGCACCTCGATGACGCAGTGAGGGTTGCCCATGGAGACGGCACCGCACATCACGGTGTGATCCTGGGCCCGCAGCAGATACGTCTTCTCCGCCTTCTGGGCACGGAACGGGATCTTGCCCGGCTCGAACTGGGGCACCCCCATGTTGACCGTGACCTGGTTCTCCCCTTCCAGCTGCAGAGTGATGCGGCCCCGGGCGGTGCTGACCGCGATGCGATCCCGGTTGACCAGCCCCTTGAGACGCACGAAACGGGCGAAGCAACGGGCCCCGTTGCCGCACTGTTCCACCTCGCTGCCGTCGGCATTGAAGATGCGGTAGTGGAAGTCGAGCTCGGGGTCATAGGGCGGCTCCACCAGCAACAGCTGGTCGAAGCCGATACCGAAGTGACGATCCGCCAGCTTCTTGATGATGTCGTTGCTGAAGAACACCTTCTGGGTGACACCATCCACCACCATGAAGTCGTTACCGAGGCCGTGCATTTTGGAAAACTCAATCAACATCGCGCGTTCCTGTCTCACCGTTAATCACGCTCTCACATGGAGGAACGCTGAAAATCCATCCATCACGGCAGCAGGTGCTCGCCACGCCAGAGATCCGCCAACTGCTCCCGCTCACGGATGAGGTGCGCCTGGTCACCGTCCACCAGCACCTCGGCCGCACGGGGTCGGGTGTTGTAGTTGGAGGACATGGTAAAGCCGTAGGCGCCAGCGGAACGCACCGCCAGCAGGGAGCCCTCGGCAATCGCCAGGGTACGCTCCTTGCCGAGGAAGTCGCCGGTCTCGCACACCGGGCCCACCACGTCATAGAGTGCCTTCTCGTGGGTCGCCCGGCTGTCCACCTCGATGATGTTCATCCAGGCGCCGTAGAGGGAGGGGCGCAGCAGATCGTTCATGCCGGCGTCGATCAGGGCGAAGTTGCGAGTCTCGCCGGGTTTGAGGAACTCGACCCGGGTCAACAGCACACCGGCGTTGGCGACGATAGCGCGACCCGGTTCGAACAAGAGGGTCAGATCCCGGCCCGCCAGCTTCTGCTTGAGCGCCTCGGCATACTCGGTGGGGTGCGGCGGCTGCTCGGCGCCGTAGTTGACCCCCAGGCCGCCGCCCACGTCCAGGTGATGGATGTGGATGCCTTCCGCCGCCAGCTCGTCGATGAGCTTGAGCAGCTTGTCCGCCGCCTCCATAAAGGGATTCAATTCAGTGAGTTGCGAGCCGATGTGGCAATCCACGCCCTTGATCTCGATGTGGGCCATGGCCGCCGCCTTGCGGTAGATGGCGGGCGCCTGTTCGATGGGGATGCCGAACTTGTTCTGCTTGAGGCCGGTGGAGATATAGGGGTGCGTGCCCGCGTCGATGTCCGGGTTGACCCGCACCGAGACCCGCGCCTTCTTGCCCATGCTGCCTGCGACCCGGTTCAGGCGCTCCAGCTCGGCTTCGGACTCCAGGTTGAAGCAGAGGATCTCTTTTTCCAGCGCAAGGCGCATCTCGGCTTCGCTCTTGGCGACGCCGGAGAAGACCACCTTGGCCGGATCACCGCCCGCCGCCAGCACCCGGGACAGCTCGCCGCCGGAGACGATGTCAAAGCCCGAACCAAGGCGTGCCAGCAGATTGAGCAGGGCCAGGTTGGAGTTGGCCTTGACCGCGTAGCAGATCAGGTGGGGAATGTCGCCAGCCGCCTGGTCGAAGGCATGCCAGTGGCGTTCCAGGGTTGCGCGGGAGTAGACATAGAGCGGAGTGCCGTACTGGTCGGCAAGCTGTTGCAGGGGAAGCTGTTCGGCCTGAAGCTGACCGTCTGCGTCGTAGTTAAAGTGATCCAAGGGGGCGGTTCCTTCCTAGATTATTGCGGCGCGGCCTCTGAGGCCGGTGTAGCGGTCGCAGGCGAGGCGGCTTGCGGTGTACTCTCTGTCTTGGGCTGTGTCTGTTCTGCAGGTGCGGGCTGTTCGGCCGGCGGCATGTAGAGCGGCCCCGTCAGGCCACAGGCGGCCAACCCGAGCGACAGCGACGCGGCAAACAGGCACTTGGTGAACTGGGTAATCATAATGGTTCGCTGCGAAAAAATTTTTGGCCCTCTATAATCGCACTCACATTGTTAAAAGCAACAGGATAAACCGATGAAGGATCACGAGTATCACGCCCTGACCGACGCCTTTTTCCAGTATGTGGAAGACACCATCGACGAGGGGTATCCGGATATCGACTGCGAACGCGCCGGCGGGGTGCTGACCCTGAGCTTCGAGAACAAGACCAAGGTCATCATCAACAAGCAGGAGCCCCTGCACCAGATCTGGGTCGCCACCCGGGAGAACGGCTTCCACTTCGAGCTGCGCGGTGACAGCTGGATCGACAACCGCTTCGGCGACGAGCTCAAGGCTCTGCTGACCCGGGCCTGCACCACCCAGGCCGGCGAGCCCGTGGTCTTCTCATGACGGATCTGCATGTCCACCTACCTGGCGGTACCCGATGCCCTGCCCGGCGAAATGAGCGAGGCGGCCCGCGCCCTGCCCATCTGCTACATGCACGGCATCTATGACGACGTGGTGAACCTCTCCATGGGCTGGGACGCCAAGAACCGGCTGGAAGCGGCGGGACTCAGCCCCGAGTGGCACGAATACCCCATGCGCCACGAGATCTGCCGCCCCCAGCTGGGCGACATTCGCAGCTGGTTGCTGGCCCGCCTCGGCGCCTGATTGTCGGCTCACGGGTAAGACAACGGCCTGCATCAGCAGGCCGTTTGCTTTCATCCCTGACGGCGATGCTCGACGGCATCCCCCCACTGGCTGCGCCCCCTCCACGCCTGATTCCCGCACCACGGATACGACAACGGCCTGCATCATGCAGGCCGTTTGCCATCTTGCCGGTGCTGTTATCAGCTCATCATCCTACTTCCCGCGCAGCTCCTGGGGTGTCCCGCTGCGGGCTCTGGCTGCGGTAGGGGATCACATCGAGTTTGTCACCCACCTGCACGATTTCGTAGTACTGGGGCAGGTTGAAGTTGCTGAACTGACCCGCATTGCTGAATCGCTCGTGACCCGAGGTGTAGAAGCGATTCACCCCCTGTACCAGTTCGTCCTTGTTGCCGGCGAAGTGCTGGTAGATCTCCACCCGATTCGCCTCGTCCAGGATATAGATGTTGGTGCCTGCATCCCGGGTATCGAAGAAGAACTGCACCAGCCCTTCGCTGGCGTAGGCGTCGACGATACCGGGCAGGTGCTGGCTGTGAGTCTTGTCGAGGCGCAGCGGCAGGTGATCCAGCTTGTTGTGGGAGATGTGGCGGTAGAAGTCGATGGCGTTTTCCAGCTTCTTGACCGACACCCCGCGCCGCTCGAAGAAGATGCCGTACTTCTCCTTGCCGAGCGCCAGCGTCTTGACCAGCTGCTGCTTGTCCCGGGCCAGGCGCAACTCGATGCATTCAGCCACAAGCTGCTGGAAGCGGGTGCGCACCAGGGAGCGGAAGTGCTGACTGTAGCAGAACACCTCGATCATCTCGGGGGCCGCGGCGTCCTGGTGCATCTTGCCGAGGATGGTGGTGAGGGCGTCCACCACGGCTTCCTCTCCCTCGAAGTGCAGGGTGCGGATCTCGCTCCAGGAGTTGCGATAGACGAGATCCACGGATCCCACCAGACACTCCTGGTTGCGACCGAACGAGAAGACGTCCGCGGCGTTGGCATCGAACTCGATCACCTGCCCCACCCAGTGGCTGGACGGGTCCGTCTCCAGGTTCAGGAAGATGGAGAGCTGGCGGATCTCGCACGGCCGGCTCAGGGCCAGGTTGGTCGCGCGGGGATACTTGACCGGGAAGGTCCCGGAGAGATCGCGACAGAACTGATGCAGGTTGTCGATGTGCAGATCCGAGCCCTGGTTGAACAGGTGTACCCGGGACTGGGGCGTCAGCAGGCCGTTGAAATAGGCCCAGGCCACCAGCTTGCTGATGTAGCCGTTATATTCGAGCGGCGCCCGGCCAATGATGTCGGCGGGTTCGAGGGAATGCTTGTAGAGATACCAGCCGGCGCGATTCAGGCGGCCGTGGGGCACCTGTACCAGACTGAGATCCGGCTCGCCGAGATCCGGCGCAATCTTGAGGTTGATGCGCTGCACCTTGCCCGGCAGGCTCTCGAATGCGGCATAGAGCTTGCGCGACAGGATGCCGATGTCTTCCGGGTTGATGGACTCGCTGATGTTGTTGCGCCGGGCGAACTGGATGAGATTGCGGTAGCTCTGCATCAGGGCCTCCAGCAACTCGGCGTAGGCCACCTTGACGTCCTCGACCTTCCACTCCTGGCGGTGATCAAGGTGGTAAAGGCGCTCCGGACTCCAGCCCCAGTAGGCTACCAGCTGGGCCATCTGCTCCCGGCGCCAGTCCGGGGAGTGATCTTCCTTGGGATGGCTCAGCCCGTCGCACACCTTCAGATAGAAGCAGCGACGCACCAGATCGAGGCGCTGCATGTCGCCGATGGACTTGAGGTAGTTGGTCACCTTGTCCAGCATCAGGCAGTAGTTGTCGAGGCGGTAGTGCATCCCCTCGTTGTGCTGGAACCAGTCGCGACTGGTCACCGACAGCAGCCGGGTGTTGGGATACTCGTGGGAGTAGGCCTCCATCAGCACCGACTTGAGCACCGCCTTGTAGGGGGAGTCGATTCCCTTGTAGAGCTGCCACAGGGCGGAGCCGAAATACTCCTCGGCAGGAATGCGATCAAAACCCCCCAGATCGAGCCAGTCATCCTGGCTCAACTTGCCGTTGGCAAACAGGCCGTTGACGTAGTCGTCGTAGTGATCGTCATATTCGGCAGGCACCAGATACCAGAGCAGCCGCTTGCCGGCGATGTGCATGGCGCTGCGGTAGAACTCGTCGAGCAGCAGCAGGTGCTGGGCGCTGCCGCAGCTCTCCCCCTGCATCTGGGCATCGTTGCGCTGACGGAACTTGTCTTCGGGGATCAGGAAGAAGTTGAGATCGACCCCCCGCTGCTCCGCCCACATGGAGAGGTGCTGGCACTTCTGTTCCAGCAGGGCGAGGCGCTCGCTCGACAGACCGGCCACATGACAGACCCAGATGTCGAGATCCGAGTGGCAGCACTGACCGATGGAGGAGGTGCTCCCCATGGAGTAGAGGCCCTGAATGGACTTGTCGTGGGTACTGAGACCGCCCTGGCAGTTGGCGTTCTGGCAGAGATCCTGGATGAAGGCCTGCTGGGCCTCGTTGGCGACAAAACTCCAGATACCATGAGGCACATCCCCTGCCACATAACCGGGCAACAGGGGGTGATTGAAGTGCAGCATGACAGGCAGCAAGTGGAAAACCTGCTGCCCGTAGCGACTCATGAGATCCAGCGCTCGTTGCGTCTTGAGACGATTGAGTTCGTCGTAGCGCGCCACCAGCGTGTCGAGTTTAACCAGCAATGCCCTACCTATGGGGAAGAGAAATGACGCACCAAAACGGGGAGACGTCAAAAAAGTGTGATCATGTTAACAATGCAAACAGCAGTGGTAAACAAGCCCGCACACAATCACCGGATTATTTCTGACCCCGTTCGTAACGGTATCAGAGGAAAGCAATAAAGTTGCTTACTTTCAATAACTTAAAATCAATTATTGGCTGAATGAAAATAATTTTCAGCCCCCGTTTTTGAGCTTGGCCCCGCTTTTGCGGGCTGCGCCATGAAAGCCCCTGCAAAGGGTGGTAAGATCGTTTTCCTCTCAAAAGATGAAACAACTGATTGATATGGCAGCCCGAACCCTGAGAATTGCCACTCGAAAGAGCCCACTGGCCCTGTGGCAGGCCAATTTTGTGAAAGATCGGCTGGAGGCACTCCATCCGGATCTGCAGGTCGAACTGGTGCCCATGAGCACCCAGGGTGACAAGATCCTCGACACCCCCCTCGCCAAGGTCGGCGGCAAGGGGTTGTTCGTCAAGGAGCTGGAGACTGCCATGCTGGAAGGGCGTGCCGACATCGCTGTCCACTCCATGAAAGACGTACCTGTGGAGTTCCCCGACGGACTCGGCCTGCACACCATCTGTGAGCGCGAAGACCCGCGTGATGCCTTTGTTTCCAACCATTTCAACCAGATAGACGAGCTGCCTCAAGGGGCCGTGGTCGGCACCTCCAGCCTGCGCCGTCAGTGCCAGCTGCGCGCTGCCCGCCCTGATCTCGTGATCCGCGACCTGCGGGGCAACGTCAACACCCGCCTCGCCAAGCTGGATGCCGGTGATTATGACGCCATCATCCTGGCCGCCGCCGGCCTGAAACGACTGGAGATGGCCCATCGCATCGCCGCCTTCATCGAGCCCGAGCAGAGCCTGCCCGCCAACGGCCAGGGGGCGGTCGGCATCGAATGCCGCCTGGATGATGTTGAGCTGCACGCCCTGCTGGCGCCGCTCGAACACCCCGAGACCCGCATCCGGGTGCTGACCGAGCGCGCCATGAACCGCGCCCTGCAAGGTGGCTGTCAGGTGCCCATCGGGGCCTATGCCCTGGTACAGGGAGAAGAGGTATGGCTGCGCGGCCTGGTGGGCAGCCCGGATGGCAGCCACGTCATTCGCGATGAGATCCGCGGCCCCCTGGCAGAGGGCGAGGCGCTGGGCCACACCCTGGCCCAGCGCCTGCTGGCCGCCGGCGCCGACGTTATCCTGGCCGAGGTCTACCGGGCATGAGTGCAGCACAGCCAGGTTCACGGTCATCTGCCTGGAGCGCCGCCTGATGGTCCCCCTGGTGGTGCGCCCGGCCGCCCAGGCCAACCAGCTGGTGCAGATGCTGCACCAGTTGGGTCATGCACCGCTCTGCTGTCCGTTGCTGGAAACCCGGCCGGGATGCGACCTCCCTCACCTGGGTGACATGCTGCGAGAGGCGGACCTCGTTATCGCCGTCAGCATGCATGCCGTTCATTTTGCACATCATTTTCTGTTGCAAACTGGTCAGACCTGGCCACATATTGATTACTTTGCAGTCGGCCAGGCGAGTGCGGATGCCTTCGCCGAGGCGGGCATCCAGGCCCTGTGCCCGGCCGATCCCCGCAGTGAAGGGCTGCTGGCCCTGCCGGCGCTGCAAGGGGTGAGTGGCCGCCGGGTGCTGATCCTGCGCGGCAACGACGGGCGGGATCTCATCGCCCGGACGCTGGCCTCACGGGGCGCACTGGTGCACTATTGTGCCACCTATGAGCGCCACTACCCCGATCTTGACGGGGACGCATTGACCCGCCACTGGCAGGCAGCCGGGCTCGACAGCCTGCTCATCACCAGTGGCGAATTGTTGCAGCGGTTGCTGGCCCTGGTGCCCGGCCCGCAGCACCCCTGGCTTTATGACCGCCTGCTGGTGGTGCCCAGTCCCCGGGTGGCCGAGATGGCAGAAGGGGCTGGTTTTACCCGTATCGTGATTGCCCAAGGTGCATCCAACCAGGCTCTGGTGGCCGCCCTGGAACTGAGGAAGATGGAATGACTGAACAGCAAGAAGTCCAGCCGAGTGCCGCGGCCACCGTGGCCGACAACAACAAGCCCGCTCCCGGAACAACAGGGAGCAAGAAGGGCAGCTCTGGCACCGTGCTTGGCGGCATCGCCATCCTGCTGGCCCTGGGGCTGGCCGGTGGTCTCTATGTGCACGGACACCAGAACGCCGTTGCCCAGCAGGCCGAACTGGTAGCCCTCAAGCAGCAACTGGCCGACGCCATGACCAGGATTGATCAGGGCAGCAGCAAGGATGCCGAACAGATCGGTGCCCTCGGCAAGAGCCAGCAGCAGTTGCAGGAGGCGCTGGACGCCTTGCAGACCAAGGTGCTGGATCTGGACGACAAGCGCCCCAATGACTGGATGCTGGCCGAATCCGAATACCTGGTGCGCATGGCGGGCCGCAAGCTGTGGCTCGAACACGACATCGTCTCCGCCATCACATTGCTCGGCAACGCCGACGAGCGCATCAAGGCGCTCAACGACCCCAGCCTGATGCCCATTCGCAAGGCGCTGGCGGAAGACATCGCCAAGCTCAAGGGGATGCCGCGGGTCGATCGCGAAGGGTTGACCCTGAAGCTGGCCGCCCTCTCGGACCAGATCGAGCTGCTGCCCCTCTCCACCGTCAGCATGCCGGAAGCCAAGAGCGAGCCCGACCAGACCGTCAGCACCAACCCGGACGAGTGGCAGAGCAACCTGAAGAAGAACTGGGTCAAGTTCACCGAAAACTTCATCACCATCCGTCGCCGCGATGGCGCCGTGGAAGCCCTGCTCTCCCCACAGCAGGAGATCTTCCTGCGGGAGAACCTCAAGACCAAGCTGCTGCAGGCCCAGCTCGCCGTCTATCGTGAACAGCAGTCCCTCTATGTCGACAGCCTGGAGAAGGCCCAGCGCTGGCTGACCCAGTATTTCGATGCCGACAACAGCGCCACCCAGTACATGCAGTCCGAGCTCGACAAGCTCAAAGGCGAGCAGATCCAGTTTGACTACCCGGATCAGTTCAAGACCCAGACCATGCTGGAACAGGTGCTGACCGAACGCCTGCAACGCATCCTGGCCGGCAACTGAGGAGGAGACCATGATTCGTCTGATCGTCATAGTCGCCGTGATGGTGGCGGGCCTCATCTTCGGTCCCGAAGCCTCCGGCAACAAGGGCTATGTGCTCATCTCGCTGGGCAACTACACGGTGGAATCCTCGGTCACCAGCGCGGTGATCCTGGCGGTGCTGTTCTACGGCGCCCTGCTCATCGTGGAATGGGTGCTGGCCCGCCTGTTCGGCCTGCGCCGCAAGACCCAGGGCTGGTTCGGCTCCCGCCGCCGCCGCAAGGCCAACCTGCAAACCGTCAATGCCACCCTGGCCATGGCAGAGGGGCACTACAACCAGGCCGAGAAGCTCCTCATCAAGGGCGCCGACAACAGCGACACCCCGCTGCTCAACTACCTGAGCGCCGCCCGGGTGGCCCAGGCCCGGGGTGACGACGTGCGCCGGGACCACTACCTGCAGAAAGCCCAGGAAGAGAACCCCAAGGCAGAGCTGGCACTGACCCTGATCCAGACCCAGTTGCAGATTGAGCAGGGCCAGTACGACAGCGCCCTCGGTCGCCTCGAGTCCATCTATGCCCTCAACCCGCGCCACCCCATGGTGCTGGATCAGCTGCGTCAGGTGTATCTGGCCCGTGAAGACTGGGCGGCCCTCATCGATCTCGCCCCTGCCCTGCGCAAGGTGGGCAAGCTGACCGCCCAGCAGGAAGAGACCCTGCTGCACCAGGCGTGGTGCGGTCGTCTGGAGGCCGCCAGCGGCTCCCTCGACACCCTGCGCACGGTCTGGCAGGGTCTGCCCCGCAAACAGCGCCAGGATCCCGTGCTGCTGGCCAGTTACGGGGATCGCCTGCGCCGATTGGGGGCCGATGCCGAAGCCGCCGATCTCTGGCTGGAGGCCCTGCGCAAGGATCCCTCCCCCGAGCTGTTCGCCCGCCTGCCCAAGCTCAAACTGGACGACTACCAGCCCATGCTGACCCTGCTCAGAAAGATCCAGGATCAACCGGGCGCCGAAGCGGCGCTGGCCCGGGTCTGCCTGCTGGCCGGTCAACTGGACGAAGCCCAGCGGCTGCTGGAGCAGGAAGTGGCGAAGGCGCCGGATGCCGCCCTCTACCACGCCCTCGGCCAGGTGATGGACAAGCGCCGCCTGACCAACAAGGCCAACGAGTACTACCGCCAGGCATTGCAGCTGGCCGACATCTGACGCCCGTTCGTCGCGAAATAAAAAGAGGCCGCAATTGCGGCCTCTTTTTATTGGGATTGTTTATTGCCATTGTTCCGAATGGTGGCTCTCTTCTCCCCTTGCGGGAGAAGGGGGCGGGGATGAGGAGGACAAGCAGACACCCTTTCCCCGAGGGAGAGGGTCAAGGGCTCAGGCGGTCAGCCGCTCCAGCTCGCCGATAAGCCAGATGGCCTCCTGGCGATGGGAGCCGCACACGTCCGCCATGGGGCGAAAGCCGCCGCACACCGCCGGGCGCTCCGGCTGGCCGAAGATCTTGCACCCCAGGTGCGCATCGAGCTGCACACAGGGCACACCGGCGGGCTTGCCGTCCGGCATGCCGGGAATGGCACTGCTGATGCTGGGGGCGATGCAGCAGGCACCGCATCCCTGACGACATTCCATGTGATTTTTCCTCTGTGGGGCACCGCAGTGTAGCAAGGAGTCCGGTTTCTCCTAAGCCTTATCCCTGCCCGGGCACCCTGGCGCCCTGCAGAGCGCAAAAAGCCCGGCAGTGCCGGGCTTTTTGCTGCGGGAGTCAGCACATCACAGGATGATGTCGCGTACCACGCTGTCTTTGCGATCCAGGAAGTGGATCGACTTGATACGACGGATGGTGCGCGATTTGCCGCGGATCAGCAGGGTCTCGGTGGTCGCCATGACGCCGTCGCTGGTGATCCCTTCCAGCAGATCACCCTTGGTGATGCCGGTGGCCGAGAAGATGACGTTGTCATTCTTGGCCAGATCTTCGAGCTTGAGCACCTTGCTCACGTCGATGCCCAGCTCCTCGCAGCGCGCGATCTCCTGTTCACCCAGGGCACGAACCTCGGGGCTGTCACCCTTGACCTGGTGGCGGGGGATCAGGCGAGCCTGCATGTCGCCGTCCAGGGCGCGGATCACCGCGGCGGAGATCACCCCTTCCGGCGCGCCACCGATGCCGTAGAGCATGTCCACTTCGCTGTCCGGCAGACAGGTGAGGATGGAAGCGGCCACGTCGCCGTCGGGAATGGCGAACACCCGCACTCCCAGACCCTGCATCTCCTTGATCGCCTTGTCATGACGCGGCTTGGCCAGGGTGATGACGGTCAGACGGGAGAGGGGCTTGCCGAGCGCCTTGGCCACGGCCTTGAGGTTCAGCTCCAGGGCCTGATCGAGATCGATGGCGCCTCTCGCCTTGGGGCCCACGATCAGCTTTTCCATGTACATGTCGGGGGCCTTGAGGAAGGATCCCTTGTCGCCCACCGCCAGCACGGCCAGAGCATTGGCCTGACCCATGGCAGTCATGCGGGTCCCCTCGATGGGGTCGACCGCGATGTCCACGGCGTCGCCCTGACCCGTGCCCACCTTCTCGCCGATGTAGAGCATGGGGGCTTCGTCGATCTCCCCTTCGCCGATCACAATCTCGCCATCGATCTGGATCTGATTGAGGATGTGACGCATGGCCGCCACGGCCGCGCCATCGGCGATATTCTTGTCACCACGTCCGAGCCACTTGTAGCCAGCCAGTGCAGCCGCTTCCGTCACTCGGGAAAATTCGATTGCCAGTTCACGTCTCATCGCATATCCAACCTTAGGAGCTCGAAAACGGGCGGCATTCTACCACAAGGGCAAACCTTTGCGCGTAAAAGTGGCGACCAGCCACATAAATCCCGGTTTTCATCCCGCTGACATGGAACCGACACGGTTTGTTCATTGCACGGTCACCCGACTGTCATCTGTCACTTCTAGCATGGCCCCGTCTTTTAAAACAAAAGCTTGCAACACAAGGGATCATGATGAAAAAGCTGACAGTAGTAGCATTGGCTCTTACCGCCGCCTTCCAGGCTCAAGCCGTCGAAGTGTACAAAAACGAGAGCACCCTGCTCGACCTCTACGGCCGCATCTACGCCGGCCAGTTCTTCGGCGAGAAGAAAGAGCTGGACGCCAACGGTGACATCAAGAACGAATACAGCGACAAGCAGGGGGCCAACCAGTTTGTCCGTCTGGGCGCCAAGGTAGAGAGCGAGATCAACCCGGGTCTCAAGGCGCTGGCCCAGTACGAACTGCAGATGTACATCAACGACAGCGAGAAGACCGTCAGCGAGAACTCCGACAACCTGCGTACCCGTCTGGCGTTCGCCGGTGTCGGCGCCAACTGGGGGACCGTCACCTTCGGTCGCCAGAAGGGGGCTCCTGGCTTCCTGGCGGACTGGACTGATGTCTCTCTCTCCGATGGTTACGGCAACGAGGCACTGGGCGCCAAGACCGACACCTTCGCCACCAACCGCGCCGGCTCCGTGCTGAAGTACTCCGGCCTGTTCAACGGTTTCCAGGTAGATACCAGCTACAAGTTCGATGGCGGTGACACCGAAGAGACCTCCAGCAAGGACAGCGATGCCGCCTACGGTGCCGCCGTGGCCTACACCTTCCCGTTCAACCTCTCCCTGGGGACCGCCTACAACGTGGGCATCCGCGACAAGAGCGGTGAAGAGGATGCCAAGCTGTGGCTGCTCTCCGCCAAGTACGACAACAAGGCCCTCTACGCCGCCCTGAGCTATGCCGACGGCAGCGACTTCCTGGCCACCGGCAAGGATCACACCGGCTGGGAAGGGGCGCTGGGTTACAACTTCGAGAGCGGCTTCGGCCTGATGGCCCTGTGGAACAAGCAGAAGGTGGAGCAGGCTGGCAAGTCTGACTACGACTCCATCGACTACTACACCCTGGGCGCCCAGTACAAGTTCAACAAGAACCTGCGCGTCATCGGCGAGTACCGCATCAACAACCTCGACAGCCATGACAGCGGCAAGCTCAACACCAAGGATGACTTCCAGCTGGCGGCCCGCTACGACTTCTAAGTCGGCAACCACCTGACAACACGGCGCGCAGAGCACTCTGCGCGCCGTTTTTTATTGCGTCAGGCCAGGGGTTTGTACGCCGACACCAGCAACAGCATGGGGCGCTCCGCCTCCTCCGCCAGGGCCGGGTTGGCCGCAATCTGCGCCGCCGTCGGCCCCCACTCCTCCACGCGGCGGATCTGGAACCCGGCGGCGACAAGGGCATTGAGGTAGGTGCCCAGGGTGCGGTGATACTTGACTACCCCCTCCGCCAGCCAGTTGCTGACCCGCTTGCCCTCCGCCTGATAGCCGTTGACGGGCCAGGAGCGGCGTCCCTCTGCATCAACCAGCCAGCCTTGCGGCTGCGGGCAGGTGAAGATGGGGTGCTCCACCGAGAACACCAGGCTGCCGCCAGCCACCAGCGCACGGTGGATCTCCGCAAACAGCGGCGCCACCTCGGGCAGGTAATGTAGCGCCAGGGAGCTGTAGATGAGATCGAAAGGCTCATCGGACAGCGCAAGACCGTCCAGATCCCCCTGCCGATAGCGGATGGCCTCATCCCGGGTCAGCTCGGCGGCACGGGCCAGCATCTTCGCGGAAAGATCGATACCGACCACATCGGCAGCCCCGAGATCTCTGGCTGCCCGGCAGAACCAGCCATAACCGCAGCCCAGATCCAGCACCCGCTTGCCGGCAAGATCCGGCAGCATGGCGTGCAGCGCCGGCCACTCCGGCGCCCCCGCCAGCCCGTGAAGGGAGCGTGGCAGTTGGGCATAGCCCTCAAAAAACCCTGGTTCGTCATAGATATTTTGTGACATTGCACTGTTTCCTCTTGAAGATGGTCAGCCTCTCTGGCCGACGACCCGGCCCTTGCCAAGCATACCCGTCGGTCATGACAGACCATAAAAAAAGCAGAGACCCGGGCGGGCCTCTGCTCTGTCTCGCACCCGCAGCCTGGCTGCGGGGCAACAAAAAAGGCCATAGACGAGGCAACGTCTATGGCCTTGGTTCAGTCGTGCGGCAAGGTCACGGCTCCCGCGAGGTAGCGAGATCCGGTCGTCACTGCACGATGAATGGATGGGAGGTCTGGGCCTCCACCGGCTCCGGACAATGCTTCATCGTGCGCATCTGTACGGAGTTCATTCGGGTCACTCGCTGATCCGAAGCATAAAGGGTCATGTCACTCACCCGGCCGGGCCGGTTCCATCAACACATTGAAAAATCTGGTGCCACTCCAGGGGACAGGAGTCTCAGAGGCAAGCCCGGCAGATCATGTTTGCCGACCCTCTCACCCCAGCTTCTTCTGCCAGAACATGGCCCGGCCCACCTCGGGATCGAGCTCATAACCCGCAAAGCCGCTGGCACGATAGGCAGCCTGGGCCACCTTGTTCCCCTCCAGCACCTCCAGGGTCAGCTTGCAGCAACCGAGCTCCCGGGCGAGCCGCTCCGCCTCCGCCAACAGCCGCTTGCCGATGCCCTGGCCGCGATGGGCAGGGTGCACCGCCACGTCGTGGATATTGAGCAGCGGCTGACAGGCGAAGGTCGAGAAGCCCTCGAAGCAGGTGGCAACGCCAGCGGGCTCCCCATCGACCCAGGCCAGCAGCACATGGGCACCGGGCCGCGCGGCCAGGGCGTCGGCCAGATTCGCCTTCACCTCGTCCGCCAGTGCATTGCCGCCCCCCATCTCATCCCTGGCGTATTCGTCCAGCATCGCGATCAGCGCCTCGCCGTGGCGAGGGTTGTGCAGATCCGCCCTGATGATCTCGACCATGTTTCTCTCCCTGTGTGTTCCGGATGGTGCGCCAAGGCGCGAGGCCACCATGGTAGCGTCCCCTCCGAACCGAACCAAGGCTCCCCCGGCCTTTTCCCCGAGATTCCAGCCCCCTCAGTGCCTGCCCGCCAATGATCTCTTTTTCTTGCATCTTCTCCTTGCAAGGCAAATGAAAATCAATATCATTAGCAACCTCTCGCGATGAGAGAAATCAATAATTACAAATAAATCAACAAGTTCAGGCCGATTGGTCGACAAAGAGTCACACCCAGATGAACCATTCCAACTCCCCGCGCGCCTTGCTGGGCGTCGCCTTGCTGGCGGTTTGCACCAGCCCCCGTGCCGAAGACGAAACCCTGACCGTGGTCGGCAAACGCAGCCAACATGAAGAGGTCGCCACCGCGACCCGTACCGCCACCCCGGCCAAGCTGGTGCCCCAGAGCATCGAGAGCGTCAAGGCAAGCGAGCTGACCGCCTTCGGCCAGCCCACCCTGAGTGAAGCCCTGACCGGCATCCCTGGCGTCAACGCCAGCGGCGACACCCGTTTTGACGGCGTCACCATCCGCGGTTTCAGCGCCAGCAACGACTTCTACCTCGACGGCCTGCGCGATGACATGCAATACACCCGCGACCTTGGCAACATCGAGCGGGTCGAAGTGCTCAAGGGCCCCGCCGCCGTGCTCTACGGCCGTGGCAGCACGGGCGGCATCGTCAACCGGGTCAGCAAGGTTCCCCAGAAGGGGCAGGCCTCCAGCGTCAGCGCCCAGGTCGGCAGCTTCGACAGCCGACGCTTCGCCGCCGACCTCAACGGCGAGGCAGGAGAGCGGGTACAGGTGCGCCTGAACCTGGCCCAGGAAGACAAAGACAGCTTTCGCGACGACGTGACCAGCAAGCGCACCCTGCTGGCCCCCTCCGTCAACTGGGAGATCACCGACACCCTGAACTGGCTGGTGCAATACGAGCGCAACGAGCACGATCGCACCCCGGATCGCGGCATTCCCGGCGTCGATGGTCGCCCGGCGGATGTCCCCATCGAGAGCGTCTACAGCGACACCCGCCGCGACTTCATCGACGATGTGGCCCAGTCCACCCGCTCCCGCTTCACCTGGGACATCAACGATCAGTGGCAACTGCGCCAGCAGCTCGGCTACACCACCCTCGACAGCCAGTTCGACAACACCTATGTCACCAGCGTCAAGGGTGACAAGGTGACCCGCGCCCGCTGGCAGCAGGATCTCAAGGCCAGCAGCCTCACCAGCAACACCGAGGCCGAGGGCCAGCTGCAAACCGGCCCCGTCGCCCATCGTCTGCTGGTGGGCCTGGAGCAGGGCTGGCAGGATCGCACCCCCAAGCTCTACCAGAACGCCAACCCGATCCCGGCAGGCAACCTCTATGATCCGGGCTCCCTGCCCACCTACGACGGCGCCATGAAACTCTCCAGCGACGCCCATCACAGGGTGCGCGGTGTCGGCCTCTATGTGCAGGATCAGCTCAGCCTGGGCGACTGGCACCTGCTGGCAGGCCTGCGCCGCGACGACTTCACCGTCACCAGCCGCCGCAACGACCTCGACAAGGAAGAGACCCTCTCGGTCACCAGCCTGAGTCCGCGCCTGGGCCTGGTGTGGAACCCCATCGAGGAGCATGCCTTCTACACCTCCTATAGCAAGACCTTCACCCCGGTGGGCGGTGAGCTTATCGGCATCACCCCGGGGGACAAGAACAACAACCTGGATCCCCAGCACACCCGGCTCTATGAAGGGGGCGTGAAGAGCGACTGGCTGAACGGCCGCCTCGCCACCACCTTCTCTCTCTACCGGCTGGAGATGTACAACAAACGCAGCAAGGATCCGCTGGATCCCACCCGGGTGATCCTCACCGGTCTGCAGCGCACCGACGGCATCGAGCTGAGCGCCCGTGCCCAGCTGACCGACGAGATCTATCTGCGCGGCGGCGTCGCCATCCAGGATGCCGAGCAGGTCAAGGCAGACGCGGACCTGCAAGGCAAGCGACCGATGAACGTCTCCCGCCAGAACGGCCAGCTGTTCGCCGGCTACCAGAGCGGCAAGCAGGGCTGGTTCGGCGAGACCGGGATGACGGCGGTGGGGGATCGCTTCGCCGACAACGCCAACACCACCACCTTGCCCGGTTACGCCCGCTTCGACGCCCGTGCCGGCTACCGCTGGCCCCAGTGGGAAGCCCAGCTGAGCGTGGAGAACCTGACCGATCACGACTACTTCGTCAGCGCCACCAGCGCGGCCCAGATCATGCCGGGCACGCCCCGTCAGCTGCACCTGACCGCCGCCTACCGCTTCTGATCCTCCCTGTTTACCGACCCCTCTGGCCAGCGTTCGCTGGCCAGATTGTTATGAAGCACCGAACGATGACACGCAGAAAACTCCCCCTGCACAACAACAAGTGGGTGCGCCGCATCCACGCCTGGGCAGGCTTTGCCACCCTCACCCTGATGCTGCTCTACGGCCTCACCGGCCTCTGGCTGCAACACAGGGCCGTGCTGCCCCTGCCCGGTCCCCACACCGCCAAATCGAGCGAAGAGATAGTACTGAGCACGCCGCTGGCCAGCCCGGATGAATTGAAAGCCCTGCTGCAACAGCGTTATGCAGACATGTTCGAGGAGGGGCGACCCCAGATCACCCCGCCCCAGACCCTGCCCACACCATCCGGCTCTCTCACCCTGCCGGCCCGCTGGGAGCTGCGCGGCGTCACCCTCAGCCAGAGCGTGGCCGCCAGCTATGTGGAAGGCACTCTGCTGGTGCGCACCGAGCTGCAGCAGGCCAACTTCGCTGCCAGCCTCAACCGGCTGCACCGTGGCATGGGCACCGGCCTGCCCTGGCAACTGGTGGGAGATCTGGCGGCCCTGGCCATGCTGCTGCTGGCCCTCACCAGCCTGCTGATGTGGAACAAGCTGCACGGCCCCGCCGGTCGCGGCATCGCCCTGCTGCTGCTGGGCGCCCTGGTCACCGTGCTGGTGGCCCTGCTCTAGCCCTTTTACCGACACCAAAACGGGATCCTGCTCCCGGCGGCGGTAACCTTGCCCGCACCTCGGGTAACAAAGGGTAACCGGCCGCCGATGGGGGTCACAGTTGGCGACCAGGCGGCTGGATAGGGAACGCCTGCGGCTGATAGGGTGCGCCCAGCTCCCGAACGCCACGAGGAATCATGCGCATCTCCAGCATTGAATGCGGGCGAGTGGTGGCCATCCTGGCCGTGATGACCATCCATCTCTCCCCTTTCAGCAACCCCTTCGACCCCGCCCTGTGGGACGGCACGCCCTACCCTCTGGTCGGAGCCGTCATCAACCAGCTCTGCCGCTTCGCGGTGCCGCTGTTCTTCCTGTGCGCCGGTTACTTCTTGCAACCCGCCCTCGCCGCGGGCCACCCGCTGACGGTCGCACTGCGCTACTGCCGACCCCTGCTGGGGCTCTGGCTGGCGTGGAGCCTGCTCTACGTGCTGATACCGTTCAACCCGCTCGCGGCGGTGAGCGAGGGCTACCTGCACGCCATGGCAGGCCAGTGGCAGATGCAGCTCGGGGATCATCTCAACGTCTGGTGGGTGGGCGGCATGATCCACCTCTGGTTCCTGCCCGCCCTGATGGTGGCGGTGCTGATCCTGGGGCTCCGCCAGCAGGTCCGCCTGCCGAGGCTGGCCCTGCTGCTGGGAGCCCTGCTCTACGCCCTGGCCCTGATCGGCGGCTCCTATGGCTCGCTGCTGCCGGGGGGCGAGTGGGCCCTGCTGACCCGCAACGGCCCCTTCTTCTCCTTGCTGTTCGTAGCGCTTGGCGCCGAGCTGCGCCTGCGTGCCTGGCAGCCGGACGCCAGGCGCTGCGCCCTGATGATGATGGCGGGGATGGGGCTCTACGCCCTGGAGGCCGCAGGGCTGCTGCGCGTTGCCGCCGTCCCCCTCGCTCGTCACGATTTCCTGCTGGGTTCGCTCCCCTGGGCGCTGGGGCTGTTCGGCCTGCTGCTGGCCAACCCCGCATGGGGCAAAGGCAGCTGGCTGGAGCGCCAGGCCCCCAAGGTGCTCGGCCTCTACTGTCTGCACATGATGCTGGTGGTGTGGCTGATGATCTTCGGCCCCCAGGGCAAACAGGTGTGGTGGGAACTCCTCAAGGTACCCGCGCTGCTGGCGCTCACTCTGCTCGGCTACCGACTGCTGGCGGCCACCGCCCTCAGCCGCTGGTTGCTGCGGGCTCGCTAGAAACAGGACCCTGACCAGCCAGCAGATCAACGTGGTTCAGCGCAAAATCGTGCATCTGCTGAAGCAGGGGGATCAGGGCGACGCCAAGGGGGCTCAGGCTGTACTCCACCCTGGGCGGTACGTCGGGGTAGAGGGTGCGGATGATGACACCGTCGCTCTCCAGCTCCTTGAGCTGGGCGGTGAGCACCTTCTGGCTCACCTCGGGCAGGCAGCGGCGCAGGTCGCCAAAACGCAGGGTCTGTTCGCGCAGATGAAACAGAATGGCCGGCTTCCATTTGCCGGTCAGCAGGCGCAATACCTGATAGGCGGGACAGGGCAGTGAGGGCACGGTATGGCTCGCGAGTGGTTACTTTGCGGTAACTATGCCACGAAAATGTGCCTTCTTGCAGCCAAGATGCCGGCTTCCTATGATGCGGATTCCGTCAATCAACGCCCACGAGAGGTTTATCATGCCCAGCCTGCTGCAAATCCATTTCAACTTCCCCGCCGAGATGATGGGACCGGCCCTCACTAATGCGGCCATGCCGCTGGCCGACTCCATCACCCGGGAGCCGGGCTTCATCTCCAAGATCTGGACCGAGAACCCGCGCACCGGCGAAGCGGGCGGCATCTATCTGTTCGAGGATGAGGGGAGTGCCCTCGCCTACGCCACCATGCACGAGCAGCGGGTGCTCGCCATGGGCGCCAGCGCGGTGCAGTACAAGGTGTTCGACGTCAACGAGCCCCTCAGCCGCGTCACGCGCGGTCTGGTGTGATCTCCTCGCCCAGCAGCAACCGGTAGCAGGTATCCTGCTGCCAGATGAAGCCCAGCCGCTCAAATAGCCGCTGGCTGGGCAGATTGTCCGGTTCGATATCCGCAAGCAGGGTGACGATGCCAAGCTGGCGGGCATAGGCGATCAGGGCGCTCAGCGCCTCCCCCATCAGACCTTGTCCCCAGTGGCTGCGGGCCAGCATGCAGCCCACCTCCGCCTGGCGCAGGCTGGCGCCGGCCGCAAAGCTGTGCAAGCCGCAGGTACCCACCAGGCGGCCGCTGCCGCGTAACACCAGCCCCCACTCCAGCGACTCGCCGCCAGCCAGCAACCGCTCGACGCTAGCCAGCATCTGCGACACGGTGGCAAGGGAGGGAAACGGCGGCTCCCCGACCAAGCGCATCACCAGGGGATCCCCGTAGATGGCGAAGAGATCGGCAGCATCCCGCCCATCGAAGGGGCGCAGTCGCCCCCTTGGGGTCAGCAGTACGGGCAGTTCACGGGGCAGGGATGGCACGGAGTCGTATCGCCTTGTCTGGTCAAAGGAGTCCCATCATGAGGCTCAGAACCTCAGGGTCAAGCCGATATTGGCCTGCCACTGGGTGATCAGCTCCCCTCGCACCCGAAAGGCGCAAATCTCGGGGTTGCAGAGAAACTGGCTGTCGTCGTTGACCAAGGCACCATAACCGCGCACCTCGGCCCGCACGGCCAGATGTTCGGTCAGGCGCGGCTGCACCCCGAGGGCCAGGGACATGGAAGGGGCCGTCTCGCTGTCGTAGGCATCGAAGCGGGTGACCCCGATCCCGGCACCGATATAGGGGGCCATCAGGTTGTCCGAGAGAGTCAGGGCCCCGGCAAACTGCAGGGTGTCCACCGTCAGCCTGTCGGGCAGTTCGGGGGACACCCGGGTCGACTGGTGGCTGTAGAGCAGCTCCACCATGCCGGGGTCATCCACCTCCCTGCTGATGAAGAGCCCCCAGCTGCCGGAGTGCTCCCCTTGCAGGGTGTCGATGTCGCTCCCGTGCGGCGTGGGGGCCGGCTCGTCCATGGCCCGAAAGTCGATGGCCGAGCTGTATCCCGCAAAGGGAGTCAGCTGCCAGCCCGTCGCCGGGGGCTCGGCAGCCCAGCCCGCCAGGGGCAGCAGCAGCCCCGGCACCATCCCCATCGCTCCTCTCATATGCTCATCCTTTGGTGAAAGACCTGCGCAAAGCATATCAGAGCGCCCGTCTCCCACACTGGACGGGGGCTGTACCAGCCCCATTGCCCCGCTCCCGATGGAAATATCTGTGCTCCCCGGGGTTATTCATCCGGGATTAACCTCGCCCCCGTAAGCTGACGGCGCCACAGCGGTGGCATCAACAGACGAGGATCTCAGGAATGGTTGCCGCGCAACTCAACGACCCCCAAAGCACGCTCTCCGATACCCTGAGGGCCACCGCCCACGCCATCGAGGAGAGCCACATCAGCTTGCGCCAGATGCTGGCCCTGGTGGGCGAGCAGGGCATGCTGCTGTTTTGCGTGCTGCTCACGGTTCCCTTCCTGCTGCCGGTTTCCATTCCCGGCGTCAGCACCCCCTTTGGCCTGCTGATCCTCTTCATCGGCATCGGCATCACCCTCAACCGGGTGCCCTGGCTGCCCGCCTTCCTGATGGAGCGCCGCTTCGCCGCCGAGCACCTCAAGCCGACCCTGCACAAGGGGGCGGATCTGCTGGCCCGCATCGACCGCTTCATCCGCCCGCGCCTGCTCATCCTGACCGGCAGCGTGACCATCAACCGCTGCAACGGCCTGCTCATCATGCTGGCCGCCCTGCTGCTGATGCTGCCGCTGGGCGCCATTCCCTTCACCAACGCCATGCCCGCCTGGGCCATCCTGCTGCTGGCCATCGGCATGTTGCAGCGGGACGGGCTCTTCGTCGCCCTTGGCTATGCCCTGGTCGCTGCTACCCTGGTCTGGTTCAGCGCCCTGGCCATCGGCCTGCTGATGGCGGGCCAGAACATCTCGACACTGTTTGGCTGAGACGGCGCCAAGACGCAGACAAATGAAAGAGGGCGACCCCGGGTCGCCCTCTTTCCTGTTCACTGCGCCCCTCAGGGCGCCCCATCGTGGGCCACCCGGTTGCGCCCGCCCCGCTTGGCCCGATAGAGCCACTCGTCCGCCCGGGCCAGCACGGTGCCGAGATCCTCTCCCGGCCGGATCAGGGTGGTGCCCAGACTCACGGTCACGGGGGCGGGATCCGGCGCCATGGCCGCCACTGCGGCGCGGATCCGCTCCGCCACCTTCAGCAATATCCCCTCGTCGATCTGCGGCAGCAGGATCAGAAACTCCTCGCCACCGCTGCGCACGAAGAGATCCTCCCCCCGCAACTGGGCGGAGACGCACTCGCAGACCCGGCACAGGACCTTGTCACCGGTCTGGTGGCCGAAGCGATCGTTGATCTGCTTGAAGTGATCGAGATCCAGCATGATGAGGCCGGTGAGATGCTGCCCCTGCACCCTGTGGTGATACTGGTCGAAGAAGAAGTGGCGGTTGTAGAGGCCGGTGAGCTGATCCGTCTCCCCGAGCCGCTTGAGCCGCTGTTGCAGCTCGTGCTGGCGGGTGATGCTGCGGGTCATCCAGGCCACCGCCCGCTTCCCTTCATATAAAGATGGCAAGGGCGCTATCTTGCCCTCGAAACGCTGCATTCCCTGGGGCCCGGCGTCGGCGTCAATGCCGTCCACCTCGGCGGGGGAGAGGTCATACTCCACCACCTGCACCTGGCCGCTGGCGAGGGCCTGAGCCACCTGCGCCATCACCCACTGCGCCTTGTCCTCGGGCAGCACGTCCAGCAATTGTCTGCCGATCAGCGGGTTGCCGTTCTGGTAGGACTGCTGCTCCATCCCGCCGATGTACTCGATGTAGTAGCCATCTTCGCTGAGGATGAAGACGGGATCCGGCAACTGGGCCATCACTTCGTAGAGTTGTGCCACTGAGAGCGCCATCCGAGCTCCTTGCTATCCATGGGAGTGGGTCCCTGTACTCCTGTTATACAAGACTCATGGAGTATCGCACAGGGGCAGAAAGCTGCCTGCCGGGCGGGAAGAATGCGGTCGGTGACGTGTTCACCGGACAAGCCTCCGGCAAAGTGAATGGTAGCAATCGGGGATGCTGTCAGAACCATAATTGTCAGACAGTCAGGAAGGTTTTTTTGCCCTCAGGCAGTGCGACATGCCAACCCCTGTGACGTCAGGGGCGCCACAGGGGTATTCCCGCCCCCGGACAAGGGGGCAAGGCCGGATCCCGGTCAAGAGGGATCCGGCGAGCCGGCATCAGCGGGCAGCGGATCGGCTGGCGTTCCAGAGCAGTTCACCGCTCTTGAGATCCATCAGGCTCATGGCGAGCCGGTAGCGGCCCCCTTCAGAAAGGAGATCCCCGTAGAGCATGTAACCCGCCCCGGTCTGGCGACCCAGACGCACCAGGGAGGCGGGGTTCATGCCCCCCTGCTGGTATTCGAGCTGACCCGTGATGGCCGCCACCTGGCCCGGGTCTGCGAAACGAAAGCCGCTATTGGCCTGAATGCGCTGGATCATGGCCACCGCCAGGGGCTGGGTGCTGAAGGGCTCACCTGTACCGTTCTGGGGCGCCATCAGCAGCAGTACCGGGCTGCTGCCCGCCAGTGCCTGCACATCGGCGGCCTTAAGGAAGTCATCGGCCAGGGCGACCGCCAGCCCCGTCGGTGCCACGGGTTTGGGAGCAGGCACCGGCTCGGCCTTGTCAGGCTCGGCCACGGGTTTCTCTGGTTTGGTCACCGGCTTGTCCGGCTCGCCGACCGGCGCAGGCGTCCCCCCATAGGGATTGACCGCACATCCGCCCAGCAGCAGGGCACCCACCATCAACAAGGAACGCAGCTTCATCTTTTCTCTCCGCCAGAAGTGTGCAAGGCGCACTTCGTCCATCATCCATTTTGACGGAGCCAGACTCCGCCGCCCCTCCATGCTAGAGACAAACCCGCCCCGGGTCGATGCGCACATGGGCAGGGGGCGACAGAGACTGGCGAAGCGGAGGGCACAAAAGGGTGGCAAGGCTCCACCCGATTCCGTTAGGGTAGCCTGAGCCCAGACCCCAGAGGAGCCCCCATGCACGGACCCGATCCCGCCAACCCCCACCCCATGAACGGCTTCCCCCAGGTGTGCTTTATCAAGAACACCATCAAGGGACCCAATATCGAGGTGGGTGACTACACCTATTACGACGATCCGGAGGATGCGGCGGGCTTCGAGCGCAACGTCCTCTACCACTTCCCCTTCATCGGCGACAAGCTCATCATCGGCAAGTTCTGCGCCATCGCCCGCGGGGTCAAGTTCATCATGAACGGCGCCAATCACCAGACCTCCGGCTTCTCCACCTACCCATTCTTTATCTTCGGCAACGGCTGGGAGAGCGCCGCCCCTGCCCCGGGCAGCCTCCCCTACAAGGGGGATACCGTCATCGGCAACGATGTCTGGATAGGCTATGACGCCCTGATCATGCCAGGGGTCAAAGTCGGCAACGGCGCCATCATCGCCGCCCGCTCCGTGGTCACCGGCGACGTGCCCGCCTATGCCGTAGTCGGTGGCAACCCGGCGAAAGTGATCCGCTACCGCTTCGACGACGACACCATCGCCCGTCTCAACGCCATCGCCTGGTGGGACTGGCCGGTAGAGCAGGTCAGCCGCAACCTGCCGCTCATCAGCGGCGGCGAGATAGCCGCGTTGGAAGCGGCAACCCGTTAGAGACAACCACCATCAAGCAGGAAGCACTATGCAACTCACCCCACCCCAACCGCCTCAGGACGATGAGATCGAAGCGCTGCGCATTGGCCTCTCGGGCTACAACAAGGATCACGCCGGCACCCATCTGCGCGAGCGGATCGCCAGCTTTATCAAGGATGAAGAGGGCAAGGTTCACGGCGGCATCATCGCCGACATCAAGTGGGGCTGGCTGCACGTCGACTGGCTCTGGATCGACGAACGCATCCGCCGCGATGGCTGGGGCGGCCGCCTGCTCGGCGCCATGGAGCAGTACGCCCAAAGCAAGGGCATCACCAACTACCATCTGGAAACCACCAGTTTTCAGGCCCTCCCCTTCTACCAGAAGCAGGGTTACGAAGTCTTTGGTCAGCTGCCCGATATGCCGCCGGGGCATATCAGTTACTTTCTGAAAAAGCAGTCATAAGCCGATGAGCGGCCGCAACAGCCCTGTAATAGACAAGGCGCCGGATAGCTGGAGTCTCTCCTTCTACAGACGCCTTGCCTTGCTCTTTGCGCTGCTTGCAACCAGCTCCAGCGCCTTTGCCCTGTCACTACACGATCTGGATCCGGCATTTGAGCGGTGCGAAGCCATCAAGTCACAACACAGCGCCACACTGCCTGTCAAAAGTGACCCCTTCTGGTCACTGGAGAGGGGACAACTAGTAACCGTGCTTATCTATCTGCATGAGAAAAGCATGGAGCGCTGCACCGCAGCAGAAGTGGATGCGCTGGCGCTCAAGGCGTTCCATCAAGCCGTAGAGGGAGACAGCAGTTTTCTCGACACCCTGATCAAGGCGAGAACCACCACGCTAACTCCCGCCCAGCAAGCTCAGTTGCAGCAAGTCGGCCAAGCAGAGCTGGATAGATTGGCCGGGATGAAAGAATTTGCTCAGCCCTTCTCGCTAACCAATTACCTCAAGCAACTACCCTAAGCACCATCTCGCATATCAACTGCACCCTCCACTATCTACCGGGCGGGCACGGTCTTGGTTACCCTCTTTTTCGCTGAGGCGAGCCCGCTTGTCCAGGCCGCGAGACAGGATGTCGAGCGAGCGGCGCCAGACCATGGGCCAAATCGGGCAAGGGCGAGCGCCGCTCGACCCGATTTGGCGCGAGAACAGGGATGTTCGAAGCGGACTTTGGCCGAAGCCATGGATGGCGAAGGCCAAAGGCCCGTCGGCGCGTGCCGCCGGACAAGTGGGTGAGCCGAAGGAACCCGACGCAGTCGGGCGAATAAGCGGGGGAGAAGACCTTTGGTGACTTTGGGTCTTTCCAAAGTCACTCGCCCAAGCCCGAAGGGCGGGCGAAAACCCTTCGAGGCCAGCGGCCTCGCGTCCTGCACGGCAAAGCCGTGCCACCACACAACGGCTCCTTCCGCCAACACCATGCCTTGGAACGGACGATTACGCCTGACGGCTAATCGACCCTACGATGGCAATGAAACATCGCATCAAGACCCCTCCCCAGCCCTCCCCTTCGCAGGGGAGGGAGCCAAAGCATCGCCACCAGCAAGGTGTGTGGCCGAACACCGCCCAACCATGCCGGATGCCACCGGCAAAGGGGGGCGTGGCCGCCTCTATCGGCCCAAGAAGGGTTCCCAGTCCTTGAACACCGGCTGCAACCCCGCCTGCCGCACCGCGGCGGCTACTTCCCCCACCGGGCGGTCGTCGTGGATGGCGAACTGCTCCAGCTCCTCTTTATCCCCCTCGGCATAGCCACCCGGCTGGGTGCGCGACTCAGCCGACATCTGGGTGATGCCAAGGCGCACCGCGCCGTTGCGGAAGGTGGCCGACTCGCGGGTGGAGAGCGACAAATCCAGCGTGGGCGAGAAGAGGCGCCAGGCGCAGATAAGCTGGGCCAGCTGGCGATCCGACATGACCACGGCAGGCTCCAGAGCGCCGGTGCAGGGGCGCAGGCGCGGGAAGGAGAGCGAGTAGCGGCTCTGCCAGTGGTGGCGCTCAAGCCAGCTCAGATGCTCGGCGACAAAGTAGCTGTCGGCACGCCAGTCCGAGGAGAGACCGATCAGCGCCCCCAACCCTATCTTGTCGATACCGGCGCGGCCCAGCCGATCCGGCGTGGCGAGGCGCCATGCGATGTCCTGCTTGTTGCCGCGCAGGTGATGGCGGGCATAGGTGGGGGCGTGGTAGGTCTCCTGATAGACCATGACCGAATCGAGGCCGAGGGTTTTCAGCTCGGCGTATTCGTCCTGAGAGAGGGGCTGCACCTCCATCCCCACCGTGCTGAAGTGACGGCGGATGATGGGCAACACCTGCCGAAAATAGGCGAGCCCCACCTTGTGCTCGTGCTCGCCGGTCACCAGCAGCACGCTGTCAAAACCGCGCGCCTTGATGGCCAGACACTCGCGCTCAATCTCCTCTGCATTCAAGGTCTTGCGCTTGAGGCGGTTGCTCATGGAGAAGCCGCAGTAGGTGCAGTCGTTGGCACAGAGGTTCGACAGATAGAGCGGCACATAGAAGCCGATGGTGTTGCCAAAGCGCTGGCGAGTCAGCCGCTCGGCCTCGGCCGCCATCTGCGGCAGGTACGCTTCGGCGGCTGGGGAGATCAGCGCCATAAAATCGGCCAAGGTACGGCGGGGGGCGCTCAGGGCGCGGGCCACATCGGCGGCAGTTTTGGCGCGGATCTGCATGCCGATATCGTCCCACTCCAGCTCCTGCCATCTATCGAGAAAACTCTCCGACTTTCTCTCAACCCCCTCCCGGCCTCCCCCTTCACAAGGGGGAGGTGTTAATCCGCCCCCCCGATCTCCTACTTCACAAGAGGGCGAAGTCGACACTCCCTCCCCTGGCAAGGGGAGGGTCGGGGTGGGGTCATTGGCATGCTGACTCATAACGCCCCCAGAAAATCGGTAAGCGGGCTGGAGGCTTGCGCCTGCTGGGCGCGAGCGCCAAGGCCTGCCTCATAGGCGCTGCGACCGGCGGTGCAGGCCAGCGCAAAGGCGCGGCCCATGGCGATCGGGTCGCCGCTCACCGCGATGGCGGTGTTGACCAGCACGGCATCGGCGCCCAGCTCAAAGGCGGCCGCCGCATGGCTCGGCGCACCGATCCCCGCATCCACCACCACGGGCACATTGGCCTGCTCGACGATGATGGAGAGAAACTCCCGGGT
The DNA here is from genome assembly GCF_000819785.1 of Aeromonas caviae. Lineage (GTDB taxonomy): Bacteria > Pseudomonadota > Gammaproteobacteria > Enterobacterales > Aeromonadaceae > Aeromonas > Aeromonas caviae. Next base: position 101,419 of record NZ_CDBK01000044.1, on the reverse strand, counting down.
CACCAGCCCCTGATTGGAACCGATGGGGGCGCCCAGCGGCATCACGGCGGCGCAGCCCACCTCTTCGAGCCGTTTGCACAGCACGGGGTCGGCACCGCAGTAGGGCAGCACCACAAAGCCCTCTTTCACCAGTTGTTCGGCGGCTTTGAGCGTCTCGATGGGGTCTGGCAGCAGGTAACGAGGATCGGGGTGGATCTCAAGCTTGAGCCAGTTCGTCCCCAGCGCCTCACGGGCGAGGTGGGCGGCAAATACCGCCTCGGCGGCGGTCTTGGCCCCCGAGGTGTTGGGCAGCAGCTTGACCCCGAGTTTCAGGAGCGGGCTCAGGATATCGTCGTGGGCCTTGCCGGGTTCCAGCCGCTTGATGGCCATGGTGACCAGCCGGGAGCCACTCGCCTCGATGGCGGCGGCCATCAGTTCCGGGCGGGCAAACTTGCCGGTGCCGGTGAAGAGGCGCGAAGAGAAGGTGTGATCGGCAATTGTCAGCATGTCAGCCTCCGGCCACTGCGATAAGAAGAGATGAGGCCCCGCCGCAAGGCAGAGCGTTCGAAGATGGGACTGCGAGCATCATGGATCAGCCTCCCGCGATGGCGGTGAAGAGGTGGAGTTCGTCCCCGTCATTGAGACGGGTCTCGGCCCAGCGGCCACGGGGCAGCACGGCGCCGTTGAGGGCCACCGCTACCCCCTGAGGGGAAATCTCCTGCACCGCCAGCAGCTCAGTCAGGCGCTGGCCGGTGGGCAGCGTCAGCTCGATATCGTTCAATCGGATCTTCATGGTTAATTCTCCAGGGCCGGGTGGGTGCTGCCGCAGACCGGGCAATCGGGATCGGGAGCCAGCGTGAGGGTCTGCCACTGATGGGTCAGGGCATCAAACCGGCGCAATGTGCCCGCCACCGGGCTTGGCATCCCGAGCAGCAGTTTCAGTGCCTCCAGCGCCTGCAAAGAGCCCATCACCCCCACCAGCGGGCCGGTGACGCCGCTGGTCTCGCAGCTTTCCCTGATCTCGGTATCCAGCGGATAGAGGCAGGCGTAGCAGGCGTGATCACTGCTGGTACGCGCCATCAGCTGCCCCTGCCAACCCACTGCGGCGGCACAGATCCAGGGCTTGCCCTGGGCCACGCAGGCGGCGTTGATGGCCTGGCGGGTGGCGAGGTTGTCGCAGCAGTCGATCACCAGATCCACCTCGGCCACAAACTCCGGCAGGCTGGCGGCATCGAGTCGCTGGTTGATGGCAATCAGCTCCACCAGCGGGTTGTGGGCGGCCAAGCGCTCGCGGGCCAGCTCCGCCTTGGAGTGGTTGACCGCCTCGCTATCGAACAGGATCTGGCGCGGCAGGTTGCTGGAATCCACCGTGTCGCCATCGGCGAGCCACAAGGTGCCCACCCCGGCCCCGGCCAGATAGAGGGCGAGCGGCGAGCCGAGCCCGCCGAGGCCCACGATCAACACGGACTTATCCTTGAGCCGCGCCTGCCCTTCCTCGCCCACTTCCGCCAGCATCAGCTGACGGCCGTATCTCAGATACTCTTTGTCACTAAGAGAAGCGGCATCAGAGCGCATGTTCTGCCTCCCGTATCACGCTGGCCGAGCACGGCTCATCCCCCGCCCCCACGGCAGCGAGCAGCCGCTCGGTCGCGCCCTGCCAGTCATCGCTCGCCGTGATGGCCGAGACCAGCGCAATGCTGCCGACCCCGCTTGCCTTGACCGCCGCCACCCGCTCCTCGCTGATGCCGCCGATGGCCACCGTGGGCCACTGCGCCATCAGGGCGCGGTAGTGGTGCAGCCGCGCCAGCCCCTGGGGGCGCGAAGGCATCGCCTTGGTGTTGGTCGGGAAGATATGGCCGAGCGCGATATAGGAGGGGGCCAGCTCGCGGGCCCGCATCAGCTCGAAGTAGCCGTGGGTGGAGATGCCAAAGCGCAGCCCCGCCGCCTGAATGGCGGCGAGATCGGCGGTCTCCATATCCTCCTGCCCCAGATGCACGCCCCAGGCCCCCGCCTCGATGGCCTGCTGCCAATGGTCGTTGATAAAGAGCCGCGCCCCATGGCGGCGACCGAGCGCGACCGCATCACGAATGGCCGGCGCCACCTCTGTGGCGGGCAGATTCTTGATCCGTAGCTGGATGGTCTTGACCCCGGCCCCCAGCAGACGCTTGAGCCACTTGACCGAATCCACCACCGGATAGAGACCGAGGTTGTGTTCGGTCGGCGCGAAGGGGCCCTGCGGCAGGCGGGCGCTGCTTGTTTCATACAATCCGAAGCGGCGATCGAGCGGTGATCCCGCCAGCACGGCACGGGGGAAGTGGGCCAGGTCGGCGGGCCAGCCGAGATGGGCGATGGGCCCCGGGCCTGCACCCACCCCCTGCGCCGCCGCCAAGCCCTGTTGCAGGTAGGCGCGCGCCAGGGTGATGGCGTCCTCCACCGGATAGTCCTGCGCCACCACGGCGGCGATGGCGCTGGCGTAAGCGCAACCGGTGCCGTGGCCGTGGCGGGTATCGAGGCGTGGCGCGGCGAGCCAGAATTCGCGGCTCTCGTCCTGGTAGTAGTCGAGGCAGAGATCCCCGCCCCATTCAAGGTGGCCCCCCTTGACCAGCACGGCGCGGGCGCCGAGTTCGCGCAGCCGCCGGGCGGCGAGGCGCACCAGCTCGGGACTGGTGGCGGGCAGGCCGGTCAGGGCTTCCAGCTCGGGACCGTTGGGGGTGATGAGCGACAGACGTGGCAGCAGGTGCTCGCGCACCGCCACCAGCATGCCGGGCTCCGCCATGGGGGTGCCGGTGCTGGCGATGGCCACCGGGTCGTAGACCACGAAGGGAGCCTCGACGGTCGACAGGCGACGGGCCAGCACCTCCACGTGCAGCCGGGTCGGCAGCAGGCCTATCTTGATGGCAGCGGGTGGCAGATCCAGCCCCAGGGCATCGATCTGGGCGGCGAAGGTCTGCATCAGCACGGGGTCGACCATCTTCACCGCCACCGAGTTCTGGGCCGTGATGGCGGAGATGACGGAGCAGCCGTGCACGCCGAGGTCATGCATCGTGTGCAAGTCGGCCTGAATGCCGGCCCCGCCGCCGGAGTCGGACCCGGCGATGGTCCAGACCACGGGGCGGGCCTGCGTCACGGCGGACAGGTCGGCGGGGCTGACAGCCCCGCGCTCGCTGCTCACGCCTCCTCCCCTGCGGCCTGCTTCAGGGTCGCCGCCTGATGGTAGATCTCGCCGCCGGTCTCCTTGAAGGTTTCAGCCATGCGGGCCATGCCGCTCTCGACCTCGGCCACCACCCGCTCCTGCTGACCGTCCATGCCGACCAGCTTTATCTCTACGGCTTCCAGCTTGGCGGCGTAGTCGCGCACGTCCTGGGTGATCTTCATGGAGCAGAACTTGGGCCCGCACATGGAGCAGAAGTGGGCCACCTTGCCGGACTCCTGGGGCAGGGTCTCGTCGTGGTAGGCGCGGGCGGTGTCGGGGTCGAGGGCTAGGTTGAATTGATCCTCCCAGCGGAACTCGAAGCGCGCCTTGGACATGGCGTTGTCGCGGATCTGGGCGCCCGGGTGGCCTTTGGCAAGGTCAGCAGCGTGGGCGGCGATCTTGTAGGTAATGAGCCCCTGCTTCACGTCCTCCTTGTTGGGCAGGCCCAGGTGTTCCTTGGGGGTCACGTAGCAGAGCATGGCGCAGCCGTACCAGCCGATGAGCGCGGCGCCGATGCCGGAGGTGAAGTGATCGTACCCCGGGGCAATGTCGGTGGTGAGCGGGCCCAGGGTATAGAAGGGCGCCTCGTGGCAGTGCTCGAGCTGCTCGGTCATGTTGCGCTCGATCATGTGCATGGGCACGTGACCAGGCCCCTCGATCATCACCTGCACGTCGTATTCCCAGGCAATCTTGGTGAGCTCGCCCAGGGTGCGCAGCTCGGCGAACTGGGCCTCGTCGTTGGCGTCGTAGACGGAGCCCGGACGCAGACCGTCACCCAGCGACAAGCTCACGTCGTAGGCGGCGCAGATCTCGCAGATCTCGCGGAAGTGCTCGTAGAGGAAGTTCTCCTTGTGGTGCGACAGGCACCACTTGGCCATGATACTGCCACCGCGCGAAACGATGCCGGTGAGGCGCTTGGCGGTCATGGGCACGAAGCGCAGCAAGACGCCTGCGTGGATGGTGAAGTAGTCCACCCCCTGCTCGGCCTGCTCCAGCAGGGTGTCGCGGAACAGCTCCCAGGTGAGGTCTTCGGCGATGCCGTTGGTCTTCTCCAGCGCCTGATAGATGGGCACGGTACCGATGGGCACCGGGCTGTTGCGCAGGATCCACTCGCGGGTCTCGTGGATGTAGCGGCCGGTGGAGAGATCCATCACGGTGTCGGCGCCCCAGCGGGTGGACCACACCAGCTTCTCCACTTCCTCTTCGATGCTGGAAGTGACCGCCGAGTTGCCGATGTTGGCGTTGATCTTCACCAGGAAGTTGCGGCCGATGATCATGGGCTCCGCTTCCGGGTGGTTGATGTTGCTGGGGATGATGGCGCGACCGGCGGCCACCTCATCGCGCACGAACTCGGGGGTGATGTTCTGGGGCAGTCTGGCGCCAAAGCCCTGACCCGGGTGCTGGGTGCGCAGGAGCTCGGAGCGCACTCGCTCGCGGCCCATGTTCTCGCGGATGGCGATAAATTCCATCTCGGGGGTGACGATGCCTTGGCGGGCATAGTGCAGCTGGGTGACCCGGCGGCCCGGCTTGGCGCGGCGGGCGCTCGGCAAATGTTCGAAACGCAGGTGATCCAGCCCCTCGTCCGCCAGGCGCTCCTGAGTGAAGGTGGAGCTCAGCCCGTCCAGCGCGTCGGTGTCAGCACGCTCCAGCACCCAGGCTTCGCGCAGGCGCGGCAGACCACGGCGCACGTCGATGGGGGCGGCCTCTTCCCCATAGGGGCCCGAGGTATCGTAAACCGGCACCGGCTCGTTGGGCTCGAACTGGGGAGCGTCCTTGGTGCCGCCGACGAAGGTGTCGGCCAGCTGGATCTCCCGCAAAGGCACCCGGATGTCAGGGCGAGAACCCTGGATAAAGATGCGGCGGGAGTTGGGGTGCGCCATCCCCTTGAGGTTGTCGATAAAGGTCTGGGCGCTGGAGCGCTGCTCGCGGCGGCTGGATTTGGTGGTATCAGAAACATTGGTAGACATAGCAAAACTCACATTAACTGGTTGAAGTTATGGGTGTTTGCTTGTCTGGAGTTCGAGGAGAAGATGAACTTGCGGCGGGGTGTGCTCGGGGGAGTGAGCCGGGCATGGATCTTCCCTGCTCTGCCGTCCCGGTGTTTCCCTAGTCTGGAAACCCGGCGCCCTAAGGACAACCGGACGGGACAACCTCCCCCTGTGCGCCTGTGCCAGCCAGAGGCGGTCTGCCTCCAGCTGGCGGGAAGGTGTGCCTTCCCCGGCGCGGTAACCCGCAAGTTACCCTTGTTTCCCTTCGCAGGTCTTAACCTGATCAGGTTCCACGGATCCCGAATTAACGGTCTCAGCTTAGCGTCGTTCGACGGTCAGCACTCCGACAAGATGTGCGCCAGTATAAGTGGGGAAATTTAAAGTACAAGCCATTAACAAGGGGAAAGGGAGAGAGGTCTCACTCTTCGGCGTCGAGGGGATCCTCGGGGTCAGGAATGAGGATATCGGTGAGGCGGCCCTCTTCATCCCGGCTCAGCACCAGGCGGCGACCCGGTTGCAGATCGGCGGCGCTGCCGTTGATCCAGCGAGTGTCAGCATCAAACACCAGCACGCCGAGATCCTGTAGCAGCAATGCCTGCTGATTATGGGTGAGCAGTCGATCCTCCGCCCGCCGCCAGCTGGCCCCGAGCGCCGGATCCGGCGCCCCGTCGAGCACCCGGATCGTCTCGGCGACGCCGTAGCGGCTCAGGATCGCGAGGTGCATGCCGGGCACGAGCCCGTCCGGCTGCGCCACGCCGTGCAGTTCGGCACTGCCGAGCTCCAGCTCAGCCCCCTGGAATTGCAGGCGCACCCCGTCGTTGTGCTCCAGCTCCACCAGCCAGAGCTCGGCGTCGTCGGCAAGGGTGCAGAAGGGCAACAGCAGCAGGCAGAGTGCGGTTCGGGTCATGGCAGGCGGTCCGGGGTCACGGGGTGAGGTTTAACTATGGCCCCGGACGGGCAATTTTTCCCGGTCCGCCCTGACCGGTCAGTCATCCTCCCGGCACTGGCTCAGGCGCATGCCGTCAAACTTGCACTCCAGCTCCAGCCAGCGTCCCTCGAACGGGGAGAGGCTCCCATCCGAGGTGACATAACCCCAGATCCGCCCCCCTTCCACCGGCCCTTCCAGCTCCATCTCGTCCTCCTCTTCCAGCGCCTCCACCTCGCGAACGAGCCGCCGCGCCCCTGCCGCCGTCTCCTGCACGACCCCTTCCAGATCGACCCAGGTCCCGCCGAGATCATCCTCATCCAGGCCATCCTTGAAGCGGGTGCGCTCATCGATCACGAAGGGAATGCCGTTGACCATCAACTGGCCAAGCTGCCAGGTAGTGCGGCCCGTGAGCTTGAACTCGGCCGCCTGCACCAGACCAAAAGGCAATAGAATCAATAACCAGAAGGCGCGGAGAGACTTCTTCATCGGGGATCCTCGGGGTTACACTGGCACACAGGATGACCCATCCGGTGTGAAATGGCCGTGAAATAGCGGCACAGACCAGGAGATCAGAGCATGAAAATACTGGTGGTGGAAGACAGTCCCCAGGTGGCGGAGACCATCATGGACTATCTGGCGCTGGCCGGGCACAGGGTGGACTGCGCCTATCACGGCCAGGCCGCGCTGCAACTGCTGGCCCAGGAGCGCTTCGACGTCATCATCATGGACGTCATGATGCCGCGCCTCGACGGCCTGCGTACCGTGGAGCGGCTGCGTGCGGACGGCATCGCGACCCCGGTGCTCTTTCTCACCGCCCGCGACAGCCTGGAGGACAAGCTGGCAGGCTTTCGGGCGGGGGGCGACGACTATCTGGTCAAGCCGTTCGCCATGGAGGAGCTGGAGGTGCGCCTGGAGGCCCTCAGCCTGCGTGGCCCCAGAGGGGACATGGGCGTGCTCTGCTTTGGCGATCTGACGATGGATCCCGCCAGCGGCCGCGCCACCCGCGCCGGGGTGGAGCTCAAACTCGGCAAGATCCCGTTCCAGATCCTCACCCTGCTGGTGAAGCGCGCGCCACAGCTGGTGACGCGCCAGGAGGTGCTCGACACCGTCTGGGGCGACGAGGAGCCCGACTCAGACGCCCTGCGCAGCCACATCTATGCCCTGCGCAGCGCCCTCGACAAGCCCTTCCCCACCCCCATGCTGGAGACCCTGCACGGCCAGGGCTACCGGCTGGTGACCCCATGACGAACCCGACGCCGCCCCTTGCCTCCGGTCTGCCGAGCCTGCGCCGGCGCCTGGTGCTGGCGCTGGGAGGGGCCGGTCTGCTGCTGCTGGTGATCCTGAGCCTGCTGATGGTGGTGGCCGAGAACAAGATGGAGGAGCTGAGCCTGCGCCACTGGCTGGAGGCGGAGGCAACCCGTTATGACGACGACTGGTTGCGCCTCGGGATGGCGGCCCCCGCCCCCAGCCCGCGCCAGTTCTCCAGCTACTGGACAGAGGCGGGCCGCCTGCCCGCCTGGCTCAAGGCCTACCAGAGCCCCGGCTTCTTCGAGCATCAGCTGGGCCGGGAGGACAAGCATTTCCTGGTACGCGCCCACCCCTCGGGTCAGGGGCTGCTCTATCTGGTGTTCAACGACGATGCGGACGACTACCTGGACCCTTACGAAGCCAAGCTGCATCTGGTGACCCGCCTCATCGGCCTGGCCCTGCTGCTGGGGAGCCTCGCCTTCGGCATCTGGCTGGTGCGTCACATCACCAGGCCGCTGGAGCGGCTGCGCCAGCGGGTCACCCACCTCACCCCGGATCAGGGGGACTTCGTGCCCGATGCCCCCTGGCAGGAGCTGCGAGAGATAGAGCAGGCGCTGCTGGCGGGCAAGCACGAGGTAGCCGCCGTGTTTGCCCGTGAACAGGAGTTCAGTCGCTTTGCCAGCCACGAGCTGCGCACCCCCAACATGGTGATCCAAGGATCCGCGGCCCTGCTCGGCAAGGTGAATGACCTGCCCGCCCCGGCAGCCCGCGCCGTCAGCCGCATCCGCGCCGCCGCCGACGAGATGGCCCTGCTCACCGAAACCTTCCTGCTGCTGGGACGCAAGGAGGCCGTGGAGCGCCCGCCCCAGCAGGTGGCGCCGCTCATTCGCCGGGAGTTGACCCGCCTCGCCCCCCTGCTGCAACGGGAGACGCTGGACATTCGCCTGCAACTGGACGAGGAGAGCGAGGTGCAGGCCCCCCTCTCCCTGCTCGCCATCGCCCTCGGCAACCTCTTGAAAAACGCCCTGAGCTACGCCGAGGGGCACATCGAGATCACCCTGCACGAGCAGGTGCTCACCATCAGCAACCCCACCGCCGCCGCGCCGGATCAGATCCTCGGCTACGGCTGCGGCCTCACCATCATCCAGCGCATCTGCGAGAAGCTGGGCTGGCAGATTGAGACCCACCTGGTGGAGGGGGTCTTCAGCGCCCGGCTGGTGATGATCCCCGACGCCCCCGGGGCGGTATAACCCACTCATCCCCGGCCCTTCTCCCCGGCTGTTCAACACAGCGGGAGAAGGGAGACACTTCCCGGCAAGCCCGCTGCCTTCCAGCCCACCCGCCAGATAGCAACAAGGCGCCCGAGGGCGCCCTGTGTTTACCTGTCTGACACTCGTTTGGGACTCATTCCGCCGGCTTGTGCTTGCGGCTCGCCTTGAGCTCGAGGAACTCGATGATCTTGCCCGCCACGTCCTTGCCGGAGGCGGCTTCCACCCCCTGCAGGCCGGGGGAGGAGTTCACCTCCAGCACCAGCGGGCCGCGGGCGCTACGCAGAATATCCACCCCGGCCACGTCCAGCCCCATGATCTTGGCGGCCTGCACGGCGGTGGCACGCTCTTCCGGCGTGATCTTGATGGCTTCGGCGGTGCCGCCCCGGTGCAAGTTGGAGCGAAACTCCCCCGGCTGGGCCTGGCGGCGCATGGCGGCCACCACCTTGCCGTTGACCACCAGGCAGCGGATATCGGCGCCGTTAGCCTCGCGGATGTACTCCTGCACCAGGATGTTGTTGTTGGTCTGGATAAAGGCCTCGATGACGCTCTCCGCGGCCTTCTGGGTTTCGCACAGCACCACGCCAATCCCCTGGGTGCCCTCCAGCAGTTTCACCACCAGGGGGGCGCCCCCCACCATGGTGATGAGATCCGGTACGTCGTGGGTGCTGTGGGCATAGCCGGTCACCGGCAGGCCGATGCCGTGGCGGGAGAGCAGCTGCATGGCGCGCAGCTTGTCCCGGGAGCGGGAGATGGCCACCGAGCTGTTGAGAGCCATGGTGCTCATCATCTCGAACTGGCGCAGCACGGCGGTGCCATAGAAGGTGATGCTGGCACCGATGCGCGGGATCACGGCGTCATAGCTCTCCAGCTCCCGTCCTTCGTAATGGATGGAGGGGCTGTGGGAGGCGATGTTCATGTAGCAGCGCAGGGTGTCGAGCACCTCGACCTGATGCCCACGGGCCCGGGCCACCTCGACCAGACGGCGGGTGGAGTAGTTGTTGGGCTCACGGGATAAAATGGCAATATTCATGGAAATGGCAGACCTGATAATCGGACTGGAGAGTATAAGGTGCCATGAACGACTGGCAACGCCAATCCTTTCCCCTCACCATGCGCGGTTCTGCAAGAACAGGCAAAAACCGAGAGTGCTGCACTCAAGAACGGACCGTTCTGCAAGACGGCGCCAGCCACCAGCCCTCATGCCGGATGGCGCCAGCGACGTCAATGGGGGCCGCGCAGCCCTTGCTGCAACTCAAGCAGCAGGGCGACCTCCTGCAAACGGCGCGCCGTGGTGCCGGCCCAGCCTCCCAAAGGCACGGGGGCCAGCAGGGTCTGGGCGATGCAGTGGCGATAGAGGGGCCCCTCACGTTGCCAGCCCCGCATCCCGTCGACGTCGTGATGGTGCAGCCACTCCAGGTTGCCGCGGCGAAGCAGCTCGATGCGCCGCCCGTCTTTGAAGTGCAGGCAAAGCCCCTTCTTCTCCACCCCGGGACCGGCATACTTGTCGAGCCAGAGGGTCAGGGGCACCCCTGCCGCCTCGCCGCGCAGGCAGGCCCGCCCCTCGGCGGTCTCCAGATCCCCGCGCCGGATGGGCTGCCCCAGCCGGTCGCAGACGCCCTCCGCGATCAGGTGCAGGCGGTCGTCCCCACCCAGGGCCACCAGCAGCTCCCGGATCATCGCCAGCAGATGGGTGCCGATGTCGAGGATCACCCCGTCTGGATGGCGCAGGACCCGCCGATCCGGCTCCCCGGTGGCGAAGTTGAGGGCATAGGGCTCCCCCGCCTCGTCCAGGCCGCAGGGTTCCAGCAAAAAGCCCTCCACCGCGCTGATATCGGCGAGGGTGGCCAGCCCGCCCCCGGCGCCGTCTGATTCCCGAGGCTGCCAGCCTTCATCCAGTTTGCCGCTCAGCAGCAACTGCTGGACGGCATTGCGGGCCATCCAGTGATCCAGCGCCAGCACCCTGGCTGCGACCTCGGGGTCCGCCAGCAGGGCGTGCAGGCGATCGTGCTGGGCCAGGGTGGCCACCACGGGTTTCTCCACCAGGATGAGGGGAATGGCGCTGGCCAGTGCCTGCTCCAGCACAGGCAGATGCAGCAGGGAAGGCGTGGCGATCACCAGCCGATCCAGGGGTTCGGCCAGCAGGGCTTCCAGGGTCGAGGCGGACATGACGCCGGGCAGGGTGATGGCGGGATCAAAACCCCATATCTCGGTATTTTCCGCCAGTGCGGCGAGTGCAGGCAGATAGGCTGTCTGCACCACGGCCCCCAGACCGACAAATCCAATCTTCATGGCAACCTCGATATGGCGTGCATACCCGGCGTCTGCCCCGCACCGCGTGAGGCGAGGCAGACGGGGATCAATGCAGGTTGGGTCCCAGCCAGCGTTCGGCCTCTGCCAGGGTCATCCCCTTGCGCTGGGCGTAGTCTTCCACCTGATCCTGCTGGATCTGGGCCACCGCGAAGTATTTGCTCTCGGGGTGGGAGAAGTACCAGCCGGATACCGCCGCCCCCGGCCACATGGCGTAGGACTCGGTAAGCTGCATGCCGATGGCCTGCTCCACGTCCAGCAGCTCCCAGATGCTCCCCTTCTCGGTGTGCTCCGGGCAGGCCGGGTAGCCCGGCGCCGGACGTATCCCCTGGTAATTTTCGCGAATCAGTTCCTCGTTGCTGAGCGCCTCGTCCGGGGCATAGCCCCAGTGCACTTTGCGCACCTGCTCGTGGAGGTATTCGGCAAAGGCCTCGGCGAGGCGATCGCACACCGCCTGGATGAGGATGGCGTTGTAGTCGTCGTGGTCCGCCTTGTAGGCCTTGGCGATGGCCTCCTCGCCGATGCCGCCGGTCACCGCGAAGGCGCCGATCCAGTCGGGCTTGCCGCTCTCTTTCGGCGCCACATAGTCTGCCAGACAGTAGTTGGGGAAGCCCTGCTTCTCGCTCTGCTGGCGCAGGTGGTGCAGCACCTTGCGCACCTGGGTGCGGGTCTCGTCGGTGTAGACCTCGATGCTGTCCCCCACGGCGTTGGCGGGGAACAGGCCGACGATACCGGCGCAGCGCACGCTCTGATCCTTCTCCAGCTGATCCAGCATGGCGTTGGCGTCGGCGTAGAGGCGCGTCGCCTCCTCCCCCACCACCTCATCTTCCAGGATGCGGGGGAACTTGCCCGCCAGCTCCCAGCTCAGGAAAAACGGCGTCCAGTCGATGTAGGGGCGCAGCACAGAGATGGGCACGTTTTCGAAGGTCTGCACGCCGGGCTCCCGGGGCGCCGGGGGCTCATAGCCCACCCAGTCCAGCTGATGGCGGTTGGCGCGGGCATGGGCCAGGCTGACCGGCTTGGAGCGCGGCTGCTTGCGGGCATGCTGATCCCGGGCAATCTCGTACTCCTTGTCGATGCGGGCCACGAAGGCGGGCTTGAGCTCCGGGCTCAGCAGGCTCTGGGCCACCCCCACGGCGCGGGAGGCGTTGGAGACATAGACCACGGGCTCGGAGTAGTTCTGCTCTATCTTCACCGCGGTGTGGGCCTTGGAAGTGGTGGCTCCGCCGATGAGCAGCGGCAGCTTGAACCCCTGACGCTCCATCTCTTTGGCCACGTGCACCATCTCGTCCAGGGACGGAGTGATGAGGCCCGACAGGCCGATGATGTCGGCGTTCACTTCCCGGGCCGTCTTGAGGATGGTCTCGCAGGAGACCATGACCCCGAGATCCACGATCTCGAAGTTGTTGCACTGGAGCACCACCCCGACGATGTTCTTGCCGATGTCGTGCACGTCGCCCTTGACGGTGGCCAGCACGATTTTGCCGTTGCTGGAACCGCCGGACTTCTCCGCCTCGATGTAGGGTTGCAGGTAGGCCACCGCCCGCTTCATCACCCGGGCCGACTTCACCACCTGGGGCAGGAACATCTTGCCGGCGCCGAACAGATCGCCCACCACGTTCATGCCGTCCATCAGCGGCCCCTCGATGACGTGCAGCGGCTTCTCGGCCTGGGCGCGCGCCTCCTCGGTGTCCTCCTCGATGAAATCAGTGATCCCCTTGACCAGGGCGTGTTCGAGCCGCTTGCCCACCGGCCAGCTGCGCCACTCCTGATCCCGCGGATCCTCCGCCTGGGCACCCGCGCCGCGATACTTCTCTGCGATGGCCAGCAGCGCCTCGGTGGCGTTGTCGTTGAGGTTCAGCACCACCGCCTCGACCTTCTCTTTGAGCTCGGCCGGGATGTCTTCGTAGATGGCAAGCTGGCCCGCGTTGACGATCCCCATGTCCATGCCGTTCCTGATGGCGTGGTAGAGGAAGACAGCGTGGATGGCTTCGCGCACCGGCTCGTTGCCACGGAAAGAGAAAGAGACGTTGGAGACGCCGCCGGAGATCATGGCGTGGGGCAGGTGCTCCTTGATGTCCTTCACCGCCTCGATGAAGTCCACCGCGTAGTTGTTGTGCTCGTCGATGCCGGTCGCCACCGCGAAGATGTTGGGGTCGAAGATGATGTCTTCCGGCGGGAAGCCGACGCGGTCCACCAGAATGCGGTAGGCGCGCTGGCAGATCTCGAACTTGCGGGCCCGGGTATCGGCCTGGCCCACCTCGTCGAACGCCATGACGATGACGGCGGCGCCGTAGCGGCGCAGCAGTTTCGCCTGCTCGATGAATTTGTCCTCCCCCTCCTTCATGGAGATGGAGTTGACCACCGGCTTGCCCTGCACGCACTTGAGGCCCGCCTCCAGCACCTCCCACTTGGAGGAGTCGATCATCACCGGCACCCGGGCGATGTCCGGCTCGCCAGCAATCAGGTTCAGGAAGCGCACCATGGCCGCCTCGGCGTCCAGCATCCCCTCATCCATGTTGATGTCGATGATCTGGGCGCCGTTTTCCACCTGCTGCTTGGCCACATCCAGGGCCTCGTCGTAGAGCCCTTCTTTTATCAAGCGCTTGAACTTGGCCGAGCCGGTGACGTTGGTCCGCTCACCCACGTTCACGAACATGGAGTCCGCCGTGATGATGAGAGGCTCCAGGCCCGACAACCGGCAGGCCACCGGCAGATCCGGCAGGGCGCGGGGCTTGATGCCCGCCACGGCGTCCGCCATGGCGCGGATGTGGGTTGGGGTGGTGCCGCAGCAGCCGCCCACCAGGTTGAGAAAGCCGCTCGAAGCCCACTCGCAGATATGCTCCGCCATCTCGACCGCGTCCAGATCGTACTCGCCAAACGCATTGGGCAGACCGGCGTTGGGGTGGGCGCTGACATAGGTCTCGCTGATGCGGGACAGCTCCTCCACGTACTGGCGCAGCTCGTCCGGCCCCAGCGCACAGTTGAGGCCGAAGGAGACCGGTTTGACGTGGCGAAGGGAGTGGTAGAAGGCCTCGGTGGTCTGGCCCGAGAGGGTACGACCGGAGGCGTCCGTGATGGTGCCGGAGATCATCACCGGCAGGCTGTAACCCAGCTCCTCGAACACCAGGTCCACCGCGAAGGCGGCCGCCTTGGCGTTGAGGGTGTCGAAGATGGTCTCGATCAGGATGATGTCGGCACCGCCCTCGATGAGGGCGTGGGTCGATTCGGTGTAGGCGGCCACCAGCTCGTCATAGGTGACGTTGCGCTTGCCCGGATCGTTCACGTCTGGCGAGATGGAGGCGGTACGGTTGGTGGGGCCCAGAACCCCTGCCACAAAGCGCGGCTTGGCTGGGTCTTTGGCCGTCCACTCGTCCGCCACGGCGCGGGCCAGGCGGGCTGCCTCCCGGTTTATCTCGGCCGAGAGCGCTTCCATCTCGTAGTCCGCCATGGCGATGCGGGTGGCGTTGAAGGTGTTGGTCTCGAGGATGTCGGCCCCGGCGGCACAATACTGGTCGTGGATCTCGCGAATGACGGCGGGACGGCTCAACACCAGCAGGTCGTTGTTGCCCTTGATGTCGGTATGCCAGTCGGCAAACCGCTCCCCCCGATAGTCCGCCTCACCGAGTTTGTAACCCTGGATCATGGTGCCCATGGCCCCGTCGATGATCAGGATCCGCTCCTTGAGACAGGCTTCCAGCCTGGTTGTGACATCCGCTTTCTTGTTCGACTCTCTGCTCGACACCGCTCGTACCCCTTACATCCATGCAACTGCGTGATGCCCATCCTAGCAGCAATCAAATTAAATGGAAATCTAGCCGTCTATCTGTCCATGATAGCGATTAAATATAACCATAAATAGGTAATGAGCATGATCTAACCCGGGAGTACCCTATGCCCGTCCTCAAGAGGGATACGTGCTTGCTGTTTACCAAAGAGAAAAATAACTATGAGCGTCTACTACACACTCTGCTTCCTGGCAGCGTTGGCGATCTTCATCGCCTTTGCCAACCAGTATGTTGTGAAGATCCAGACCACCATCGCCATCACTGCGGGCTCCATGCTGATCTCCGCGCTGCTGGTGCTGTTTGGCAAACTGGGTTGGTTCAATCTGGAGCCTCTCGCCATCAAGACCATGGAGAGCATCGACTTCCAGAACTTCCTGTTGAAGGGGATCCTGGGCTTCCTGCTGTTCGCCGGCGGCCTTGGCATCAACCTCAAGGCCTTGCGTAGCCAGAAGTGGGAAATCACCATTCTGGCCATAGCCGCCACCCTGCTCTCCACCTTCCTCATCGGCTACGGCTTCTGGTTCATCGCCAAGCTGCTGGGCTGGGATGTGCCGCTGGTCTACTGCATGTTGTTCGGTGCCCTGATCTCCCCCACCGACCCCATCGCCGTACTGGCCATCGTCAAGAAGATGAAGGCGCCACCCCAGATCGCCATCCAGATCGAGGGGGAATCCCTGTTCAACGACGGTGTCGGTCTGGTCATCTTCGCCACCGTGTTTGCCGTGGCCTTTGGCGGCGTGGAGCCCACCTTCGGCAGCGTGGCCGGTCTGTTCCTGCATGAGGCTCTCGGCGGCATCCTGTTCGGGGCCGTGCTGGGACTCATCGCCCACGTGATGATCAGCGCCACCGACGACGGCTCCCTGGAGCTGCTGCTGACCCTCTGCATCCCGACCGCGGGCTTCGCCTTCGCCAACATGATCGGCGTCTCCGGCGCCCTGGCCATGGTGGTGACCGGCATCATGATCGGCAACTGGACCCGTCATTCCGGCTTCTCCGAGCAGAGCCAGCACCACCTGGATCACTTCTGGGAGTTGATGGATCAGTTCCTCAACGCCCTGCTGTTCCTGCTGATCGGTCTGGCACTGGTGCTGCTGGACCTCGACTGGCGCGACTGGATCCTGCTGGTCATCGCGGTGCCGCTCTGCCTGGCTGCCCGCTTCATCAGCGTCTCCCTGCCCTATGTGACGTTCCGCAAGTTCCGCAGCTACAACACCTTCTCGGTGCGCATCCTCACCTGGGGCGGCCTGCGTGGCGGTCTGGCCATGGCCATGGCCCTGGCACTGCCATCCGGTGTCATGATGATCCCGGAGCACAACGTCGATCTGCGCCAGGTGATCCTGGTGATGACCTACTCGGTGGTGATGTTCTCCATCGTGGTACAGGGCATGACCATTACCCCCATGATCACCGCCGCCAAGAAGGCCTGCGGCGACGCCTGAGCCCGTCCCTGACCGGCAATGAAAAGGGCTCCCTCGGGAGCCCTTTTGCCGTCCCCGTGGCCGTGAAAAACAGGGAATGACTGGGTGAACGCACAATTAGTGTTTGCTTTTTACACATTTCGAGGAGAGAATGCGCGCCGGCTAGTTAATCAGCCCTGATTATGTTCGCAATGCTTCACCTCACGATGAATCCTGCCAGTACCCGCATAACCTTCTTCTGATTTACTCGCCTTGAGAACCGTTCAGGCTGTCTGCCTGCGTTGCCCGGCTCTCACGGTGCAGACCCGATCTGCCCACTCCCAAGTAGCATCATGCATCCGCGTGGTCCTTGGCGCCTTCCTTGAAAGTGCAGACGCCCCTGAACCGGGCTGGGTATTCCTGCGCGCTCG
Source organism: Aeromonas caviae (assembly GCF_000819785.1). Taxonomy (GTDB): domain Bacteria; phylum Pseudomonadota; class Gammaproteobacteria; order Enterobacterales; family Aeromonadaceae; genus Aeromonas; species Aeromonas caviae. The sequence goes on along the minus strand of NZ_CDBK01000044.1, from coordinate 84,889 downwards.
TCCGCCATCGTGCTGACCGCGCCCATTGACCTGACATTTGCCAATACAAGGAGCAAACACTTAATTTATATAGAGAAATACCATGATGAAACACGTACAGATCCGCAAACCCCTGCGTCGCAGCAAACCCATCAACCTGCCCGTGCAAGAGCACGACGACGATGCGTTCCTGATCCAGTTCAGCACCCGCTTCAGCGGCGGCTTCGCCATCTCCTGTGATGGTATCGCCGGCGAGTTCTCCATCGAAGAGCTCAACTGACTTTGCCTGCCCACCGGCAGAGCCCGATGCAGACAGGCCGCAACTCACGGCGGCCTCCTTGCCTGACGTCATAGTCTGCATGGTCCCACCACCCGAGCGATGACTAGACCCCGCAAGTCTCCTTGTCCGGCGCCTCCAGCAGCAGGCACTCCTCCTCGCCGGCTCCCAGCCTGACCCGTTTGCCCTGACTCAGCCCCAGCTTGGCGAGTAGCCGGACCGAGCGCTCATTGCCCGGGGTGACGATGGCGACCACCCGCTCGATGCCGAGCCGTTCACGGCCATCTGCCATGGCCGCCCGCGCGGCTTCGATGGCATAGCCCTGGCCGCGCCAGGCGGGCAGGAAAGCATAGCCGATGTCTTCACAGGGCAGGGTATCGCGCTTGATCAGACCGCAGATGCCGAGCCTGGCCCCGTCTTCCCGCCGCACCACCAGATAGAGTCCGTGACCGTGGCGGGCATAACTGACCGCAGGCCCCTGCTGGATGTAGTTTTCGGCATCCGCCAGGGTACGCACCCCGCGATCGCCGATGTAGCGGTGAAAATCACCATCGTTGAGCAGTTCGAGAATGAAGGGGGCATCGACAATGGTCAGTTTGCGCAGTTCCAGGCGCTCGGAGAGGATCATGACATGGGCTCGTTCGGCAGTAGAGAGTGTCCAAGACTGCTCCCGCCCCGCTTCCTTGGCAAGACCCGGAGGATATTTTCGCCCCCGGGAGCCGCGTCCCCGCTATACTGCCCACCCCATGGAACAGGCAGGAGAACGGCCATGACCGATACCCCCGAATTTTTTGATGAAGAGACACTGCTGGAGATGGTGGAGAACCAGCTCGCCGACGGCCATCCCCTCCAGGTGAAAGCCACCCTGATGCGCCTGGTGATGAAGGGCACCCCGCGGGAAGAGGCGCTGCAATACATCGCCTGCGCCCTGGGCGCCGAACTCATGGCCATGGAGGCCGAACAGGGCCCCTTCAACCTCGTCCGTTACGGCGAGTTCCTCGACAGCCTGCCCGAGATGCCCTGGGCCGAATGACCCGGGCCGATTAGGCAAGCCCCGGCGCCAGCCATTATCATTACCGCCACCACCAATGACGGGAGTATGGGGATATGCGCTGGCAAGATCGCCGTGAGAGCAACAATGTGGAAGACCGACGCCAGCAAGGCGGCGGCAACGGGGGCGGCGGCCTGCCCATCGGTGGCAAGGGGCGTCTGATCCTGCTGGTGGTGGTCATGGTGGCGGGGTACTACGGCGTGGACCTCGGCCCCCTGCTGCAGGATCCGGCCCCGCAGAGCCAGCCCCAGCGTCAGAACTCGTCCCAGGCTGCCAACGATCCCCTCGCCCGCTTCACCTCGGTGATGCTCGCCTCCACGGAGGACGCCTGGGGCGAGATGTTCCAGCAAAGCGGCAACCACTATCAGGCCCCCAGACTGGTGCTCTATCGCGGTGCGACCCGCACCGGCTGCGGCCAGGGGCAGTCGGTGATGGGGCCCTTCTACTGTCCGGCCGACAGCACCGTCTACATCGATCTCTCCTTCTATCAGGACATGCGCGACAAGCTGGGGGCCGACGGCGACTTCGCCCAGGGCTATGTGATCGCCCACGAGGTGGGCCACCACGTGCAGAACCTGCTCGGCATCTCCACCAAGGTGCGCCAGCAGCAACAGGGGCTGAGCCAGGTCGCCCAGAACCGGTTGTCGGTCAAGCTCGAACTCCAGGCGGACTGCTTCGCCGGGGTCTGGGGCCACTACATGGAAAAAGAGCAGGTGCTGGAGCGCGGCGATCTGGAAGAGGCGCTCAACGCCGCCCAGGCCATCGGCGACGACAGGTTGCAGCAGCAGGGTCAGGGCCGGGTCGTTCCCGACAGCTTCACCCACGGCACCTCGGCCCAGCGCCTCGCCTGGTTCAAACGCGGTTTTGACAGCGGCAAGCCCGCCAGTTGCGACACCTTCGCCGCCCGCTGAAGGGGGCAAACGCAAAGGGGCCGATTCCTCACGGAGCCGGCCCCTTTCCTTTCTCACCCGAGGGGGTCTTCCCTCATTCGGGATCCTCCGCCAGCAGATCGGTGAAGACGAAGCCGTCCCGCAGCACCGTCTCCCCCACCCGGATGGGCAGGGGATGCAGGAACATGGGGCCGTCCCAGGCCAGGGTGTGAAACTCCCCGTTCTCGCCGCAGGGATCCACCCCGGCGGGCAGGGCAGCCAGGAAGGCCGGACCGAATTCATGACCACCTAACCCGGCGTCCAGCTTGCCCGGATCCAGGGTGCAGACCCTGGCCTTGAGCCCGGCGTCGATCATCGCCTGCGCCAGCTCGGTCGTGTCGCTGCCCCAGAGCGGGAAGAGCGGCGTGATGCCGGTCCCCGCCAGTTGCCGCTCCCGATAGGCGCGCACATCCTCAAGAAAGAGATCCCCGAACGCCATGTGGTGAATGCCCTTGGCCTGCACATCGGCGATGAAGCCCGTCATGATGCGCCCATACTCCTCGTTGCTGCAGGGCCAGGGCAGGTCGATGGTGATCAGCGGCAAGCCCACGCACTCAGCCTGTGCCAACAACAACTGCTTGCGCACCCCGTGCATGGCCACCCGCTCGAACGCCTGGTTGAGGGTGGTGAACAGCCCCACCACCTCGATGGCCGGATCCTCGCGCAGGCGATGCAAGGCCCAGGCGCTGTCTTTTCCGCTGCTCCAGGAGAGCAGTACCTTTTTCTTCGTCATGATCTCTCCAGCTACTTGCCGCACCGTGCTGCAAGACAGTGTTGCGAATTGTGCGATTTACATTGCGGGACACAAAAGCATACCCTCGTGGGTGAGCGTATCCCCGCAGCACACCGGGGAGAATAACTAAAAAAACGATGGGAAACATAAGGATATGAGTAAAGTCAGCACATCGCACGACCACGGTCGCCCCCTCAATCGACAGGATTACAAGACCCTGAGCCTGGCGGCGCTGGGCGGCGCCCTCGAATTCTACGACTTCATCATCTTCGTCTTCTTCGCCGTGGTCATCGGCGAGCTCTTCTTCCCGGCCGACATTCCCGAGTGGCTGCGCCAGTTCCAGACCTTCGGCATCTTCGCCGCCGGCTACCTGGCCCGCCCCCTGGGGGGCATCATCATGGCCCACTTTGGCGATCTCATCGGCCGCAAGCGGATGTTCACCCTCAGCATCATCCTGATGGCCTTGCCGACCCTGCTGATCGGCCTGTTGCCCACCTACGCCGTGCTCGGCATCGCCGCCCCCCTGCTGTTGCTGCTGCTGCGGATCCTGCAAGGGGCCGCCATCGGCGGGGAAGTCCCCGGTGCCTGGGTCTTCGTGGCCGAACATGTGCCCGCCCGCCGGGTCGGTGTCGCCTGCGGCACCCTCACCGCAGGGCTGACCGCCGGCATCCTGCTCGGCTCCCTGGTGGCGACCGCCATCAACCGTGGCATGAGCCCGGGCGACGTGAGCGACTGGGGCTGGCGTCTGGCCTTCGTGCTCGGCGGCGTGTTCGGCATCGTCGCCATGTACCTGCGTCGCTGGCTGCACGAAACCCCGGTCTTCGCCGAGATGCAGGCCAACAAGTCCCTGGCCGAGGAGCTGCCCCTCAAGACGGTGCTGCGTGAACACAAGGGCAGCGTCGTCGTCTCCATGCTGCTGACCTGGCTGCTCTCCGCCGGCATAGTAGTGGTGATCCTGATGACCCCGACCTATCTGCAGAAGGTGCACGGCATCAGCCCGGCCGATGCCCTGACCGCCAACTCCCTGGCCATCGTCGCCCTCACCCTGGGCTGCATCGTCTATGGCCGGCTGATCGATGCCATCGGCAGCGGTCCTACCTTCATCCTGGGCTCCCTGCTGCTGGCCGGCGCCACTTATACCTTCTACCACAGCCTGGCAGCCGGCACGGATCAGCTGGTGCCCCTCTACATGCTGGCGGGCTTTGCGGTGGGGATCGTCGGCGCCGTGCCCTACGTCATGGTCAATGCCTTCCCGCCGGTGGTGCGCTTCTCCGGGCTGTCGTTCTCCTACAACGTGGCCTACGCCATCTTCGGCGGCCTCACCCCCATGCTGGTCACCCTCTGGATGAAGGAGGACGTGCTGGCCCCCTCCCACTATGTGGTCAGCCTGGCCGCCCTCGGTTTCGTGCTCGGCATCTGGCTCTGGCTGCGCCAGCGCGGCCAACGCCAGGCCACCCCGCAGGCCGCCTGATCCTTCCCAAGCAAGCCCCGCACTGTCGGGGCTTGTTCTTTGCGGATATCATCGACCGGGTGGCGGTCCGCTGCGGACCTGCCAGCTCACCCCAATCCGTCCATCTGCCCGAGGTCCACTATGTTCTTCCAGGTCGTCTTTCTCGCCTTGCTGGCCCTGCTGCCCATGGTCAACCCGCCCACCACGGCCACCCTGCTGCTGGGATTGAGCAAGGGCATGTCCCGCGAGCACATTCGCCGCCAGATCAACATGGCCGCCCTCTATCTGTTCGCCACCCTGTGCGTCAGCTTCTTCATCGGATCCTCCATCCTGGATCTGTTCGGGATCTCCATTCCCGGCCTGCGCCTGGCCGGTGGCCTCATCATCGCCTTCATCGGCTTTCGCATGCTGTTCCCCTCGCCAAACCAGTCTGCCGGGGTCGAGGCCAACCAGAATATCGCCTTCGTGCCCCTGACCATGCCCAGCATGTGCGGACCCGGCACCATGGCGCTGGTGATCAGCGGCGCGGCCCAGATCGCCGAGCTGCCGGCCGAGGCCGATCGCGTCGTCATCTATGCCGCCATGGTCACCGCCTTCGCCCTGATGAGCCTGATCAGCTGGGGTGTGCTCAAGCTGGCAGATCCCGTGTGCAAGATCCTGGGAGCCACCGGCATCGACGCCATGACCCGCATCATGGGTTTCCTGCTGGTGTGCATGGGTATGCAGTTCTGCATCAACGGCGTCAAGGAGGTGGCGCAGGATCCCGTCTTCCATGGCCAGGTGATGGAACAACCCGCTGCCGCCTTGCCGTCCCATGCCGGATCTACCACCCTCGATCATCTTGCCGTGCCGCGCTAGCCCTGATTGAAAACGGTGTCATTTTTCGTGCAAATCCCTCCTGATCTTGCGCCTGATCATATTGCCTTCATCTTGATGGGGTAGTCTGGTTTTTGTACAGGCAGGGTTCAGAAGGTTGCCGCTAGCGTGGCATGTGCTGACCCCATCACTTGAGGAGATATGCAAATGGAAAAGATGCTGACCGAGATTGGAAGCTACAGCCTGTTTCATGAGTATCTGAACGTGGTCGGTGCCGCCAGCCCCGCGCTGACCCGGATCAAGACAGGATGGGAGTTCAAGCGAAAGGATCGCCTGCTCGCCCAGATAAGGGTGGATGACCACGGCCACGCCCGCTTCTTCATCGACGCCCGCGCCATTTCGGTCAACTGACCCGACCCCTTTCCCAGCCCCGGCGCCTGCCGGGGCTTTTTATTGCTTGCGCGTTCCAATAAAAACCCCGGCGCCGGGCCGGGGTTTACAAAGGTGTGTGACCTTACTGGGTGCCGCCCACGGTGAGCTGATCCAGCTTGAGGGTGGGCTGGCCGACGCCGACCGGCACGCTCTGCCCCTCCTTGCCGCAGACCCCGACCCCGCGATCCAGCGCGAGATCACGGCCCACCATGGAAACCTGGCTCATCGCCTCGGGGCCGTTGCCGATCAGGGTCGCCCCCTTGATGGGCGCGGTGATCCTGCCATCCTCGATCAGGTAGGCCTCGGAGGCGGAGAAGACGAACTTGCCGGAGGTGATGTCCACCTGGCCGCCACCGAAGTTGGGGGCATAGATCCCCTTCTTCACCGAGGCGATGATCTCGGCCGGATCGTACTGACCCGCCAGCATGTAGGTGTTGGTCATGCGCGGCATCGGCAGGGCGGCGTAGGATTCGCGGCGGCCGTTGCCGGTGAGCGGCACCCCCATCAGGCGGGCGTTCTGCTTGTCCTGCAGATAGCCCTTGAGGATGCCGTTCTCGATCAGCACGTTGTAACCGCCCGGCGTCCCCTCGTCGTCGATGGAGACGGAGCCGCGCCGACCCGGCAGGGTGCCGTCATCGACGATGGTGCAGTGTTTGGAAGCCACCTGCTCGCCGATGCGCCCGGCAAAGGCGGAGGAGCCCTTGCGGTTGAAGTCCCCCTCCAGACCGTGACCCACCGCCTCGTGCAGCAGCACACCGGGCCAGCCGGCACCGAGCACCACCGGCATGGTGCCGGCCGGGGCGTCGATGGCGTCGAGGTTGACCAGGGCCTGGCGCACCGCTTCGCGCACATAGCCAAACGCCCGGCTCTCCAGTCCGTCCAGCGCCAGGAAATAGTCGTAGCCGAAGCGGCCACCACCACCGGCACTGCCGCGCTCACGGCGATCCCCCTTCTCGGCGATGACGGTCACCGAGAGGCGCACCAACGGACGCACGTCGGCGGCCAGGGTGCCGTCGGTGGCGGCTACCAGCACCTCTTCATAGACGCCGCTGATGGAGGCCATCACCTGATTGATGGCGGGATCCAGACCTCTGGCGAACTTGTCCATCTGCTCCAGCAGGGCGATCTTCTGCTGCTTGTCGAGGGTCTGCAGCGGATCCAGCGCCGGGTAGAGCAGGTTTGCTTCGGTGCGAGCCCACGCCTTCACCTTGCCCTGCGCACCGGCGGCCGCGATGCCACGGGCGGCGGTCACCGACTGCTGCAGCGCCAGCAGGCTCAGCTCGTCAGAGTAGGCGAAACCGGTCTTCTCGCCGCTGACGGCGCGCACCCCCACCCCCTGATCGATGTTGTAGCTGCCATCCTTGACGATGCCGTCCTCCAGCATCCAGGACTCGTGCCAGCTGCGCTGGAAATAGAGGTCGCCGAACTCCACCTGATGGCTCATCAGGCTGCCGAGCAGCTGTTGCAGCCGCCCTTCGTCGAGATCGTTCGGGGCCAACAGGGAGGCACTAACCTGGCTCAATAGACTCAAATCTTTCTCTCCACTCTCATGCGAGATGTCGTAACGGTTAAATCCACGGCCGCGGGCTCACAGCAGGCGGGCGTGTTGCAGCACCGGCATGGTGCGTTTCAATTCATCGATCAGGGCCCCATCCAGCGGCGCCAGCACGGTGCCCTGCCCCGACGCCCGACAGGCCAGCACCCGGCCCCAGGGGTCGATCACCATGCTGTGGCCCCAGGTCTTGCGCCCCGTCTCGTGGGTGCCCCCCTGGTTGGCGGCCACCACGTAGCACTGGTTCTCGATGGCACGGGCCCGCAACAGGGGCTCCCAGTGCGCCTCGCCGGTGACGGCGGTAAAGGCGGCAGGCACCAGCAGCACCCGGGCACCGGCCCGGGCCAACTGGCGGTACAGCTCGGGAAAGCGCAGATCATAACAGATAGAGAGGCCGAGGGGACCAAAGGGGGAGTCCACCAGCACAGGCTGATCACCCGGGCTGAAGGTCTCCGACTCCCGGTAGCGGCCGTGATTGTCCGCCACGTCCACGTCGAACAGGTGGATCTTGTGGTAGTGCCCCTTGAGCTCGCCGTCGGGATCGAACACCAGGGTACTGGTGTGGATGTGGTCGGCACCGGCGATGGCGGTGGGCATGGCCCCGGCCACCAGCCAGATGCCGTGGGATTTGGCCCAATCAGAGAGTTGCTGCTGGATTGGGCCATTTCCCAATGGCTCTGCCCCGTCCAGATACCCCTGCCGCTCGCCAAAGAGGGCAAAGTTTTCCGGCAGCAGCACCAGCAAGGGGCGCTCCCCGGGCAGACTCGCCAGCTCGGCGGCGATCCGCTCCCGGTTATCCTGCCAGGTACGACCCGAAATCAACTGCATGGCGGCTAGCCACATGATGCGCTCCTTCTGTTGGGCGAGCCGGTGACCGGTGACACAAGGCCTCCTCGGCTCGCGGGGCAATATCCGCACTCTTCTGTTGGGCGAGCCGGTAACCGGTGACACAAGGCCTTCTCGGCTCGCGGGGCAATATCTGCACTATGAGGGGTTTGGCGGCCGGGGGAAAGTCCCCCAGCCCGGCGCTGGCCCTCAGCGCTGACCCGAGCCCTGATGCTTGGGATTGAGCAGGAAGGGGGTGACCTCCTTGGCGGGCAGGCCGGGCGCCACCGCATCCACCGCCTCCTTCTGCTGCTGGTTGAGCTTGATGCGGGCGCGATCCCGCCCCGCCTCCACCAGCTTGGGGGCGTCCAGCGGGCCGGAGACCCGAAAATCGATGCGGGTCACCACGTCCACCACGGGCTCCAGCAGCTTGGAGAGGGCCAGCACATAGAGTCCGGTGATGGGAGTCAGGGAGAAGGCCGCCACCACGGGCAGGGTGCCCCCCAGGTTCGGAGAGAAGCTCAGATCAAAGTCGAGCCGCCAGCGCACCAGATCCGCGATGCCCTTGCCCCGCAGGTTGCCCGCCGCCCCCTTCATGTAGAAGTCGTTGTTCTCCACCACCCCCTGATTGACCTTGGCGGAGGCGGACATGGACTCGAAATAGAAGCCCTTGTCGAAGACGTCGCGAAAATCGAGGCGCAGCTTGCGCATCAGGGAGTCGAGGCTCAGCAGGGAGAGCAGCCGGGCCCCCTTGTCGTTGACCTCCCGCAGGGTCCCCCCCTCCAGTTGGTAGTCGGCGCTGCCCGCCAGAGTCGGCAGGCTCAGGCGGTAGGGCACGTCACGCCAGTTCAGATCCAGCGCCAGCTTGCCCGGGGCATCCCCGATGGGTGAGGTGTAGCCGAGCCGCTTGAGCAGCAGCTCGCTGTTGCGGGTCTCGAGGTTCACCCTGGCACGGGTCTGCATCTGGCTGCCACGGGCCAGCCACTCGGCGCTGCCGCGCAGGGTGCTGCCCGCCAGGCGCATCTCCAGTCCCTTGAGATCCAGCCGGTTGGCCCCGGGCAGCAGCTCCCCCTTCACCTCACCCAGGGGCAGCTCGCCGAAGCGGCAATCCACGCAGCTGAAGGTGAGCCAGGGAATGGCATTCATGATGGCCCTGTCCTGGCGCTCATCGGGATCCGGGCTGAGATCGGTCCCCTTGCCGGACCAGTAGATACGGGCAAACTTGGCATCGATGGGGCGCCCATCGGCCACCGGCACCCGCACCACCCCCATCACGTCGGGGCTGTCGATCATCACCTCGGTGGCCTGGTTCACCGGCCCCAGGGTGAAGTGCACCGCCTTGAGGCTGGCGCTGCCGATGTCGGCACGGGCCAGCTGGCCATCCACCCACCACTCCTGGGGCAAGAAAGCGGGACCCACCACCGCATTGCCCTGCGTCGCCTGCGCCTTGGCCGGCAGCCACTGCTTGAGACGGGCCAGCCAGCCGGCTACGTCCGCCTGCTGCTGGTTGATGGCGAGCAGCATGGGCTTGTCCTGCATCACCCGCGCCCCGGGCTGGCCGATATTGACCCGCACCCGGCTGAGGTAGGGCACGCCGTCGCCGTACACCAGGCGGCTCTGCATGTCGATGTCCGCCCCCAGCACGGCGCGGATGTCGGCGCTGCCATCCCGCCCACGGGCCGTCACCTTGAGGGGCAGCCGGGTACCCGCCGCCTTGGTCAGGGGCACGGGCAGATCCAGCCCCATGCCCTGCAGGTTGGAGTCCAGCGCCAGCTGGAAGCTGAACGCCTTGTTCTCGGGCAGGGTCAGCCCCAGGGTACCTGACCAGTTGCTGCGCCCCTGGAGCATCTCGAGGGCCGGTATATCCCGGCGCTGGCGGCGGCTGTCCCACTGCCCCTGGAACTTGAGGTCGGCCTGATAGCCGTGGGGCAGTTGCCGCCCCTGATAATCCAGGGTCAGCGGCTGGTTCCACAGGCTGGCCTTGAGGTTGTGAATGCGCGTCTGCTCGTTGTCATACTCGAGCGTCCCTGCAACCCCGTCGAGGGGCAGATCCAGGGAGGCGATCCTCACCTTGTTGTTCTTGAAGCTGGCTTCCCCGCTGGCCTTGACCTCCCCCTCGCCATCCAGCGGTATGTCGAGCTTCACCGTGCCCTTCATGGGACCGCGGATCTCCACCTCCCGCAGCGCCTGACCGACGGATCCCCCCAGCGGCGAGTCCTGCAAATAGTCGCTGATGGCCTTGCCCTCGCCCTCAACCCTGGCATCCACGTAGAGGTGAGCACCCGGATAGAGGTCCGGGATCCAGGCGTGCACCGAGTCGGAGCTGGCCTTGCCGAGCTGGGTGGCGCGGCTGTTCATGTCGAGGCTGGCGTTCTGGAACAGCAGATCGATCTGCAGGTCGGTCAGCGGCTGCCAGCCCGGGAAAAACTCGTAGGTGGCCTGTTGCAGCGGCACCGCCACCTGGAAGACGCCCTTGCCGTTGTCGTAGGGGAAGTCACGGAATTCGCCGTACCAGAGCAAGTCTGCACCCTTGGCCTTGCCCCCCTTGATGGCGCCGCTCAGGTAGCTCACCAGCCCCTCATCCATCACCGCCAGGGGGTAGTAGCGATCCGCATGGGCCGCGTTCTTGACGTCGATGCGCCCGGTCAGGGCGAGGAAGGGGTGCTCGAACAGCTCGAGGCGAAACCGGCTGGCGAGGCGCAGATCCGGGTTGTCCAGGGCAATGTCCTGGCCATAGAGCACCCAGCCTTGGGGCGCCCGCCACCAGTCGAGGGCCGCACTCAGGCTGTCCACCGGGATGGGTTCCTTGAAGTGGCGGGCCGGATCCACCTTGCCCTTGCCCAGGGTCAGGCGGGCACGCCCCCCGTTCGGGGTCAGCCAGAAGTCACCGTCCAGCTTTTGCAGACCGGGCACATCGTGCCAGGCCCGGGTCCCGAAGCCGCGCAGTTGCCCCTGCAAAGAGAGCCCCTGCCAGTCCCCGTCGGCCTGCAGGACCAGCTCCTGCAACTGGCCCCTTGGCCGGGTGCGCTTGAGGGTTTCGGTCAGCTCGGGATAGAGGCCGGAGACTAGCTGGCTCAGGTTGGCAATCTGGTCGAGATCGATGGCGGGCACATAACCCTGGATGCGCGAGCCGATGCGCTCGAGCTGCAGGCGGCTGTGCAGCCAGGTGGCGCCATCGAGCTTGAAGATGACGTCGTGGCTGGCGAGCTGCCACGCCTCGCCGTCCCGGCGCAGCTGGATCTTGCCCCCCTGCAGGTCGAGGCGATGCGGCTCCCCCTTGATCTCGTCCTTCCAGATCAGGTGGTTGTTGCCAAAGGCCAGCAGGGAGTTGCCGAGCCTGCCCTTCTCGAACTCGCTCCAGAGCTGGAAGTCGAGCTGGCCGCTCACCGGCGGCGCGCCGGCGTGGATCCGGGCCAGCATGGGGCTGATGTCCAGCTCTCTGGCCCCCAGATAGAGCTGGCCCTTGAGGCGGTCGAGCCGCACCTCGGGGGCATCCACATCGATGATGAGGTCCAGGGTGCTCTCCCCCACCCCGTTGATGAGATAGGCCTTGCCGACCCCCTGATGCCGCTTGCCGCGGTTCTGCCAGCGCAACTGGGCGATGTCGAGGGCGCGCACCTCCCCCAGTGCCGTGGTGAGGCTCAGGCGAGTGTCGTGAATGTCGAAGGTGGAGAGCTGGGTCAGCAGGAAGCGCAGCAGGGCCTCCTGCTGGTTCGCGCTCTTCCCGCTGACGGGGGTGGCGGGCTGGGTCATGTCCAGCGCGATGTTGCCGTCGCTCAGGATCAACTGGCCAAACACCGGCCTGAGTTCGTTGAGGGAGCGCCAGAAGTCGAGGTGGGCCCACACCTTGCCAAGGCGCAGGGAGAAACGCCCCGAATCGGGGGCGATGGCCAGTCCTTCCAGCCCGATTGCCGGGCCGCGGGGAGTCCAGTCCAGCCCGACGTGATCCACGCTCACCTCGAGCTGGCTCTCCCCGAGCAGGGTCCCTATCACGGCCGCCCGGTGCTGGTTGAGCAAGGGGCCGCCCAGTCGTACCACGCTGACCAGAACAGCCAGCAGCACGAAGAAGACTCCGAGGGCCAACCAGCCCCGACTCAGCCAGCGATAGACCAATTACATCATCACCACATCGAACTGTTCCTGCCCACAGAGCGGCTCGGAGACCACCCTGACCTGCTTGCCGATGAAGACTTCCAGCTCCGCCAGACTGTGGGACTCCTCCCCCCGCAGGTAATCGGCCACCGAGGGGGCCGCATAGACGGTGAACTGATCCGCGTCGTAGGCGCGGTTGACCCGGATGATCTCTCGCAGGATCTCGAAGCAGACCGACTCCACCGTCTTGACCCGGCCGCGCCCCTTGCACTCGGGGCACTCGGCGCAGAGCACGTGCTCCAGGCTCTCCCGGGTGCGCTTGCGGGTCATCTCCACCAGCCCGAGCTGGGAGAAACCGTTGACGTTGGTCTTGGCCCTGTCCTTGGCCAGCGCCAGCTCCAGGCTGTGCAGCACCCGGCGACGGTGATCCTCGGACTGCATGTCGATGAAGTCGATGATGATGATGCCGCCGAGGTTGCGCAGGCGCAGGTGACGGGCGATGGCGGCGGTGGCCTCGACGTTGGTGTTGAAGATGGTCTCTTCCAGATTGCGATGGCCGACGAAGGCGCCGGTGTTGATGTCCACCGTGGTCATGGCTTCGGTCTGATCGATGATGAGGTAGCCGCCGGATTTCAGCTCCACCTTGCGCTCCAGCGCCCGCTGGATCTCGTTCTCCACGTCGTAGAGATCGAAGATCGGCGACTCGCCGGTGTAGTACTCCAGCTTGTTGGCCAGCTCGGGCACGTACTCCTCGGTGAAGCGCTTGAGCTGATCGAAGCTCTGGCGCGAGTCGACCCGGATCTTGTCGAGCTCGGCACCGACGAAGTCACGCACCACCCTGAATGCCAGGCTGGGATCCTCGTAGAGGATCTTGCAGGGGGGGTACTTCTGCTTGCGCTCGAGGATCTTGCGCCACAGGCGCTTCAAGAAGGCGGCGTCCTGCTCCAACTCCTGCTCCCCCACCCCTTCGGCGGCGGTGCGGATGATGTAGCCGCCCAGTTCGTCCACATAGCCGGCCACGGTGCGCTTGAGGCGCTCGCGCTCCGCCTCGGATTCGATGCGCTGGGAGACCCCCACGTGGGCACTGCCCGGCATGAAGACCAGATAACGGGATGGCAGGGTGATGTCGGTGGTGAGGCGGGCCCCCTTGGTACCGAGCGGGTCTTTGACCACCTGTACCATGATGTCCTGCCCCTGGCGCACCAGTTCGGCGATGTTGCCGGCCTGGAACTGCTCCTTCTCCTTGATCGCCACGCACTCGGTATGGGGGACGATGTCGGAGGCGTGCAGGAAGGCGGCCTTGTCCATGCCGATGTCGACGAAGGCGGCCTGCATGCCGGGCAGCACGCGGCTGATCTTGCCCTTGTAGATGTTGCCCACGATGCCGCGCTTGGCCTGACGCTCCACATGCACTTCCTGCAGCAGACCGTTCTCGACCAGGGCGACCCGGGTTTCGGAGGGGGTGACGTTTACCAGCAGTTCTACCGACATAAGTTACCTTGCCTTTCTAGTTTTGAATTCTGGCACGACGAACAACGGGTAACTCAGCAGCGCACTGCTGACGAGAGGATTACCGGGTCTGCTCGAGGTGCTGCTTGATCAACAGGTCCGTCTCCAGCAGGGGCAGGCCGACCACGGCACTGTAGCTCCCCTCGAGGCGACTGACGAATTTGCCGGCAATGCCCTGGATAGCATAGGCGCCCGCCTTGTCGCACGGCTCACCGGTGCGCCAGTAGGCTTCGATCTCGGCCTCGTCCAGCTTGCGAAACGCCACGTTGGTGGTGACCAGCCGCACATCGCACCGCTCCGGGGTGGCCAGGGCCACCGCCGTCATCACCTGGTGTACCCGCCCGGAGAGGGCTTCCAGCATGTCCTTGGCGTCCAGCAGGTCGGAGGGTTTCTCCAGCACCCGCTCCCCCAGCACCACTATGGTGTCGGCCCCCAGCACAGGCAGCGCCGTGGGCGCCGCGGCCACACCGGCCATCGCCTTGTCGCGGGCCAGCCGGCAGACGTAATCCTGGGGCTTCTCACCGTCGTTGCGCAGCTCCGGCACATCCAGCTTGAGGACCTCGAAACGGTAGCCCAGGCGGGTCAGAAGCTCGTGCCGGCGGGGGGAGCCCGAGGCGAGATAGAGTTGCAGTTCGTTGTGCTTGTTCATACTTCACTCAATGAGACGATGCGCAGTTACAATGCGTTGTTTTTATTCACATTCACTTGATATTGAAGCGACGCCGCACCTTGCGCAAGACCATAAAAATCCAGGGCCATATTAACATCGTCGTCAACGTCGACCAAAAGTAGGCGAAGTTGAGGCTGGCCCGGCTGAACAGATGTTCCGCCCAGAACACGGTGATCTTCCCCACCAGGGAGAGCAGACCGATGATCAGCGCCTGCTGCCAGAGGGAGAAGTTGCGGATCTTCTGGAACTGGAAGGCCGCCAGGTAGGTGGTGATGGCCATGGCCATGGCCCGCACGCCGAGGGTGCTGCCGAGCAGCACGTCCAGCAGCAGGCCCGCCACCCAGGCGGTGCCGACGTTGGTCCGGTGCGGCAGCGCCAGCGCCCAGTAGATGAGCACCATGGCGAGCCAGTCCGGACGGAAGGGTTCGAATTGAAAGGGAAGCGGCAGGATGGAGAGGCACAGGGCCAGCAGGATCGAACACCAGATCCAGATCCTGCCGCTGGCGGGTTGCAGCATCAGCGCGTCGCCCCCGCCGCCGAGGTTGCCGTGGCCGCCGAGGCGCTTGCCGCAGGCTCAAGGGCATCCTTGTCGTGTACTTCCGGTTTCTTGTCGGTCCACAGCAGCAGCAGGTAGCGCAGACGGTCCAGCGCCACCAGCGGCTTGGCCTCGATCTGGGCGAAGGGCTTGCCCTCTACGTAGTCGGAGCGGGTCACGGTCGCCACCGGATAGCCTTCCGGGAAGCGGCCGCCGAGGCCCGAGGTCACCAGCAGATCGCCGACCTGGACGTCGGTGTTGCGGGGCAGGTTGCGCAGCTCCAGCTTGTCCAGCTCGCCGCTGCCGGAGGCGATGGCGCGCAGGTCGTTGCGCAGCACCCGCACCGGGATGCCGTGGCTGGAGTCGGTGATGAGCAGGACGCGACTGGTGGTGGAGCCCACGTGGAGCACCTGACCGACCACCCCCTGATCGTTGATCACCGGCTGGCCGTTGTAGACGCCGTCCAGCGCCCCCTTGTTGATCAGCACCTGATGGCTGAAGGGGTCGGAATCCACCGACAGCAGCTCGGCCACCATCTTGCGGGACTCCTTGTGTACCGGCGACCCCAGCAGCTCGCGCAGACGCTGGTTCTCGTGCTCCAGCTGATCCATCTTGAGCAGGCGCGAGCGCAGGGTGAACAGTTGCTGCTCCTGCTGCTTGGTCTGCTCGATGAGATCGGCGCGGGTCTGCACCTGGGTCGACATGGTGTCGAGCAGGGTGCCGGGGGCGTTGGCGATGTATTGCAGCGGGCTCACCAGGGAGCTCAGATAAACGCGGACATGGCTGAACACACCGAAGCGGGAATCCGCGACGATGGCAGCGACGGAGATGATGACGGCGAGAAACAACCGTAACTGAAGCGAAGGGCCTCTACCGAAGATGGGTTTCATGAGTCGTCAAAAAAGAGCCGGCGCTCGGCCGGCTTTGGGTCTTATTCGTAGTGGAACAGATCGCCACCGTGCATATCGATCAGCTCCAACGCCTTGCCACCGCCACGGGCGACACAGGTGAGGGGATCTTCAGCCACGACGACCGGGATGCCGGTCTCTTCCATCAGCAGACGGTCGATGTCCTTGAGCAGAGCACCACCACCGGTCAGCACCATGCCGCGCTCGGAGATGTCGGACGCCAGCTCGGGCGGGGATTGCTCCAGGGCCACCATGACGGCGGAGACGATGCCGGAGAGTGGCTCTTGCAGCGCTTCCAGGATCTCGTTGGAGTTCAGGGTGAAGCTGCGGGGCACACCCTCGGCCAGGTTGCGACCGCGCACTTCGATCTCGCGCACCTCTTCGCCCGGATAGGCGGAGCCGATCTCGTGCTTGATGCGCTCGGCGGTGGCTTCCCCGATCAGGCTGCCGTAGTTGCGACGGACGTAGCTGATGATGGCTTCGTCGAACTTGTCGCCACCGATACGGACGGACTGGGAGTAGACCACGCCGTTCAGGGAGATGATGGCCACTTCGGTGGTACCGCCACCGATGTCCACCACCATGGAACCGGTCGCTTCGGAGACCGGCAGGCCGGCACCGATGGCGGCAGCCATGGGTTCATCGATCAGGTAAACCTCGCGGGCGCCGGCGCCCAGAGCGGATTCCTTGATGGCGCGACGTTCCACCTGGGTGGAGCCGCAGGGCACGCACACCAGCACGCGCGGGCTGGGGCGGAAATAGTTGTTGTCGTGAACCTGTTTGATGAAGTGCTGCAGCATCTTCTCGGTCACGTAGAAATCGGCGATCACGCCGTCTTTCATCGGGCGAATGGCGGAGATGTTACCAGGGGTACGACCCAGCATCTGCTTGGCGGCATGACCGACAGCAGCGACCGATTTGGCGTTCCCGCGCTCTTGGCGAATGGCGACAACTGAGGGTTCGTTAAGGACGATCCCTTGATCTTTTACATAGATCAGGGTGTTGGCAGTTCCCAAGTCGATCGACAGATCGTTGGAAAAGACGCCTCTGAGCTTTTTGAACATGGCTACGGGAAATCCTAAGAATTTGGAGGTGCAGAAAACCGGCTAACTTTACCAATGCCCACCCCAATGGGCAAGCGCTCAAACTGTCGCCAATCAATCAGGCGCGACAAAAATGCGAGTCATCACTCACCCGCTCAGGCCGACAAACACTACGAAACAAGGAGATAAGACGCCGCTGTACAGCAATGCGTCTATCTCCCCGTGTCAGCCCGGGTGTCAGGGCATCACTTCGCGGCGATAAATAATCCGATCATTGCCCCGATCCCGACCAAAAATTGCCTCCCCCTGCAGATGACCCGTCGTGGCGGGATCCGCCAACCAGACGGGTTGGGATGGCTGTTGCTCCAGCACGATCCGATAGGGAATGCGCACCGCCTGATTGGGCGGCGCGAAGTGGAACCGGGTCTCGCCTGCGTCGAAACCGACCTGAGTACCGCCCGGAGCCACATTGCCGAGACCAAGGCGAATGCGGGTACCGTCTTTGAGGATCAGATCCCCCGTCGCGGAGTCATAGCGTTGCTCCGCATCGGTAAAGACGATACCACCTCCCGCTAGGGAGATCTGGGTACAGATATCTTGCGAATTGGCTCGCCTATCTTGCGAATTGGCTCGCCACAGGCCCCCTTCGAAATATTGCACCTGCAGGGGCAGCGCCAGCGGGGCGCTATCGACCCCCTGACGGGTGCTGGCGAGCAGCCGGCCGTAGTAGGCGATCATGGTATCGTCCGATCCCTTCGGAATGGAGAGCTGTTTGGCGGTGCAGTTCACCCCGCTCTGGCAAGTGCCGCTGACGGCTGGATTCATGTTCCGACCGCTGAGGAAGCTGGTCTCAGGAGTCTCACCGTCCGTTACTCTGAGCCCTAGTCGCAGGAGCGGCAAGGGCTCTTCCGGTGCGGTCAGGCTAGGGGTCAGTTCGCGCAGCCGCATAAAGCGGGTTTGACCTGACTGCTTGCCTGTTCCTTCGGTCCAGCTGGCGGCCAGCGGCGCCAGCCGATTGGATCTGTCCACCCCGTCCTGATTGTTGGCGGCCACCAGGGTGAGGGCCCCTCTGGCAAAGGCATCACGGTAGTTCCTCGTGACACTCCCTTCCTTGTTGCGCGCCTCCACCACGGTCTGTACCCCGAATGGCTGGCTCATATAACTGAAACCACCGCAGGCCGGGGTGACGGTACCGCTCGTCATGTTGAAGTCCCAGGGTACGAAGCGCCCCAGCGGCACGCTGGTGGCGGGAGGGATGGAGTAACCGAAATAGCCCGTTGATACTGTGCTTCCCTCTGGCGACGTTGCCACCGGTGGCGTTGCCTTGATCCTGAAGACCCCGACCTCATTGAGGCTGAGGGCGGGTGTATTGAGGCTGGCACTGGCTGCAACATGGCTGTACCTGGTCGGGGTGACCTGGGCGGCCACACCACCCTGAGGGGCCACCAGCTCGCTGGTCAGGGCGATGTCGGACAACACGAAGTTGGGGGTGGTGCCATTGCCGATGCAGATATCCCCATCGCTGTCGCTCTGCCACGCCATGGCCTGGATATTGAGCGAGAAGCTGTCTCCCGTCCTCTTGAACACAGGGCAGGTGATATCCCCTGCCGCACAGGTCCCCTGGGTGGGCGTGATGCAGAGCCCTACCGGGCGGCTCACGAACAGATCCGAGCCCGTCATCACCAGCCCTGCGGTATCCCCGCTGCCATCGTGGCGGGCATTAAGCCGCATCTGGCCTGCATCCGGATAGCGAACACTCTTCAACGTCGCCTTGCCTTGACCATCGAAGGTCAAATTGAGGGTTGTCGCCGCTGGCGAGACTACATTGGCGGCATAAGTCGAAATCGTCTTGCCATCTATCGCCATCTGACTCCCGGCAGAATTGTCATTCGGGGTGACATACGTTCCCCAGAAGCCGACCGAACGCTCACCGGTAAAACCGGGGACACACTGCTGGGTCGCATTGTCCTTTTTGACGGCACTGATCACTACATCTTGGGGCCTGTTGGCCAGGGTATCCGGCACATTGAACAGGAAGCCGCTGTCGGCAAAGCTCAAGGTACAGGCGGCGGCGCTCAGGGCACCACTGCCGGCGCGGCACAGGGTGGTGCTCAGGGGTTTGGTGGACGGCGTCGAGCCGCTCACCCCCACTGTGATGGCCGTCGCCAGATTGTTGCGTAGCTGCAAGGTGGTCGTGCCGCCGCTGAAATTCACGGTGGCCGTGTTGCCGTTGTAGCTCACCTGGCTGTCGGCTATCCAGCCGTTGCTGCCATTCTTGAGGGGGGTCAGGATGGCGCTCACCGGGTCCGTGAACAGTTGGCTGCAACTGGCGTTGGCGCAGGCCCGTATGACGAGGGTCTCCGGGTTGCAGGTCAGGGCCTGACCGGAGTGATCGAACTCGAAGTGATCGATCTGGGTGCCCACCGGATTGGATTTGAGGGCGCAGATCCGGACGTTGTCGAGCTCATGGTAGTTCGTCACAGAACCGGTGGAGCCGGTGAGCGACAGCAGGAAGTTGGCGGGCACCGCCGCCTGCCCCGTCTGGTTCACCATATTGATGGGCCCCACCAGCATGGTGTAGCCCGAGCCCGTGTTCCGCTCAACCGACGCAAGTGAACTGCCGGCAGTGCGCGAGTCAATGGTGATGCGGTAACGATGGGGGCGGTTGCCATTGGTTCCGCTGTCCACTGCCGGGCTCAGGTTGCTCGCCGTTCCCGCCAGATAGCGATAGCCCGAGGTCCCCGAGCTGGCACCGGAGCCACGAATGGAAACGGCCTGAGGACGAGACCCGGGATTATAGGAGCCCCCCTCGTTGGCATAGTTGCCGTATTCGTCGATACCGACCCCCATCCAGCCACCGGCAAAACCGCTGATCCCGGTCTTGAAGCCATAACCCAGCGGGCCACCGAAGGCGCCGGGCTGGGGCGTGATCGTCGCATCGGAGAGCACCACCGCCATCCCGTCCGCCCCGCTCGAGCCGGAGGTCTTGTAGGCATACTGATCGAACTCGATAGTCACCAGATTGCTGGCCCCCGGGAAGAGGCGCTGGAAGGTCGCAGAGGTGGCCTGGTTGGTCGTATTCTGGGTCAGCCGCAGGCGACCGTTTTGCAAAGAGGGCAAGGTGCTGCCATTGCGTTGAGCCACCACCCAGTCGCTGCCAAGGGTGCTGGCGGAGAAGTCGTCGCTGAAACAGGTCAGTGGGTCTTCACACATGCCCGGCCAGTCGCCGTTGAAGGGCTCGTGGATCACCTTGCTGTTGTTGGTCATGGAGACGTTCACCGCCGACACGGCACCGGTCAGCACGGCCTGACCACTCATGGCCAGATCCCCGGTGTTCACATAGAGAATGGCGTTGAGTTTGGTGTTGCCGCTCATGGTGACCTTGCCGAAGTGATACATCATCAGGTCGTTGGCCTTGCCCCCGGCATTGACCTCCATCTGGTCGCTCAGGGCCAGATCGCTCTTGATGTACAACCTCGCGGCACTGCCGCTGTCAAAGATCAGCTTGTCGTTCTGACCGAGCTCCATCTTGTCTATCCAGTGGTTGCCGCCACGAAAGTAGAAATTGATGTTGGAGGTGCTCTGGTGTTTGAACGTCTTGAGGTAGCGGGCCTGCAGATATCCGTTGATGGTGCCGTTGCCACTCACCTCCAGGGTCTGGTGAAGCTGGAGCGTCAGGTCGCTGCGACTCCCCGCAGCGGAGATCCGGCTCTCGTTTTCCATCTTGAGCCCATAGACGGCGAGGGAGCTCTGCCCCTGGAAGGTCATGGCACTGTTGCTCTTCATCCCCAGGCTTTTGATAAACCAGTCCCCTGCCCCCATGAGCACGCTCTGGCCACTGGCAGAGACCTCCATGGTGACCTTGTCCAGGTAGTGCGGCTGGAAGACGGCAGTCCCGGTATTGCCATTGCCCGAGACCTCAAGGGTGCTGTAGACGGTGACCCTGGCGTCATTGAGCTTGCCCTGACCCGTCACCGTCAGATCGTTCACATGAAGATCTCCCGACCCGGTGACGCCACTGTTGTAACCATTCTTGATGGTCATCTTCTGGGCATAGACGGTCGCACCGTTGAGGTTGAGCATCGCCCCTTCGCTGATAGACAAGGTATCGAAGCGATAGGTCTGGCCCGATTTCAGGGTCGCCACGCAGCTGTTGCCCCCCCACGAGGCGTTCTTGTAGTCACCGGCAGCAGGAGAGGTGGTCCCGTCGCAAGCGAGATCATTTTTCCCGCTGTAGGAGGGGAAGCCCCCCGGGTTGGCCGGAAACGCGTCGGGATCGCTGATGAAGGTCACATCCTTGAGCACACTGGCAAGGGTGCCGCTGACGTTGCAATTGGAGACCCAGGTGCCGTTGTTCCAGAAACCACCGTTGTTGCAGTTGGCGTTGGGCTGGATGTTTTTGGTCAGGAAGGGGTAACTGGCCCCCACAGTGGTGCTGATGATCTTGCTTTCATTGTTCATGCTCAGCACGCCGGGGGAGGCGTGGCTCTGCACCGGGAAGAGGAAGGCTTCGGTACACTGGCTGGCGGCCTGCACCGAGGTGGATCCCAGCAAGATCCACAACAGGGCGCCGCGAAGAGGCTGGCTGGACTTCATGGGGTCTGGCTCCTTGGCAGGGGGCTCATGGCGTCGCTCCATCAAAGGCTTCCGCCACCAGGGTGCGGCTGACGGCAAAATCGGGGTTCGGGCCGCTGCCGGCATCGGGCTGGCCACAGCGCCCTTCGCTGCTGAATCGGTATCCGGTCTGGGTCCCTCCGGCCGCACTCACCGTCACCCTGTTGCAGGTGATGCTGGCCTGACACCCGGCAAGCCCGGGCTCGGTGAAGTCGAGCGCTATGGGGACGCACCGGCTGGCCTGCCCCTGCCACTCCCCATTGGGATAGAGCCGGTACAGTGCAACTTCGAGCCCGCTCTGGGCCGCCATCAGGGCACGCACGCCGCGCACCTCCACCGTATGCTTCTCGCTGCTGTCCACCAGGAAACGCCCCATGGCCGCCGCCAGCAGGGCCATGATGACGATGACAAAGAGCGCGATCAGGATGGAGCTGCCCCGCTGGGACCTCACCATGGTGGGAGTGTCAGGGCACATTGAGGGTCTCCAGCTTGTGGTGGAAGACGACGCGCTCGTCGCGCTGCTCGAACTCCAGCCGCAGCCCCACCTCGCTCTGGTTGAAGGCGGCGGGCTCCCGGTAGAAGTAATAGGACGCGGGGCGGATATGCTCGGCCATGAGGGCCGAGGTGCCCAGGCTGATGTCAGCACCGATGGCGGCGCTGACCCGGGTCAGGGCGGCATTCGTCACGCAGTAACGCACCTGCTGACGGGCAAAATAGATGCGCTGCCCGGGGGACTCCTTGGCGAAGGTGCCATCCACCGTCAGCGGCAAGGCCCCCGAGATCGGGCTCCCCACCGAGGTGACGGCGGCCACGCAGTTGCCATGGAGACACCCCTGATCCAGGCCGAGTGCCGGATCGGCGAGAGGATAGACGATGGCCTGGTCCTTCTCTCGCGGCAGCGCGTCCGGCACCACTATGTTGAGCCCGGCGCTGGCCACTGAGCCCAGATAGCGGCTGGCGGTGGCGATGGGCCAGAAGCGCAGGCAGGTCCCCTGATCCGCCCCCTTGCCCGCCTCATCCTCGATGCGCACCGAGCCGGGGACCGCATCGCGCAGCTCGCGGTTGAGCCGCTCCAGGGCGAAGCGGGCATCGCTCATCAGCTGCTCGCGGCGGCTGGCATCCCCGTAAATCTGGGTGCCGATGCCGATAAACTGGCTGGAGAAGGTCGCCATCACCCCGAGCAGCAGGATCACCATCACCAGCTCCACCAGGGTGAAGCCCCGCCCCCGCCCAGGTTGGGCGCAGGCTCGATGAGCGAAGCCTGATCGGACGCGGTAACGGGGTATGGTCACAGCTGCGTCATCGGACGCGGCATAACGGGAGTGCGGCTGGTCCATCAGTAGTTCCCCCGATAGAGGGCAAACGCCAGCTCGCTCTCATCCGGCAGACGCACTGTCAGGGCGACGCGCTTGCCGATAGACTCGGCCCCTGGCCCGGTGCTGCCAAACAGGGTATCCGGGGTGACGGCGATCCTGATCTGATAGTGGCGATACTCCTGGTCGCTGACGCCCTCGGCATCCGTCTGGGTAAACAGGTTGGCGTCCACCCAGTGACCCCCGGTGTCGAAATCGTCCACGTCGTTGAAGGCATAGGGGCGGGTCTCGCCCCCCTCCGGGCCGTAGTCGGCGCTGGCGGTGCAGGGGGGATAGGTCACCGCAGGGGTGCCGACGGTCTCACCGCAGCGAAAACGGCCGCCGTTGTGATCCGAGTGCTCATCGAAGGATTTTTGCAGCACCTCGCTTAAGATCCGCTGGGCCAGCTGGGCGGCCCGTACCTGCTGCACCGGATCCACCGCCTGGGGTGCCTGATTGATGAGAAGCCCCAGGATGCCGGTCAGGGCGATAGCCAGCAGCACAATGCCGACCACGAACTCGATCAGGGTGAAGCCGCGCCGGGCCTTAAGGGAGGGCATGGATATAACCTTCCGGCTCGATGCGCAGCCGGGCGCTCTCCTGCCCGCTGCTCACCACCAGATTGCAGCCATTGACGCAGGTTGAGGGTGAGAGCGGACGGCCGCTGCGCTTGTCGAAAGAAAAGCTGCCTTGAGGCAGGGAGAGGCCGCCGGAGGCGGTGATGACTCGCCCCCGGCTCTGCTCGTCCGCACTCCAGCCGGAGATGGGCTTGGGGGTACAGCTGCCAAGCAGGGTCAGATGACCGAAGCGGCTCGGCTCCAGCACCAGCTGGGTGCAACGCGCCTCCCCTTCCTGCATGTTCATGGTCTGCACCAGCCGCAACCGGGCCACCAGCTCATCGCGCAGGGTATGGGTTTCAAAGCCGCCTTTGCCCAGCCACTTGGGCACGGCAAAGGCGGCCAGAATCCCGAGCAACAGGATCACGATCACCAGTTCAATCAGGGTGAAACCTTCGTCCCGTTCAGTCATGATGAGCAACCCTTGAAAGAAATAGAGAGAGGACAGCCTCTCTCTATCTTGTTCATTTATAAGATTTACTTACAAGCAGTGACTGCTGCTGTTGGCTGAGAGCCAGAAGTAATAGCTTGCGTATAGGTGACATAACAGTCGGTGGCAGTACTGGCGGAAACACCAGCCGGGAAGATCTTGATGCTGCTAGATGCAGGAGTACCAAAGCTCCAATCATTAGTGCTCAGCTGCAATACTTTCTCCAGATCATCCTTGGTCGCCTTGGGATACCCGAAGGCAATACCGACATCGACACCATTACCGATATCCAACGTATCGGAAGCTGTAGTGTCTTTACCAGCGATAACGGCCTTGCTATACACCATGGCACCGGCAGAGTTCAGGGAACCTTCAACCCCCTTCAGGGTGGAAGTACGCGCATCATCCTGCAGGTTCAGGAACTTGGGCGCGGCGGTGACCGCCAGAATGCCCAGGATGATGATGACAATCACCAGTTCGATCAGGGTAAAACCCGCTTGCTTCTTCATTACGTTTTCCTCTGTTTATCAATTGATATTGGTAGTCACCTGGCCGGAGGCCGGGCGATAACTGAAACTCATGAACGCATCCGTGCTCCCTTGCGGGTCCTGATAACGTCCATCACTTCCCTTGCTCAGGCTGTTGACCAGATAGTAACGGCAGACCGAATCCAGTCCATTGTTGCTCACCGTGGCATAGAACTTCAGGTCATTGCCGCTACCGCGCACCTCGTCAAAACGGGCAGTAGCCTTGGGAGGATTCTGCAACAACCCCTCCCAAATATTGAGGCAGCGGGCCGCCGTCAGATTGGCCGGGTCCACATCGGGAGCGCCGCTCGCCGCCGTGTCCATGGGATACCCGGGAGAGAGCTCGCCATTGCTGACCTGACTGTCGGTCGGCGTGGTCAGATAGAAACGCGAGCCGTCGTAGAGCACTGTGTTGAGTCCATCCTGCCTGGCACGCCCCTCGGCCTCCCACTGGGCCCGCACCAGGGACACCCCGGTGGCGAAACCGCCGGACACCCCTTCCACGCTCGCCTTCTTCGCCTCGTCGGTCACATCGAGAAAACGGGGCAAGGCGGTGACGGCCAGGATCCCCAGGATCACGATGACGATCACCAGCTCAATCAGGGAAAAACCGGCCATCTGACCGGGCCCCTGGCCGGGTATCACTCTCTTTGTTGCCATGCTGCCTCCGTAATGTTCCGCATTATTTCATGCAGATAGAAAAAAATCATGTCGCCGAGACGCTAGAACGATACTGTTCAAGATTTGTTCAGCAAACTGCCGTCGGCGAAGCGATAGATCAACCAGTTAGCCTCCCAACCAAATTCGCATCCCTCCCCATCCGGGCTAGCCAGCACCTGCAGGGTGGGCATCGACAGCGCCTCCTGGCCGAGCAAGGCCGACCAGAGCCCGCGGCAGTTCTCGGACGGTGACTGTAGCGGCAACACCGCCAGCGGCCAGCCTCGCCCATCGAACTGCCAGGCCCGCCCCTCTGCATGGAGCACGGCGGGGCGCCGCTCATCGAGCCAGCGCCCGTGCAGCCGCTGGACCCGCTCGGCAAACTGCTCCCCCAGCAGGGTCAGGCTGACCGCCAGCGCCTCTTCCCTGTGGCTGCGATAGCTCAGGGCCAGGGTGGCAAGGATGACCAGCAGCAGGATGCAGGCGATCAACCGCCTGTAGCCTCCCAGCCAGCGCTCATCCTGCTCGGACTGTCTGCTCATCGCATCACTTGCCCCGCACGGCCCGCATCATCTCCCCGCCATTGGGAGAGTGAAGATGCTGGTTGCACAGATAACTCACGACTGACCCCGCACGGCCCGCATCATGTCCCACATGGGCGTAAAGATGCCGAGCGCCAGCACCAGCACCATGACGGCCACTATGCCGATCAGGATGGGTTCGATGCGGGCGGTGAGGCTCTTGAGGTCGTAATCCACCTCCCGCTCGTAGTATTCGGCCGCCTCGTGCAGCAGCTCGTCCACCTGGCCGGTCTCTTCCCCCACCGCGATCATCTGCATCACCAGGGGAGTGAACAGGCCGCTGGCGCCGGCGGTGCGCAGCAGGCTCTCGCCGCGCTCGATGCCGCCCCGCATGTCGCGGATCTGCCCCGCCATCCAGGCGTTGTCCACCGCATCGGCCACCAGGGTCAGCGCCGTGTTGAGCGGCACGCCGGCCTTGAGCATCATGGAGAAGCTGCGGGCAAAACGGGCAAGCAGGGAGCGCTCTATGATGGAGCCGACGATGGGCAGCCGCAGCTGCCATCTGTGCCAGGCCAGCCTGCCTTTGGTGGTGGCGACCCAGCGTCGCCAGCCGACGACGGCGCCCACCAGGATGGCGAGCAGCAGCCACCAGTAGTGAACGAAGAAGTGGGAGGTGGCCAGCAGGATACGGGTCGCCAGCGGCAGCTCCACCCCGAACTTGGCAAACATCCCGGCAAAGACGGGGATCACCATGATGTTGAGGATCACCATGGCGACGGCGATGGCAATCAGCACGAAGGTGGGGTAGCGCATGGCGGTCTTGATCCGCTTGCGGGTCTCCAGCTCCAGATCGAAATAGTTGGCGAGCTGCAGGAAGGCCTCCTCCAGCTGACCCGTGTTCTCCCCCACGTGGATGATGGCCACGAAGAGGCTGCTGAACACCTTCGGGTGCGACTGCATCGCGCTCGACAGCGGCCGGCCGTTGGCCAGATCCTCCCCCAGAGCGTGAAGCGCCCGCTTGAGGGGCTTGCTGTGGGCGCTCTCCTCCAGCCCCGCGATGGCGCGCAGGATAGGGATGCCTGCACGGGTCAGGGCATACATCTGGCGGCTGAAGACCACCAGCTCCTCCAGCTTGACGCTCCCTTCCAGCAGCAGCGACCAGTCGATGCTGGCAGACCTGGCCTTGCCGGCCTTCAGCTCGGTGGGCATCACCCCGCGGCGCATCAGCTGCTCGGCGGCGGCCTGCTCGCTGACCGCTTCCACCACGCCGCTGACGGCCTGGCCCTGGCTGTCACGCCCCTTGTAGGCAAAACGGTTCATGGGCGACCCCGGCAGAGTGATTCAGTACGATCCAGATGCCTCATGCGTTACCCCAGGTCCTCGGCCAGCCGAAGCACCTCGTCCACCGAGGTGATCCCCTCGCGGGCATAGTCGAGCGCCGTCAGGGCCAGGGGACGGTAGTGCTCGTGCGCCCGTGCCGCCCGGGCAAACCCCTCGGCATCGTTGCGGCGCAGGGCATCCATCATGGGTTGATCCAGCTCCAGCAGCTCGTACACCCCGATCCGGCCCGCATAGCCGGTGAAGTTGCAGCTCTGGCAGCCTCGTCCCTTGCGATAGCGATGCTGCCCCGGCGCTTCACCGGAGAGCACCGAGAGCCAGGTGGCCTGCCCCTCGTCCGGCGCCGTCTCGCAGGCGCAGTGTTCACACACCCGCCGCACCAGGCGCTGGGCCACCACGGCCCGCAGGGCGCTCGCCACCAGATAGCCGGGCGCCCCCATGTCGATGAGACGCAGGGCGCTGGTCACGGCGTCGTTGGTGTGCAAGGTGGTCAGCACCAGGTGGCCCGTGATGGCGCCGCGCAGGCCGATCTCCACCGTCTCGTTGTCCCGCATCTCCCCCACCAGCAGGATGTCCGGATCCTGGCGCAGGGTGGAGCGCAGCACCTGGGAGAAGGTGAGCCCTATCTTGGGATTGACCTGCACCTGGCTGATGCGGGGCAGACGGTACTCCACCGGGTCTTCCACCGTGATGATCTTGTGGCTGGCCTGGTTGAGCTCGGAGAGGGCGCCGTAGAGCGTCGTGGTCTTGCCGCTACCGGTCGGCCCCGTCACCAGGATCATGCCGTGAGGGCGTTTGAGCTGACGACGGAAGCGGGTCAGGATGGCGGGGGGCATCCCGGTCTCGGCGAGCGACAAGATGCCGGAGGATTGATCCAGCAGCCGCATCACCACGGACTCGCCGTACTGCACCGGCATGGTGGACATCCGCACATCCACATCGCGGCCGCGCACCTTCATATTGAAGCGGCCATCCTGGGGCAGACGCTTCTCCGAGATGTCGAGCCCGGCCACCAGCTTGAGGCGCAGCACCAGCGCCTGGGCGATGCGCACCTCGCTCAGGATGTTTTCGTGCAGCACGCCGTCGATACGCTGGCGAATGCGCAGCACCTTCTCGTCCGGTTCGATATGGATGTCGGAGGCACCCACCTGTACCGCGTCCTCGAACAGGGAGCGCAGCAGCTTGGCCACCGTCGCCTCCCCCTCGTCGGTTGCGGCATTGAGGCTGCCGGCCCCCAGCTCGAAGCCGGTCTCCTGGTGCTCTTCGTGCAGTTGCACCGCGAAGTTCTCTATCTCCCGGGTGCGGCGATAGAGGCGGTCGAAATACTCCAGCAGCTGGCCTTCACGGGCCACGGCCAGCACCAGCTCCCGCGGGCTGAGCAGGGCAGCGATGGCGTCGAGGGCGCTCAGATCCGCCGGATCCGACATCACCACGGTGACCTTGTCGTCGCTCAGGTTGACGGCCAGCGCCCGGTAGCGACGCGCCTGCACCTCGGGCAACAGCGCCACGGCCGAGACGTCGATGGTGAGGTTGTTGAGATCGAAGAAAGGCACATCCAGCTGACGGGCGAGGAAGGTCAGCAGTTGCACCTCGCTGATGAAGCCGAGATCGATGAGGGTGGTCCCCAGCTTGCGGCCGGTCTGGCGCTGCTGCTGCAGGGCGAGCTGCAGCTGATCATCCGAGATGATCTGTTCCTGTACCAGCAAGTCGCCTAGGCGCATTTTCAGTCTGGGTTGTGCCATTGTTGCTCCGATCTCTGTTGCTTCACGCCCGCTGCCTGGTCCGATGGCATGGGCTCATCGAACTGCCGCTTTAATCAATGGGTCAGTTGGCCAATTCGTTGTTCAAGCCATTGGGTGGAGGCCTCCCCCAGATTGCCGTGCAACTGGGCATTGCGATAGGCATCCAGTGCCCGCTGACGGTGTCCCTGACCATCCTCCGCCACCCCCAGTCCTAGCCACCAGCGCCCCTGATCCGGCTGCTGGCGCAACAGCCTGACGTACATCTCGGACGCCTGGACAGGCTGCCCCAGCTCCTGGGCAAGACCGGCCCAGGTGGCGTAATAATCCAGATTGCTGGCAATATCGGGCTGATAGCCGGTGAGCCAGTCCAACGCCTTCTGCCGATCCCCGCCGCTGATGGCCACACGGGCCAGCAGCAGACGCAGGTCCGCCTGCGCGGGATCCAGCCTCAGCCCCTCTTCCAGCACCTGGGCGGCCTCGGTCAGCCGTCCGGCGCCATAGAGCAGGCCCGCCAGCTGTTCCCGCGCCCCCTGGTTGTGGGGATCGTGGGCCAGCACCTCGTAGTAGCCATCCTGCGCCTCCTCCATCCGTCCCTTGGCCATGGCCGTGGTCGCCTTGCGCTCGGCCAGGGTGGCCAGCTCGGCGTCGGAGAGTTCCACTGTCTCGATCTTCAGGATCCCGGGTTTGCGCGGCGCGGCGGGTGCAGGCGCCTCTTCGGCGCTCTGCTCAGCAGCCAGCTCGGCATAGAGGTCCGGCTGCAGCTCCTCGTCGCTCGGGATCGTCTCGTCCCCCAGCGCTTCCTGCGGATTGCCCTCATCGGCGAGCACGGCCTCATCGGCCGGGACCTGCTCGGCTGCGGAGGAGGCCACTCTCGTGGCAGTCGACTCGGCACCGGCGGCGGGCACCTTTGCCACTGGCGCGGCAGAGGAGACCGCCTGCGTGGTGGCCACCACCGCCAGGGGCGCGGATGGCGCCGCCGCAGGGGCAGTGCGGAGGGCCTCGACCTGCGCCGCTGGCAGGGAGGCTCGCTGGCTCTGCTGCCAGAAGATCCAGGTGCGCCAGCCGAGGATCCCCAGGGCCAGGGTACACAGCAGGGTCAGCACCAGCATCCACCAGCCTTGCTGGCGCACCGGCGCCACATAGACGGCGGCGCCCTCGGCCTCTTGCTGACGCCTATCCAGATCTTTCAGCATCTGATTGATCACGCTCATGACCAGACTCCATACGCCAGGGCAGTGCCCAGCAACAACAACAGGGGCCACCAGAGGGTGAGACGGCCACGGCGGGCATCATCGGTATCCCGGATGGCGAGCCGGACCAGGGCGCTGTCGATCCGCCGTACACCGCGGCCATAGGCCAGCATCAGGCACTTCTGCGCCAGTATGTTGATGAGGCGGGGAATGCCGCGGGATGCGCGCCACAGCCTGCGCAGGGCGCGGCCATCGAACAGGGCGGACCCGCGATAACCGGACACCTGCAGCCGGTACTCCAGATAGGCCCGGGTCTCGTCGAGCCGCAGCGGCCGCAGGCGGTAGGAAAAACCGATGCGCTGGCGCAACTGGCGAAGACGGGGCTGCCCGAGCCTGGCATCCAGCTCGGGCTGGCCGAACAACACGATTTGCAGCAGCTTGCTGGATTCGGTTTCCAGGTTGCCAAACAGCCGGATCGCCTCCAGGGTCTCGTCCGGCAGGGCTTGCGCCTCGTCGATCAGCACCACCACCCGACTCCCCTGCCGATGCAGGGAGATCAGATGGCGGTGAATACGATCCGTGAGATCCAGCTCGCTCTCCCCCGCCAGCGTCAACCCCAGCTCCAGGGCCAGGGCCGTGCGCAGCTCCCCCGGAGTGAGATGGGGGTTGGGCAGCCAGGCCAGGCGCACCGGGCAGGCCTCGGAGCCGAGCTCGCTCAGCAGTTTGCGACAGAGCAGGGTCTTGCCGGTGCCGACCTCGCCGGTCACCTTGATGAACCCCTCCCCCTGGGAAAGCGCCCAGTTGAGCACCTGCATGGCCTCCTCGTGGGGGGGCAGGCCGTAATAGAAACCGGTGTTCGGGGTCAGGCCGAAGGGAGCCTCCCGCAGTCCGAAGTGGCTCAGATACATGCACCCTCCCGGCCAGAGTCCAGGGCGCGCAGCCGCAGACAGCCCCGGATCAGCGACATGGCGCCACCGCCGTCGGGCAGGGCAGAGTGGCGGCAGCCGGGAGGCGCCGCCACATGGGAGAAGGAGTGCTCAACAGGCGCGTCATCCCGGATCAGCCCTTGGGGGGATACCATTTGTCGAGCAGCTCGGAGGAGCGTTGCAGCTCTTTCTGCCAGGTGTCCTTTTCCACCACGGTGGGCTTGAGCAGGATCACCAGCTCCACCTTGCGGTTGCTCTCCCGGCGGTTGGTGAAGGCCTCGCCGACCCAGGGGATGTCACCCAGCAGGGGCACCTTGCTGACAATCTCCTGCCTGTCGGTCTTCATCAGACCACCGATGACGATGATGTCCCCATTGTTGGCCTGCACCACGGTATCGGACTCGCGGATGGAGCTCTTGGCCAGCGGCAACACCAGGGGATCGGCGGTGCCGACGTTGATGGTCTTGCTCTGCTCCTCGGTGTCGATGACGGAGGGGTGGATATGCAGCAATACCTTGCCCTGCTCGTCGATCTGGGGCGTCACGTCCAGGGCTATCCCCGAGAAGAAGGGGGTCAGCTCCACGTTCGGGGTGACGATGGGGGCCGAAGTCCCCGAGGTGGTGGTGGTGGTCGAGGCGTTGGTGACGAAGTATTCGTCCGTCCCCACCTTGATCACCGCTTTCTGGTTGTTGGTGGCCGTCACGCGCGGGCTGGAGAGGGTGTTCACATCCCCCTGGGTCTTGAGCAGGCTGACCGCGACGTTGAAGTTGCCATCGGAGATGGTGAAGCCGGCGCCGCCCCCCAGAGCCCGGAAGATCTGGTTGGGGGTCGAAGCGATGGGGCTGTCCATGAGGGAGCCGCCCCCCGTGATGCCCTTGCCGCCGTCCCAGCTTGCGGAGAGGCCGCTCCAGTCCACCCCCTGCTCGTAACCCTCGTTGAGGGACACTTCCAGGATCCGCGCCTCCAGCACCACCTGGCGCTTGAGGTGTTCGCCGGACTGGTCCAGGAACTCGCGCACCGCCTTGAGCTCCTTGGGATAGGCACGCACCGTGACCAGGCCCGCCTGGGGACTGGTGATGACGGCCCGCCCTTCCCCTGTGCCGATCAGGGTCTGCAGGGCATCCCGCAGATCGGTCCAGTAGTCGTTGTTGCTGTCCGTCTCGATGCGGGTGCCGTTGCTGTTGGTGTTGTTGTCACCGCTGGCGGTGTTGCCCTGGCTGTTGTTGTTGCCACTGTTGTTCAGGCCGTTGTCGAAGTTGTTGTTATTGCCATTGTTGTTGTCGTTGGCCGTCACCCCGCCTGTGCTCACCGAGGTACGGGAGAGACCGCGCCGGGCCATCATCAGGTAGTTGACCGGAATGGTCTCGGTACGCAGACCGGCGGGATAGACGTGGAACACGTTGCCCTTGCGCTGCACATCGAAGCCGTACATGTCGCCGACGGTCGCCAGCGCCTCCTGCAAGGTCACATCCTTGAGCTCTACCGAAATGACGCCCGCCACACCGGGATGGACCGCCACGCTGTAGCGGGAGCCCTTGAACAGGGAGCCGAAGAACTCCACCGCGTCCACGTCATGGGCCGCGATGCGCATCCGCTTCTCGGGAATGGTCATCGGCTGCTGGGGACGATTGAGCTGCAACAGCTCGCTCTGCACCGAGGGCGGCAGGGAAGTCAGGGGGGCGGTCGGGCTCTGCTCGCTCATCGCCTGCTTGAGTGCATCTTTGGCCTGTACCGGCTCGGGGTGACGATAGGTAGTGCAACCCGCCACCGCCAGCGCGAGGGGAAGCAGACAAAAAGGGTGTTTTTTCATGTTATTCGTGCACCTGACTCGCTAAGAAACTCGACAAACCTGGCCCGCACCATCCGTGCGACACCCACTTCACATCCGGATCTTGCTGCCAAACAGGGTCAGTGTCTGGCGTTTGCCCGCTTTTTCCAGCACCACGCTGTCGGCGCTGATCCCCACCAGCCGGAATCCGTTGACCTGCTGGCCGACCCGGTAGCTTTGACCGTCGAGCACCGCCAGGGCGGGCCCGCTCCCCAGGATGACGCTCTGCAACCTGGGCAGACCGGCCTCCTTGGCGACACTCGCCGCCGAGCCGGATCCCGCCAGGGGCAAGGTGGGATCCTGCAGCACCTCGGCCTGGGCCTGCAGCGCAAGCAGGCTCCCCCACAGGGCCAGCCAGCGCCAGGATGGGAAGGCAAAAATGCGGGATCCCGTCCCGCCGACATGCCGCTTAACCACGGATGAACTCCTTGCTGGTGCTGAGGGTGTAGATCTCCATCGCTACCGCCGCCTTGGGATGCTCGACCACCCGGTAGTCAAAGCCCTTCCAGTAGAAGTGGCGAGGCAGGGCTTCGAGCGCTTTCAGGTACTGGTAGACATCGAAATAGCCGCCCTCCAGCTGAAGCCGGATGCCGTGCCTGAACAGGTTCACCTTCTGCTCCCCGGCCATCAACGGCTCGGGCTTGAGGGAGGTGAGCGCCAGCATATGCAGGTTGGCGGAGCGGGACAACAGGGCTTCCAGCACCGCGGGCATTTCGTGGGCGGGGATCAGATCCACCGTCTGAGCCAGCAGCTCGGCATCCATCTGGCGCAGAGTGGTCTCGACACCGGCGAGCTGCTCGCGTACCTGAGCATCGGGATCCCGCCCCAGCCTGGCCTGCTTGCCCTGGTTTTCCAGGGTCAGGATCTCCAGATCCCGCTGCGCCGCAGCCAGGGCCAGCCGATCCTGGCCCAGCCGGGTGTCGGCGTCATCCAGCCAGCCATAGATGCCCATGGCCCCGAGCAGCACGACCCCGGTCAACAGAATGAGGATCCGCTCACGCAGGCTGAGGGCTGCGATCTGCTGCGCCCATCCCTGCCATTGTGCCTTCATGTCCATCAGGGAGTCTCCCGCGCTATGCCACTGAGCTGGAAGGCAAGCTGGCCCTCCTTGTCCCGACTCAGGGTGAGCTCGCCAAACTGCTTGCCCGCCAGGGAGGGGGTCTGCTTGAAGCGGTTCACCCAGGCGGGCACGTCCTGACTGCGTTCGGCCACGCCCGCGAGGTTGATCCGCCCGTCGCTTATTTCGATCCGTTGCAGGGAGAGACGGGGATCCCGCAGGCGGGCCAGGTCCGCCATCACCCCCGCATAACCCTGGGATTTTTGCAGGGAGAGGTGGCCAAGCTGCTGCATCAGCGCCTGTTTGGCCCCCAGCTCTTCCCGCTTGTCGGCCAGTTGCCGCTGCAAGTCTGCATTCGCCAGATGGCGCGCCAGCTCCGCATCGAGACGCCTGGCCTCGCCGCGCTGCACGTCGAGCTGTGCCCGCACGCCAGCCAATTCACGATCGAGGCCCTGCTGTTGCCAGCCATAGAAGAGGGTGGCCCCCAGCAGCAGCACCAGGACGCCGCCCAGACCAATGCCATCTGGGGCAGGCTGGCCCACAGACGTCTTGGCCGGAATTCGGCGCCATAGAGGTTGATATGGTGTTTCATCAGTCGCTCCTGCCCAGGGCCGCGCCATAGGCACTGAGGTATTCGACTCCTGCCAGTACCGCCTTGTTTGCCATGGCCGACACCGGGAAACCGAATGTCTGTTCCAGGTGACGCACCAGTACCCCCATGGCGGAGGAGGCGATGGCCAGTTGCAACTGGCCGGGCTCGGGCAGCTTGAGATGGCCGGCCAGATAATCGATGGATCGCTGGATCTCCAGCGCCAGCGCGTCGAGCTGGTCGGCATCTGGCTCATGGCTGCCGGTGAGGCTCGCAAATCCGCGCAACTGGCGGGAGAAACAGAGTCCGCCCCGATGGAAGACCAGCAGTTGCAGCTCCTGCCCCCGGGGTTGCCAGAGCAGCATGCGCACCATCTGGTCCGCCTCGTAGAGGGCCGTCATGGCCAGCTCGTCACTGACGATGGCCTCCAGGGTCGCCGCGCCGTTGACCGCATCCGCCACCTGCTGCACCCGGCTCTTGGACATGCAGACAACGTTGATGCGCGGACGCCCGGCAGGGGGCGTCGGCAGGTCCACATAATCCATGGCGAGCTGCAACACCGGCTCGTTGACGAAATCCTTGATGGCCCAGGGCAGGGCCCCCGCCATCTCGGCATCGGGGACGGCGGGCTTGTCGATCTGGATCTGCTGATAAAGGCTGGCCGCGAGGGCCACCCGCACCTTAGACTTGGCCAGACCGTGCCGGGAAAACAGCTCGGCCAGGGCCTTGGACCAGTCGTGGGGGCCGTTGACAGGCTGGCTGGCAAACACGGGAACGGGGTCCACGCAGGCCAGCAGAATGCGATCGCTGGCCAGCAGGATCCCGACCTGATGACTGGAGGGAGAACGCCTGAACAGTGACTTCATCTGGATCTTCACCTGGCCGCGTAAAACGGACTAAACCTTAACATAAACAGGCTATTAGCCTCCAACTTTATGACAAACGACGCATCGACGGCCACGCTGGCACCCACGGGAGACGATCCCATGGCTCCCCTTCAGCTCCCCTCCCCCCTGCACCGGATCCGGCATCCTCTGCTGGCCGCCCATGACGTCACGCTCTGGTGCAAGCGGGACGATCTGATCCACCCGACCCTCTCCGGCAACAAGTGGCGAAAGCTCAAATACCATCTGCAACAGGCACAGATGCTGGGCAAGGGCCACATCCTCTCCTTTGGCGGCGCCTACTCCAATCACATCCACGCCCTGGCCGCAGCAGGACTCAGACTGGGAGTGCGTACCACGGGCATCATACGCGGTGAAGGGGATACCGTCAGCAATCCCACCCTGAAAGCGGCCAAAGGCTGGGGCATGGATCTCGTTTTTGTCGACCGCCAGGACTATCGCCGGCGCCAGGATCCCGAATGGCTTGCCCGGTTCGAGGATGACGACACCCTGCTGGTACCGGAAGGAGGCAGCAGCCCGCTGGCCATCCCCGGAGTGGCCGAGCTTGTCGACGAGGTGCCCTTCTCGCCGGATCTCTGGGTGCTGCCCTGCGCCAGCGGCGGCACCCTGGCGGGGCTCATCGCGGGCAAGCGGGCGCAGGAGCAGATCCTGGCCATCGCGGTGCTCAAGGGGGCCGACTTCATCACCGGCGAGGTATGCCGGTTGCATCCGGCAGCGGCCACCACTCCGGGCTGGCGCATTGCGCTGGATCACCACGATGGCGGCTATGCCAGGTTCAGTCCGGCACTCTGGCAATGGGTGCAGGCATTCAGTGCCGAAACCGGCTTGCCGCTGGAACCCATCTACAGTGGCAAGGCGATGTGGGGGCTGTTTCGCGAACTGGCGGCAGGCCGCATTGCGCGTGGCAGCAAGATCATCTTCATCCACACAGGTGGCTTGCAGGGGCTGGCGGGCCTGCAGGAGCAGGGCCGCCTGTCACCCCGGCCGGGACGCTAGTCAAGCAGGTTGAGGGGCTCGGGGTCGGCAAACCAGGGACCTTGACCGGCATGCACGCCCAAGTGTCGCAGCATCTTCCACTCGTCGCCACTCTCCACCCCCACCGCGATGACCCGGGCCTGGGTATTGGCACAGCCCCCCACCAGACTGCGTACCGCCATCTGGTTGACTTGGCGCAGGTGGATCTCCCGCACCAGGCTGGGGTGCAGCTTGAGGAAGTGGATCTCGAACTCCTTGATGTACTGGGTGCTCACCACGTCCTGGCCCGCATGATCGATGGCAAGCCTGCACCCCAGCATGCGCATCGCCCGAAGCGGCCGCTTGAGGGCCTCGTAGTGGCGGGTCACCTGGGACTCCGACAACTGCAGGATCAACCCCTCGTTGGTACTGCGCGGCAACTGGAACAGCTCGAAGAAGAGCTCGCGCTGGAACTCGCGGGTGAGCAGATTCTGGGCGCACAGAGAGAGGCTGATGGGGCAGCTCGATGCCGGTCGCTGGCGCAGCAGTCGCAAGGCTCGGGCCACCACCAGCCTGTCCAGCGGCAGCAGCAGACCGGCCTTCTCCGCCATGGGCATGAAGACCCCCGCCTGCAGCTCCCGGCCCTGCTCGTCGTGAAGGCGGATGAGCAGCTCCTGCTGCAACACCACCTGATCCCGCTCCTGCTGCACAGGCTGGACGTAGAAGTCGATGCCCTGCTCCTCGATGCGACGGCTGATCAGGGTGCGCCAGCGCACCGTTCCCTTGCTGCTCGCCTCCTCGTTGAGGGATTTCTCGAACAGGAACCAGCCGCTGTGTCCTTGCAGGCGCGCGCTCTTGAGCGCCAGCTCCGCCTCTTCCTGCACCTTGAGCAGGGAATCCTGTGCCTGATAGCAGACCGCACCGAGATAGACGGCGGTGTCGGCATTGACCGCTTCGGGCCAGTGCAGTCGTTGCAGACTCTTGAGCAACTGGCTGGCGCCGTCCACCATCTCGCTCTCTGACATGTTCGGCAGCAGCACGGCAAAGACCTGACCGGCATAGCGCGCCTGCAGGGCTCCGCTGTGCTTGCGCACGAAGGCGGCGATGGTGGCGCTCGCCTCCATCAGGAGTTCCTGGCTCGGGCGCCCGCTCAGCTCGGGATCCAGCTCCTCCAGACCGGCCAACTCGATCAGCAGCACACCGCCGCTGATCACGCTTGCCTCCATGATGGCGCTCTCCAGCCGGTTGTCGAAGAAGAGGCGGTTGCCGATGCCCGTCGTCTTGTCGACGAAGGCGTTGCTGCGGATGAAGTTGTCGAAGCGGCTACGCTCCTTGCGGGCGTCGGCCAGCTCGGTCAGCAGATGGGTGAGGGCCTGACTGGCCGAGACAGGCCACTCTTCGGCAGGATCATGGGCCAGCTTGGTCAGCTTGCCATCCAGGATCAGCTGGGCACGCTCCGCCAGCAGCTCGGCACCGCGCAACTGCTGACGCAGCCAGCGGATGGAGTACCAGAGCCCGAACACCACGATGAAGATACCCAGAGAGATGCCGAACATCGCCTTCATGGAGTACTCGAACTCCTTGAACGGCCTGTCCAGCTTGAAGTCGGCCCGCATCCCGGCCTGATTGGGGATCGCCTCGCTGTAGGCGATCAGCAGGCTCTCGTCCGTCTGCTGCTGCACGTCGCGAAACCAGTAGACCCGCTGCTTGTCCTGACGGATCTCCAGCTCCACCACATGGGAGGCCCGCAACAGGGAGGGCAGCCAGCGGGCAAGGGCTTGCTGGTCATCGGTCACCCCGAGCTGCTTGTCGATGATCTCCACCAGGGAGTCGACCCGGTTCTGCTGCAGCTCCATTCCCATCTGGCGGAAACTGAAGACCCCGCCGAGCATCACCATGGCCATGGCCGAGATCACGCACAGCGTAATAAAAGAGACGAGTTGAGTGGTCAGTTTCATGTGCCTTTCCGTAGCCGACAGCATCCATAGGGCATCATGGTATCAGCCCAGACCAAACGCCGCCTATGGATGAAGATCCCGCTTCTGCAAATAAGCGGGTGGATGCGTCATGCGGCGCCGTTGTGCGGGCCGCACAAGAGGCATCAAGGGAGAGAACGAGGGGACACAGGCTGAGGAGCGGACAGAAAAATGGTCCCACAACGGGGACCAAAAGAAACACTCATATCAAAACTAACACTCTGTGCTACTGACAAAAATAGATACAGGAGTATTGAACACACGGTGAGTCAAACCGCACCGCTACTTTAGCCACTTCAGATAAGCTGGACAATTGTCATTTATGACAGGTCAGCGATTGAATCTTGTTCAGGTGTGTAGCCATATCCTTTATTTATCAATTAATTATCGTTTTTGTTCCAAGTGCGACCAACTTGGCTCAAATCGATGCAGCTAATGCTATGATGCTTGAGTCTCAATCGGGTTGTTTCATTTCATGGAAGAAGGATGCTCACCATGTCAGCACGATCTCCGCTATGGATTCCTCTGGCCCTCTTCTGTGTGCCCCCGCTGCTGATGCTGTTGCTCACCCCCCTGTTGAGCGACAAGCTGGCTCACCACCTGCTGCAGACAAAGGAAAGGGCTCTGCTCGACTACCTGCAGGAGCGCAACCAGCTCCTGGATCACGATGTCCCCGCTCAACTCGCCCACTTTGCCTTCGATTGCGGCCCCACAGACATGGCGCTGTTGCGCTCACCCCAGTATTACAACCGCCATATTCGCCTGGCCGGCCTGCAGCTTGCCAACGGGAGCGGCTGCTCCACCCTGGGCCCCGCCCTGCCCCAGCTTGCCGACGCCGGCATACCGGCCTCCCCCGACTTTCATATATCCAGCACGGCCCCCATGTTCGATACCGAACGCGAAACCCTGGTCTATGCGAGACGCAACGGCAATCTGGCCTATTGGGTGCTCGACAGCAGCTGGAGCCATGAGCTGCTGCGCACCCCCTGCAACGACTGTTTCTATCTGGAGTTCAACCACAAGCACCCGACCCAGTCCGGGCTCTTTTTCCCCCGTGGCAACAAGCACATTCGAGAAGAGGCAAACCCGATGCGGCTGCTCAGTTTCGACCCCCAGCATCAGGTGGAGCAGACCCTCTGGGCTGGCGAGGCACTGAAACGCTACGCCCGCTCACAGATACACCGCGATGGCCTCTGGTCGGCCGGGGCGCTGGGGGCGCTGCTGGCGGCCCTCTACTGGAGCCTTAGAAACTACCGGCGCTCCCTCAAAGGATTGCTGCAAAGAGGGCTGGCTCGGCGGGAGTTCATCCCCTTCTATCAGCCCATAGTGGACAGCAGAAACCGAAGGGTGGTGGGATTCGAGGCCTTGCTGCGCTGGCAGCGAGGACGGGATCTGGTGTCGCCAGGCACCTTCATCGCCTATGCGGAGGAGCAGGGGCTGATCCTGCCGATGACGGATCAACTGCTGGAGCGCATCCTGGCGGATCTCCCCGTCCTGGCCCCGCACCAGTGGGTCAGCGTCAATCTGGTGGCGGGCCATATCGAGCAGCCTCGTCTGCGCACCCAGTTGCAGCGCCATGGCTGGCCCTCGCCGGCCCGCCTCACCTTCGAACTCACCGAGCGGGATCCCATCAAGCACATCCAGGGGGCCATGGCGGAGATCGCAGCTCTGCAGGAGAGGGGCTATCACTTCAAGCTGGATGACTTCGGCACCGGCTATGGCGGCTTTGCCTACCTGCAACGGCTCGGCATTCGCCAGATCAAGATCGACAAGATGTTCGTGGATACCATAGGCACGGACGACCTCAAGCGCAGCGTGCTGGATGCCACCATCGCCTTTGGCCTCAAATCGGGCATGGAGATGATCGCCGAAGGGGTCGAAACCCAGGAGCAGGTGGATTATCTGCATCGCCACGGAGTCCACCTGATCCAGGGCTACGTCTATGCCAAGCCCATGCCCCTGAGCAAACTGAAGATCTGGCTGATGGCATGGCAAGAGGGCGAGACAACCAGCCCCTCCGACCCGCACTGAGGCGGTATCTGCCCCGCCTCTCACCCTTTGCAACAAAATGATGCTCCGCATGAGGAGCATCTCCCCTTATCATGGGTCTGTGCACCTTGGGTGCACCAAGTCGCTCCATACCCCGTCGGCCGAGGCCGCCCCGAGATGAGAACCACTGCCTATGAAGTCTTTTATCCGACAAGAGATTGCTCTGCCTGCCGGTCTGCTGACCCTGCTCTTCTTCAAAACCCTGGGGAGCGACCTGCTGGCAGAGACAACCCCCCTTGCGGTCTACCTGCCGGTGTCGCTGGCCCTGCTTGCCATCGTGACCTGGGCCATCTTCTCCGTCGTGCGTCACTCTGACGCCCTCGCCATCAAGCTCGGGGAACCCTTCGGTACCCTGATCCTGACCCTCTCGGTCATCTCCCTGGAAGTGGTGATGATCTCCTCCGTCATGCTGACCGGCGATCCCAATCCCACCATGGCCCGGGACACCATGTTCGCGGTGGTGATGCTGGTCACCAACGGTCTGGTGGGCTTCACCCTGCTGTTTGGCGGCTGGCGCTATCACACCCAGAACTTCAATCTGGACGGGGTCAAATCCTATCTGGTGGCCATCATTCCCCTGGCACTGCTCTGTCTGGTCCTGCCGAACTTCACCCAGGGCGGCACTCTGGGCAGCCTCTCCAAGGCCATGTCATGGATGCTGATCATCATCTCCATCCTACTCTATGGTGTCTTCCTGCTGATCCAGACCCGCAGCCACAGCCACTTCTTCGTCGACAGCGATCACGAGGATCTCGAGGATCACCACGGCCCGCTGCAGAGCAACGTCTATCACACCCTCTTGCTGCTCGCCTACCTGGTGGTGGTGATCCTGCTGGCCAAGACCCTGGCCATCCCCATCAACTACGGGGTGCACGTGATGGAAGCCCCGATGGCACTGGGTGGTTTCATCGTCGCCTGTATCGTGCTGGCTCCCGAAGCGGTCGGCGCCATCAAGGCGGCCTTCAACAACCAGTTGCAGCGGGCCATGAATCTCTACTTCGGCTCCGTGCTGGCCACCATCGCCCTCACGGTACCCTCGGTGCTCTTCATCGGCTCCCTGATGGGGCAGGAAGTGCGCCTGGGCCTCTCCCCTGCCGACATGGTGCTGCTCATCACCACCCTCATGGTCTGTAAAGTGACCTTCAGCAGCGGCCGCACCCACGCCCTGCACGGCGCCACCCATCTTGTGCTGTTTGTCGTTTACCTGTTCCTGATGTTTGAACACGGATAAGGCTGCCAGCACTCACCCCAGTGCTGTTCGTGGTTTATCTGTTCCGGATGTTTGAACACGGATAAAGCCGCCGCCTCTGTCTGCTGCCACTCTGCGCAGCGCACTTCCGATGGCCCCGACGCGAGGCGCGGGAGACGAAAATGAAAAGACCGCCCCATGGGCGGTCTTTTTTATGGTTGCTCAGGCTCCAATTCAGAGGCTGGGCAGGGTCCCTGCCGGGATCAGGTCGTTGTAGCTGGCACGGCCCAGCAGGGCGGCGGCCGCCTCGATGTCCGGTGCAAAGTACCTGTCCTTGTCATAGAAGCTGACCTCTTCCCGCAGACGGCCCTTGGCCAGCTCGATGAGCTCGGTGGAGCGCAGGGGAGCGCGGAAGTCGAGCCCCTGGGCCGCTGCCAGCAGTTCCACCGCCAGGATGCCGCGGGTGTTCTCGGCCATGTCCGCCAGCCGGCGACCGGCGAAGGTGGCCATGGAGACGTGGTCCTCCTGGTTGGCCGAGGTGGGCAGGCTGTCCACCGAGGCCGGGTGGGCCAGGGTCTTGTTCTCGGAGGCGAGCGCCGCCGAGGTGACCTGGGCGATCATGAAGCCGGAGTTCACGCCGCCGTTGTTCACCAGGAAGGCCGGCAGGCCGGACATGCGCGAGTCGATGAGCAGCGCCATGCGCCGCTCGGACAGCGACCCGATCTCGGCGATGGCCAGGGCCAGGTTGTCGGCGGCAAAGGCCACGGGTTCTGCGTGGAAGTTGCCGCCGGAGATGATCTCCTCATCCTCGGCAAAGACCAGGGGGTTGTCGGAGACCGCGTTGGCCTCGC
This sequence comes from Aeromonas caviae, assembly GCF_000819785.1. GTDB lineage: Bacteria > Pseudomonadota > Gammaproteobacteria > Enterobacterales > Aeromonadaceae > Aeromonas > Aeromonas caviae. Next base: position 42,776 of record NZ_CDBK01000044.1, on the reverse strand, counting down.
ACACCAGCACCTCGGCGGCCTGACGGATCTGGGTCAGGCAGGCACCCATCACCTGGGGCTGACAGCGCAGGGAGTAAGGATCCTGCACCTTCTCGCAGTTGTGGTGGGACATGCCGATCTCGCTGCCGTCCACCAGCAGGTGGCGGTAGCAGGCGGCCGCATCGATCTGGCCGCGCTGGCCACGCACCTCGTGAATGCGGGCATCGAACGGACGGCGGCTGCCGAGGGCCGCTTCAACGCTCATGGCACCGATGGTGATGGCACCGGCGTAGAGATCCTCGGCATGGAACAGCCCTTCCAGCGCGAAGGCGGTGCTCGCCTGGGTGCCGTTGAGCAGGGCCAGCCCCTCTTTCGGCGCCAGGGCGATGGGCTCCAGTCCTGCAATCTTCAGGGCAGTGGCGGCGTCGATCAGCTCGCCCTTGTGACGGGCCTTGCCTTCACCGATCAGCAGGCAGCTCATGTGGGCCAGGGGCGCCAGATCGCCGGAGGCGCCGACGGAGCCCTTCTTCGGCACCACGGGGTAGACCTCGGCGTTGATAAGGGTCATCAGGGCCTCGAGCACCGTCAGCCGGATGCCGGAGAAGCCACGGGCGAGCGAGTTGACCTTGAGCACCATCATCAACCGCACGGTGGCGTCATCCATGTACTCGCCAATCCCTGCCGCATGAGAGAGCACGATGGAGCGTTGCAGCTCGTCCAGCTGCTCCACCGGAATGCGGGTGTTGGCCAGCAGGCCAAAGCCGGTGTTGATGCCGTAGACCACCCGGTTTTGCTCGATCACCTTGGTGACCACGGCGGCGGAGGCGTGGATCCCCGCCAGGGCAGCCGGATCCAGGCTGACGTGTACCGGCTCGCGGCTGACACGACGCAGGGTGGCGAGGCAGAGTTTGCCCGGTTGCAGATTGAGTTCGAACATCTTATTTCACCCCTTTGCCGGTGGCGTCGATCATCGGCAGATCCAGTTTCGCCTCATGGGCACAGTTGATGGCAATCTCGTAGCCGGCGTCGGCGTGACGCATCACCCCGGTGGCCGGGTCGTTGCGCAGCACGCGGCCGACCCGCTTGGCGGCATCGTCGGTGCCGTCACAGACGATCACCACGCCGGAGTGCTGGGAGAAGCCCATGCCCACACCGCCACCGTGGTGCAGAGAGACCCAGGTCGCGCCGCCGGCGGTGTTGAGCAGGGCGTTGAGCAGCGGCCAGTCGGAAACGGCGTCGGAGCCATCCATCATGGATTCGGTCTCGCGGTTCGGGCTCGCCACCGAGCCGGAGTCCAGGTGGTCACGGCCGATGACCACGGGGGCCTTCAGCTCGCCGTTCTTCACCATCTCGTTGAAGGCCAGGCCCAGGCGCACCCGATCCTTGACGCCAACCCAGCAGATCCGCGCCGGCAGGCCCTGGAAGGCGATGCGCTCGCGGGCCATGTCGAGCCAGTTGTGCAGGTGGGGATCGTCCGGGATCAGCTCCTTCACCTTCTGGTCGGTCTTGTAGATGTCTTCCGGATCACCGGAGAGGGCCACCCAGCGGAACGGGCCAATGCCCTCGCAGAACAGCGGGCGGATATAGGCCGGCACGAATCCCGGGAAGTCGAAGGCATTCTTGACCCCCTCTTCCAGCGCCATCTGGCGGATGTTGTTGCCGTAATCGAGCGTGGCGGCGCCGCGGGATTGCAGGGTCAGCATGGCTTCGACCTGACGGGCCATGGAGCGGCGAGCCGCCACGTTGACCTCGTCCGGTGCGCTCTTTTGCAGATCGCGCCATTGGGCCACGCTCCAGCCCTGGGGCAGGTAGCCGTGTACCGGGTCATGGGCGGAGGTCTGGTCGGTCACCACGTCCGGCGTGATGCCGCGAGCCACCAGCTCGGCGAAGACGTCGGCGGCGTTGCCGAGCAGGCCGACGGAGACGGCGGTGCCGCTGCGTTTGGCCTCCTCGATCATGGCCAGCGCCTCATCCAGGCTGTGGGCCTTCTTGTCGACGTAGCGGGTACGCAGACGGAAATCGATACGGGTCTCGTCGCACTCCACGGCGATCATGGAGAAACCGGCCATGGTGGCGGCCAGGGGCTGGGCACCGCCCATGCCGCCGAGCCCGCCGGTCAGGATCCAGCGGCCTTTGGGTTCACCGTTGAAGTGCTGGTTGGCCACCGCGAAGAAGGTCTCGTAGGTGCCCTGCACTATCCCCTGGGTGCCGATGTAGATCCAGGAGCCGGCGGTCATCTGGCCATACATCATCAGACCCTTTTTATCGAGCTCGTTGAAGTGCTCCCAGTTGGCCCAGTGGGGCACCAGGTTGGAGTTGGCGATGAGCACCCGCGGCGCATCCTTGTGGGTCTGGAACACCCCGACCGGCTTGCCGGATTGCACCAGCAGGGTCTGATCGTCCTCGAGCCGGGTCAGCACCTCGACGATCTTGTCATAGCAGGCCCAGTTGCGGGCGGCGCGGCCGATGCCGCCGTACACCACCAGGGACTGGGGATGCTCGGCAACATCCGGATCCAGATTGTTCATCAGCATCCGCAGTGGCGCTTCGGTGAGCCAGCTCTTGGCGGTCAGCTGGGTGCCGTGGGGAGCACGGATCACGCGGCTCGGATCGTGGCGGGGATCCTGGTGTTGTACAGACATAGACACTCCTTGTTTAGCGATGCAGTCAGGCGGCGCGGTGCGCCACTACTTGGTCAACTGGTGAACCAGGCGCGCGGCCACGCGGGCACTGCGGTTGTCCTGATCCAGGTTCGGGTTGTACTCGGCCAGATCGGCGAGCCTGAGCTTGCCGCTGGTCCGGATATGGGCGATGAGCGGTTCGATGACCGCCAGCTCCACGCCGCGAGCGGCGGGAGCGCTGACTCCCGGCATCACCGCCGCCGGCAGCACGTCGAGATCGATGGTGAGATAGAGGTGGTCGCAACGGGCGATGAAGGCATCCAGCCCGCCTAGCAAGGCTGGCAGTTCGGTCGGCGTCATCGCTTCGTCCAGCACGTGCCAGACTCCCAGCGCCTCGGCGCGGGCAAAGAGCGCCGCGGTATTGGCGGTTTCGGCCACCCCGAGACAGGCATAGTGAAAGGGGGTGCCCTGGGCGGCGCACTGCTCGGCAATCTGGAAGAAGGGGGTGCCCGAGCTCGCCTGCTCCTGTTTCATGCGCAGATCGAAGTGGGCGTCGAAATTGATGATCCCGACCCGCCCTTCGCCGCCAAGATGACGGTTCAGGCCGCTCCAGCTACCAAACGCCACCTCGTGGCCGCCTCCCAGCACCAGGGGGAAGTGCCCCTGATCCAGCGCACTCGCGACCCGCTCGGCCAAGCGCCCGTGGGCGGCATCGAGATCGCCGTCCTCACAGGCCAGATCCCCGCCGTCATAGACGGGGGCGCCCAGGTGCCAGGCCGTGTTGGCCAGCAGCTTGCGCAGCGCCAGCGGTGCACCGGCCGCGCCTACTCGTCCCTTGTTGCGGCGGACCCCTTCGTCACAGGCAAAGCCGAGCAGCACCACGCCGGGTTCGCGATTCTCCTGCCAGGGTTGCACCCTGTCGTGCCAGCGCAGGGCCAACTCACCGTCTTCGGGATCCTGACGCCCCTGCCAGACCGACATGTCGATCCCGTTGAACTTATCCATGAAGGGTTTCCTCCCCGTTGACCACACGGCTCACCAGCTGATCGACGCCGATGAGGTAGCTGAGCTCGGCCGGATGGCCGCAGTTCCAGACAAGGAAATCCGCCAGCATGCCGACCTTGAGCTGCCCCAGCCGTTCCTGCTCGCCAAGCGCCCTGGCGGCGTGGCGGGTCACCCCGGCCATGGCCTCCACCGGAGTCAGACCAAACAGGGTGCAAGCCATGTTCATGGCCATGCGCAGGGAGACGATGGGGGCCGTGCCCGGGTTGATGTCGGAGGAGACAGCCATGGGTACCCCCGCCTTGCGCAAGGCGGCGACCGGGGGCAGCTTGGTCTCCTTGAGGAAATAGAAAGCGGTGGGCAGCAGGGTGGCGACCACGCCACGGTGGGCCAGCGCCTGGATCCCGTCCTGATCCAGATATTCCAGATGATCCACCGAGAGGGCGCCGAAGTGGGCGGCGAGCGTGCTGCCCCCCAGGTTGGAGAGCTGATCCATGTGTCCTTTCACCGCGAGGTTGTATTGATCCGCCGCCAGATAGACCTGCTCGGTCTGGGCAAGGGAGAAGCCGATGTGCTCGCAGAAGACATCCACCGCATCCGCGAGACCTGCCTCGGCCGCCGCCGGGATGATCTCCTGGCAGATGGTCTCGACCCAGGAGTCGGGATCGTCGCGATACTCCGGCGGCACCGCATGAGCCGCCAGCAGCGTGGTCTTGACCCGGATGGGCTGCGTCTCTCCCAGACGACGGGCCACCCGCAACATCTTGAGCTCGTCTTCCAGGGTGAGGCCGTAGCCGGACTTGATTTCGACTGTGGTGACCCCTTCCCGGATCAGGGACTTGATCCGCGGCAACGCCAGCTCATAGAGCCGCTCCTCGCTGGCTGCCCGGGTGGCGCGCACCGTGCTGATGATACCGCCCCCCTTGCGGGCAATCTCCGCATAGGGGACTCCCTTCTGGCGAAGTTCGAACTCTTCGGCGCGGCTGCCGGCGAAGATGAGGTGGGTGTGACAATCGATAAGACCGGGGGTGACCAGCTTCCCCTTCATGTCCTGCCAGGAGGCGGCATAGGGGCCCTTGAGATCCTGCATGGGGACCAGAGCGTGGATCTTGCCATCCCGCACGCCAAGGGCATGGGGCTCCAGCAGGCCGTAGTCCGCCAGATCGGGGCGCAGGGTGGCGGGTGTCACGTTGAGCCAGACCCGCTCGCAGTTCAACAGTTCCTTGTTCATACCGACCTCTAAATGTATATACAATAATTTATAGTCGATCTCAGAAAAGAAAGAAAGGATCAAGTTCACATCTTGATAACAGCGGCTTTATTAGAGTGTAAGCACAAAAAAGCCCACCGAGAGGTGGGCTTTTAAATGCTTAATTTGTATATACAACTATGCGAGGCGCGTCTTGGAGCTCAGCTTGTAGCGGGAACCCGGCGACAACAATCTGGCATAGGAGACCAGACAGCCGTCTGACCAGGTGCGCCGGTGCAGCAGCAGGCAGGGGGTGTCGACCCTCACTTGCAGCAGTCCGGCTTCACCAGCACTCGGCAACACGGCTTCTACCACGTGCTCCATCTCGGAGAGGGGGCAGATCTCCATCAGATAGCTGTTTGGCGTCTGCTGGGTGAAATCCTGCTCGCCATAGCCGGGCAGTCGCTCGGCATCGACGAAGCGCTCCTCCAGTTGCAGCGGCTCCCCATCGGCCTGATGGACGATGAGGCTGTGAAAGGTGGGCGCCCCGACCCGCAGGCCCAGACGCACCGCTACTTTCTCGTCGGCGGCCTGACGTTGCAGCCGGATCACCCGCGCGCTGTACTCGCTGCCCCGCTCGGCGATCTCGTCGGCGATGTTGCGAATCGCCAGGAGCGGCGACTCGGTACGCCTGTCGGCCACGAAACTGCCGGATCCGGCGGTGCGCACCAGCCAGCCTTCGGCCACCAGCTCACGCAGCGCCTTGTTCACCGTCATGCGGCTCACGGCAAACTGCTCGCACAGGGCGGCCTCGGTCGGGATCCGGTCGCCCGCCTGATAGTGGCGTTCGCGGATCCCGTCCAGGATGTGCTGTTTTATCTGAAGGTAGAGCGCAGGAGCCACCGGCTGGTCCTCAGCGGCGACGATGGGGCGGACGCATGTCCGGCCAGGCGCGATAGACGTCCGGGATCTGGTCAGGGCCGCTGATGCAGAGATCGAGATCGTGCAGCAGGCCATCCTTGATGCCGTAGATCCAGCCGTGCACCGCCAGCTCCTGCCCCTTGCGCCAGGCATTCTGGATGATGGTGGTGTGGCAGACGTTGGCGACCTGCTCGGCCACGTTCAGCTCGCACAGGTAGTCAAAGCGCTCGTGCTCATCCTCGATGGCTTCGAGCTGTTCGCCGTATTTGAAGTAGACGTCCTTGATGTTGCGCAGCCAGTTGTCGATGAGACCCAGCTCCTGGTTCTGCATCGCAGCCTTGACCCCACCGCAGCCATAGTGGCCGCAGACGATGATGTGCTTCACCTTGAGCACCTCCACCGCGTATTGCAGCACCGAGAGGCAGTTGAAGTCGGTGTGCACCACCAGGTTGGCGACGTTGCGGTGGACAAAGACGTCCCCCGGCAAGAGCCCCATCAGCTGGTTGGCGGGAACCCGGCTGTCGGAACAGCCGATCCAGAGGTACTCGGGTGCCTGCTGGGCGGACAGGGTAGCGAAGAAATTGGGATCCTCGGCCTTGATCCGTTCCGCCCACTCGCGGTTGTTGGTAAACAAGTCGTTCAACAGTTTCACTTCTGCTCTCCCTACTGTGGCAGTGGCGGCAACATACCATACACAAGGGTAACCAAGGCAAGGCCGACCAGATCCCCGCAAAACAAAAACAGGGCCATCAGGCCCTGCTTCTTACCGGAGGAGGCCGTCAGGCATCCATGGCATCTTTCAGCTTCTTGAGCGCGTTTTTCTCAAGCTGGCGCACCCGCTCGGCGGAGACGCCGTAAGTATCGGCCAGCTCCTGCAGGGTGGTCTTGCTCTCGTCATCGAGCCAGCGGGCACGGATGATGTGCTGGCTGCGCTCGTCCAGGGTCGCCATGGCCGCACTCAGGCGACGGGTGGCATGGCTGTCCCAGTTGTCGTTCTCGATGTTCGCGGCGAGATCGGAAGATTTGTCTTCCAGATAGTGCACCGGCGCGAAGCCACCCTCGTCTTCATCGTCACCGACCAGGTCGAAAGCCTGATCGTAATTGCTCATGCGCGCTTCCATCTCGGTGACGTCGGCAGCGGATACCCCGAGGTCGGCAGCCACGGCCTGCACCTCTTCGTGGTTCAGCCAGCCCAGACGCTTCTTGGACTTGCGCAGGTTGAAGAACAGCTTGCGCTGGGCCTTGGTGGTCGCCACCTTGACCATGCGCCAGTTGCGCAACACATATTCGTGGATTTCGGCCTTGATCCAGTGCACGGCGAAGGAGACCAGACGCACGCCCACGCTCGGGTCGAAGCGTTTGACGGCTTTCATCAGGCCGATGTTGCCTTCCTGCACCAGATCGGCCTGAGGCAGGCCATAGCCGGAGTAGCTCTTGGCCACGTGAACGACAAAACGCAGGTGCGACATAACGAGCTGGCGTGCAGCTTCGAGATCGCCATCCTGCTGCAGACGCATCGCCAGTTCGCGCTCTTCCTCTGCGCTCAGCACAGGGATCGAGTTGACGGCCTGGATATAGCCTTCCAGACTACCTTGCGGAATCAGAGCCATAGTGCGTTGCAATGAAGTTCCCATGTTCTACCTCTTACTTTTCAATCGAATCAGTCTAACACCCTGAGAAGACGTGTCTACCGACCAGGTATCATTCTGCGTGCTGCATCATACATCACCCCAGCATGAACCCGGCCTATCTTAGGCTGACGGCATGAATCATAAATGAACAGTCAAAAAAAAGGGGTCACAGTAAAGGACCCCTGAAAAGTAGCATGCTAAGTCCATTGTTGCGGAGCTCGCAACCTTCACATGCTTGCCAAGTCAGACGAGCAAGGCATAGGGGCCATACCCGTATTCATTCTGCTGCAGTCAATAGACCATTGATAAATCAAAAGGTTCAGAGGATCCACATATGATCCTCGGCGCAGACACCATTCAGATTACTCTGAGAAAGTGGCCCGTGCCAGAAACGGGCCACTCTTTTACTTGATCCAGTTCGCAAAATCCAGCGCTTTAAAATGCTGACAAATTAATCAGGACGGTTCTATGTCGCGAATGTGCCTGTGCACCGAGAACCAGGAGGCGATCAACCCCAGCAGGGCGCCCAGCAGTATGAGATTGAAGCCGTCGAACGCCCCCATCCCCACCAGACGGAAGTTGCTGTTGTAGAGCCCCGCCAGCTCCTTCACCACCCCCTCGCTCCAGATCACCATCACCTCGGTCAGCCACCAGGCCAGCATGCCGCCAATGACCCCGAACCAGATGCCGGTATAGAGGAAGGGACGGTGGATGAAGGCATCGGTCGCGCCCACCAGCTTGAGCACTTCAATCTCGGAACGCTGGTTCAGGATATTCAGGCGCAGGGTGTTGCCCACGATCAGCAACACGGCGGAGAGCAGCAACACCGCGATACCTGTAATGGTGTGGCGCAGCAGGTTCATGATCCCCTGCAACCGGGTCAACCACTGCAGATCCAGCTTGCCCTGCTCGATACCGGGCTCGTTCTCCAGCTTGGCGAGCAGCTCGGCGGCCCCTTCCGGATTCTGCCAGCGCGGATCCGGGATCACGCTCAGCACCGGCGGCAGCGGGTTGCTGTCCAGATAATCCAGGGCATCACCGAAGCCGGAGATCTCCCGAAATTCCCTGAGCGCCTCGTCACGGTTCATATAAGTGACAGACTCCACTTCCGGATAGAGCAGGATCCGCTGCTTCATGTCGAGGATGCTCTGCTCCGGCAGATCCTTGCGCAGATAGAGGGAGATCTGGGAGCTGGTCTGCCAGCTCCCCTCTACCACTTCGGCATTCTTCAGCAATACGTGGAAACAGGAAGGCAGCGCCAGACTCACGCCAAGCACCGCCAGGGTCATCAGGGAGGCGAGCGGGTTGCGCCACAGCTCACCCAGGCTGGCAAAGGCCTGACGCACGTGATCCACCCCATACATCATCAAGCGACGCAACGGCGGCTGTTTATGACGAACAATAGCCATCAGCGATCCTCCCCGGACGAATACATGCGACCCGCCTTGAGGGTCAGGGTGCGGTAGCGCATCCGGGCGATCAGCCCCAGATCGTGAGTGGCAATCAGCACGGAGACGCCGAAGCGGTTGAACTCCTCGAACAGGCGCATGATGTCCATGGAAAGCTGGGGATCCAGATTGCCGGTCGGCTCGTCCGCCAGCAGCAGGGGCGGCTTGTTGACGATGGCGCGGGCGATGCCGACCCGTTGCTGCTCACCACCGGAGAGCATGCGCGGCTGGTAGCGCTCCTTGCCGAGCAGCCCGACCTTGTCCAGCGCCGCCGCCACCCGCTTGTTGATGTCCCCATGGCTGTAGCCATCGATCACCAGGGGCAGGGCGACGTTGTCGAACACGGTACGATCCATCAGCAGGCGGTGATCCTGGAAGATCATGCCGATCTGGCGGCGCACGTAGGGGATCTGACTGCGCTGGATGTGGCTGACGTCATCGCCGTGGAAGAAGACGCGGCCGTCGGTCGGCCGTTCCATCACGCTGATGAGCTTGAGGAGGGTACTCTTGCCCGCCCCCGAATGGCCGGTCAGGAAGGCCATCTCCCCCTTGCGCAGGTGAAAACTGACCTTTTGCAGCGCTTGATGACCGCCACTGTAGACCTTGCTGACCTTGTCAAAACGAATCATAACGGTTCCCTGAGATTGACAAACCCCGACCGGGATAAAGCATGGGGCGCTCACTCCCCCGTACCGGCACAACACCTGGATGACAACACCGCTCACAACCATGCCGCGTGTCATCCTTGTCCGGATGAGCCATGCCTGCGCCCTCATAGTGACATACCCCGACCGGAGTCGGGGTATGGAACACGTGCTTGTCACGGCCGGGCCGGCTCATGTCAGCCGGATTTATTCTTCGCGGCTGAAGAGCGCCTCGATGAAGTCGTTGGCGACGAACGGGCGCAGATCGTCGATCCCCTCGCCCACCCCGATGTAGCGGATCGGGATCTGGAACTTGTCGGCCACCGCGAAGATGACGCCACCCTTGGCGGTACCGTCCAGCTTGGTGAGGGTGATACCGGTCAGGCCCACCGCCTCGCTGAACAGCTTGGCCTGGCTCAATGCGTTCTGGCCGGTGCCTGCGTCCAGGGTAAGCATGATCTCGTGGGGCGCCGCATCGTCCAGCTTCTTCATCACCCGCACCACCTTCTTGAGCTCCTCCATCAGGTTGCTCTTGTTCTGCAGGCGGCCGGCGGTATCGGCGATCAGCACGTCAGCCCCGCGGGAGCGGGCTGCCTCGATGGCGTCATAGATGACGGAGGCGGAGTCGGCACCAGTGTGCTGGGCAATCACCGGAATGTTGTTGCGCTGACCCCACACCTGCAGCTGCTCGACCGCCGCAGCACGGAAGGTATCGCCAGCGGCCAGCATCACGCTCTTGCCCTCGGCCTGGAACTGTTTGGCCAGTTTGCCGATGGTGGTGGTTTTGCCGACGCCGTTCACGCCGACCATCAGGATGACGTAAGGCTTCTTGCTGGTGTCGATCACCAGGGGCTGCTCGACCTTGGCCAGCATCTCGCCCATGTCCTGTTTGAGCAGACCGTAGAGCGCCTCGGCGTCCTTGAGCTGCTTGCGATCCGCGTGCTGTACCAGCCCCTCGATGATGCGGGTGGTGGTGTCGACGCCAAGATCGGCGGTCAGCAGCTGGGTCTCCAGCTCTTCGAACAGATCGTCATCAATCTTCTTGCCGCTGAACAGGCCGAAGAAACCGGAACCGATATTCTCCCTGGTACGCACCAGGCTGCGCTTGAGGCGGGCAAAGAAGCCCTCCCGCTGCGGCTTCTCCTGAGTGTCGTCGTCCACCTTGGCGGCCAGTGGCAGAGCGGCCAGAGCGGCGGCCTCAGCCTCCATCGCGGCGACCAGACGCAAATCTTCCGCTCGCTGGGCCTCTTTGGCGACACGAGCTTCCTCGGCAGCCTGAGCTTCGGCGGCAACACGGGCTTCTTCTGCGGCGCGGGCTTCGGCAGCAATACGAGCTTCTTCCGCAGCGCGAGCCTCGGCGGCCACACGGGCCTCTTCTGCGGCGCGGGCTTCGGCAGCGATGCGATCCTCTTCCGCAGCGCGAGCTTCGGCGGCAATACGAGCTTCTTCTGCTGCACGGGCTTCGGCAGCGATGCGAGCCTCTTCCGCAGCGCGGGCTTCGGCAGCAACACGAGCCTCTTCCGCAGCGCGGGCTTCGGCGGCAACACGAGCCTCTTCCGCAGCGCGAGCTTCGGCGGCAACACGGGCCTCTTCTGCGGCGCGGGCTTCGGCGGCAAGACGAGCTTCTTCCGCGGCGCGATCCTCGGCGGCAACAATGGCTTCTTCTGCGACCTGAGCTTCGGTTGATATCAAAGCCTCATTGACGATGACGGGCTCAAGCTCGCCCTCCGGCTCTTCCACAACCAGGGGGCCTTCGTCAGGGCCGCTCAGCAGCGCTTCGGGCTTGGCGGCGGGGGCATCAGCCGGGGCAACATCGGCGACAGGCGCAGGAACAGCGGCGGCCTCCGACTCGACTACCGCCGGGGTAGCGTCGGGCGCCTGCGATGGAACGGCCTCAGCCTCTTCTTTCTTGCGGCCGAAACCCAGCCAGGAAAACAAACCTTTTGCCATCTAAAAATACTCACATCAAAGGCTGACTGCTAAGATAGCCGTCCCTCGGCGGGTCGGCATAAAAATGAACCGCCTTATACTATCACTTTATTTTCTGACGACGAAACGCGATGCCCAGAGTGAAATCCAGCCGTAACAGCCCGAGCAAGAGCCCGGCCCCTCAGGGGCGAGCGGGCGTGGTACGAATCATCAGCGGCCAATGGAAGGGGCGCAAACTCCCCGTCAGGGATGTGGAAGGGCTCAGACCCACCACGGATCGCGTCAAGGAGACCATCTTCAACTGGCTGGCTCCCCACGTGCGCGGTACCCGCTGCCTGGATCTGTTCGCCGGCAGCGGCGGGCTGGGGCTGGAAGCCTTGTCCCGCTATGCCGAACAGGTCACCCTGATCGAGATGGACAGAGGCGCCGCCGACCAGCTCAAGAAGAACCTGACGACCCTGGGCAGCAGCCAGGGGCTGGTGATCCAGGCCGATGCCGTGAGCTGGCTGCAAGGCCCGGCCACCCCCTTCGACCTGGTCTTTCTGGACCCACCGTTTCGTCGCGAGCTGCTGCCCCAGGTGTGCGAGCTGCTCGAGCAGCGCGGCTGGCTGGCATCCGATGCCCTCATCTATCTGGAGCGGGAAAAAGAGATGGCCGATCTGGCGCTGCCCGCCAGCTGGAAACTACTCAAGGACAAGCAGGCTGGTCAGGTCTGCTATCAGCTCTATCTGCGGGACACCAAGCATGACGCAGCTGTTTAAAGGGGAGATGGGCACAGTCCCCTTCTCCGTCAATTTGGACAACGGCTCAAGGACAAGCAGGTCGATCACATCAGGCCTGCTATCAACTCTATGTACGGGAGGTAAACGATGAAGCGGGTGTTTAATCTGTTGGCGATGGGGGTGCTGCTGTTCTTCTGGTTCGGTGTGGCACTCGCCCTGCTGGGCACCCTGCCGGGCAAACTGAACGGCTTTCTGCCGGTGTGCGGCGTCATCGTGATATTGATGCACTGGGTACAGGCCAGCATGATCAAGGCGGCCTGCAAACCCTACTTCGCGGTCACTCGTCTCGAATTCACCCAGGTGCTGATCTTCGGGGTGTTCGGCATGATGGATATCCGCACCAAGCTGCAGGCCATCATAGACGCCAGGAAGAAGGGAGAGACTCCCCCCAGGGCCGACTAGGCCACCCCCGGCCCGACCAGAAGGAGTGATTCGTCACTCCTTTTGCGTTTTTCCGAGGCTGATTCCCAGCTTGATGGAGAGGGCGGCGAGCAGCAGCAGCATGGCAATGAGGGAGAAGAAGTTGCTGCCAAGCTCGGGGTACTGCACCTTGACCAGGGCAGAATGGCCGAACACGCCGATAAAGAAGCAGAGCAGGATGCAGCTGGGTGTGTTGCCCACCATGGGCTCATGGCGATAGTGCTGATAGAGCTGGCTGGCCGCCAGCAACAGGGCGATGAGGGGGTAGAAGGAGAAGGGGACGACCGACTCCATCAAGGCCGACAGGAAGGCATCGCCACAGATACCGATCAGCAGGGCCAGCACCAGGGGCTTCTTCGGAATCGCGTTCGGTTCATGCATGAGGCTGTCCATCCTTGCGTTATGTGAGAGATTCGTGGCGCTTGCGGTTCTGCACCTCGGCACCCATGGCGATCATCCGCAACTGGCTGATGGTGCGCTCCGACAGTGCCTTGCACTCTTCCGGAGTCATGTCGAGGGCGTCTGCACCGGCGCTGAAGACGATGGTCACCATGGCCTCGGCCTGGATATAGGCCTCTTCCCGTGGCGCCTGCGTGGTGGCTTCCAGATAATCGGTCAGCTCGGCGATGAAGTGCTGGATCTCCCGGGCCACCGCCTGACGGAATGCAGCCGAGGTGCCGGAGCGCTCGCGCAGCAGCAGCCGGAAGATGTTCGGGTTGTTTTCGACGAATTCCATGAAGGTCTGCACCGAGGTGCTGATGACGCTGCCACCACCGGCAATGCGCTGGCGCGCCTGGCGCATCAGTTGGCGCAGGGTCAGCCCTCCCTCGTCCACCAGCGTCAGCCCCAGCTCTTCCATGTCCCGAAAGTGGCGATAGAAGGAGGTCGGCGCTATGCCCGCCTCTCTGGCCACTTCCCGCAGGCTGAGGTTGGAGAAACTGCGGTTGGCGCAGAGTTGACTGAACGCCGCCTCGATCAGCGTACGCCGGGTTTTTTCTTTTTGTTGCGCGCGAATACCCACGAAAACAGTCACCTTGAGATTAGCGAGGCCAGATGATAACCCGAAGGCGGGGCCGGGATCAGGTTTGTCTCCGACTTTTTTACCATTGACCCGCATTCCGGCTCAATGGAGAATAGTGAACAGCTGTTCGCTGAAAGGAGCCGAGTGAAATGGACCGCCCCCCGATCATCATGACCAACACCCTGCTGTTCGCCCTCTCCGGGCTGACGGCACTGATAGCGGTCCCCTGGTATGGACTGAGCCAGGGCTACGACCTCTGGCAGTGGCTCTGCTTCCTGCTGCTGTTCTGCTATTGCGGCATCTCCATCACCGCCGGCTACCACAGGCTCTGGTCCCACAAGGCCTACAAGGCGCACCCGGCCCTGCAATGGATCTTCGCCATCGGAGGCGCGCTCGCCCTGCAGAACTCGGCGCTGCACTGGTCCTCGGATCATCGCCGCCACCACCGCCACGTGGATGACAACCAGAAGGATCCCTACAGTGCGGGTCGCGGCTTCTGGTACTCCCACATCGGCTGGATGCTGCGGGAATACCAGCGCGATACCTACCACGACTACAGCAATGTGCGCGACCTGCAAAACAACCCCGTGGTCGCCTTCCAGCACAGGCACTATCTGACCCTGGCTCTGGTCACCAACATCGGCATTCCGCTGCTGCTCGGCCTCTTGCACGGGGATCTGCTCGGTATGTTGCTGCTGGCCGGGGTGCTGCGCATGGTGATGACCCATCACACCACCTTCTTCATCAACTCCCTGGCCCACATCTGGGGCAGCCAGCCGTTCACGGATCGCAACAGCGCCCGGGACAACGGCATCCTGGCCTTCTTCACCTTTGGCGAGGGCTATCACAACTTCCATCACCTGTTCGAGAACGACTACCGCAACGGCATTCAGTGGTGGCAGTTCGACCCCACCAAGTGGCTGATCCGCACAGCCGCCTGGTGCGGGCTCGCCAAAGACCTGAGATCCTGCCCGGAGGAACGCATCGAACAGGCCAGGCTGGAGATGCAGCTCAAGCGCGCCCAGGCCAGAGTGCACAAGCAGGATGACAGGGAACGCTGGCAGGCACTGCTGCAGGAGGAGTACGACAAGCTGAGCCTGCAGATCCAGCACTACTATGCCAGCCGCAAGTCACTGCTGGAGCAGCGCAAGCGCACAGCCCTCGCACGCTATGACAGGCTCAGGCTGCAACTGGAGTACCGCACGTTGCGAGACGGTTTCCTCGTTGCCAAGCGCAACTGGAGTCGTCTGCTGGCGGGCCTCGCCTGATCGCCGAGACATCACGCAAAAGACCGCCAGCAGGCGGTCTTTTTGATTGGGCAAACGGACGGCGGGCATAAAAAAATGGGGCAACATTCGCATGTCACCCCCTCGCAAATAGCATGTTCCATATTGGGCTCCCGCAACCACGGGGGTCTGTCTGGCATCACGGGTTTCCGCTCCCGATCCGCCTCGCCTGCCGGAGCAATCCGGTTGGCCCATTTCCCCTGTTGCCGTCACCCACACGGCAGACCAGCCGCCGTGTTTGTCCTTGCACTCGAGATACTACGCAGTTAAATAAAATAAAAAACCGTTCTACACGCACCTCTATGCAGTCGAGGCCCCTGGATTGTTACTGCACTCTTAATATAAATCGATTAAAAACAATACTATACAATCCAGTCCCGCCTTTGGATGGCAAACGTTATCCTCGAAGGCGCACAAGGCTTTGCGAGATCTCGCACAAGGCGGATCCCACTCACAACCAACGATGCAAAGGTAACCAATCGCTCAATTGCGCCAGCAGGCGCCGCCATGCAGAGGGGGACGCCACCACCGGGTGCACGGCCTGCTGCAACCAGCCATCGATGAGTTGCTGCAACTCGTCGCACAGCGTCGGGCTATGGAGGTGCAGCATCAGCTCGGTGTTGAGCATCAGGGAGCGGGGATCCAGGTTGAAACTGCCGAGCAGCGCCTCCTCCTTCCCCATCAGGATCAGCTTGGCATGCAGACTGAACGCCTCCGTCGTCAGCTCGAACAGGGTGATCCCCTGACGCTCGAGCCAGGGGCGGTGACGTCGATAGGCGCCATAGACCAGGGGCACATCCGTGCTGGCCAGGGAGTTGGTCAGGATCTCGATGTCGACCCCCTGCCGTCGCTGCCCCTTGAGCCGGCGACGCAGCCCCCGTGTCAGGATCAGGTAAGGGCTCACCAACCTCAGGGCCCCCTGATTGCTCGCCAGCGTGCGTCCCAGCAGGGGCGCCGTGGTCGGCCGGGCGACCAGCCCCTTGCCGGGGCGATCGAACCAGCACTGCCCTCGCCCGGGATGCCAGCAAAGGGGAACGGGGCACTCATCAAACAGAGTGGCCGGCAGATCATAGGCGGCCGCCATGGCGGGGTCTGTCAGGGTCAGCAGGAAGTCGTTCAGGGCCCGGGTTTCGGCTGGCAACAAGGGGCGCCTCAACAGGCGACGGACCGGGTGGCTCCAGCGACTGTGCCAGAACAGCGCGAACCCCTGCTCGGCCTGCTGACAGAGGGGGCCGCGGCAGAGCAGATCCAGGTCGATGAAGTGAGGCGGCATCCCCAGCCCGAAGTAACGATCACCAATATTGCGCCCGCCGATCACCGCCTGGCTGCCATCCACCAGCAGCAGCTTGTTGTGCATCCGGTGATTGATGCGGCGAAAGCTCAGCACCCCTTCCAGCAGTAGGGTCAGAGGACGCCAGCCCCGCAGCCAGAAGGGGTTGAACAGGCGTACCTCGATGCCCGGTTCCGCCGCCACCGCCTCCAGAAAGCGGTTCTCCCCGCCGTAGAGATCGTCGATGAGCAGTTGCACCACTACTCCGCGCCGGGCCGCCCGCACCAGCTCCGCCAGCAGCAGCTTGCCGCTGCCGTCCTCTTCCCAACTGTAATACTGGGCGAGGATCCGGTGGCGAGCCTGGCGGATCAACTGGCATCGGGCCTTGAGGGCTGCACCGGGATCGGCGAGCAAGGCAAACTCGGCGGGGATCAAGGGTCATCTCCCTGTCATCTGGTGGTGGCATAACCCAGACAACCGCCCCGATAGCCCAGTGTCAAGGAGCCGATGATGGAACTGCGCGACTACCCCTCCCTCAGTCAGAGACCCCATGCCAGCCAACCGGATCCCACCCCGGCCAGGCTGTTGATGCCCTGGTACCAGCAGCACCGGGATCTGGGCTGGGAACCCCTTGCGCAGCATCACGAGGATCCCCTCCCCGACCAGCATTGACAGGCTCAGGGCTGCACCGCCTCGATGGCCTCTGACTTGCCCTCCAGCTGGGGCAGGCTGAAACGGTAGGCCACGTAGTATTTGTAGATGGTGCCAACGTAGTTGATGGGCCCCTGGCCCACGTCGTTGGCCACCAGCTGCTCCACGTTGCCGAACCAGACGTTCGGATCCAGCCCCTTGTCGGCCGCCTTGGCCTGCAATGCCTGGACACGGTTCGGACCCGCATTGTAGGCGGCCAGGGCGAACAGATGGCGATTGAGCCTGTCCATCCCGGGATCATTGAAGTAGGTGTCCAGGATGAGCCGCATGTAGCGACAGGCCGCCTCCACATTGCCCTCCAGACTGGTGAGTCTGGCGCCTCGGATCCCCACCTCCTTGCCGGTACTCGGCAGCAGTTGCATGATGCCGACGGCCCCCCGGTGGGAGCCGACATTGGGATTGAGCCCCGACTCCTTGTAAGCCAGCGCGGCCAGCATCAGCCAGTCCAGCTGATACTTGTCCGCCTGGGCCTCCAGTACCTTGCGAATGGTCGACAGGCGCCCCAGCGGGTCCGGCGCCAGTATGTTGCTCATGCGGTCGCTTTGCGCCAGCAGGCGGCGCAATGTCATGTCACTGTAGAGGGTCCGCTTGCTCGACTCCGAGATGTAGGCGTTCACCGCCTTGAGCAGCTCCGGGCTGTTGTTGCGCAGGGCCCAGGCGCTTCGCCCCTTGTCCCGCAGCGGAATCAGCCTGTGGGCCTTGAGGCCGCCAATCATGTCGAGCCAGATCCGCCCCTTGAAGCTGTCGGTGACCGTCAGCGGAATGATCCCGGCTGACACCATCTCCAGCAGGTCCCCGTCCTGCAGGTATTCGGGAACCGTCTCGATGTAGACCGGGGGCAACCCCAGCTCCCGAAACAGCCAGTTGAGCTGGTGCAGGCTCTCGAAATAACTGGAGCTGGCTCGCACCCAGATCCGCCGGCCGGACAGCTGGGTGATGCGATTGAAGGCAGGGAGATCCCGCTGGCTCACCACCCACTCCTCGATGGGGGCGATCAGTGGCTGGGAGAAGGTCACCTGCTCGCGCCGGGTGGGGGTGACCGTCAGGTTGGCGGCCACCAGATCCCCACGCCCCTCGGCCAGATAGTCCAGCAGCTTGTCCTGGCGCACCGGGATATAAATGATCTTGAGCTTGAGCTTCTCCTTGGCCAGGTAGGTCTGGTTCAACCAGCGCTCGAATCCCTGAAGCTGATTGACCAGGATGCCGTACTGGGCTCCCTTGTCGAAAAAGAAAAACCCCCGCTCATAGACCACCAGGGCCCTGAGCTCTTTTTTTTGCAGGATGTGTTCGAGATCACCGGCCTGGGGCAGCAACTGCGGCTTGAGATCCGCCGCCAGCAGAGGGAGAGAGCAGAGAGCCAGCAGGGCCCAGATCCATCGCCGCATCATGATTTAACCACCTCGCTGTGGGCCGGTGCGCACCGTCGGGTCTGTCGCAGAAGGCGCCTGCGCCAAGTCATGGGGCGTCGCGGGATCTTCTGCCGATCGGCGCATGCCGGACGGAAAACGGATCGTCCGTGGGATAACTCACTATACAACGCAAAGGGAGGGAAAAAGCGAGGGACAGAGCAAGACGGCAGGCAAGCCTGCCGTGTCATCACGATCTCAGAGGGAGCGGGCGCGCATCTCGAAGATCAGCTTCTCGGCGGTACAGGTGAATTGCAGGCGGGCCTTCAGGATCACGCCATCAGGGCCCCGGCTCAGCTCGCTGCTGCTTTTGGCTTCGGCAGTGACCTGCTTGGCCAGCGCCTCGTAAGCCGCAAATTTCTCGCGGGCGTCGGCTTCTGCAGCGGCCTCGATCACCAGCTCCATGACGTCGTCACCTTCGCCGATGATGGTGCCAATTTCGGCGAAACAGCCGCAACTGTCACAGGTCTCGTTCAGTTCCACTTTCTCGTCTACAGACATACGTTCACTCCTACTTATTCCGGATATTGTCATCGTCGCGCAAGGCGTTGCGAAAATCCCTGATGGCAGTGCCCAGATCCTCACCGGCGCCAGCCAGGCGTTTGCTGCCAAACACCACGACGACGACCACGAGCAGGATCAGCAGATGCCAGATATGAATGCCACCCAGTCCCATAGGGAGACTCCTGACTGTTAGATACCTGGAGGTTGTATCAAAAGAAAGCGTATCGATTGTTGGGCAAAATCAAGGCAGGTGCAAGTTGGCGAAAAAATCGCGCAAAACGGCGACGAGGCGCAAAAAAATACGGCGACCATGGGCCGCCGTATGAGTCGGTGCTACTTGTCCCCTCAACCGCTACATCCTGTACCAGCCGCCACCAGGGCGAGAGACCCGTCGAGCATAGGATCGCCAAGATATGAAAACAAATGGTATATATTCATCTAGGAATTGAAGAGGATTCATATCATGTTGCTGGAACAGCTTGCACGCATAGACCTTAATTTGTTGATAATCCTGCAAGTCTTGCTGGAAGAGCGCAACGGCAGCCGGGCTGCACGCCGTTTGCACCTGAGCCAGTCCGCCGTCAGCAAGGCCCTCGGACGGTTGCGGGAGACCTTTGACGATCCCCTGTTCGTGCGCTCGGCCTACGGGATGGATCCCACTCCGCGCGCCCTGGATCTCCAGCAGCAACTGCAGCCCATACTGCTCTCCCTGGACAACCTGATCCAGCCGCCGGACTTCGATCCCGCCAGCACGGAGCGGGAGTTCGTCATCGCCAGCATGGACAGCGCCTTCACCCTGTTTGCCCCCCTCTACCTGAGCGAGCTGAAGCGTCAGGCCCCTGGCATCCGCCTGCGCTACGAGGAGTGGACCGAGCACAGCCTGACCGAGATGAGCCAGGGCCAGGTGGATATCGCCTTCACGGTGCGGGAGAACTGCATCAATTCGGATTTTCGCCTCGACACCCTGCCCAACGCCATCTGCCAGCGGTTGCTCACCATCGACGATCTCACCTGCCTGGTGCAGCGGGATCACCCTGCCTTGCAGGAGCCCGAGTGGGATCTCGCCCGTTACCTCGCCTACCCCCATGTGCAGACCTACTGCGAGGGGCGGGATCGCTGGATGCTGGATCACAAGCTGGCGGAGCAGGATCTCTATCGCCGGATCGAGGCGACCGTGCCCTCCTTCGAGGCGGCCCTGCGCATGGGCATGCACTCGGACATGATAGTGACCCTCTCCCGGCTCTATGCCCGCCACGCGACCCAGGTCTATCCCCTGGTGCCGCTGCCGCTGCCCATCGCCCTGGACAGCATCTCCCACCTGCTCATCTGGCATCAGCGCCACGAGGAGGATCCGGGCCATCGCTGGCTGCGGGAGACCCTGCTCGCTCTCATCATGGGCAAGCTGGAAACCTCGGCGGACGGCCCGGCCGCTGCCGCCTGACGCGCAAAAAAAAAACGGGGCTCAAGAAGCCCCGTTTCACGTTGACATCAGCATTCGCCCCGTCAGTTCTGACCCGTCACCGCCAGATAGTGGTGCACCCCGTCCAGCAGCATCTGCACCGAGATCATCACCAGCAGCATGCCCATCAGCCGCTCCACCGCGGTGAGTCCTCGCTCACCCAGCAGCTTGTTGAACAGCTCGTAGAACATCAGGATCACGGCGCTGGCCCCCCAGGCCATCAGCAGGGCCAATGACCAGTCCACCATCCGGGTCGGCTCCTGGTTGGCCAGAAGCAGCAGGGAAGCCAGGATGGAGGGGCCCGCAATCATGGGGATGGCCATGGGCACCAGGAAGGGCTCCTCCCCCGCCGCCAGCCCGGTCACGCCACCGGGGCTCGGGAAGATCATCTTGATAGCGATGAGGAAGAGGATGATGCCCCCCGCGATGCTGACCGCCTCCTGACGCAGGTTGAGGAAGCTCAGGATCTGCTGACCTGCGAACAGGAAGCCCATCATGATCACCAGTGAAAACAACAGCTCCCGCAGCATTACCTTGCGTCGACGCTTGGGGTCGACATGGCGCAGGATGGAGAGGAAGACCGGCAGGTTGCCCAGCGGATCCATGATCAGAAACAGCATGACGGCAGCGGAGAATGTGTCCATAGATCGCCCGGGCAGAACCTTTCAACAAGAGGGGAAGGAGGGCGAAATATAACAAAGGTGGCGGGATTCGGCGAGCGCCCCACCGCGCTCGCCGCTGGCGATCATCCGTGGTTGCAGATCTTGTCAGCGCGGGTCTGGAACCCTGACTCCGAGTCGATGAACTTGCCGCGCCTGGCAAGGAAGTCGATCAGGGCGTCAGCGTCCATCTCGCTGGCGCTGCAGGTGTGGAACCGGGCCTCGGCACCGAAGCGCGAGGCGATCGCCGCCCTGAGGCTGGCCCGGGTAAACGGACTCTCCTGCTCCAGCATCATCTCCATCACTTCGTGACCGTGTATCGATTGGGACATCTCGAACCTCTTTAATCATCATGTCAGATGACAATTAAAGCCCGAAGCCCGGAGAGGGTTCTTGATATAGGCCAACAAAACGCCTTTTTTAACGCCAGCGGGCTGGTCGTGAGCGCCGCTTTGTCGATAATGTGGCAACCTGACGGGGGGATGGCTACACTGTCGCCCCTTTTTGCCACCGCAGACAGAAAATAAGGACATTGGCGTCATGCTGTTCCATGGATTGGTCTTCAAACCCTGGCGGATCTGGACCCGTCGCCCGCTCTGGTTGAAGACCCTGCTCGGCATGCTGACCGGGATAGGTCTGGGGCTCTGCTTCAGCGAGCAGGCCCTGCTGCTCAAGCCCATCGGCGTCCTGTTCGTCAACACCATCCAGATGCTGATGGTGCCCCTCATCTTCTGTTCCGTCCTGGCAGGCCTCACTGCCCTGCTCAAGGGCAAGCGGCTCGACCGCATCGCCGGCAAGGCCATCGGCTTCTATCTCTGCTCCACCGCCGTCGCCATCTGCATCGGCCTGATGATGGGCTGGCTGCTGGAACCGGGCATGGGCGCCAATATGGGTCCTTATGAACGGGGCGCCATGGCGCAGCAACCTACCCTGGCCAGCGTGCTGAGCCACCTGGTGCCGCGCAACCCGGTGCAGGCCATGGGCGATGGCAAGATATTGCAGGTGATCGTGTTCGCCGTGGCCCTCGCTCTCGCCCTCAACGCCACCGGGCGACGCGGCCGCCCCGCCATCCTGTTCTTTACCTCTCTGGCGGAGGGAATGTTCAAGCTGACCCAGATGGTGATGGCCCTGGCCCCCTATGGCGTCTGCGCCCTGATGGCCTGGATGACCGGCAAGTACGGCGTCAGCCTGCTGTTGCCGCTGCTCAAGGTGATCGGCGCCGTCTACCTCGGCTGCCTGCTCCACGTGCTTGGCGTCTACAGCAGCCTGCTGCTCCTGATGGCGCGCCTCAACCCGTTGCACTACTTCAAGAGCATCGTCGATGCCCAGGCGGTGGCCTTCACCAGCAGTTCAAGCAGCAGCACCCTGCCCATCAGCCTGGCCTGCGCCGAACGCAGGCTCGGGGTCTCCCCCGCCATCACCGCCAAGGTGCTGCCCATCGGCGCCACCATCAACATGGATGGCACCGCCCTCTATCAGGGAGTCACCGCCCTGTTCGTGGCCCAGGCCTTCGGGGTGGATCTGCATCTGGTGGACTACCTGACCATCATCAGCATCGTCACGCTGGCCAGCATAGGCACGGCGGGCACACCCGGTACCGGGCTGATGCTGCTGACCCTGACCCTCACTGCCGTGGGACTGCCGCTGGAAGGGGTGGCGCTCATCGCCGGCATAGACCGGATCCTCGACATGGCGCGCACCACGGTCAACGTCTCCGGCGACATCCTGGTCTCCGTGCTCATCGCCCGCAGCGAGAAGGAGCTGGATCTCGCCACCTACCACGATGCCCATGCGGGGGATGACATCGACTTCACCCTGCGCTGAGGGCGCGAGGGGCGTTCAATGATCCTGGGGATCGTGATGGCAGCGCCAGCAGATATCGAAGTTGGCGCCGTTCTCCTCCCCGCACTGGCCGCACAGCCAGCCGTTGCCCTGGCGCTGCTGGTAGCGCTCGATGATCCGGCCCGCCCGCTGACGATCCCGCTCGTTCACCATCAGGGTCACTTGCAGCAGATCCACCGGCAGCTCCCCGAGCGCGCCGGAGAGTCCTTCGCCGCTGAGGCGCACCCTGACTCCCTCTACCTCCAAGGCCCCTTTCAGGGCATGCGCCTCCAGGGAGTGAGAGGCGCGATACAAGTTAATCCACTGATCCATACGTTGTCCTCGAAACCCTTGCCAGTGCCGTCATCACCAGCACTACCATCATTCCAGGGCGAGCATCTTCCGGGAGTGCGATGCCCGATACAGATTCATCCACCGCTCCATACGTTGTCCTCGAAACCCTTACAGCAGCTTGTCGATGCCGTAAGCCGGGCCGTTGGCCACCAGAAAATCGATGAATGCCCTCAGCTTGCGCGGCATCAGGCGCCGCTCGGGAAACAGCAGGTAGATGGGTACCCTGGGTTGCTGCCACTCCGGCAGCAAGGAGACCAGCGTCCCGTTCGCCAGCTCATCATGGCACAGCATGGCGGGCAGGGAAGCCAGCCCCAGCCCCGCCTTCGCCGCCTCCCTGGCACAGGTGATGTTGTTGACCTGGAAGCGGGACGGGGGATCCACCAGCACTTCACGATCATCCAGCTCGAAACACCAGTGCGAGGCGAGGAACCCCGTGCTGACCGCGATCCGCTCGTGATGCACCAGATCGGCGGGCCTCTGGATCACCGGGTGGCGCGCCAGATAGTCCGGGCTGGCACACAGCAGCCGCTCGGTGCTCCAGAGACGCCGCGCCGCCAGGTTGGAGTCGCTCATGTCGCCGACCCGCACGATGGCATCCAGCCCCTCGCTGATGGGATCCACGATGCGGTTGGTCAGCTCCAGCTCCACCTTCATGCCCGGATAGGCTTGCAGGAAGTTCGCCACCAGCCTGCCCACCACCAGCTGTCCCGTCTCGATGGGCACCGCCAGCTTGAGGGTCCCCGTCACCTCCTGCTGGCTGGCACTGAGCATCAGCTCGGCCTGGGCCAGCTCCTCCACCGCCTTGCTGCAGCGTAGATAATATTGTTCACCGGCTTCCGTCAGGGTGAGCTGCCGGGTGGAGCGATAGAGCAGCCGCGCGCCGAGACGCTGCTCCAGCTCGGCGATGCGGCGGCTCACCGTCGCCTTGGTCATGCCCAGCTCCTGGGCAGCGGCGGTAAAGGAGCCCTTGTCGACGATACGAACGAGGATTAAGGCAGCATTCAGGTCCATTGTTTCACCAGTGAAACTGTATATCTCATGAATGGATACTAATCGAAACAGTTGCACGATGTTAGCCTGCCCGCCACAGTTCAGGAAAACCAATATCATGAGTCAACACAAGAAGATCCCCCTGCTGGCCGCCCTGGTGCTGGCCCTGCTCGGCCTGCTGTTTGCCGGTTACTGGTATCTGCATGGCCGCTACTTCGAGAGCACCGACAACGCCTACCTGCAAAGCGAGGTGACCGGCATCGGTTCCAAGCTCTCCGGCTACATCAGCGAAGTACTGGTGACCGACAACCAGGCGGTGAAGGCCGGCCAGCTCATCGCCCGGCTCGACGACCGCGAATACAGGACCAAGGTGGCGGAGGCCGAGGCCGATCTGCACCTCAACCAGGCGACGGCGGATAACCTCGCCGCCACCCGTATCCAGCAGTTGAGCCTCATCCGCCAGGCCGAAGCAAAAGTCAGCTCGGCCAACGCCGAGCAGGTCCGGGCCCAGCAGCAGGTGCGCCGGGTCAGCCAGCTCAATGAGCGTCACTACAGCTCCCAGGACAGCCTGGACGAGGTGCGCGCCGGCTTGCAGGTCAACCAGGCCCAGGCACTGGAGGCCAAGGCCGCCTTGCAGGCCGCCCGCGAGCGGCTGCTGGTGCTGGATGCCGAAGCCAAGCAGAACCAGGCCAGGCTGGCTTTGAGCGAGGCCCAGCTTGAACAAGCCAGGCTGGAACTCGGCTACACCGAGCTGCGAGTCCCGGCTGACGGCATCATCGGCAAGCGCAGCCTGCGGGAAGGGCTCTACGTCCAGTCCGGTATGCAGGTGGCCAGCCTGGTGCCCCTGAGCCAGGTGTGGGTCGAGGCCAACTTCAAAGAGACCCAGTTGCAGCACATGCAGCCGGGCCAGAAGGTGGAGGTGATCCTGGATGCCTATCCGGATCAACCGGTCGAGGGGATCATCGACAGCCTCTCTCCGGCCACCGGCGCCAAGTTCGCCCTGCTGCCGCCGGAGAACGCCACCGGCAACTTCACCAAAATCGTGCAGCGGGTGCCGGTCAAGATCCGCATCCCGGATCCGGGCGCCCTGGCGGGCAAGCTGCTGCCCGGCCTCTCCACCGAGGTGATCGTCGACACCCGCACCCCTGATCCCGTGGTGGCCGCCCACTGATGGACGCCATACCACGTCGCAACTGGATCGCGGTCATGGGGGGCCTCATCGGCGCCTTCATGGCCATCCTCGACATCCAGATAACCAACGCCTCCCTGAAAGACATTCAGGGGGCGCTCTCGGCCACCCTGAGCGAGAGCTCCTGGATCTCCACCTCCTATCTGGTGGCGGAGATGATCGCCATACCGCTGAGCGGCTGGCTGAGCCGGGGACTGAGCGTGCGGCGCTACCTGCTGTGGACCACGGGCGCCTTCATCGTCGCCTCCGTGCTCTGCTCGTTCAGCTGGAACCTCACCAGCATGATCGTCTTTCGGGCGCTGCAGGGCTTTACCGGCGGGGCCCTGATCCCCATGGCCTTCTCCCTCATCGTCAGCCTGCTGCCGCTGCACAAGCGAGCCACCGGCATGGCGCTGTTCGGCCTGTGCGCCACCTTCGCCCCCGCCATCGGCCCGACCCTGGGGGGCTGGCTGACGGAGCAGATGTCCTGGCACTACATCTTCTATCTGAACGTGCCGCCCGGCTTGCTGGTGATGGCCATGCTGGCCCACGGACTGGACAGGAAGCCCGTGGACTGGGAGGTGATCAAGCGGGTGGATCTCATCGGTATCCTCACCATGGCGGTGGGGCTCGGACTCCTGGAGGTGGTGCTGGAAGAGGGCAACCGGGAGGACTGGTTCGGCTCGAGCTTCATCGTGCGGCTCACCGTCATCTCGGTGGTGGCCCTGGTGTTCTTCGTCATCAGCCAGTTGCTGCGCCGCCACCCCCTGGTCAACCTGCGGCTGCTGCACAACCCGCGCTTCGCCCTGGCCTGCTTCGCCTACCTGGTGCTCGGCATGGGGTTGATGGGCTCCATCTATGTGCTGCCCCTCTACATGACCCAGATCCACAACTACAACGCCCTGGAAATCGGTGAAGTGCTGATGTGGATGGGGTTGCCCCAGTTGCTGGTGCTCCCCCTGGTGCCCAAGCTGACCCACAAGATAGATCCGCGCTATCTGGTGAGCTTCGGCTTTCTGGTCTTCGCCATCAGCTGCTTCATGAACGTGAACATGAATGCCGACTACGCCGGGCCCCAGCTGATCCAGTCCCTCATCGTGCGGGCCCTGGGGCAGCCCTTCATCATGGTGCCCCTCTCCCTGGTGGCGACCGCCAGCCTGACGCCGGACGAGATCCCCTCTTCCTCGACCCTGCTCAACGTGCTGCGCAACCTGGGGGGCGCCTTTGGCATCGCCATCATCGCCACCCTGATCGACAACGACACCCGGACTCATGTCAGCCAGATCGGCAGCACCCTGGCCGCCACCAGCATCGAGGGGCAGGCCTATCTGATGCAGCTGGCCCAGAACATGATGGCCCAGGGAGCCGGGCCGGAGCAGGCCCAGTTGCAGGCCCGGGCCATGCTGTCGAACACCATCAGCCGCGAGGCGGCCATCATGGCCTACAACCAGGTGTTCTACGTGATGGGTATCTTCCTGCTGATCGCCAGCGCCCTGATGCTGCTGCTCAAGCAGCCGGCCCCGAGGGCCCCTGACGCAGAACCGGTCGAGGCGTGAAAGGTGGGGATCACATAGCAAAACGGGCCAGAAGGCCCGTTTTTCATGGCTGCCCGCCGGTCAGCCCGCCAGGGAGGCGGCGATCAGGAACTGTGCCGCGAAGTAGCTGCTCATGATCCAGGCCGTGGCATGGGGGAAGGGGCGGCGGAATCTGTCCAGCGCCAGCATGCTGTCGGAGAAGAGGAACATCAGCGCCCCCACCAGGGCGGCGGCGCTGCCGGCAGTGAGAGAGGCATGCCAGGCACCGGCGGCCACCCAGGCCATGGCGATGATCACCAGCATGTAGCAGAAGACGGGGATCCTCATCTCGCCGAGCTGGCCCCACAGGAGCCCGAACACCATGCCGGCCACCAGCAACAGCAGCAGGCCGTCCACCAGCTTGAGCACCAGGGGCCCCTGGGCGAAACCGACGATGTAGCAGAGGTGAGCGACAAAAAATGCCGCCAGCCCCTGGATGAAGCGATCCCGTGGCAGCATCAGCAGCACGTCCCCCGCCAGCGACAGGCAGAGACCGAGCAGGATCCAGGCGTGGGAGCCGTTGTGATCGTCGCTCTGGTAGCCAAACGCCAGGGCGATGATGAACAGCATGGTCAGGGGTTTGCTGATGTAGAACTGACGGGAGTCTGAGCCGTAAGCCGCGCGGATGTGCCACCAGCCCGATGCGATGATCAAGAAACTCAATAACATGCCCTGCTCCTCACCGGCTGCTCACCCTGGGGCGGCAACCTCTTTAGTGCCCGCAAGAGTAGCAAATTCCCCCGGCCAGTGGCAGAGGCTGAAGCAGATGGCACCCTACACCTAAAGTCTAATTGCCCCCATCCCCGCCCTCGGGCATAAGAGACAGTTCTGGAGGATCACCATGGAAGACGCTATGACCAACTACCTGCCCGCTATCGACATCATGATGTGCCATCTTGGCATCAGCTTTGAACAGGCCTGCGAGCAGCTTGGCCTCAGCCCGCAGGAGCAGCAGACCCTCGACCAACTGCAAAAACAGAAGCAGACCCAGTCCAACTGATGCCCTGGACTGATGGCCCGAAGCGGCCGGCATCACAGCCCAGCATAAAAAACGGCGCCCGAAGGCGCCGTTTTTTATTGGGTGATGATCAGGGTCGAGCGACCCGGCGGCGTTGCAGCCAGACCACGGCCCCGAACAGCAGGAAGCCCGGCAGCCACATCAGCTCCTTGGGCCAGCGCTCGGTGGGCGCCTTGACGCTCAGGATCTGCTGATCCATCTCCAGCCCCAAATCGGCGGCCTGGCTGCCGAAGGTGACGGTGTCGATCAGGATCTTGCCGTCCTGCTCATAGGTCTGGATCCCCAGCTTGGCCAGACGATCCTCACCACTGACGCCCGAAGGCACCGGCAGCAGCACGGTGAAGCGGCGCAACTTGCCCACCGCATCTTCCCCTTCCATGCGCAGGCGCAGGGTGCTTTCAGCCTCCACCTGCCCCATGGTCTGGACCAGCTCGGCCGGGGCGGTGTCGCGATACGGGTCGTGCAGCAGATCCATCCAGAAGCCTGGACGGAACAGGGTGAAGGCCACCAGCAGCAGCAGCACGCTCTCGTACCAGCGGCTCTTCACCAGGAAGAAGCCCTGGGTGGCGGCAGCGAAGATCAGCATGGCGATGGTGGCCACGATGAAGATCAGCACGCCATGGGCGAAGTCCACGTTGATGAGCAGCAGATCGGTGTTGAAGATGAACAGGAACGGCAGCGCTGCGGTACGCAGGCTGTAGTAGAACGCCGTGATCCCGGTCTTGATGGGGTCGCCCTTGGAGACGGCGGCCGCGGCGAACGAGGCCAGCCCCACCGGCGGGGTCACGTCCGCCATGATGCCGAAGTAGAAGACGAACAGGTGCACCGCGATGAGCGGCACGATGAGGCCGTTCTGCTGACCCAGGGTGACGATCACCGGCGCCAGCAGGCTCGATACCACGATGTAGTTGGCAGTGGTCGGCAGCCCCATGCCGAGGATGAGGCTCAGCAGCGCGGTGAGGATCAGCATGAGCAGCAGGTTGCCCATGGAGAGGAACTCCACCAGATCCGCCAGTACCAGGCCGACGCCGGTCTGGGAGACGGCCCCGACGATGATGCCGGCAGTGGCGGTGGCAATGCCGATGCCGATCATGTTGCGGGCACCGGCAATCAGCCCCTCGCGCAGGTCCACCACGCCATCGGTGAAGGAGCCGTAGTCATGCTTGCCGTCGGTGCGCAGCCAGTTCAGCAGCGGTCGCTGGGTCAGCAGGATGATGATGAGCATCACCGAACCCCAGAAGGCCGACAGGCCGGGGGAGAGGCGCTCCACCATCAGACACCACACCAGCACCACCACGGGCAGCAGGAAGTGCAGGCCGGAGAGCAGCACGGCGCGGGTCTCGGGCAGCTCGTCCAGTGGCTTGTCCGGGTCTTCCGCCGGCAGCGGCGCGTTGCTCGCGGCGATCTTCAGCAGCCCCAGGTAGGCGACGGCCAGCAGCACGCTGATCCCCGGCAGGGCATAGTCACCCAGTACCGGCTTGAGCCAGCCCAGACCGTAGTAGACCGCCATGGAGAGGCCGCTGATGAGGGCGGCACCGAAGGCGAAGCCGGTCAAGCGGCGCAGCCAGGGGCGCGGCTGACGGTTGCCTATGGGCTGCATCCCGAGCTTGAGCGCCTCGAGGTGCACGATGTAGAGCAGGGCGATGTAGGAGATGGCCGCCGGCAGGAAGGCGTGCTTGATGATCTCCACATAGGGGATGCCCACGTACTCCACCATCAGGAAGGCTGCAGCCCCCATGACCGGCGGCATGATCTGGCCGTTGACCGAAGAGGCCACTTCCACCGCGCCGGCCTTCTCCTTGGAGAAACCGACCCGTTTCATCATGGGGATGGTGAAGGTGCCCGTGGTCACCACGTTGGCGATGGAGGAGCCGGAGATGACGCCGGTCAGGGCCGAGGCGACCACGGCCGCCTTGGCCGGGCCGCCGCGCAAGTGACCCAGCAGGCTGAAGGCGAGCTGGATGAAGTAATGGCCCGCACCGGCACGCTCGAGCAGGGCGCCAAACAGCACGAACAGGAAGACGAAGCTGGTGGAGACCCCAAGGGCGATGCCGAACACCCCTTCAGTGGTGATCCACTGGTGGTTGGCCAGCGCATGCAGGCTCACCCCGCGGTGGGCCAGCAGGGAAGGCATCCAGGGACCGGCCAGGCTGTAGGCCAGGAAGACGATGGCGATGACCGCCAGGGCCGGGCCCAGGGCGCGGCGGGCCGCTTCCAGCAGGAGCGGGATGCCGACGCAGGCCACCGCGAAGTCCATTGTGGTCAGGTTGCCGGGACGCTGGGCAAGCTCCTGGTACATCACGAACAGATAGCTGGCGACGGCGGCACCGACGAGGCCGAGGGCGATGTCGGCAAGGGGAACCCTGTCTCGCGGTGAGCTGCGCATGGCGGGGAACACCAGGTAGGCGAGCAGGATGGCGAAGGCCAGATGAATCGAGCGTGTTTCAGTGTCGTTGAGGACGCCGATGCCGAGGGAGAAGGGCAGCGGCGAGGCAATCCAGAGCTGGAACAGGGACCAGATCAGCGCAAGACCCGCGATGATCCAGCTCATGGGGCCGACGGGCAGCCTGGCGCCGACGTCCTGGGCGATCAGCTCCTCGGCCGAGAGCGCCTCTTGTTGTTGTGTTTGCTGCATAGTGTGACTCTGTAGGTACTGCAATAAATGAGACTCGCTCCCCCGAAGGAGGAGCGAGTCCGGGGCACATCCGAAGACGCAGCCGGATTACATCCAGCCACGTTCCTTGTAGTAACGCACAGCGCCTTCATGCAGCGGAGCGGAGAGACCCACCTTGATCATGTCGGCTTCCTTCAGATCCGCGAAGGCCGGGTGCAGGCGCTTGAAACGGTCCAGGTTGTCGAACACGGACTTGACCAGCTGGTAGACCACTTCCGGGTCAGCCTTGGCGCTGGTGGAGAGCACCGCCTTGCCACCGATGGACGGGGTCGGGTTCGGGCTGCCCTTGTAGAGACCACCCGGGATCTCGGCCTTGCTGTAGTAGCTCTTCTCGGCCAGCAGCTTGTCGATTTCGGGGCCGGTGACCGGCACCAGCACGGTGTCCGTGGTGGTGGAGGCTTCCTGGATGGCGCCGTTCGGGTGGCCGACGAAGTAGCTCATGGCGTCGATGTTGTTGTCACCCAGGGCAGAGGCCTGCTCGGCGGGTTTCAGTTCGGAGACCAGGCTGAAGGCGGATTTGTCCCAGCCCTTCACGGTCATGATCTCTTCAAAGGTGTCACGCTGACCGGAACCCGGGTTGCCGATGTTGACGCGCTTGCCCTTCAGGTCGTCGAAGCTGGCTACCTTGGCGTCCTTGCGGGCCAGGATGGTGAACACTTCGCTCTGCAGGGAGAAGACGGCGCGGATGTCATCCATCGGACCTTCGGCCTTGAACGGCTCGACGCCCTTCATCGCCTTGTACTGGTGGTCGGACTGCATGATGCCGAAGTTGAATTCGCCGGAGCGGATGCCGTTGACGTTGGCAACACCGCCGCCACTGGCCGGGGCGTTGCACTTGATCTGGTGATCGGCGGCGCCGCGGTTGAGGAAGCGGCAGATGGACTGGCCCGCCACGTAGTAGACGCCGGTCTGACCGCCGGTGCCTATGGTCACGAAGCGCTCCTGCGCTTGCACCGGACCACCAAACGACACACCGACCAGAGCCGCCGACAAGGCGCACGCCAAGGATAATCCTTTCATGTTCTTCATCCTTTTCATTGATTTATTTCACCCGTTTCCCGGGAGAATATGAGACAGACCCGCATCAAGACTGGGTTCGCCTATACGACCTCGTATGAGGAAATGGTCGAGCGGCACGCGCCCTTCCAGAAGCCACCATCATCCTGCGGTGAGATAATCAGCGTCATGCCGATCGGAGGTGATCTGACCAGAAACGGGTCAGTTCAAAAGCATTAACGCTCCGATTAAGCACATAACACCAACATAAATCAAACAAAACAGCAAAATGGCGGATTTAAATAGCGAGAAGTTTGAAGCGGATCATTCATTTCTCAAGGGCTGATTAATTACATGAACTATCAAAGGGAAGCAATAAAAAACACGCCCAGATTCTTTCGCAACCCTTGACTGGCAAGGATTAGAAACCTGGTCCGTTATATTGCGAAATGCATACTGAACAGCATAAACACGACGTTAATGACGTTTTTGTCGCCAAGATGCAAAAACCCCGATCCGGGGCTGCCGGAACGGGGTTTGGTAACAAGCTGATTTCATTTGGGCCCGGCCATCACGCCTTGCTGCCAGCCAGCTCCAGAATGAAGGCGAACTCCAGGGCGATGTCCTCATAGGCCTTGAAACGGCCCGACTTGCCGCCATGACCGGCCTCCATGTCGGTGCTGAGCAGCAACTGGTTGTCATCCGTCTTCAACTCACGCAGCTTGGCCACCCACTTGGCCGGCTCCCAGTACTGCACCTGGGAGTCGTGCAGCCCCGTGGTCACCAGCAGATTCGGGTAGGCCTGGGCCTTGACCTGATCGTAGGGGCTGTAGGCCTTCATGTAGTCGTAGTAGCGCTTCTTGTTCGGGTTGCCCCACTCGTCATACTCCCCTGTGGTGAGGGGAATGGACTCGTCCAGCATGGTGGTGACCACATCGACGAAGGGCACCTGGGCCACCACGCCGCGATAGAGCTGGGGCGCCTGGTTGATGACGGCCCCCATCAGCAGACCGCCGGCGCTGCCCCCCATGGCATAGACCTGATCCCTGGCGCCGTAGCCTTGCGCCACCAACGCCTCGGTCACGTCGATGAAGTCGTTGAAGGTGTTCTGCTTCTTGAGCAGCTTGCCCTCTTCATACCAGGTGCGGCCCAGCTCCTCGCCACCCCGGATATGGGCGATGGCGTAGACGAAACCCCGGTCCAGCAGGCTCAGGCGTGAGCTGCTGAAGTCCGGGTCCATGCTGGCGCCGTAGGAGCCATAGCCGTAGACCAGCAGGGGATTGGTGCCTTCACCGCCCCCTGCCTTCTTGAACTTGTCCTTGCGATAGACCAGCGACACCGGCACGGCCACGCCGTCACGGGCGGTGATCCAGAGCCGCTCGCTGGCATATTGCGCAGGCACGAAGCCCGCCACCGGCTGCTGCTTGAGCAGAGTCCGCTTGCCGCTGTCCATGTCGAGCTCATAGGTGGAGGACGGCGTGGTCATGGAGGAGTAGCCATAGCGCAGGGCGCTGGTGTCCGGCTCCGGGTTGTAGGCAAGCCAGGTGACATAGGCGGGATCGTCGAAGGCGATCTCCTTCTGTTCGCCGCTCTGCCAGTTGACCTGACGCAACCGGGTCAACCCCTGGCTGCGCTCCTCCAGCACCAGCCAGTCCCTGAACAGGGCATAGCTCTCCAGCAGCACGTCCGGATTGGGGGCGATCACCGCCTTCCAGCGATCCACCGGGCTCTCCTTGGTCTCATAGAGGCCGAAGTTCTTGCCGTCCTTGTTGGAGCGCACATAGAAGCGACCACGGTAGTGATCCAGGCTGTATTCGTGATCCACCTGACGGGGCAGGAACAGGCGTGGCGTCTGGCCCGGCACATTGGCATCAATGAGGCGCGCCTCGCTGGTGGTGGTGCTGGAGAGGGAGATGACGATGAAATCTTCCGAGGTGGTGGCGTAGAGGCTCACATAGAAGGAGTCGTCCTTCTCCTCGTAGACCAGGATATCCTTCGCGGGGTCCGTGCCCAACTCGTGGCGATAGACCTGGTAGGGCAGCAGGGTCTTGGGGTGCTTGCGCACGTAGAAGACCGTCTTGCTGTCGTTGGCCCACACCAGGTTGCCGGAGGTGTTCTCGAGGGTGTCGGCGGCCCAGGCGCCGCTCTCCAGATCGAGGAACTGGATCCTGTATTGACGGCGGGAGAGATAATCTTCCGCCACCGCCAACCAACGGTTGTTGCGGCTCACCTCGAGCGCCCCCAGGGCATAGAACTCGTGGCCTTCGGCGCGCTGGTTGCCATCCAGCAGCAGGGCGGAGGCCCCGTCCCCTTCCACCTTGCTGCGGGAGTAGATGGCGTACTCCTTGCCCGGCTCGTAACGGGTCTGATAACGGTAGCCGTTCTTCACATAGGGGACAGACTCGTCCTGCTGGGGAATACGGGCCACCATCTCCTTGTAGAGCTGCTCGCGCAGCGGCTTGATCGGTGCAAGCATGGCCTCGGTGTAGGCATTCTCGGCCTTGAGATAGTCCAGCACCTCGGGCTTCTGCCGCTCGTCGTCACGCAGCCAGTAGTAGTTGTCGACGCGCGTGTCCCCGTGTTTTTTCAGGGTATGGGGGTGCTTGGCAGCCACCGGGGGGACAATGACAGGCTGGGTGGAAGTATCGCTTGTAGGCATGGCGGACTCTTCGTTGGCATGGGAACAGGGCGCAGCAAGCAGGCAAGCCAGCAGCAACCCCCGGGAAAAGGTGAACATGTCGCATCCTTTGCGCTGTCACAGGGCCGCCCCTCCCGCTGGTGCTGCACGCATCCAGACGGCACACCGGCAGGCAGCGGGAAAAGCGTCCCTGAGAAAATAAAAATTGGCGATCAATCTGCCCCTTGTCGCCCGGGGTTGCAAGGGCTCCCCGGACATTCCCCCCCAAATCGACGAAAAAGGGCCGCCATCTCGCGATGGCGGCCCTCCTCCCTGACCGTGGGCGACACGGGTTCGCTCAGGTGTGCCTCACATGATGGAAGTGTGTCTGCTCACGGTCAGCATCCATCAGCCGGGGTAGCTCGACCAGACTTTGGTCGCGCCCTCGTCACTGATGCTCAGCACCTGATAGGGCTGACCCGGAATATCCATGCCCGGCGCACTCTGGGGCATCCCCGGAATGGTCAGACCGCGGATCGCCGGTTTTTCCTTGAGCAGCTTCTGCACGTCGGCAGCGGGCACATGCCCCTCCACCACATAGCCGTTCACCACCCCGGTGTGGCAGGAGGCCAGCTGCGGGGTGATGCCATGCTGCTGCTTGATCGGGTCAAGCTGCTCGGTTTCCACGACCTTGACCTCAAAGCCGTTCTCTTCCATGTGCTTGATCCAGGTCTTGCAGCAACCGCAATACTGGGACTTGTAGACGGTCATCTGCCCGGTTGCCAGAGCAGAAAAACTGACGGTACCGGCCAGCACGGCCAGTAACAGGGACTTGTACATATCTCACCTCGGTTAAGAAGAAATGCCCGGAAAGGGAAACTCGACTCAGCCGTGGTGACGGGGCGGACGCTCGAGACGCTTCAGGGGCGCCTCCGGCATGAACAGAGAGGGAGAGAGGTATGTCGGCCTGTCGGGCTCAAGCCGGGCAACCGTCAGGCTGTCGCTGGTGAGCACCGTCATGGCGAGCGCCGAGGTGAAGCTGCCGCAGGGCATGGCTTTTTCCAGGGTACGCTCGCTCTGGCTGCAATGGGGCGTCAGGGTACAGAGATCGGTGGCCGCACGGCTGCCAAACGACATCAGCACCAGCACCAGACTCCACAGTGGGAGCCAGCGGCGGGCGCGAGCGAGTTGGCGACGGGTCAGGACCATGAGACGACTCAATGACGAAAGAGGGCCTATGGTAACCCTTGGCCCAGGGGGAGGGTCAACCCCTCCCCTGTTTGCATCAGGGTTGCTGGCGGGTGGCTGCCAGCACGATCTCCCGCACGCAGACGTTGGCCGGCTGGTGCCAGGCGTAGAGCACGGCGTCGGCGATCACCTCGGGGGCAATGACGCCTCCCATCTGATCCTTCCAGTCGTGGTAGCCCGCCTTGATGCTCTCGTCCGTGGTGTGGCTGAGCAGATCGGTCTCCACCGCGCCCGGAGCGATGGTCACCATCCGCACGCCGACATCGGCCACCTCTTCCCGGATATTTTCGGTCAGGGCGTGAACGGCGAACTTGGTGGCGCAGTAAGCGGCATGGTTCGGGAAGGTCTTGCGACCGGCGATGGAGCTGATGTTGATGATGGTGCCGCTGCGGCGGGCCTTCATGCCGGCCAATACCGCATGCACGCCATTCAGAACCCCCATCACGTTGATGTTGAGCATCTGCTGCCACTCGGCGGGATCCTGCACGTCGGCCTGTCCCAGCAGCATGACGCCGGCATTGTTGACCAGACATCCCACCGGGCCGAATTGCGCCTCCGCCTGCGCCACGGCGGCCTTCATGGCGGCGGTGTCGGTGACATCGACCCCGATGCAGAGGGTATCGGGCAGGTTCAGCGCCTGCATGGGCTCGACCCGGCGGGCCAGCAACAGCAGCGGATGGCCGGCGGCGGAGAAGGCGCGGGCAATGGCGGCACCGATCCCGGCGGACGCGCCGGTGATCACCACGAGGGACTTGGACATGGAGTTTTCCTTCTGATGCGTTGAAATGGGCGTCAAACAAGGGCTGGCCAGCACGGGACCCAGTCACTATAGTCGCTACATCCATCGGCGATAAATATAGTTTTCCGCTGGTTATCATCTGAATTAACTATGGTATCCCCATGCTGGACCTGAGATTGCTGCGCTTCTTCATCGCCATCTATGAAGAGAAGAACATCACGGCAGCAGCAGCCCGCTGCCACGTGAGCCAACCCTCCCTCTCCGCCGGCCTTCGCCAGCTCGAAGAGAGCCTGGGGGACAGCCTCTTCATCCGGGGCAAGAAGGGGGTGGAAGCGAAGGATCCGGCCCACTATCTCTATCCCCACGCCGTCAAGCTGGTGGAAGAGGCGCGTCGCCTGCCGACTCTGTTTCGCCAGAAGGCGACGCGTGCGAGACTCAACATGGCCATCATGCCCGACCTCAGCCGCCGTCGGCTGGCGGGATTGCTTCGGCGGGTGCAGGGGGTGCTGCCCGAGCTGGATCTCACCCTCTCCGATTACGGCACCCCGGCCGACTGCCGGCTGACCCTGGATGCCCTGCGCCGGGAGGACGAGATCTTCCTGCCGCTCTGGGAAGAGGAGTACGTGCTGTGCGTTCCCAGGGGGCACCCTCTTGCGGGCAGGGCGCGCATCGAGCTGGCTGAGTTGCAACATTATGATTTTATTGAGTGCCCCCCCTGCGAAGCCCATCAGCAAACCATAGGCCTGCTGGCCTGTGACCGGCTCACCCTCAATCTGGTGGCCAAGGCCGAGAGCAAGGGGCTGGTGATGGCGCTGGTGCTGGCCGGGGTGGGCATCAGTTTCCTGCCCGACGGGCTGGTGGAGGACGAAGCGGGCCTGTGCACCCTGCCCGTGAGCGGCCCCCGGATGTTCCGCCGCATCGGCCTCTGCTACCCCGCCCACCAGACCCTGAATCCGGCGCTGCGCGCACTGATCCCGGAACTGGCGGGCCAGGGAGCTTCTTGATAACGTTTCAGCTCACAATCTGTCGCATGTGCCGGCAGCAGACCCTCTTCAGGAATCCCATGAAACGCATTCTGGTCATCTTTTCACACCCGGCGCTGCAGAGTTCCCGGGCCAACAAGCAGCTGCTGCACGCCATCGAGGGGCTGGAGGGGATCACCCTGCACGATCTCTGCCAGCGCTATCCGGACATGTTCATCAACGTGAAACGGGAACAGGCCCTGCTGGCGGAGCACGACATCATCGTCTTCCAGCACCCCTTCTACTGGTACTCCTGCCCGGCCATCATGAAAGAGTGGATGGACCTGGTGCTGGAGTACGGCTATGCCTACGGCCCCGAGGCCCACGCCCTCAACGGCAAGCAGTGGCTCAGTGCCATCACCACGGGGGGTGGCCCCGAATCCTACTGCCGCGCCGGCTACAACCAGCGCCCGCTGCTCGACTTCCTGCTCCCCTTCCAGCAGACCGCACAGCTGTGCGGCATGCGCTGGCTGCCCCCTTTCGTGCTGCACTCTTTCCACAAGATCGAGGATCCCGAGGCGCTGCGCCGCTGCGGCCAGGACTATCGCCAACTGCTGTGCGCCCTGCGTGACGAGCAGCTGACCCCGGCCCAGCTGGCCGAGAGCCCCTATCTGCGCGATCTGCTGGGGGTACTCCCATGACACACACTCGATCCGGGCGCAGGCCCGGCCAGCCCTCACCGGCATTCATCATGTTAAGGAGGAGCCGCTGATGGGACATGGATTGCTGTTTGATGCCCTGATCTACCTCTCGGCGGCGGTGATCGCCGTCCCGCTGGCCAAGCGGTGGGGGCTGGGCTCCGTCCTTGGCTACCTGCTGGCGGGGATCATCATAGGTCCCTTCCTGCTTGGTCTGGTAGGCGAGCAGAAAGACGTGATGCACTTCGCCGAGTTCGGGGTGGTGCTGATGCTGTTTCTGGTCGGTCTGGAGCTGCGCCCGGCCCTGTTGTGGCAACTGAAAGGGCCCATCCTCGGCACCGGTGGTCTGCAGGTGCTGCTCACCAGTGTCGCCCTGACCGGGGTGGGTTATCTTTTGGGTCTGCCCTGGCAGCAGGGGCTCGCCATCGGTCTTATTCTTGCGCTCTCCTCCACCGCCATCGTGCTGCAGAGCCTGCAGGAGCGCAAACTGATGCAGAGCGAGAGCGGCCGCTCCGCGTTTGCGGTGTTGCTGTTCCAGGACATCGCCGTCATCCCCATCCTGGCGATCCTGCCGCTGCTGGCCATCGCACCGGTCGCCAACAACGGTGGCTCTGAGCTGGCAGGCTGGCAGCACGGCCTGCTGGTGGTGGCCGCCATCGCTGGAATCGTGCTGGGTGGTCATTACCTGATGCGGCCGGTGTTTCGCGCCATCGCCCAGTCCCACATGCGGGAGATCTTCGTCGCTGCCGCCCTGCTGCTGGTGATCGCCATCGCCGTGCTGATGGAATCCGTCGGTCTCTCCCCCGCCCTCGGCTCCTTCCTCGCCGGCGTGGTGCTGGCGGACAGCGAATACCGCCACGAGCTGGAAGCAGACATAGAGCCGTTCAAGGGGCTGCTGCTCGGCCTCTTCTTCATGTCGGTGGGTGCCGGCATCGACTTCAGCCTCTTTGCCGCCCATCCCCTGTTGATCCCGGCACTGGTGATCGGTCTGATGGTGCTCAAGTGGCTGGTGCTGATGGGGCTCGGCTTTGTCATTCGCCTCTCCCCGAACCAGCGCTGGACCTTCGCCCTGGCCCTGGCCCAGGGCGGGGAGTTCGCCTTCGTGCTGTTCTCGTTCGCCGCCCAGAACAAGGTACTGCCGGGCAGCACCATCTCACTGCTGACTCTGGTCGTCGCCCTCTCCATGGCGCTGACACCGCTGCTGCTTATCCTCAACGATCGGGTGATCCAGCCCTGGTTCGACTACCGCAACCAGAGTGACACCCCCGAACATGAACAGCCCGAGCTGGTGGAACACCCGGTCATCATCGCCGGCTTCGGTCGCTTCGGTCAGATAGTGGGGCGCCTGCTCCACGGCCATGGTATTGGCACCACCATCCTGGAGCAGGATGCCAGCCAGATAGAGATGCTGAGAAAGTACGGCTACCAGGTGTTTTATGGGGATGCCAGCCGACTCGACCTGCTGCACGCGGCCGGCGCCCACAAGGCCAAACTCCTGGTGCTCTCCCTCAATGACCCGGCCACCTCCCTCGAAGTGATCGAGATGGTGAAAAAGCACTTCCCGCACCTCAGAATACTGGCCCGTGCCCAGGATAGACCCCATGCCCACGAGATCCTGCGCCACGGGATAGACAGCGTGCACCGCGAAACCCTGGGGTCGGCCGTGGATCTTGGGGTAGAAGCACTCACCCTCTTGGGATTCAGGGCCAATCAGGCCTGGCGTGCGGGGCAGATGTTCAAGCAGTATGACAACCGGCTGCTGCGGGAACAGGTCAACTACCTGGACGACGAGCACACCTATATCAACAAGAGCCTGCAATACCGCGACATCCTCTCCGACCTGCTGCAAGACGATCAGGAAGGACAGGAGCGTACCCACGCCCATCAATGGAACAGCGGTCTGCCCGACAACGACAAGGAAGCAACATGATTGCCTATTACCCCATGCTCAAACACCTTCACATGACCCTGGCCCTGGTCAGCCTGCTGCTCTTCCTCTACCGCTGGAGCCTGGCGCTGGCGGGCAGCGGGCGGCTGCAACAGAAATGGCTGAAGGTGCTACCCCACATCAACGACACCTTCCTGCTGCTGTTTGGTGTGCTGCTGGCGGTGACCCTGCAGATGAGCCCTGGCCAGCAGCCCTGGTTGATGGCCAAGCTGATTGCCCTGGTGATCTACATCGGCCTGGGCGTCATGGCGCTCAAGCGTCCTGCCCGCGGCCAGAAGCTGGTGGCCGGAGTGGCCGCTCTCGCAGTATTCGGCTACATGGTGGGCGCAGCCATCACCAAATCAGCCTGGTCCTGGCTGGCATAACGACGTGTCGAGGTGGGGGCCCGTCCCTCACCTCCTTCCCACCTCCCCCTCCATATTGCTTCCATTTCCTTCCAGTCACCCTGGTCGCAAGCATTCTCGCAAGGCTTGTTTTCAATAAAAAAAGGGCTCAAACAACCCCTTTCCATTGTTATTTTGTTTTATTTATCAATGCTTTGTTTCTTCATGTATGAAAATGGCGACAGTTGTCGCAGCAAAACTTGCGACATAGACTGTCGCAGGCCATGGCTAGGATACACTCAACGCTAAACCAGTGAAGGCATGCACCATGAGTAAGAAGCTGTTACGACAACTGACCTTGGCGCGTTGCATCCCGCACCGCCCTTACAAGCTGACCGCCAGCCAACTCCAGGTAAAACTGGAAGAGGAAGGCATTCACGTCAGTCTCCGTACCGTGCAACGGGACCTGGAAGAGATGTCCGGCATGGGACTGTTCGACCTCACCTCCGATGAGCGCAGCAAGCCTCATGGCTGGTGCTTCGAGCGCCATGGTCTCAATGACTTTGCCAACATCATGCCGCTCTCGCTGGCAGTGGCCCTGAAAACCTGGAGCGACCAGGCAAGCCAACTGTTGCCGGCAAGCGTGCTGACCGAATTGAACCCGCTGATCGACAAGGCTGGTCAGGTGATCCGCGACAGCCAGAGCGAACTGGCCGAGCGCTGGCTGGAGAGCGTGCACCAGTCACCTCGCCCCTTCGCCGGCAATCCGGAGATCCGCCGCAGCACCCTGATCCGCGACGCCCTCTGGCGTGGTCGCAAATTCAGCGCCGAGATCCAGCGTGTCATCAAGGAGCGTACTGTCTGGCTCTGCTATGACCGCATCAATCCCCTCGGCATCCTGAACCAACCCGATGGCCCCATCCTGCTCTGTACCCTCTCCGAGCTGGATCCCAAGGTCTACGGCATCCCGTTCGATCACATCAAGAACGTGGAGTTGACCAACTTCAGCGCGACCCAGCCGAAGGACTTCAATATCCAGAAGCTGATCCGCGACCAGGGTTATCAGGACGTCAGCGGTCCGATCCGCTTCGTCGGGCGCATCGATGCCAACTGCCCGACACTGATCGATGGACAAATCCCGGGACATAACCCGCGTATGACCCGTTACGACAAGCGCAGCGTGGTGGTGGAGACCGAAGTGCAGGATACGCCCGAGTTCCGCTCCTGGCTGAACAACATGAGCGGCAACCTGGAGGTGCTTGCACCCGAATCACTGCGCAAGGCCTACCCGACTCCTGGGACAAGGGTCAGCTAAAGAAACCAGCAGACAATACAAAGCCGAGATTTATCTCGGCTTTTGTCTACTTTTAAAGCATAAGTATTCAATTAATTTTGAACTCTTACACCCCTGATTGAAGCGGCTGTACCATCGTTTTCCTACCGATTTCTGCTTGTAAGAGATCTGCCATTCCCCCTGTAAGACCCCTCAGTGTTGAACCGTACGTGAAGCCATCCCGCACTGGGTATGCTTTCCATGGAAACTATCTAAGCAACTGATAAACTTAGATAATATTCCACACAAGCCCATTTCTGCACCGCATGTCACGGAACCCAAGCCGAATGCACACCTTGTTCGAGCCCGTAATTGCCTTAGTATGGGTCTCACAAGGACGAGCTGATTCGGCAGGATGCAGAAACAGCGCATAAACAAGGAATAGCCTGCAGGATGTGGGCAAGGAACACCTCGGGATGGGGTTGATAGCCAGGATGGTTATCACAAGGATCGACAGGACAACCGCAGGATGCGGTAGTTGGATACCTCGGGATGAGGTTGAGTGGCACGGATTGTCGCTCATCAAGGATGAAAGGACACCGCAAGACGCGGTCAGGAACAGCTTCAAGATGAAGCGTGATAGCCAGGATGGTTATCAGTCAGGATGACGCAGGAACACCACGGGATGTGGTAATGGACACCTCCAGGAAGGAGAGGGTGAAGCAATCAGGACAGATTGCCAGGCTAGGAAGGCCACAGGACACCCCAACGGATTGGGAAGGGGAATTTCCAAAGGAAAGGATAGCGTCAAGGATTGCAGGGAGCATGGCAGTTCAGGGAATGGACGAAATGACTTGAGGGGACAGCATCTGCTGTCCCCTTTTCTTTTGTGCACCCCATGCCCGCGACACAACAGAAAATGGAATCAGCCTGAGCGGTCCTACAACATCGCGCTTTTACCAGATATCCTCTGCATCCTGGATAACCCCATCAGACTCAGCCACAGTAGCGCACCTTACCTTTCCTGCGCCCTCCCTCGTCTATGCTCAGCGACATCCACTAGGCCCTCAGAACGCAGCAGATCAGCCGCAACCAACAAGCCAGGATATTTCCTGGCGACTAACTCCAGGTAACGATGGCCACTGACTTCTGCTCAGCCAGGCAGATTGTTGAGTCATCCCTGAACGGTCTATATGTGTGACTACGAATGAAGCATGAATGCCATTCTATAGGGCGGAGATTGCCGTAGGGATGGGTGATAACCCAACCAAGCTACCTGCTACTGAGGATGAGAGACTGGGTAAATGTCAGGTAGCAAAAAGGCCTTCCTAATAGGGAAGGCCTTTCAATTTAGTGGCGGAGCGGACGGGACTCGAACCCGCGACCCCCGGCGTGACAGGCCGGTATTCTAACCGACTGAACTACCGCTCCGCATTCGGTTAGCTTTCGCTAAATCATTTGCCGCTTCTTAATGAGGTGTCATCCTCGCAG
>NZ_CDBK01000043.1:647-1415 GCF_000819785.1 Aeromonas caviae | reverse complement strand
TCGCCCGCCAGCTGGCGGGCCGCCAGGCCGCCATCGGCCCCCACACCCTGGTCGTTCGCCTGGATGAACATCAGGTGGTGCACTGGGTAGAAGAGGGCAAGCCCGAGGCCCCTGGCCCGGGGGAGCGCCTGCTCAAGGTGCGCCAGCGCGACGGCCAGTGGTTTATCGGGCCTGACGCCTTCTTCTTCGAAGAGGGCACGGGAGATCAATATGAGTCGGCCCGCTACGGCGAGTTTCGCCTGCAAGAGGATGGCAGCACCCTGCTGGTAGGGCTGAGGGACGAAGCGTTCACCCCCCTGGGTCACACCCGCCCGGCCTGGTAAAAAGAGGGCGCCGATCCGGTTGAGAGTGGCGAAATGATGACAACCCCCGGCGGATAACGTCTGCGCCGGGTGGCGAAACGCCGTGACTTGGCAACACTTGAAACTGGGCACTCGGCAGCAGGACGGTCAGGATGAACACAGACATTGCAGTCCCCCTTCGCAGACTGGTCGCCTGCGCCGCCCTCGCGGCCATGGTCTGGGGCACTCCCGTGACCCAGGCCAGCCCGGCGCTCGCCAGCCTGCACTACCTCACCGAAGAGTACAAACCCTACAACTTCACCGGGGAGGATGGCGCCCCGACCGGCTTTGCCATCGACCTGCTGCACCTGGTGTGGCAAAAGACCGGCACCCCTGTCCAGCCCGTCAGCATCCTCCCCTGGGCCAGGGGTTACTACCTGCTGACCCAGAAACCCAATGTGGTGCTCTTCTCCACCGCCCGCACCGA
>NZ_CDBK01000043.1:0-488 GCF_000819785.1 Aeromonas caviae | reverse complement strand
CCACCGCCCGCACCGAGGCGCGCAATCCCCTGTTCAAGTGGGCCTGCCCCATCGGCTATGCCGAGATAGTGCTGATGGGACTCGCCAGTCGGCCCCTGACCTTGACCCGCCTGGAAGATGCCCAGCGCTACACCATAGGCGCCGTGCGATCCGATGTGGGGGAGCAACTGCTGCTCAATGCGGGTTTCGATGAGCAGAAGATCATGACCGCCAACCGCCTCTCCCAGGCCCTGCGCATGCTCACCTCGGGCCGGGTCGAGCTGATCTCCAGCAACAAATCCACCCTGCTGGATCTCATCAAGACCCAGCAGCTGGATCCTGCCCAGTTCGAGGTGCGCTGGATGTTGAGCTCCGAGCAGTACTGCTTCGCCTTCAGCCACCCGGTTGACGATGCCCTGGTCAGGGAGTTCCAGATCGGCCTGACCCAGGTGCTGGCCAGCAGCGACTTCCAGCTGCTCCAACACAAATACTTCCCCTCCCCCTGACCC
>NZ_CDBK01000042.1 GCF_000819785.1 Aeromonas caviae | reverse complement strand
TAGAGGCAGTAGAGGCAGTATCAAAATCCACTAAAAGAAAAGCCGGGACAAGCCCGGCTTTTTCTTTTATCACTCAGCAGCTGCTTCAGCAGCGGCCGGGCGGTCCACCAGCTCAATGTAAGCCATAGGAGCGTTGTCGCCAGCACGGAAACCGCATTTCAGAATGCGAGTATAACCGCCGGCGCGCTCCAGGTAGCGCGGGCCCAGTTCATTGAACAGCTTAGCCACGATCGCGTTATCGCGAGTACGGGCAAATGCCAGGCGACGATTAGCAACGCTATCAGTCTTGGCAAGGGTGATCAGCGGTTCAACTACACGACGCAGCTCTTTTGCCTTAGGCAG
Organism: Aeromonas caviae; assembly: GCF_000819785.1. GTDB lineage: Bacteria > Pseudomonadota > Gammaproteobacteria > Enterobacterales > Aeromonadaceae > Aeromonas > Aeromonas caviae. The sequence goes on along the minus strand of NZ_CDBK01000042.1, from coordinate 122,892 downwards.
AGTCGTCTTGATGATCTCATGACGAACCAGGGAGCTGGCCATGTTGCGGAACATAGCCTGACGATGGCTGCTGTTCCGGTTCAGTTGACGACCACTCAAACGATGGCGCATGACCTTATCCTTCTAACTAAATCTGTGAAACCCGTAATCTGGATTACTCGTCAGCGATGCTGGCGGGCGGCCAGTTCTCAAGGCGCATGCCAAGAGACAGACCACGGGAGGCCAACACGTCCTTGATCTCAGTCAGGGACTTCTTACCGAGGTTAGGAGTCTTAAGCAACTCAACTTCGGTACGCTGTACCAGATCACCAATATAGTGGATAGCTTCTGCCTTCAGACAGTTCGCTGAACGAACTGTCAGCTCCAAATCATCGACAGGACGCAGCAGAATCGGATCAAACTCGGGTTTCTCTTCTTTCTTCTCGGGCACGCTGACATCGCGCAGATCCACGAAGGCTTCCAGTTGCTCTGCCAGAATAGTGGCGGAACGACGGATGGCTTCTTCCGGATCCAGAGTACCATTGGTCTCCATGTCGATAACCAGCTTGTCCAAGTCGGTGCGCTGTTCCACACGTGCCGCTTCTACATTGTAGGCGATGCGAACGATGGGGCTGAACGCGGAGTCCAGCAGCAGGCGACCGATAGGACGCTCTTCATCATCGTTGTGAACACGAGCAGAAGCAGGCACATAACCACGACCGCGCTGAACTTTCAGGCGCATGCTGATCTCAGCATTGGCACCAGTCAGGTGGCAGATTACGTGCTCCGGGTTTACGATCTCGACTTCATCACCGTGAGTGATATCACCAGCGGTAACGGGGCCTGTTCCAGACTTGGTCAGGGACAGAGTTACCTCGTCCTTGCCTTCCAGCTTCACAGCGATACCTTTCAGGTTGAGCAGGATTTCAAGAATGTCTTCCTGTACACCTTCTTTGCTGCTGTACTCGTGCAGTACTCCGTCGATCTCGACTTCAGTAACCGCACAACCGGGCATAGATGACAGCAAAATACGACGCAGGGCATTGCCCAGCGTGTGGCCAAAGCCACGCTCAAGCGGCTCGAGAGTCACTTTCGCGTGAGTCGGGCTAACTTGCTCGATGTCAACTAGCCGCGGTTTAAGAAAATCTGTTACAGAACCCAGCATTGTGTCCTCTCTTTAGAAGCTAGCTTTACTTGGAGTAAAGCTCGACGATCAGCTGTTCGTTAATGTCGGCAGACAGGTCGGAACGCTCCGGCAGGCGCTTGAAGGCACCTTCCATCTTAGCAGCGTCAACCTCTACCCAAGTCGGCTTCTCGCGCTGACCAGCAACTTCCAGGGAAGCTTTGATACGCGCTTGCTTCTTAGCCTTCTCGCGAACGCAGATCACGTCCTCAGGGGATACCTGGAAAGAAGGAACATTCACAACGCGGCCGTTTACCATGATGGCTTTGTGGCTCACCAGCTGACGAGATTCAGCACGAGTGGCGCCGAAGCCCATGCGGTAGACGACGTTGTCCAGACGACCTTCCAGCAGCTGCAACAGGTTTTCACCGGTGTTACCCTTTTGACGGGCAGCGTCGCGGTAGTAGTTGCGGAACTGTTTTTCCAATACGCCGTAGATACGACGTACTTTTTGTTTCTCGCGCAGTTGCACACCGTAGTCGGACAGACGCGCTTTACGCGCACCGTGTTGACCAGGAACGGTGTCAATCTTGCACTTAGAATCAATCGCACGAACACCAGACTTCAGGAAGAGGTCGGTGCCCTCACGACGGCTAAGCTTAAGCTTAGGACCGATATATCTTGCCATCTTCTTTCTCCAACAATCCTAGACCAAGTAGCTACAGCGTTACACGCGGCGCTTCTTGGGAGGACGACAACCGTTGTGCGGGATCGGAGTCACATCAGTAATGTTAGTGATGCGGAAACCAGCCGCGTTCAGAGCGCGGATGGAAGACTCACGACCGGGACCCGGACCTTTGACCATGACTTCCAGGTTCTTCACGCCGTATTCTTTGGCGATCTCACCAGCACGCTCAGCAGCTACCTGGGCAGCAAACGGAGTGGACTTACGGGAACCACGGAAACCGGAGCCACCAGAGGTAGCCCAAGACAGAGCATTGCCCTGACGGTCAGTAATGGTCACGATTGTGTTGTTGAAAGATGCATGAACGTGCGCAATACCGTCGCTCACTTGCTTTTTAACGCGCTTGCGAGCACGAGTCGGAGTTTTAGCCATTTTCTACCTTCCCGTTACTTCTTGATAGCCTTGCGCGGACCCTTACGGGTACGAGCGTTGGTCTTGGTACGTTGACCACGAACAGGCAGGCTACGACGGTGACGCAAACCACGGTAGCAACCCAGATCCATCAATCGCTTGATGTTCATGGAAATCTGACGACGCAGGTCACCTTCGACGGTGAATTTACCTACTTGTTCACGCAGACTCTCGATCTGAGCTTCGTCCAGGTCTTTAATTTTCACATTCTCAGCGATACCGGCTGCGGCACAGATGGCCTTGGAGCGGGTACGACCGACGCCATAAATAGCAGTCAACGCAATGACTGCATGTTTATGGTCAGGAATGTTAATGCCAGCGATACGGGCCACTATTCACTCCTACATATAGTAGATAACGACCACCACAAAGCCCGTGAGCGGATACGTGGCGGTCAACCAATACACAACAAAAGTTGGCTGGCTATATTAGCCAGCACAACTATTTGTTGCAAGTACTAACCGTAAAAAATTAGCCTTGGCGCTGTTTATGCTTTGGCTCGCTGCAAATCACACGCACCACACCGTGACGCTTGATGATTTTGCAGTTACGGCAGATTGCCTTAACGGAAGCACGAACTTTCATTGCTTAACTCCGTAACTACGCCGACCTTTAGCGGCCGTAGCCCTTCAGGTTGGCCTTCCTCAGGACGTCGCCATATTGATGAGACATCATATGGGTCTGAACCTGAGCCATGAAGTCCATGATAACTACCACGATAATCAGCAGCGAGGTGCCACCGAAGTAGAACTGTACGTTCCAGGCAGTCATCAGGAACTGGGGTACCAGACAGATAAAGGTAATATAGAGCGCACCTGCCAATGTCAGGCGAGTCATAACCTTATCGATGTAACGTGCTGTCTGCTCGCCCGGGCGGATCCCCGGGATAAAGGCTCCACTCTTCTTCAGGTTATCTGCTGTCTCGCGGGGGTTGAACACCAGCGCGGTATAGAAGAAGCAGAAGAAGATAATGGCTGCTGCATAGAGCATCTCGTACAAGGGCTGACCCGGCTGCAGGACCATAGAGACCTGTTGCAGAATGTCAGCGATCTTGCCCTCGCCCTGACCAAACCAGGAGGTAATGGTACCCGGGAAGAGGATGATGCTGGATGCGAAAATCGCAGGAATCACACCGGCCATATTCACTTTCAACGGCAGGTGTGTGCTTTGCGCAGCGAATACCTGGCGGCCTTGTTGACGCTTGGCATAGTTAACGACGATACGACGCTGACCACGCTCCACGAACACCACAAAGTAAGTCACAGCGAAAACAATCAAGCCCAGCAACAACAACAGCAGGATGTGCAATTCCCCTTGACGTGCCTGTTCGGCCGTAGCGCCAATGGCATGAGGCAGACCGGCGACGATACCTGTGAAGATAATCAACGAGATACCATTACCAATCCCACGCTCGGTAATCTGTTCACCCAACCACATCAAGAACATGGTACCGGTGACCAGACTCACAACGGCTGTGAAATAGAAGCCCAAACCCGGATGAGTCACGAGTCCTTGCATCATATTCGGCAGACCTGTTGCAATACCAATGGCCTGGAACGTTCCCAAAACCAGCGTGCCCCAACGGGTATATTGGCTAATCTTGCGACGGCCGGATTCACCTTCTTTCTTGAGTTCAGCAAGAGCAGGGTGAACCACAGTCAGCAGCTGGATAATAATCGACGCCGAAATGTACGGCATGATCCCCAGTGCAAGAATAGAAGCACGCGAGAGTGCACCACCACTGAACATGTTGAACATCTCAATGATGGTGCCCTTCTGTTGTTGGAACAACTCGGCCAGTACGGCGGCGTCAATACCAGGGATCGGCACATAAGAGCCTGCACGGAACACGATAATTGCCCCGAGAACGAAGAGCAGACGGCTCTTCAGTTCGCTCAGACCACCTTGTGCTTTAACATCCAATCCTGGTTTCTTAGCCATTGTACTGATTATTCCTCGATTTTACCGCCAGCGGCCTCGATGGCTGCACGTGCACCCTTGGTGACGGACAGACCACGAACGGTCACAGCACGGTCAATGTTGCCAGACAGAACAACTTTAGCGAACACGATGTTTTTGGTAATAACACCGGCTTGCTTCAGAGTGCTCACGTCGACCACATCACCTTCTACCAGGGCGATTTCGTTCAGGCGCACTTCGGCAGAAACCAAAGATTTGCGAGAGAAGAAACCGAACTTCGGCAGACGGATTTTCAAAGGCATCTGGCCGCCTTCGAAACCGTTGCGGACCTTGCCGCCACCGGAACGAGAGGTCTGACCTTTAACACCACGACCACCGGTCTTGCCCAGACCAGAACCGATACCACGGCCCGGACGGTGCTTGACGCGCTTGGAGCCAGCGGCCGGAGACAGAGTATTCAGACGCATGCTTAGCCCTCCACCTTAACCATGTAATAAACCTGGTTGATCATGCCGCGTACGCAGGGAGTATCTTCCAGCTCAACGGTGTGACCAATGCGACGCAGACCCAGACCACGCAGAGTCGCCTTGTGCTTTGGCAGACGGCCGATAGAGCTGCGAGTTTGAGTTACTTTTACAGTGTTAGCCATGTCGCATTACCCCAGAATTTCTTCAACGCGCAGACCACGCTTGGCCGCGATCTGTTCCGGTGATTGACCGTGAACCAGAGCGTCGACAGTTGCGCGAACAACGTTGATTGGGTTGGTGGAACCGTAGGTCTTGGCCAGCACGTTGTGGATACCAGCAACTTCCAGTACGGCACGCATGGCGCCGCCTGCAATGATACCAGTACCTTGGGAGGCCGGCTTCATGAACACGGTGGAACCAGAGTGAACGCCACGCACCGGGTGGTGCAGGGTGCCGTTGTTCAGCTCAACCTTGTTCAGGTTACGCTTAGCCTGTTCCATCGCCTTTTGAATGGCGGCCGGAACTTCACGGGCCTTACCGTAACCGTAACCTACACGGCCGTTACCATCACCCACCACGGTCAACGCGGTGAAGGACATGATACGACCACCTTTAACAGTTTTCGAAACACGGTTTACTGCAATGAGCTTTTCTTGCAGTTCGCCGGCTTGAGATTCGACTTTAGCCATCTTCGACTCCTAGCTTAGAACTGAAGACCAGCGTCACGAGCAGCGGCAGCCAGAGCGGCTACACGACCGTGATACTTGAAACCGGAACGATCGAAAGATACGTTCTGAACGCCTTTGGCAATAGCACGCTCAGCGATAGCCTTACCTACAGCGGTAGCAGCATCTGCGTTACCGGTGTATTTCAGAGCTTCACTGATGGCTTTCTCTACTGTGGAAGCAGAGGCCAGAACTTCGGAACCGTTGGCTGCAATAACCTGCGCATAGATATGACGCGGGGTACGGTGAACAACCAGACGGGTAGCTCCCAGTTCCTGCATCTTTTTCCGAGCACGAGTAGCACGACGGAGACGAGCTGCTTTCTTGTCCATAGTGTTACCTTACTTCTTCTTAGCTTCTTTAGTACGCACTTGCTCGTTGGCATAGCGTACACCCTTGCCCTTGTAGGGCTCCGGAGCGCGGTAAGCACGGATATCGGCGGCGACTTGGCCAACCAGCTGCTTGTCCACACCACGCAGAACGATCTCGGTGGCGGACGGACATTCAGCGGTGACACCAGCCGGCAGCGCATGCTCTACCGGGTGAGAGAAGCCCAGTGCCAGCGCAACAGCATTGCCCTTGATGGAGGCTTTGTAACCTACACCAACCAGCTGCAGCTTGCGCTCGAAGCCTTGGGTAACACCGACTACCATGTTGTTGACCAATGCACGTGCAGTACCGGCCTGAGCGTCAGCACCAGCGATGCCGTCGCGCGGGGCGAACTTCAGTACATTGTCTTCTTTGGTCACTTCTACACCGGCGTGGATGGAACGAACCAGAGAACCCTTGCCACCTTTGATGGACAGTTCTTGGCCGTTCAGAGTCACCTCTACGCCAGCAGGAATAGTGACGGGTGCCTTAGCAACGCGAGACATTTCCGACCTCCTATTAAGCGACGTAGCAGATGATCTCACCACCCATGCTTGCCTTGCGGGCAGCACGGTCGGTCATCACACCTTTAGACGTGGACACGATAGCAACACCGAGACCGCCCATGACTTTCGGCAGATCAGTAGTGCGCTTGTAAATACGCAGGCCGGGACGGCTCACGCGTTGGATCAGTTCTACAACCGGCTTGCCCTGGAAATACTTCAGTTCGATTTCCAGTTCCGGTTTCACGTCACCAGCTACGTTGTAGCCAGCGATGTAACCTTCTTCTTTCAGCACTTTGGCGATAGCCACTTTCAGCTTGGAAGAAGGCATGGAAACCGCAACTTTGCTCGCCGCCTGACCGTTACGGATGCGGGTCAGCATATCCGCGATCGGATCTTGCATGCTCATAGTCTAACTCCCGAGATTCTTACCAAGAGGCCTTTTTGAGGCCCGGAATTTCGCCCTTCATGGCATGCTCACGCACCTTGATGCGAGAGAGGCCAAACTTCCGCAGGAAACCGTGCGGACGACCAGTGATGTTGCAACGGTTACGCTGGCGGGACGGACTGGAATCACGGGGCAGCTGTTGCAGTTGCAAGACAGCATCCCAACGCGCTTCTTCAGAAGCGTTCATATCAACGATGATAGCTTTCAGCTCGGTACGCTTGGTCGCGAACTTGGCTGCCAGCTTCGCACGCTTTGCTTCACGTGCTTTCATGGATGTTTTAGCCATAACCCTAACCTTACTTGCGGAATGGGAAGTTAAAGGCAGCCAGCAGAGCACGGCCTTCTTCGTCGGTATTCGCGGAAGTGGTGATGGTGATATCCAGACCACGGACGCGATCGACCTTGTCATAGTCGATTTCCGGGAAGATGATTTGCTCACGCACGCCCATGGAGTAGTTACCACGGCCATCGAACGCCTTGGCGTTCAGACCACGGAAGTCACGGATACGCGGTACGGAGATGCAAATCAGCCGTTCCAGGAACTCCCACATACGCTCGCCACGCAGGGTTACTTTACAACCTATCGGGTAGCCTTCACGAATCTTGAAGCCCGCAACAGATTTGCGTGCTTTGGTGATCAGCGGCTTCTGACCGGAAATGGCAGCCATATCGGCAGCAGCATTTTCCAGCAACTTCTTGTCAGAGATCGCTTCACCAACACCCATGTTCAGGGTGATTTTCTCGATCCGAGGGACTTGCATGATAGTCTTGTAACCGAACTGCTTGGACAGTTCATTTACTACATCGGATTTGTAGTAATCATGCAGTTTCGCCATCGTTAAACTCCAATTACTTCACAAGTTCGCCGGTGGATTTGAAGAAACGGACTTTCTTGCCGTCTTCAATCCGGAAACCAACGCGGTCAGCCTTGCCAGTGGCAGAGTTGAACAGCGCGACGTTAGATACATCGATGGGGGCTTCTTTGGTGACGATGCCGCCAGCCTGACCCAGTGCGGGTACCGGCTTTTGGTGTTTCTTCACCTGGTTGATGCCTTCCACGATTACCTTACCTTTTGCAATCAGGACTTGAGTGACTTTGCCACGCTTGCCCTTGTCTTTGCCGGTAAGAACAATTACTTCGTCTTCGCGACGGATTTTAGCTGCCATCGTTCGACTCCTTACAGTACTTCGGGTGCCAGGGACACAATCTTCATGAACTTCTCGTTACGGAGTTCACGGGTCACCGGGCCAAAAATACGAGTACCGATTGGCTGTTGGTTGTTGTTAAGCAACACAGCCGCATTGTTGTCGAAACGGATGACAGAGCCGTCCGGACGACGAACGCCTTTACGGGTGCGTACGACCACCGCGTTATACACATCACCTTTCTTCACTTTACCGCGAGGAATGGCTTCCTTGATGGAAACCTTGATGATGTCGCCGATGCCGGCATAACGGCGGTGCGAACCACCCAGAACCTTAATACACATTACACTGCGAGCGCCGGAGTTGTCGGCAACACCCAGCATACTTTGCATCTGGATCATCTTAGTGCTCCGCTTTGTTTACTTCTTATCCCTGATGGGATCTGGCTGCCTTCAAAAGGCGCGAAACTATAACACAGCTATTTTTGAAAAGGTAGCCTAAAAAACAAACGGCCCCGATGGGGGGCCGTTTGGGCTAAAAAGTACCGAATTAGGCCTTTTCTACGACAGCAACCAGGGTCCAGGACTTGGTCTTGGACAGCGGGCGGCACTCGCGGATTTCCACGAGATCGCCAGCCTTGCACTCGTTGTTCTCGTCATGCACGTGCAGCTTGGTAGTGCGCTTGATGATCTTACCGTAGATCGGGTGCTTTACCTTGCGCTCGATAGCGACGGTGATGGACTTGTCCATCTTGTCGCTGATTACACGACCTTGCAGAGTACGGATCTTGTCAGTCATTACGCACCTGCCTTCTCAGTCAGTACAGTCTTGATACGTGCGACGTCACGACGCACTTGTTTCAGAGTGTGAGTCTGAGCCAGCTGGCCGGTGGAAGCTTGCATGCGCATGTTGAATTGCTCACGCAGCAGACCCAGCAGCTCCTGGTTCAGTTCTTCGACGCTCTTTTGACGCAGATCTTGGGCTTTCATCACATCACCGTCTTAATTACGAAAGTGGTCTGAACAGACAGCTTAGCTGCGGCCAGGGCAAACGCTTCACGCGCCAGAGCCTCAGGTACACCATCCATCTCGTACAGAACCTTGCCAGGCTGGATCGGGCAAACCCAGTATTCCACGTTACCCTTACCTTTACCCATACGAACTTCGAGGGGCTTTTCGGTGATGGGCTTGTCCGGGAACACACGGATCCAGATCTTGCCTTGACGCTTAACGTGACGGGTCATGGCACGACGGGCTGCTTCGATTTGACGAGCAGTCAGTTGACCACGAGATGTCGCCTTCAGGCCAAAGGTACCGAAGGATACTTCGTTACCGGCATTGGCCAGACCGCGGTTACGACCCTTGTGGGTCTTGCGGAATTTAGTACGCTTAGGTTGCAACATTTACCGAATCTCCTTACTTGGCAGCGCGGCGCTTGTTGTCACGCTTGGGCTTCGCAGGAGCTTGCTCTTGAGCAGCGGCAGCATTGACTGCAGCCAGACCGCCCAGAACTTCGCCCTTGAAGATCCAAACTTTAACGCCGATCACACCGTAAGTGGTGTGGGCTTCAGAAGTTGCGTAGTCGATGTCGGCGCGCAGGGTGTGCAGGGGCACACGACCTTCACGGTACCATTCGGTACGCGCGATTTCAGCGCCGCCCAGACGACCGGAAACTTCCACTTTGATGCCCTTGGCACCCAGGCGCATGGCGTTCTGTACGGCGCGCTTCATAGCACGACGGAACATTACGCGACGCTCCAGCTGGGAAGTGATGCTGTCGGCAACCAGTTTGCCATCCAGCTCCGGCTTGCGGACTTCGGAAATGTTGATCTGAGCAGGCACGCCAGCGATTGCGGCTACAGCTTTGCGCAGTTTTTCAACGTCTTCGCCTTTCTTGCCGATCACGACACCCGGACGAGCGGTGTGAATGGTCACACGGATGCTCTTGGCCGGACGCTCGATAGTGATCTTGGACAAGGAAGCGTTTTTCAGCTCCTTGGTCAGGAACTGGCGTACTTGGAAATCGCTGTACAGGTTGTCAGCGAAGTCTTTGGTGTTCGCGAACCAGGTAGAATTCCAAGGCTTGGTAATACCCAGGCGAATGCCATTAGGATGTACTTTCTGACCCATTGCTTATCTCCCAGCCTTAGCGTCGGATACCACTACAGTGATGTGAGCGGTACGCTTGAGGATACGATCCGCGCGACCTTTGGCACGCGGGCGGATGCGCTTCATGGAGGGACCTTCGTCTACCATGATGGTGGCAACACGCAGGGTGTCGATATCGGCACCTTCGTTGTGCTCAGCGTTGGCAATGGCAGATTCCAGCACTTTCTTCACCAGAACAGCAGCCTTTTTCGGGCTGAAGGTCAGGATGTTCAGAGCCTTGTCTACGGACAGACCACGTACTTGATCGGCTACCAGACGAGCTTTCTGGGCAGAAGTACGGGCATAACGGTGTTTAGCGATAGCTTCCATCATTTATCCCTTAGCGCTTCTTAGCCTTCTTATCAGCAGCATGGCCGCGATAAGTACGAGTCGGTGCGAATTCACCCAGTTTGTGACCGATCATTTCTTCGGTAACGAAAACCGGAACGTGCTGACGACCATTATGGACAGCGATGGTCAAACCGATCATGTTCGGGATGATCATTGAACGACGGGACCAGGTCTTAACCGGCTTTTTATCCCCGCTTTCCACCGCTTTCTCTACCTTCTTCAGCAAGTGCAGGTCGATAAATGGACCCTTCTTGAGAGAACGTGGCATGGTGATTCCTCTATGTTAACAATTACTTGTTACGACGACGTACGATGTACTTGTCGGTACGCTTGTTCTTACGGGTCTTGAAGCCCTTAGCCTTCTGGCCCCATGGGGACACAGGCTGCATGCCCTTGTTACGACCCTCACCACCACCGTGCGGGTGATCAACCGGGTTCATCGCCATACCGCGAACGGTCGGACGAATACCACGCCAGCGGTTAGCACCGGCTTTACCCAGTTGACGCAGCATGTGCTCGGAGTTACCCACTTCACCGATGGTAGCGCGGCACTCGGCCAGAACTTTACGTACTTCGCCGGAACGCAGACGCAGAGTTACATAGTTACCTTCACGAGCCAGGATCTGGATGAAAGTACCAGCGGAACGAGCCAGCTGGGCACCTTTACCAGGTTTCATCTCAACGGCGTGAACGGTAGAACCGACCGGGATGTTGCGCATCGGCAGGGTGTTACCTACCTTGATGGCAGCATCAGCACCAGAGGCGATTGCATCACCAGCTTTCAGGCCTTTCGGAGCCAGGATGTAACGACGCTCACCGTCTGCATACAGCACCAGGGCGATGTTTGCGGTACGGTTGGGATCGTATTCCAGACGCTCAACTTTGGCCGGAATGCCGTCTTTGTCGCGCTTGAAGTCGATCAGACGGTAGTGTTGCTTGTGACCACCACCGATGTGACGAGTGGTGATACGACCGTTGTTGTTACGGCCACCGGACTTGCTTTTGCTGTCCAGCAGAGCGGCGAAGGGCTTGCCCTTGTACAGCTCTTGGTTGACGATCTTGACGACGTGGCGGCGGCCCGGAGAAGTAGGCTTGCACTTAACGATTGCCATTTTTCAGAACTCCTCTTACTCGGCTGCGCCCATGAAGTCGATGTCCTGACCAGCTTTCAGGGTCACATAAGCCTTTTTCCAATCGGAACGACGGCCTACGCGTGCACCTGCGCGCTTGGTCTTACCCTTCATGTTCAGGGTACGGACGGTCTCAACTTCGACCTCGAACAGTTTCGCAACTGCAGCTTTGACTTCCGCCTTGGTGGCATCAACAGCAACTTTGAACACGATAGTGTTCTGCTTTTCTGCGACCATGGTGCTCTTTTCAGAGATGTGCGGAGCCTTCAGAACTTTCAGCAGACGCTCTTCACGGATCATGCCAGCATCTCCTCGATTTGCTTAACTGCGTCAGCAGTCATCAGAACCTTGTCGAAAGCGATCAGGCTGACCGGGTCGATACCGGCAACGTCACGCACGTCAACTTTGTACAGGTTACGAGCAGCCAGGAACAGGTTCTCATCGACTTCAGCAGTCACGATCAGAACGTCAGTCAGTTCCATTTCTTTCAGCTTGGCGATCAGTTCTTTGGTCTTCGGCGCTTCGATGCCGAACTTCTCAACAACGATCAGGCGCTCTTGACGTACCAGCTCGGACAGGATGCTACGGATAGCGCCGCGGTACATCTTCTTGTTTACTTTCTGGCTGTGATCTTGCGGCTTAGCAGCAAAGGTCACACCACCGGAACGCCAGATGGGCGAACGGATGGAGCCAGCACGGGCACGACCAGTACCCTTCTGACGCCACGGCTTTTTGCCGCCACCAGACACTTCAGAGCGAGTCAGCTGCGCACGAGTACCCTGACGGGCACCAGCGGCATATGCAACGACAACCTGGTGAACCAGAGCTTCGTTGAATTCGCGCCCGAAGGTAGTCTCGGAAACTTCAAGAGCGCTCTTGGCGTCTTTCATTACCAATTCCATTACTATCTCCTCAGACGTTACGCTTTGACGGCAGGTTTGACGATCACGTTGCCGTTGGTTGCACCCGGTACTGCGCCTTTGATGAGCAGCAGGTTGCGTTCAGCGTCAACACGAACCAGTTCCAGGTTCTGAGTCGTTACACGCTCAGCACCCATGTGACCAGCCATCTTCTTGCCCTTGAATACACGGCCCGGGGTCTGGTTTTGACCGATGGAGCCAGGTACACGGTGGGACAGGGAGTTACCGTGGGTCATATCCTGGGTACGGAAGTTCCAGCGCTTAACAGTACCGGCAAAACCTTTACCCTTGGATGTGCCGGTAACGTCTACCAGCTTAACGTCAGCGAGAAGATCTACTTTCAGCTCGCTACCAACAGTGAAAGTTTCACCGTTGTTCAGGCGGAATTCCCACAGACCGCGACCGGCTTCTACACCAGCTTTGGCGAAGTGGCCAGCTTCCGGCTTGGTTACGCGGCTGGCTTTCTTGGCGCCAGTGGTAACCTGAATAGCGTTGTAGCCGTCGGTTTCTACAGATTTGACCTGAGTTACACGGTTAGCTTCAACTTCGATAACAGTCACCGGGATAGAAACGCCATCTTCAGTGAAGATGCGAGTCATACCCACTTTGCGACCTACAAGACCGATTGTCATTGTTATCAACCTCTTTCCGTAATTAACCCAGGCTGATCTGGACGTCTACACCAGCTGCCAGATCCAGACGCATCAGAGCGTCTACGGTCTTGTCAGTCGGCTCAACGATGTCTACCAGACGCTTGTGAGTGCGGATCTCGTACTGATCACGCGCGTCTTTGTTGACGTGCGGGGAGATCAGAACGGTGAAACGCTCTTTGCGAGTCGGCAGCGGGATAGGACCGCGAACCTGCGCGCCAGTGCGCTTAGCAGTTTCAACGATTTCCGCAGTGGATTGATCGATCAGGCGATGATCAAAAGCCTTCAGGCGGATACGGATTCTTTGGTTCTGCATTGACAGAGCTCCAATAGATAAAAGAACATAAATCAACACCGCCCGACCGGGATTACTCCCGCCAGAGGTGTGATTTTTCACGTTTCCTCCCATATCGGGAGGACTGTATGGCTGGCAACTCGTAAACGGGAAGCTCAGCAAGCAGACATATCGTCTGGCTGCCTCATGGGCAAGCGGAGAGGATTATACGGATTTTTTCCACTCACGCAAGTGAAGGCGGACAGATTGTGCGCAATTTTATGTGACAGATGGATCTCGCCAACGGCTGGGCAAGCCCTTGCCTGGCAGGGGTAACGACAATGTTGCAAACAGGCTGATAGACTGCGCCCTCGCCCCTGTCTGCGGAACCCATCCCATGCTCAAGAATCAGAAGAAAGCCTACCAGTACGGGCTCTGTGCCGTCGCCCTCTGGTCCACGGTGGCCAGCGCCTTCAAGATCTCCCTCGCCTACTTTGAACCGGTACAGCTGCTGCTGGTCGCGGCCTGCACCTCGACCCTGACCCTGGGGTGCATCGTGGCCTGTCAGGGCAAACTGCCGCTACTGCTCGACTACATCAAGAGTCGCCCCCTCTACTACCTCGCTCTCGGGGTCCTGAACCCCTTTCTCTATTACCTGCTGCTGTTCAAGGCATATGATCTGCTGCCCGCCCAGCAGGCGCAGACTCTCAACTACACCTGGGCCATCACCCTCAGCCTGCTGGCCGTTCCCTTCCTCGGTCAAAAGCTGCGCCGCCGCGATGGCGTCGCCATCGTGCTCGGCTATTTCGGCGCCCTGGTGATCGCCACCAGGGGGGACGTGTTCGGTCTGCAGTTCGACAGCCCCCTCGGCGTCACGCTGGCGCTGGTGTCGACCCTGATCTGGGCCGGTTACTGGATCCTCAACACCCGCAATCAGGGGGACCCCGTCGTCAGCCTGCTGCTCGGCTTCCTCATCAGCCTGCCCTTCATCATCGTGGCGACCTGGTTGCTCTCGGACTTTGCCATGACCGCCTGGCAGGGATGGGCTGGCGCCATCTATGTGGGGCTGTTCGAGATGGGTTTCGGTTTCGTGCTCTGGCTGATGGCACTGCGCCACGCCACCAACACGGCCCCCATCAGCAACCTTATCTTCATCTCGCCGTTTGCCTCTCTGGTGCTGCTCAACCTGTTGATCGGCGAAACCATTCACCCGGCGACCCCCATCGGGTTGGCTCTCATCGTCGCCGCCCTGCTTATCCAGCAACTCAAATATGGCAAGCGCTACCGCAAGGTGAGCGACCCCCACCCCTGACAGACAAAAGGGCGTATCCCTCGATACGCCCTGCTTTCAATCCATCCACTCCAGCGGCTGGTTCTTGGGTAGCCGGATCTCCACCTGCAAGCCCCCCAGTTCGGAACGCCCCAACCTGATGGTGCCGTGATGCTGGGAGACTATCTTGGCAACGATGGCCAGCCCCAGCCCGCTGCCGCCACCGGTGCGCGCCACATTGCCCTGGGTGAAGGGCTTGAGCAACCGCGAATAGTCCTCTTCTGCGATCCCCGGGCCATTGTCGGAGAGTCGCAGCCGCACCCAGTGGCCATCATCCCTGAGCTCGGCCTGCAACCGGGTCGCACCATAGCGCAGGGAGTTGCCCGACAGATTGTTGAGGATACGGCGAATGCTGATGGGATGGCAGGCCACACGCACCGCCTCCTCCGGCAGGAGCAGCTCCACTTCCAGTCCCTGATCGGTCTGCATCAGCAACGCATCGTGAATGAGCTGGGTCAGGTCGACGGGCCGGGCATCGAGCCCCTCGTTCGGGCGAATGTAGTCGATGAACTGATCGATGATACCGTTCGACTCATCGATGTCCGCATTGATGCTCTCCTTGAGGTACTCATCCCCCGAGGACATCATCTCGGTCGCGAGACGAATGCGGGTAAGAGGGGTGCGCAAATCGTGGGATACCCCGGCCATCATCAGGTTGCGCTCCTCGATCAGCCCCTTGATGGAGCTCGACATGTGGTTGAAGGTGCGGGTCAGGCGGCGCACCTCCCGCGAGCCCTGCTCCCCCAGGGCATCGGGAAAGTTGCCGCGCGCCACCGCCACGGCCCCCGCTTCCAGATCCTCCAGCGGCCGCACCAGCTGACGGGCAAAACGCCAGGCCGCAAACAGGGTCACCACCAGCAAGACGCTCATATAGAGGATGAGCGGTTCGATGTCGTCATCTTCAATTTCCGTCAGGGGAATGCGCACCCACATCTGGCTGGCTTGGGGAGGCTGGATCCAGATGATGTAGTGATCCTGGATTTCAACCCTGACCCTGGTATCCCCTTTCAATTCGCGGCTGATGCTCTGCTCCAGATAGGGGTAGGGCTTGGAATCATTCAGCCCGTGCTGCTCCGCCTCGCTCTGGGTATAGATGTCGCTGCCAGTGGTCACATAGACCAGCGCCTCGGCATCTTCACTGAGCGCCAGCTGGTTGTTGTCCACCGGGAAGATGAGTTTGACCTGGTTTGCCAGCAGGTGGCTGATCTGCTTGACGGTCGGCGCCAGCAGGTAGTTGTAGAAGGTAACGTAGGAGACGACTTGATAGACCACCAGCACGGCAGCCAGAAACCAGAGCATGCGGGAGAACATGCTGCCCACTTTCTTCATGCGTTCTCACCGTCCGGTACGAACACATACCCCAGACCCCAGACGGTCTGCAGATAGCGGGGCTGGGCCGGGTCCTGTTCCAGCAGGCGGCGCAGGCGGGAGACCTGCACATCGATGCTGCGCTCGGTGGCCGTGTACTCGCGACCACGGGCCAGGTTCATCAGCTTGTCACGGGAGAGCGGTTCGCGAGGATGACTCACCAGCACCTTGAGCACGGCGAACTCCCCGCTGGTCAGGGCAACCGGTTCGCCATCACGGCTCAGTTCACGGGTCGCCAGATTGAGCTGGTAGGCCCCGAAACTCACCATCTTCTCCGCCGCGGAAGGGGCGCCGGGCAGCTCCACGGTATGGCGGCGCAGCACGGCGCGGATCCGGGCCAGCAGCTCACGGGGGTTGAACGGCTTGGGCAGATAATCGTCGGCCCCCATCTCCAGACCGACGATGCGATCCACTTCGTCCCCCTTGGCGGTGAGCATCAAGACAGGAATCTGGTTGCCGGCCTCGCGCAGGCGGCGGCAGATGGAGAGGCCGTCTTCCCCCGGCAGCATCAGATCAAGCACCATCAGGCTGAAGTTTTCACGCGTCAGCAGGCGATCGGCCTGCTCCCCGTTGGCGACACCCCGCACTACAAACCCCTGCTCGGTGAGGTAGCGCTCCAGCAAGGAACGCAGTTTCAGATCGTCGTCCACCACCAGGACCTTGTATTGCTGACTCATTGCCACCTCTCTTTTCTGTCTCCCCTCATACTAGAGCCGCCCCCTGCAACCACAAAGCATAAATATGTTACCGGTTATTGCCCTCATTCGGCCCCGGAGCCGGGAAGGATGGATGGCCAGCTCTGCTTTTTGCTCGACAGGGCGGCGACAATGACTAAGATCCCGGGCAACCGGATGCAATTGGCGAGGGAGTGATAACCCCATGAAAACCAAACTCATTACCCGTGAAGGCTACACCAGGCTCCGGCAGGAGCACGACATGCTCTGGCGGGAGGAGAGGCCCGATGTCACCAAAAAAGTAGCTTGGGCGGCAAGCCTGGGTGATCGCAGCGAGAATGCCGATTACCAGTACAACAAGAAACGCCTGCGGGAGATCGACCGCCGGGTTCGCTACCTGCGCAAGTGCCTGGAAGAGCTGACCATAGTCGACTACTCCCCCTCCCAGGAGGGCAAGGTCTTCTTCGGCGCCTGGGTCGAGGTGGAAAACGACGAGGGTGAGACCAAGCGCTTTCGCATCGTCGGCTATGACGAGATCTTCGGCCGCAAGGATTACATCTCCATCGACTCCCCCATGGCACGTGCCCTGCTCAAGAAAGAGGTGGGCGATGAAGCCATGGTTCAAACGCCAGTGGGTGACGCCTGCTGGTACGTCAATGAAATCAGCTATTCCCAATGAGCCAGCCACCGTCATACTGGCGGTCACCGCCCAGGGCGGGCAGGAGAGTCAACCCGGCGAGCTGAAGACCCCCTCCCCGCCTTGTCGGCCAGGGTGGCATCCCGCAGCCCGACCCCATATAGTGCTCACACCCGGCGCCTTGCGGCGCCAACCGGCCCGCGCGGCAGTGGCCTGGCAGGTATCTAAACTATCGCCAGGACAGACCCCCTGTTTGGCGACATAGCCCACGCTGGCCAGTTAGACAGGACCCGACCAAGAGACCCTCGATGCAAAGCCACGTAATAGAACATCAGATCGCCGGTGAGCTGAATGCCCGCCCGGAACAGGTGCAGGAAGCCGTTCGCCTGCTGGACGAAGGCGCGACCGTTCCCTTCATCGCCCGTTACCGCAAAGAGGTGACCGGCGGTCTGGACGACAGCCAGCTGCGTACCCTGGAGAGCCGCCTCGGCTACCTGCGTGAACTGGCGGATCGCCGCCAGGTGATCCTGCGCTCCATTGAAGAGCAGGGCAAACTGACCCCCGAGCTGGCCCGCGAGCTGAACGACGCCGACAGCAAGACCCGGCTGGAAGACCTCTACCTCCCCTACAAGCCCAAGCGGCGCACCAAGGGGCAGATGGCCATCGAGGCGGGGCTGGAGCCACTGGCGGATTTGCTGCTGGGTGACCCCATGAAGGATCCCGAACAGGAGGCGGTTCGCTTCCTCAATATCGAGCAGGGGATCACCGACGGCAAGGCCGCCCTCGACGGTGCCCGCTACATCCTGATGGAGCGTTTCGCCGAGCAGGCGGATCTCCTTGAGAAGTTGCGGGACTACCTGTGGCACAACGCCACCCTGCGTGCCCGCGTAGTGGCAGGCAAGGAGCAGGAAGGGGCCAAGTTCAAGGACTACTTCGAACACGACGAACCCCTGCACAAGGCCCCCTCCCACCGGGTGCTGGCCATGTTGCGCGGCCGCAACGAGGGGATCCTCAACCTGGCGCTGGTCGTCGGCGACGATGAGGGTGCCAGCCCCTGCGAAGGGATCATCGCCCATCACCTCAGACTCAACCTGCAACACCGCCCGGCCGACAAGTGGCTGCAGGGGGTGGTGAGCTGGACCTGGAAGATCAAGCTCTCCCTGCAGATGGAGACCGAGCTGATCGGCCGCATCCGCGAATCGGCAGAAGACGAGGCGATCAAGGTGTTCGCCATGAACCTCAAGGATCTGCTGATGGCAGCGCCGGCTGGCATGCGCTGCACCATGGGGCTGGATCCTGGCATCCGCACCGGGGTCAAGGTGGCAGTGGTGGATGCCACCGGCAAGCTGGTCGATCACGCGACCATCTATCCGTTCGAACCCAAGCGCCAGGTTGACCAGAGTCTCAAGACCCTGAGCGAGCTGTGCCAGAAGCACAAGGTCGAGCTCATCAGCATCGGCAACGGCACCGCATCCCGGGAAACCGACCGCCTGGTGAGCGATCTGTTCGAGCGCTACCCGGCCGCCAAGGCTCAGAAGATTGTGGTGAGTGAAGCGGGGGCATCGGTCTACTCCGCCTCCGAGCTCGCCTCCCAAGAATTCCCGGATCTCGACGTCTCCATTCGTGGCGCCGTCTCCATCGCTCGCCGGCTGCAGGATCCGCTGGCCGAACTGGTCAAGATCGACCCCAAGAGCATAGGTGTCGGCCAGTACCAGCACGATGTCGGCCAGAGCCAGCTGGCCCGCCGCCTCGATGCGGTGGTCGAGGATTGCGTGAACGCGGTGGGGGTGGATGTGAATACCGCCTCGGTCGCCCTGCTCAACCGGGTTTCCGGCCTCTCCCAGACCCTGGCCCAGAACATCGTCGCCTACCGCGACGAGAACGGCGCCTTCCAGCATCGTCAGCAGTTGTTGAAAGTGAGCCGACTCGGGCCCAAGGCATTCGAGCAATGCGCCGGTTTCCTGCGCATTCGCGGCGGCAGCAATCCGCTGGACGGTTCAGCGGTGCACCCGGAATCCTACCCGGTGGTGGAGCGGATCCTCGCCAAGCTGGAGCAGACCGTGGACAGCCTGCTCGGCAACAGCAGCCTGCTGCGCACCCTCAAGCCCACCGACTACACCGACGAGCAGTTCGGGGTGCCTACCGTCACCGACATCATTAGCGAGCTGGACAAGCCCGGCCGCGACCCGCGTCCCGAGTTCAAGACCGCCACCTTCAAGGAAGGGGTGGAGAAAATCAGCGATCTGGTGCCCGAGATGGTGCTGGAGGGTGTGGTCACCAACGTCACCAACTTCGGCGCCTTCGTCGACATCGGCGTCCATCAGGACGGGCTGGTGCACATTTCTTCCCTCACCGATCGCTTCGTCAAGGATCCCCGCGAGGTGGTCAAGGCCGGTGACATCGTCCGGGTCAAGGTGCTGGAAGTCGACGTACCGCGCAAACGCATCAGTCTGACCATGCGTCTGGATGAAAAAGCCGGCCAACCTGCACGCAAACCGACCGAGCCGCGTCACACCGGCAACGCCCGACCGAAACAGGCGCCCCGTCAGAGCGCTCCGACCGAGGGAGCCATGGGCAACGCCTTCGCGGCTGCCCTGTCGAAACTGAAGAAATAAGCCACCAGAATGCAAAAAAGCCCCGAAAGGGGCTTTTTCATGCCTGCACGGAGCGGGATCAAACGTCCTGACTCAGGCTATGCGGGGAGGCTGGCCTCACCGCTTGCTGATAGTGCCTGGCAATCACCTGGTTTCGATTGTCCATATAAGCACCGAGCGGGCCTGTGGTTTCCTGCCTGAGAGTCATCAGATCCTTGCGGGCCTGTGCCTCCTTGCCAGAGGCGGCACGGGCCACACTCATGTCTTGTGACGATGGTTCATCGGGCGCGAGTGCAGCGGCACGCACCTGCTGCATCTTGGCGATGGTCGCGGCGGGATCCCCGGGAATGGTCCCCATGTCGATGACCACCTCCCCCCCGGTGGCATAACGCTTGCCATCCGGCCCACGGGAAAACTGGTAGGTAGGGCTCCCCGCATGCTCGCCGCCGGCTGCCTGGTGAGCCTGCTCGTGCTTGCGAACTTCGAGATCCCGTTCGACCAGCGCAGCCACCTGACGCTGCTGCTTTTGCTGCTCCTGCTGTTCACCCTCCTGACGTTGTCGACGCTCCCCCTCCTCCCCCGTTGCCTCAACAAAACGGTGCGCCACCATCACGGGGCCGGTCTGGCCGTTCTCTTTCGTGGACGAGGATGGGGTGGCGGGATTGGCCTGGGCGGCCCGGGATCTCTCTTTCTGGGAACCGACGCCGGACTCGGCGTTGGACGCTTCGCTCTGGCGGCTGGGGGGCACCAGTTCTGCACGGCGGTTGTCAGTCTGTGCCGATTCCGTCTGCGGCTGCAGTTGATTCGGAATGATGGTCGGCAGACTGACGTTGATGTTCATGTCACACCCGGATATCGATCAGGGTGCCCAGCATGTCGCTGGCCGTCTGGATCACCTTGGCGGATGCCCCGGCATGCAGCTCGGCCACCTTGAGATTCACCAGTTCATCCGGCAACTGCACCTGATCACCCGCTGGCGTATTGAGACGGGCGATCTGGCTGGACGCCTGGCCCGCCAACTGCTCGGCCCGTTGGAACCCCTGCACGCCCGCCGTCATGGCTGATTCGATACGCATTGGCACACTCCTCTGTAGGGTTGGCTAATTATCCACCAACCTGACGAGTTATTGAAGCCTGCCGCTCAAATCTCAGTCAATGAACTGCCGCAGGAGGGTGATGAACTGCTCTGGATGGGAGATGAAGGGAGCATGGGATGCCTTCTCCAGCACCAGACTGTGGCTGGCAGGGTAACGCGCATCCAGCAAGGGAATGGCGGCCTTCGGCACCAGGGTATCCAGCCTGCCGTAAAGACGCAGCCAGGGCAGATCCAGGCCGATCAGTTCATCCCGCAGATCGACCTCGGCCAGCAGGCCCAGACCCGCCTCCAGGGCCGCAAGCCGGGGAGCGGGTCGCTCCGCCAGCCAGTGACGCAACTGGCGAATGTCGTTTCTGGCGTGCTCGCTGCCCATGGCCTGGATCGCGAGGAAGCGCTCTATGGTCTGCATGAAGTCGCCGGCCAGCATCTGGTTGAACCCCGCCAGCACCTTGGGGGCAATCCCGGGCCACTCGTCGCGGGCCATGAAGCAGGGAGAGCTGGCTACGGTAATGAGAGAGAGAAGGCGCTCAGGCATGGTCAGCGCCAACTGGCTCGCCACCAGACCACCGAGGGACCAGCCGAGCAGATGGCATTTTTCAGGCAATATGGCCGCCACCTGCTCTGCCAGCCAGGGCAGGGTGTAGTCTGTCCCTGCTTGCAGGGGGCTGTTGCCAAAGCCGGGCAGGTCCACCAGATGCAGCCGATAGTGGGCAGCCAGTTCTTGGGCAATACCGTGCCAGACGGCCCCGTTCATGCCCCAGCCATGCAACAACACCAGGTCCGGGCCCTGGCCAAACCGCTCAACCGATACGCTCATCTAGACTCAAGATCCCTGTTTATCTGCTTGGAGCCTGCATGTTAAAGCGGCTGCTCGCCAAAGCAAGTCCGATCCTTGGCACCCAGTCCGACTGGCTCGGTCTGTGCCTGCTCTGTCGCCAACCCTGTGACGAGACGCCCTTGTTGTGCTCCTGGTGTCGCCACGCCCAGCGCCAACACGACAGACGATGCCTGATGTGTGCAGCACCGCTGCCGGAGCAACATCGCGAGAGCGAACTGCTGTGCGGTCGCTGCCAGCGCAGACCCGCCCCCTGGGAGCGTTTGCAGGTGATCGGCGATTATCAGGCACCTTATGCCCAACTCATCCCCCGGCTGAAGTATTCCGGTCAGATCCTGCTCGCGCCGCTGCTTGCCCGCCTGCTGGCAGACCATCTGGACCTCGCCAACCCGCCACAGGTCATCATTCCGGTTCCCCTGCACTGGTGGCGCCAGTGGTGGCGCGGCTTCAATCAGGCAGAAGAAATCGGCCAGGCCCTGAGCGCACTCACCGGCATTCCTTGCGACACCCGCGTATTGCGCCGGACAAGGTCGACCCCGCAACAGACCCGGCTCAGTGCCGGCCAGCGGCGACGCAATCTGCGTGGCGCCTTCGAAATAGAACCTCACCACTACCGGCATGTGGCACTGCTTGATGATGTGGTCACCACGGGCGCCACCGCAGGTCAGCTCACCCGGTTGCTTCATGAGCACGGCGTCACCACGGTAGAGGTGTGGGCCATCTGCCGTACCCTCCGACACCTGAAATAACCGGGCAGGGATCCGGCCCGGGAGTCCGCTGGCGGCATGATTCCGATACGCCCGGGCTCACAGGCTCACCATCGGCACGCTACCCAAGCCCCGCCAAGCGAGTTATCATGAATACCCTAGTCGTACACTCAGGTTTATGAGGATAGTGATGATCAGCATTTCCGACACCGCCCAGGCCCACTTCCGCAAGTTGCTGGAGAAGCAGCCTGATGGCACCA
This sequence comes from Aeromonas caviae, assembly GCF_000819785.1. GTDB lineage: Bacteria > Pseudomonadota > Gammaproteobacteria > Enterobacterales > Aeromonadaceae > Aeromonas > Aeromonas caviae. The sequence continues at coordinate 100,083 of NZ_CDBK01000042.1, read as the reverse complement.
ACATCCGGGTGTTTGTGGTCAATCCGGGAACCCAGAATGCCGAGTGCGGCGTATCCTATTGCCCACCCGACGCGGTCGATCCGGAAGATCAGCACCTGCCCTTCAGCGGCTTCGACTGCCTGGTCGATCCCCTGAGCGCCCCCTTCCTGGTGGATGCCACCATCGACTTCGTCACCGATCAGATGGGCTCTCAGCTCACCCTGAAAGCCCCCAACGCCAAGATGCGCAAGGTGGCCGACGACGCCCCGCTGATCGACCGTATCGAGTACGTGTTGATGTCCGAGGTGAACCCCATGCTGGCCGGTCACGGCGGCAAGGTCACCCTGGTCGAGCTGACCGACGACAAACTGGCCATCCTGCAGTTTGGCGGCGGTTGCAACGGTTGCTCCATGGTCGACTACACCCTGAAAGAGGGGATCGAGAAGCAGTTGCTGGAGAAATTCCCGGGCGAGCTCAACGGCGTCAAGGATGCCACCGAGCACCAGCGCGGCGACCACTCCTACTACTGATTTGCCCCTTGCGGCAAAGAAAAGGCCCCGCCAGCTGGCGGGGCCTTTTGCATGCTGCGGCTGGCAGATCACTCGTCCTTCTTGTCTCGCGACAGCAGGGCGATGGCCGCCTCTTTCGGATTCTTGCCCTCGTAGAGCACCTTGAAGATCTGTTCGCAGATGGGCATCTCGACGCCACAGCGGGCCGCCAGCAGATGCACCTCCTTGGTGTTGCGATAGCCTTCCACCACCTGGCCTATCTCGGCCATGGCGGTGTCAACCGACTTGCCCGCTCCCAGCGCCAGACCGAAACGGCGGTTGCGCGACTGGTTGTCGGTACAGGTCAGTACCAGATCCCCGAGCCCCGCCATCCCCATGAAGGTCTTGGCGTCGGCCCCGAGGGCGGCGCCCAGACGCTGCATCTCCACCAGGCCCCGAGTGATGAGCGCGGTTCTGGCGTTGGCGCCAAAGCCGAGTCCGTCAGAGAGACCGGCACCGATGGCGATGACGTTCTTGACCGCCCCGCCCAGCTGCAGACCGATGAAGTCCGGATTGGTATAGACCCGGAACGAGCGGCCGCAGTGCAGCAGGTGGGAGAGATCGTCGGCAAAGTCGTCGTGGGTCGAGGCCACCGAGATGGCGGTCGGCAGACCGGCAGCCAGCTCGCGGGCGAAGGTCGGGCCCGAGATGACCGCCAGTGGAATGGCATCCCCCAGCACCTCCCGCGCCACCTCTTGCAGCAGACGGCCGCTGTCCGGCTCCAGCCCCTTGGTGGCCCAGGCGATCCGGGTATCCGGGCGCAGGAAGGGTTTGACCCGGGCCAGTACCTGGCCGAACACATGGCTCGGCACCACCAGCAGCAGCACGGGAGCGGCTTGCACCGCCGCCTGCAGATCCGACGTCAGTTGCAGATCGGCCGGGAAGGGGACATCCGGCAAGAATGCCTTGTTGCAGCGATCCTGTTCCAGCTCGGCGACATGGGCAGGGTCGTGACCCCACAGCAGGGTCGGATGACCATTGCGCGCCAGAGAAATGGCAAGGGCGGAGCCATAAGACCCCGCCCCCAGGACCGAGATTGCGATCTGGTCGGCCATTATCAGGCTTCCGCAGTCGCCTGCTGGGCCTGTACCTGCGCCATGTGCTGGGCGAACAGGGCGTCGAAGTTGACCGGTGCTAGGTTCAGCTGCGGGAAGGAACCCTTGCTCACCAGGTTGGACACCGCTTCGCGGGCATACGGGAACAGGATATTCGGGCAGAAAGCCGCCAGGCAGTGGGCCAGTTGCGGCTCAGGCAGGTTGCCGATGGTGAAGATGCCGGCTTGCTGCACTTCGCACAGGAAGGCGGTCTCGGTTTCCAGCTTGCAGGTGACAGTCAGGGTCAGCACCACTTCATAGACGCTGTCGGCCAGGACATTGGTCTTGGTGTCCATGTCCAGCTTGACGTCCGGCTGCCACTCTTTCTGGAAGATGTGCGGAGTATTCGGGGCTTCGAAGGAGACATCCTTGGTGTAGACACGCTGGATGTGGAATTCCGGTTGCACTTCCTGGTTGTTGATTTCGTCAGCCATTTCGTTTGATTCCTTTTTAAGATAATGAGTGGGCGCAGGCCCTTAAATCAGCGTTTTTTGGTCACCGGCAGATTGTCTGCACGCCATTGGGCCATGCCACCGCTGAGCACATACACCTGCTTGAAACCGGCCTTGCTCAGTTGGCGACCCGCGCCACCAGCGGTCATCCCCGACTCGCACACCACTATGATGGGGGCATCCTTGTGCTTTTCAACCGGACCCAGATTATTCGCCTGGATCTGGGCGAGCGGCAGGTGATGGGCCCCGGCCAGATGACCTTTGGCAAATTCATCCTGACTGCGAATGTCCACGACGGTGGCATTTTCACGGTTGATAAGCAGGGTAGCGGCGTGGTTGTTGACCGCCTTCACTGGAGAAAAACGAACACGCACAGTGGTGTACACCAGGGTGCCTGCCAGGCCCAACCAGGCTGCGGTCAGCAGCGGATTGCGGGCCGCGAAATCCAAATACTCTTGCATCTTCTACTATCCAGGGACCAAGACAAGGGCCCGAGTATACATGGGGCCCTGCATAAGATCAGCCATCTTGGCGGCAAAGCGAGAGCAAGCTCCCATCAGGGATGGCTGCCGATTCTTCCTCCTCCAACCGGGCCGAACGAGAGGATGCGTCATGCCGAAAAGAGGGGGAAAACAGAGGAAAACCCGCCGAGGCAGACAAGCCGGCAACATGCCTAAAACAGCGGGATAACAGTTAAAAAGCGAGGCTGGAGAGGGACTTGGCTATCAGGTGACTATTTCGGCAGATGTAGTAATATTACGCTAGTTTCACTTCCCGCAATTCATTCCTATCCGAGAGGACATAGCCTTATGTCAACAGCTAAGAAACCGCTGGTTCTGGTCATCATGGACGGTTGGGGCTACAGCACCAAGCAAGAGTACAACGCCGTTGCTGCCGCCAAGACCCCCAACCTGGATCGCCTGGCCCGTGACTACACCAGCACCCTGATCTCCGGCTCCGGCCTGGACGTGGGTCTGCCGGACGGCCAGATGGGCAACTCCGAAGTGGGCCACACCAACATCGGAGCCGGTCGCGTCGTCTATCAGGAGCTGACCCGCATCTCCAAGGACATCCAGGACGGCGACTTCTTCCAGAACGTCGAGCTGGCCAAGGCTGTCGACGCTGCCGTGACCAAGGGCAAGGCCGTGCACATCATGGGTCTGATGTCCCCGGGTGGCGTACACAGCCACGAAGAGCACATCATGGGCATGATCGAGATGGCCGCCAAGCGTGGCGCCGAGCAGATCTACTTCCACGCCTTCCTGGATGGCCGCGACGTCCCGCCGCGCAGTGCCCAGTCCTCCATCGAGCTGTTCGACGCCCTGTTTGCCCGCCTGGGCAAGGGTCGTTTCGCCTCCATGATCGGTCGTTACTACGCCATGGACCGCGACAACCGCTGGGATCGCGTGCAGCAGGCCTATGACCTGATGACTCAGGGCAAGGGCGAATTCACCGCCGACAACGCCACCGACGCGCTGGCCGCCGCCTATGCCCGCGACGAGAACGACGAGTTCGTCAAAGCCACCCGCATCGGCGACGCTGTACCGATGATCGACGGCGATGCGCTGATCTTCATGAACTTCCGCGCCGACCGCGCCCGCGAAATCACCCGCGCCTTCGTCGATACCGACTTCACCGGCTTCGCCCGCACCGCCACCCCGGCCCTGCACTTCGTGATGCTGACCGAATACGCGGCCGACATCAAAACCGCCTGCGCCTATCCGCCCACCGCCCTGGTCAATACCCTGGGCGAGTGGCTGGCCAAGCAGGGCAAGACCCAGCTGCGCATCTCCGAGACCGAGAAGTACGCCCACGTCACCTTCTTCTTCAACGGTGGCGAAGAGGCCTGCTTCAGCGGCGAAGATCGCGAAATCGTCGCCAGCCCGAAAGTGGCCACCTATGACCTGCAGCCGGAGATGAGCTCCGAAGAGCTGACCGACAAGCTGGTTGCGGCCATCAAGAGCGGCAAGTACGACGTCATCATCTGCAACTACCCGAACGGCGACATGGTCGGCCACACCGGCGTGTTCGATGCGGCCGTCAAAGCCTGTGAAGCGGTCGACCACTGCATCGGTCGCGTCACCGACGCCCTGGCGGAAGTGGGTGGCGAGTGCCTCATCACCGCCGACCATGGCAACGCCGAGAAGATGATGGACGAAGAGACTGGTCAGGCCCACACCGCCCACACCAATCTGCCGGTTCCCCTCATCTACTTCGGTCGTAAAGCCGAGGTCGCCGAAGGTGGCAAACTGTCCGATCTGGCCCCCACCATGCTGACCCTGATGGGTCTGCCGGTGCCGCCGGAAATGACTGGCAAGCCCCTGATGATTCTGAAATAATCCTGCCCCATGCGGGGATGCGAAATTATTTCACAGAAAACCAGTCGCGTCGGCCTGTTGGCCGGCGCGCTGTTTTTTTGCCTGATCGGCGGTACCGGCACAGCCCAGGCTGCGAACCAGCAGCTGGGGGCCATGCAGTCCCAGATCAAGGAACAGCAACAGACCCTCAAGCTCAGCAAGCAGGAGCTTGCCAAGCTCAACACCCAGCTCAAGGCTGACGAGCAGGCCATTTCGGCTGCCGCCGCCAAACTCGAGCAGACCAGACAGCAACTCCGGCAGAACCAGCAGAAGCTGGCGTCCCTGCAGCAGGACAAGCTGGCACTGGAGCAACAAGCCAAACACCAGAAGCAGTTGCTGGCCAAGCAGGCGGAAAGCGCCTTCCAGGCGGGCAACCACGATTACCTCAAACTGCTGCTCAACCAGCAGGATCCGGCCAAACTGAGCCGCGCCCTCGACTATTTCGACTACCTCAACAAGGCCCGTATCGAGGCCATTGAAGCCCTGCGTGCCACCCGTGACAAGCTGGCCAAGAACCAGCAGGCCACCAGGGAGACCGAGAACCGCCTCCAGACCCTGCTCGGCGAGCAGCAGGAACATCACCAGAGCCTGCTGGCCAGCCAGCAGAGCCGTGCCAAGGTGCGCAACCAGTTGCAGCAATCGGTGCAGGCCGACGAGCAGAAGCTCGACAAGCTGGTCAAGGCGGAGAAAGCGCTCAAGGCGCGGCTGGAAGAGCTGCGTCGTCAGCAGGAAGAAAAGGAACGCCGCGAACGGGCCGAGCGGGAGCGCCTCGCCAAGATCAAGGCCGAGCAGGAGCGCCAGCGCCGTCTGGAGGCCCAGCGCCTGGCAGCCGAACAGAAACGCATCGAGGAGCAGCAGCGGATCGCGGCCCAGCAGCGCCAGGTCGGCGAACAGCAGCGGCTGGCGGCCCGGCAGCAACGCGTCGCCGAACAGCAGGCCAAGGTGGCGCAGCAGCAAGCAGCCGCCCGCAACAGCGCCAAGGCAAGCAGCAACGGCTACGGCGGTCTGAGCACGGGTGGCAACCTGCGCTGGCCGGTGCAGGGCCCCATCCTCATCTCCTACGGCTCGCCACGTACCGCCGAGCTGAAGTGGAAGGGCACCCTGATCGGCGCCAGCGAAGGGACCCAGGTCAAGGCGGTGGCACCGGGACAGGTGGTCTACGCCGACTGGCTCGACGGCTTCGGCATGCTGCTGGTCATCGACCACGGCAAGGGCTACATGAGCCTCTACGGCCACAACCAGTCGCTGCTGCGCCAGGTGGGACAAAAGGTGGAGCAGGGTGAGCCCGTGGCCCTGGTCGGCGACAGCGGCGGACAGGAGCGCTCCGGCCTCTACTTCGAGATCCGCTATCAGGGCGAGGCCATCAACCCGACCAAGTGGCTGGCCAGACGCTAAGCCCGCCTTGGCGGTGCCCGATCGGAGTCCGCTACCTCATCTCCAGCCCTTCTCCCGCGAGGGGAGCAGGGAGCAAAAGACAGCAACACCGCGTCGTTTACCACTTCACCCGACAAAAAGTCTGCATCGCGCAGGCTTTTTGCTTGGCAGGGGAGGCACCACACCGCCCGCCCCGATGATGAAAACTTACCTCTTTTCCACCCCGCTCAGGGGAAGACCACCAGCCCGATCTGCTCCAGCAGCCCCTGCTGCTGATCTTCAGTGATCTGCACCCCGGCGAGGTTGACCCGGCGCAGATCCAGGCCGGGCAGATCGCACTGGCGCAGATCGCAGCCTTGCAGGTTGAAGCTGGTCCAGTCGATTTGCCCGAACTCGGAGCCGCAGAGATCCGAGCCAGCCAGGGAGGCGCCCAGCAGGTTGGCCCCCTGCCAGCGGTTGCCGGCAAGCTCGCACCGCTCCAGCAGGCAGCTTTCGAAGTTGGCGTAGCTGAAGTTGTTGCCGGTGAGGTGGGCCTCGCAGAAGTAGCTTTTGGCAGTGATCCGGTTGGCGAAACTGGCATGGGCGAAGTTGATCCCCATGGCCTGGCAGTCGCGCATCTCCAGCCCAAGACACTGGCTGCGGCCGAAGTCCGCCAGGGTGAGATCGCAGCGCAGGAAGCTCGCCTCCCTCAGATCGCAGCCCTGAAACAGGCAGCCCAGCTCCCGTTCCCTGTCATAGAAGCTGCAGTCGACGAAGCGGCTCTCCCCGAGATCGAGCCAGGAGAAGTGACAGCCGATGAAGCGGCACCCCTGGAACTGCTCCCCCTCCACCTCCTGCTGCTCGAAGTGGACCCCCTCGAAACACCTGCCCTTGATCATCCCCTGCCCCCTGTTGATGGCGTCATATGCTGACATTGCCGTGCAAAAACGGTAATGTTACGTGTAACATTTTTTGCCGGATCCCCAGATGAACGACACCCGCAAGCGCCGCCCTACCCTGCAGGACATTGCCGACCTGACCGGTGTCACCAAGATGACCGTCAGCCGCTACCTGCGCGACCCGTCCGCCGTGGCCGAAGGGACCCGCGAGCGCATCGCCGCCGCGGTGGAGGAGCTCGGCTACATCCCGAACCGGGCGCCGGACATGCTGTCGAACGCCACCAGCAAGGCGATCGGCATCCTGATCCCCTCCCTCTCCAACCAGGTCTTCTCGGCGGTGATCCACGGCATCGAGGCGGTGACCCGGCCCGCCGGCTACCAGACCCTGCTCGCCCACTACGGCTACAGCCCGGAGCGGGAGGAGGAGCAGGTCGCCTCGCTCCTCTCCTACAACGTGGACGGGCTCATCCTCTCGGACACCCAGCACACCGAGCGCACCCGCAAGATGATCGCCACCGCCGGCATCCCGGTGGTGGAGACCATGGATCTGCCCCTCTCCCCCATCGACATGGTGGTGGGCATGGATCATCGGGCCGCCGCCCGGGCCATGGTAACAGAGATGCTGCGCCGGGGACGGCGCAAGGTGATCTACCTCGGCGCCCGGCTCGACGTGCGCACCCAGCTGCGAATGGAAGGCTACTACCAGGCGATGGCCGATTTCGGTCTGACCGGCCAGCACCTGCTGACGGAGCAATCCTCCAGCTTCACCCTGGGGGGAGAGCTGCTGGCCCAGGCCATGGCGCGCTTCCCCGATCTCGACGGCCTGTTCTGCACCAACGACGACCTGGCGGTGGGGGCCCTGCTGCAATGCCAGGCCAGGTGGATCCCGGTGCCCCAGCAGGTGGCCATTGCCGGCAGCAACGCCCTCGACATCGGCCACGCCATGACCCCCAAGCTCGCCAGTATCGTCACCCCCCGCGAGACCATAGGTCGCGAAGCCGCCATCATGCTGCTGGCCCGCCTCGGCGGCCAGCCGCTGGCGACCAGGTGCAAGGACATCGGCTTCTCCCTCTATGAGGGGGAAAGCCTCGGCTGATCCCCGGCCATCATGGCGCGTTCGACCGCCATGATGGCGCCTTCCCCCCTCTCCCCTCGCCGTCCCCTGGCCTATGCTGGCTCCTCCATCCCCCCTGTCAGGAGCAGACCATGCACCACACCGAACGATTGAAAGCCTGCCTGCAGCGCGTCATCTGTGATCCCGCCTTCCCCCTGGCGGAGCTCGACGCCTGGTTCACCCCCGACTACTGCCAGGAGGTGAACGGCGAGCGGCTCGACTACCCGGCGTTTCACCAGCACATCGCCACACTGCGCCGCCATCTGGCCGGGGCGAGCATCGAGTTTGTCGCCACCCTGGCGCAGGGGGAGCGGGTGCACTCGACCCATGTGGTACGGGCCACCCGCCAGGACGGCGGCACCCTGGTCTGCAAGGTGAGCGGCCTCTTCACCTTTCGCGGCGATCGGATCTGCCATACCGACGAGGTGACCTGTCTGCTGGCAGGCAGCAAGGAGGATGCAGATATCGGCTCGCGGCGCTGACTGCCGGCAACCCGCAGACACCGCCATGGCGAGCAGGAAGGCAGACAATGCGCCCTCAGGCCGCCGGTTCGCGCCGGGCAAGGCGCTGGAGGGCGCGGGACAAGGCACCGGGATCCTCGTAGCCGAGCCGATCGGCGATCTGGGCCAGCGTGAGCCCCCGGTGCTGCAACTGGCGCGCCCGTCCCAGCACCACCTGCTCCCGCCACTGGCGAAAGCTGCACCCCAGCTGCTGGAGGAAGAGCCGGTTGAGGGTGCGCACCGAGGCGCCGCAATCTGCCGCCAGCGCCGTCAGCGTCAGATGGATGGCGGGCGCTTGGCACACCCTGTCCAGCACCCGCAACAGGCGCGGGTCCAGCTCACCGGTGAGGGGAATGCGCGCCGCGAGCGGGTCGGCGCGCTCCAGCTCCTGGCCAAGCACCGTCAGATAGGCTCCCTTCACCTCCTCCTCGGCCAGCTCGGGCAGGCGGGCGAAGAGGCCCGCCAGCAGCGGGCTGGCCTGCAAGGGGCCGAAGGCGGTGCGGGCCGACGTCGGCACATAGAGGAGGGAGAGCCGGGAGCGGCGCAGCACGCGAAACTCGTGCTCCCACCCCGCCGGAATAAAGCAGATCTGGCCCGCCACCAGCAGTTCTCCCTCCCCTCGCCCCGTGATGATGCCGCCCCCGTCGTGCAGATAGCAGTATTGGGCATGGGGGTGGCAGTGCAGCGCGGTGAAGTGCCCTTGCGGGTAGGATGGATGCAGACAGGACATGAAGGCTCCAGGGGAGAGGGGCGGCCCCCGACCTTAAGCCAGGGCGAGGCCGGAAGCAAACGGCCCACCCCCTCCGGGGGCGGAAAAACAGCAGGCCACCCGGGGGTGGCCTGTTTAATTTTTCTAAACGATATTTGCTTAGCGTTTAACCAATTCAACCGCTTCCCGGGAGAGGCGGGTCACCTCCTCCCAGTTGCCGCTCTTGACGGCGTCTGCCGGCAGCATCCAGGAGCCGCCGACGGTGGCCACACATTTCAGCGCCAGGTAGTCGGCCACGTTTTTCGGGCCGATGCCGCCGGTGGGGCAGAATTTCACCTGGGGCAGGGGCGCCGCGATGGCGGAGAGTGCCTTGGTGCCGCCGTTCGCCTCGGCCGGGAAGAATTTGAGGTGGTCGTAGCCTGCTTCCAGCGCCTGCATCACCTCGGACGGGGTGGCCACGCCCGGGATCAGCGGCGCCGTGCTCTTGGCCGCGTGGGCCAGCAGGGCCGGGGTCATGCCCGGGGAGATGACGAAGCGGGCACCGGCAGCGACGGCGGCATCAAACTGCGCGCAGTTGAGCACGGTACCGGCACCGACCATGGCATCCGGCATCGCCTTGGCGATGAGGGCGATGGCGTCCAGCGCCACCGGGGTGCGCAGGGTGATCTCGAACACCGAGATGCCGCCATCCAGCAGGGCCTTGGCCATCGGCAGGGCCTGCTCCAGGTCGTTGATGACCATCACGGGTACCAGGGGGGAGGCGGCAAACACCTCGGCAGGGGTCACTTTCCAGTTCTGCATAGCTCTTCCTTAGTCAAAGATGGTGGCGCCGCACTCGGCGCTCGATACCGCGCGACGCATCACGCTGAACAGTTCACGGCCCCACCCCTCTTGTTCCAGGGTGAGGTCGATCTCGGCCTGGGTACGGCCGCTCAAATCGGTCAGGCAGTCGAGGCGGCCAGACTCGGCATCCACCCGCAGCAGGTCGCCATCGGCGAGCAGGCCGATGGCCCCGCCGTGCAGCGCTTCCGGGGTGACGTGGATGGCGGCCGGGATCTTGCCGGAGGCGCCGGAGAGACGGCCGTCGGTGACCAGGGCCACCTTGTGACCCGCCTTCTGCAGGTTGCCAAGCACCGGCATCAGCTTGTGCAGCTCCGGCATGCCGTTGGCGGCCGGGCCGTTGTGGCGCACCACGATGACGGCGTCCTGGTTCAACTCACCGGCCTTGTAGGCCGCCTCCACCGCATGCTGGGAAGAGAAGACCCGGGCCGGAGCTTCAATCACCCGATATTCGGGAGCCACGGCGGAGACCTTGACCACGGCGCGGCCCAGGTTGCCCGCCAGCAGCTTGGTGCCGCCGGTGGCCTGGAACTCGCTGCCAGAGGGGGAGAGCACGCTCGGATCCGCGCTCTCGCCCACCGGTTGCCACACCAGCTTGCCATCCACCAGTGCCGGACGGCTGAGGTAGTCCTGCATCTCGCCGAAGACCGGGGTGGCATCCAGGTGGATCAGCCCCTCTTCGGCCAGACGACGCATCAGGCCGGGCACGCCCCCCGCCTGTTCGAAGGCGTTGACGTCCGCCGGGCCGTTCGGGTACATGCGCACCAGGAGCGGCACCACGTCGGAGAGATCGCTCAGGTCGTCCCAGGTCAGCTCCAGCCCGGCGGCGCGGGCCAGCGCCACCATGTGGATGCTGTGGTTGGTGCTGCCGCCGGAGGCAAGCAGGGCCACCAGGCCGTTGACCAGGGCGCGCTCGTCGATCACCGCACTCAGGGGGCGATAGGCCGGGGAGCCCGGGATCATGGCGCTGATGCGGCGGGCCGCTTCCTCGGTGAGGGCGTGGCGCAGCTCGCTGTGCGGATGCACGAAGGCGGAGCCCGGCAGCATCAGGCCCATGGCTTCGAACACCAGCTGGTTGGTGTTGGCGGTGCCGTAGAAGGTGCAGGTGCCCGCCGCGTGGTAGGCGCCGCACTCCATCTTGAGCAGGGCGTCGCGGCCCACTTCACCGGCAGCGTACTGCTGGCGCACCTTTACCTTCTCGTCGTTGCTGATGCCGCTCGCCATGGGGCCGGCAGGCACGAAGGCGGTGGGCAGGTGGGCGTGGGAAAGCGCCCCCATGATCTGGCCCGGGGCAATCTTGTCGCAGATGCCGAGCAGCAGGGTGGCGTCGAAGGTGTTGTGGGAGAGGGAGACCGCGGTGGCCTGGGCGATGAGATCCCGGGAGAAGAGGGACATGTCCATCCCCGGCTGACCCTGGGTCACGCCGTCGCACATGGCGGGCACGCCGCCGGCGACCTGGGCGCTGTGGCCGAGCTCGGCCAGGGCACCCTTGATGATGTCCGGGTAGCCCTGATAGGGCTGATGGGCACTCAGCATGTCGTTGTAGGCGGTGACGATGGCCACGTTGGCGCGGGTCATGTCGAGGATCCGCCCCTTCTCGTCACAGCTCGAGGCGGCCACGGCGTGGGCCAGGTTGCCACAGGAGAGGGAGGCGCGGGTCTTGCCCTGATCGGCCTGGCGCTGGATGCGGGCCAGGAAGCGGGCACGGCGGGCGGTGCTGCGCTCGCGGATGCGGTTGGTCACCTGGGTGATCACGGGATGGGTCATAGCTTTCTCTCCAACTCTATATACGGGCGCGGTCGGCCGCAGCCGGGCGCGCGACATGGCTCATTGCGCCTGCGTCAGCGCGGTGACGGCACGGTCGACCACCTGTTCGAAGGTCCCGTCGATATCGATGCGAAACACGCCGGGCTCGCCATCCGGTCGCTCCAGGGTATCAAACTGGCTTTGTACCATGGCTTCGCGCATGAAGTGGCCCTGCCGTGCCCGCATCCGTTCGAGAATGAGGGACTGGCTGCCATCCAGAAACAGGAAACTCACCGAGTCGTTACCCTCGCGGATCTGGTCGCGGTACTGCTTCTTGAGGGCCGAGCAGACGATGACGCCGAGCTCGTTCTTGCGCTCCAGGCTGTAGGCCGCATCGCGGATCCGCTCCAGCCAGGGGGCCCTGTCTTCGTCGTTGAGCGGGTTGCCCGCCGCCATCTTCTGGATGTTCGCGCGAGGGTGCAGATCATCGCCGTCGATGAACTTGGCCCCCAGGGCATTGGCCACCTTGAGGCCGATGCTGGACTTGCCGCTGCCACACACACCCATCACGATAATGCACTTGCCCGCCATTATTTGACCTCTCTCTCACTTTTCAAAAAACGTTCGCCTGATGGGTTCTAAGCTACCACGTTACCGGTAACATGTTACCGGTAACGTTTCGCAATGTGAAGTGCAGCACAGAAATGTGCAGAACAACAACTAGAACCATTTGAGGACAATTTTATGGACGGAGCAATGAACACACCCGATGTCGCCTATCTGCTCTCGGTAGCGGGCGGAGCCATTGTCATGTTGCTGGTGCTGATCATGCGATTCAAGGTACATGCCTTCGTGGCATTGACCCTGGTCAGCATGCTGACGGCCCTGGCCACCGGGGTCACCTATGACCAGGTGATCCCCACCATGCTGACCGGTTTCGGCGGCACCCTGGCCTCGGTCGCGCTGCTGGTCGGCCTCGGCGCCATGATAGGCAGGATCCTGGAGATGACGGGGGGCGCCAAGGTACTGGCCGATACCCTGATCAACCGCTTCGGCTCCCACCGCGCCCCCTTCGCGCTGGGTGTGGCCTCCCTGCTGTTCGGCTTCCCGATCTTCTTCGACGCCGGCCTCATCGTCATGCTGCCCATCATCTTCAGCGTGGCGAAGCAGTTCGGCGGCTCCGTCCTCAAGTATGCCCTGCCCTCCGCCGGTGCCTTTGCGGTGATGCACGCCTTCCTGCCGCCCCACCCGGGCCCGGTGGCCGCCAGCGAGCTGCTGGGTGCCAACATCGGTCTGCTCACCGTCGTGGGTCTGCTGGTCGCGCTGCCCACCTGGTATCTGGGTGCCTACCTGTTCGGGCTCTGGTCCGGCAAGAAGTTTGAGCTGCCCCTGCCCCCGAGCTTCACTGCCAGTGCCGAGCAGCTCTCCGACAAGGCGCCGAGCTTCGGCCAGGTGATCTCCATCCTGCTGCTGCCGCTGGTGCTCATCTTCATGGATACCGGCCTCAATACCCTGAGCGTCATGGGCGTCATCGACAAGGGTGCGGACTGGGTCAACGTGCTGCGCATGGTCGGCAAGACCCCGGTCGCCCTGCTCATCACCGTGCTGTACGCCCTCTGGATGTTCCGCCAGAGCCAGGGCAAGGTGCAGCTCGAGAAGTTCTGCAACGACGCCCTGGCCCCGGTCTGCGCCGTCATCCTGGTCACCGGTGCCGGCGGCATGTTCGGCGGCGTATTGCGGGCGAGCGGCATCGGCACTGCCCTGGCCGACGTGCTCTCCGATACCGGCATGCCGGTGATCCTGGCAGCCTTCCTGGTGTCCGCCGCGCTGCGGGTCGCCCAGGGTTCCGCCACCGTGGCCCTGACCACTACCGCCGCCCTGATGGCGCCGACCGTGGCCGCCACCACCGGCCTGAGCGAGCTGGACCTGACCTTCATCGTCATCGCCATCGCCGGGGGCGCCACCGTGCTCTCCCACTTCAATGACTCCGGCTTCTGGCTGGTCAGCCGCTTCCTCAACATGGACGAGAAGACCACCCTCAAGACCTGGACCGTGATGGAGACCCTGCTCGGCACCATCGCCTTCCTCATCGTGGCCACGGCCAGCGCCATCCTCTGACGGAAACACATCGGGGCCGCATCCGTCGGCCCCGATGTGATATTGCACCGACTTTTTACGGATTCTTGCTTGGGCCCATCGCCACAGATTGCTAGAATTGCCTATTCTTCGCCCCGAGTGGAACGCTTCATCCCGTGATTTCAGGCTTCTCTATGCATTCATCGGCACATTATCGACAGTTGCTGACCCGCTTACCCCAGATCGCGGTTGCCGCGGATCAGTTCCAGATACTCAGCAGCGCCAAAGACTTCAAGAGCCGGATCCTGTCGCTCATCGCCCATGCGACCCAGCGCATCTATCTGATCGCGCTCTATCTGCAGGATGACGAGGCGGGACGGGAGATCCTCTCCGCCCTCTATGCCGCCAAGCAGCGCAATCCCTCTCTCGACATCAAGGTGTTCGTCGACTTCCACCGCGCCCAGCGCGGCCTGATCGGCAAGGGCAAGCAGGGGGGCAACCACCTGATGTACCAGGCCATGGCCGCCAGCCACCAACACCAGATCGAGATCTACGGCGTGCCGGTCAAGGGCCGCGAGCTGCTCGGGGTGCTGCACCTCAAGGGCTTCATCTTCGACGACACCCTGCTTTACTCCGGCGCCAGCCTCAACGACATCTACCTGCACCAGCAGGAGCGCTACCGCTTCGATCGCTATCACCAGATCCACAGCCCGGCACTGACCCGCAGCATGGTCAACTACGTGGATGACGTCTTCCTCGGCAGCGAGGCCGTCCAGCGGCTGGATCGCACCGGCATCCCCGGCGCCAAGCAGCTCAAGGGACCGATCCGCCGCTTCAAGCAGCGCCTGCGCCTCTGCCAGTACCGCTTCGAGAGCATCAAGCCCAACGATCGGGAGATCGCCGTGACCCCCATGGTGGGCCTGGGCAAGCGGGGCAACCAGCTCAACCGGATGATCCGCAACCTGGTGCGGGCCACCGAGCGGGAGATCTTCATCTGCACCCCCTACTTCAACCCCCCCAAGGAGTTGAACAAGGACGTGGAGGCGCTGCTCAAACGCGGCTGCAAGGTGACCATCGTCGTGGGCGACAAGACCGCCAACGACTTCTTCATCCCCCCGGAGGAGAAGTTCTCCACCATCGGCGGTCTGCCCTATCTCTACGAGACCAACTTGCGCAAGTTTGCCGAGCGCAACCAGCACCACATCGACAACGGCCGGCTCAACCTCATGCTCTGGTGCTGCGAGAAGAACTCCTATCACCTCAAGGGGATCTTCGTGGATGAGGAGTGGGCCCTGCTCACCGGCAACAACCTCAATCCCCGAGCCTGGGCGCTGGATCTGGAGAACGGCCTGCTGGTACACGACCAGCACCATCACCTGCGCGAGCAGTTCAGTGCGGAGCGGGAGAACATCCTGGCCCACACCCGCCGCATCAGTCACTTCGACCAGATAGAGCAGATCAAGGATTACCCGGATCAGGTGCGCAAGCTGCTGGCCCGGATCCACAGGGTCAAGGCTCACCTCCTGCTCAAGCGCATCATCTGACCGCCAGGGCGCCCCGTCAGTGAAAAGGCCTGCCGTTTCCGGCAGGCCTTTTTCATGGATGACCCTCCCCCCACTCCCTTGCCCACCAGCCCGGAACGGCACAACGCGGCTTGCATCGAGGCCGCAACAACCCCTATCATCTGGACATATTTACAGTGTTTTCGGGCATCTAATTGATGAAATTGGATAAAATCTCTCTCGATAGCCTCAAGGGTGTCGGCAGCAAGATGCTGGAGAAACTCGAGCGGCTGGGGCTGGCCACGGTGCAGGATCTGCTGTTCCACCTCCCCCTGCGCTACGAGGACCGCACCCAGGTGTGGCCCATCGGCGATCTGCCGCCCGGCCTGCACGGTGCCGTCGAGGGCGAGATCCAGGACACCCAGCTGGTGATGGGGCGCCGCCGCATGCTGGTGTGCCGTATCAGCGACGGCACCGGCAGCCTGACCCTGCGCTTCTTCAATTTCACCGCTGCCCAGAAAAACAGCCTGGCCCAGGGCCGCCTTATCCGCTGCTTCGGCGAGACCCGTCCCGGCAAGTACGGCCTGGAGATGGCCCACCCCGAGTACAAGCTGCTCGGCGAGGAGCAGGCCGGCCAGACCGAAGAGGCCCTCACCCCCGTCTACCCCACCACAGAGGGGCTGCGCCAGCTCACCCTGCGCAGCCTCACGGATCAGGCCCTGGCCCAGCTCGACCTCTACGGGGTCGAGGAGCTGCTGCCTGCCGGCCTCTATCCCCAGCAGATCGATCTGGCCGCCGCCCTGAAGCTGCTGCACCGCCCGCCTCCCTCGGTGGCGCTGGCCCTGCTCGAGAGCGGCCAGCACCCGGCACAGCAGCGGCTGGTACTGGAAGAGCTGCTGGCCCACAACCTCTCGGTCTTGAAGGTACGCGCCCAGGCTCAGAACCAGCTCGCCCGCGCCCTCAAACCCGCACCCAAGCTGGTCGAACAGCTGCTCGGCGCCCTGCCGTTCACCCCCACCGGCGCCCAGAGCCGGGTGGTGGCGGAGATAGCCAGGGATCTGCAACAGAGCCACCCCATGATGCGGCTGGTGCAGGGGGACGTGGGCTCAGGTAAAACGCTGGTCGCGGCGCTGGCCGCCCTGCAGGCCATCGGCAACGGCTGCCAGGTGGGGCTGATGGCCCCGACCGAGCTGCTGGCCGAACAGCACGCCATCAACTTCGCCAGGTGGCTGGAGCCGCTCGGCATCAAGGTGGGCTGGCTGGCGGGCAAGCAGAAGGGCAAGGCGCGGGAAGAGGCGCTGGCCGCCATCGCGGACGGCAGCGTCAAGATGGTGGTGGGCACCCACGCCATCTTCCAGGAGCAGGTGGTATTCCAGCGCCTCGCCCTGGTCATCATCGATGAACAGCACAGGTTCGGCGTGCATCAGCGCCTCGCCCTGCGAGAAAAAGGGGAGCGGGAAGGGGTGCATCCCCACCAGCTCATCATGACCGCCACCCCCATCCCCCGCACCTTGGCGATGACCGCCTATGCGGACCTCGACACCTCCATCATCGACGAGCTGCCGCCGGGCCGCACTCCCATTACCACGGTCGCCCTGCCAGACAGTCGCCGCCAGGATGTGATCGAGCGGGTGAGGCTCGCCTGCGAGGAGGGCAAGCAGGCCTACTGGGTCTGCACCCTGATCGAGGAGTCGGAGGTGCTGGAGTGCCAGGCCGCCGAAGACACTGCCGCCGAGCTGCAAACCCTGCTGCCCGGCCTGCACATCGGCCTGGTACACGGCCGGATGCGCCCCGTCGAGAAACAGCGGGTGATGGAGGAGTTCAAGGCGGGCATACTGCAACTGCTGGTCGCCACCACCGTCATCGAGGTGGGGGTGGATGTGCCCAATGCCAGCCTGATGATCATCGAAAACCCGGAGCGGCTGGGGCTGGCCCAGTTGCACCAGCTCCGCGGCCGGGTCGGGCGGGGGTCGGTGGCCTCTCACTGCGTGCTGCTCTATCATGCCCCCTTGTCCAAGACGGCCCAGAGCCGCCTCGGGGTGCTGCGGGAGACCAACGACGGCTTTCTCATCGCCCAGCGGGATCTGGAGCTGCGTGGCCCAGGCGAGCTGCTCGGTACCCGCCAGACCGGCCTGGCCGATCTCAAGATCGCCGATCTGGTGCGCGACCAGCCACTCATCCCTCAGGTGCAGAAGATGGCGCGCTTCCTGATGGACAAACACCCGGCGCATGTCGAGCCCCTGATCCGCCGCTGGCTGGGCCTGCGAGACCACTACTCCAATGCTTGACCAAGGCAGATGCAGAAGAGGGTCACCTTGCCTGATGGATAAACACCCGAGCCATGTCGAGCCCCTGATCCGCCGCTGGCTGGGCCTGCGAGACCACTACTCCAATGCTTGACCAGGGCAGATGCAGAAGAGGGTCACCTTGCCTGATGAATAAACACCCGAGCCATGTCGAACCCTTGATACGATGCAGGCTCGGTCTACGGGATCACTACTCGAATGCCTGACCAAGCAACAGAAACAGGAGGAAAGCACTGATGAATTCCTGGCTGCGCGGCCTGCTCTACACCTTTGCCTTCCTGCTGCTCTTTGTCTGGGTCGGTCTCGGCCTGTTCGATGCCGAGCGCGCCAAAGGCCCCATCGCCAACTGGCTCAGCCAGCAGACCGGGGTGCCCGTCACCATTGGCCGGCTGGTGTTCAATCCGCTGCACCCCTACACCCTGCTGGCGGAACAGGTGCGCTATGGGGATGCGGTACAGCTGGAAAAACTCTATCTGGAGATCGAGCACATCGACTGGTTGAACCGGGATGTGCGCATCGCCCACCTGGACCTCATCCGTCCCGTCATCAAGCTGCCGCTCCCCAACCAGTTGCCAAGCCTGCCGGTTCACTCCCTCACCATCAGCGACAGCACCATCGACAACCTGAGCCTGCAGAGCGAGGCCCTGACCCTGCGCGGCCTCAGTGCGTCCCTGAGTGACTGGGAACTGATCGACCCGAGACGCCAGCCCCAGGCCAACCTCACCCTGGGCATCAACCAGCTGGAGACCCCCATGTTCACCCTAGCCCGTCTCAGCCTCAAGGGGCGGCTGGAGGGGCAGGTGCTCAGCACCGACAGACTGACCACCAACCTGTTCGACGGCCTGCTCGAGACCGGCATGGTGCTGAACTGGCCAGAGCGCAGCCTGCAACTGCACGATCTCAAGGCCCGCGCCATGCGCCTCGAGCTTGGTGACATACCCCCTGGCGAGTTCCCCCTGCGCCGCATCACCCTGGACAGGGGTCAGCTTGCCCAGGTGAGCATCAATGCCATCGATCAGGAGCTCTCCCTCAACAACTTCAACGGCCAGCTCACCGCCTTCGACTGGCAGGCGGGCAGCCAGCCCAGCGGCTATCTGGCGGGCACCCTGGGCGACATAGGCCGCGGCCTGTTCCAGCTTGAGGCCGTCGAGGGCAAGCTCGCCTTCTCCCCCCGGCAGCTGGATGCCGAGCTGCGGGGCAAGGCATACGAAGGGGAGTTCAACGTCGAGCTGGCCCTCGACACCCAGCAGCAGAAGCTCGTCCTGAAGGATCTGGCCCTGAGCGGCATGGACATCAGCTTGCCCCAGGGGTGGTGGCAGGATTGGCAGGGCTGGCGCCCGCAACAGATCGACATCCGCAAACTGGCCTTCGACAAGCTCAAGGTGCTCTCTTTCGACGACACCCTGCCCCTCTCCCTGACTGGCTGGCAACTCTACCTGAACGATCTCGCCCTGCGGGGCAACCAACCAGGCCCCCTGCTGGGGCGCGCCCGCATCGAGAGCAAGTGGTTCGAGCTGGTGTGGGACGGTCTCAGTGCCCGCAACGGCACCCTGGATGGCGAGCTGACCCCCAGCTCCTGGCAGCTCAACACCCTCGCCACCTCCCTGCCCGACGAGGGCTCCCTCAACCTGAGCGGCCAGTGGGGCAGAACGCCCGGGCAGGAGAGCCGCCTGCAGTTGCAGGGCAAGCAGCTGGATCTGGAGCAGTGGGGCAAGTTGCTGCACTCCCCCGTCTCCTTCGCGGGCAAGGTGGATCTGGCGGCAGATCTGCAGGCCGACCTCAACGTGCAGCCCGGCGAGCAGACGGCCAACTGGCGCCGGACCCTTCAGGGCAGCCTGAGCCTGGAGAGCAAGGATCCCTTCTGGGACAAGGTCGGCATCGACCCCCTGCTGGATGACTGGTTCAGGGAGCAGACCCCCCCCGATCTGACACCGCAGACGCTGTGGCAGGCGATGCAACGCGGAGACACCCCCTTCTATCAGATCAGGCTGGATGCCAGGGCGGAGCAGGGCAAGGTGCGGATCGAGCAAGGCGGTGCCTCCACCATCACCCACCTGCTGGCACTGCAAGGGGGTGTCGACCTGGCCGCAGACCAGTGGCAGCTCGACCTCGGGGTCCTGAACAAGGGGCGCTGCGCCGAGCTGCTCGCCCGTTGGCGCGGCCCCCTCAATGCGCCCGACCTGGGCTGGAGTTTCCCCACGGGACAGGACGCCTGTGGCTGGGAGGCGGGTGTGAGCTACCCCGCCCAGGGACGAAGCGGCCCGCTCTGGCGCCCACGGCCACCCGCCGCCCAATAACGAACAAGGCCTCGCGAAGAGGCCTTGTTGCTGTGAACATCAGGGGTCAGCGTGCGCCGCGCTTGATGGGCAGCACCACGTACTGACCGACAAACTCCACCGCCAGCTTGCGGCCGCTGAACAGCTGCACCCGCAGGCTGAATTTGGCGGATTCTCCGCCCCTCAGCGGCTCGAGCACGGCAGGCATGCCCTCCCGGGCCACCCGCGCCTCCGGCTCTTCGCTCACCGGCCGGTAATACTTGATGTTGCCCTCGGCCAGCACGGTATCCCCTCCCAGCCCTGCCTCTTTGAGCTGCAACCAGATAAGACCCCAGCCCGCCAGCACGCACTGGCTGTAAATGCTGCCGGCGAACATGGTGTCGTGGACGTTGAGATTGGCCGCCAGGTTGGCCTTGAGGTGGAAGGTCTGGCCATCGTAGTGGGTGATGTGCACCCCCATCTTCTCGCTGATGGGAATACCCCGCGACCAGCGGGTGGTGAGATCCTGGCACCACTCCGGACGGTATTGGATGGTCTGCATGGGACTCAGGGACTTGATCATCTGGCGGTGAGGGATGCGGCCGAAGGAGACGGGGCCTTCCCCTACCTCGAGGAAGCCGCAGCGGCGATAGAACTCCACCGCCTCCTGGCGGGCGTTCATCACCAGCCGTTTCACCTTCTCGTCGCGGGCAAGCTGCTCGAGATCTTCCACCATGCGGGCGCCCAGCCCCTGGCCGCGAAATTCGGGTCGCAGCGCCATAAAGCGGATTTGGGCTTCATCGCCGCCCACAAAGAGGCGACCCACGGCGATGGGCGTTCCGTCGGGTGAGAGCATCAGCCGATGAATGGCGACGGTATCGTACTCGTCACGCTCGGAGCCAAGGGGCAGATTGAAGGGTTTGCGCAGTAGTTCCCAGCGCAACTGATAGTAAGCATCCAGCTCCGCTGGTGTTTCTGGGGTGACTACCCGGTACATAAAGCGATCCTTGAGTGTGCGCCGACTGGCAGATGGAAGGACTGACGCAACCATTTCTCCCGGCGCAGCCTGTAGTAGGTATCCAGCTAGGCTGCCGTTTGGGGGGTGACCACCCGGTACATAACAACATCCTTGAGTTACACTGGTCGAAAGCCATCTTGCCGTGCAAATTCATGGACTTCAATCTGCAAGCGTACCAAGCCGATCACTTATTGCACCTCAGTGCCAAACCCGAACGCCGCGTTTCGGTGCTTGAAAATGCCCGTCATCGCTGGCTGGAAATGGACGGCGTGGTGCAATCCGCCATGAGCCTCCACCAACCGGCCCGCCTCTGTCTGCCTCATCAACGGAGCATCGCGGAGCAGTTGCCAAAGCAGGCAAGCAGGATCCTGGAGCTGGGGCTGGGCGGAGGGGATCTCACCCGTCACCTGGCGGCACGCTGGCCCGATGCCCACCACGACTGCGTGGATCTGGATGCCGAGATCCTCACCCTGTTCCAGCAGTTCTTCCTCCCCTCGTCAGGGGGCTCACCTCGGCTGCATCACGCCGATGCGCTGCACTTCCTGCACCAGAGCCAGGAGATCTACGATCTGGTGCTGCTGGACTTGTTCAGCCAGGACGGCAACCCCCTTCTGCTGTTCCAGGCTCCGCTCTATCAGGCACTGGCCAGCCGCCTGAGCGGCACCCTCATCATCAATCTGCTGCCCCGCACCCGGCTCGAACAGGCACAGGCTCTGCGACTGGCAGAGGAGTGGATAGGCCCGACCCACGTCCACGACGTGCCCGGCTACCGCAACGTCATCCTGCACGCGACCCGTCAGCTTAGCCTGGGCGGGCGAGCACCGGCAGGGTGAAGAACCTGCGAAGTGTGCAGGCATCGCGTCCTGCCCTCCGGTGAGTCCTGACCTGCCTGCCACCCTTATACCTGCAGCCAGAAGGTGACGGGGCCGTCGTTGAGCAGCCTGACCTTCATGTCGGCGGCGAAGCGGCCGGTTTCGGTCGGCACGCCGCTCTCCCTGGCGCGAGCCACGAAGTACTCATAGAGTCGCTCGGCATCTGCGGGATGGGCGCCACCGGAGAAGCTGGGTCTCATCCCCTTGCCGGTATCCGCCGCCAGGGTGAACTGGGAGACCACCAGCAGGCTGCCGC
This sequence comes from Aeromonas caviae, assembly GCF_000819785.1. GTDB lineage: Bacteria > Pseudomonadota > Gammaproteobacteria > Enterobacterales > Aeromonadaceae > Aeromonas > Aeromonas caviae. Next base: position 78,207 of record NZ_CDBK01000042.1, on the reverse strand, counting down.
TCACCTGGCTCACGTTGAGGTTCATCTTGCCGTTCTCGTCCGAGAAGATGCGATAACCGCTCACCTTGTGCAGCAGCTTGTCCGCCTTGGCCTCGTCATCCCCCTGCTCCACCCCGAGCAGCACCAGCAACCCCTGGCCGATGGCCCCGGTCACCTCTCCCTCTACCGTTACGCTGGCCTCGCTGACCCGCTGAATCAGTGCAATCACATCCCTCTCCTCTCAAAACAGCACGACCGCCCATCCTGCGGGATGAGCGGTCGTCGATGCTACCAATAACTGCCCTGCCCGGGCCAACCCCTTTGTGTCGGGATCCGGTGTGATGGCCGGCCGGCGTCAGGCCAGTTCCTCTGCACCGGGCTTCTCGTACTCCCCGAGGCAGGCGGTGGTCTCGGCCCCCAGCAACACCACCAGCCAGCTCAGATACACCCAGACGAACAGGATGGGAATGGTCGCCAGGGCGCCATAGATGGCCTGGTAGGAGGGGAAGTTGGTGATGTAGATGGCAAAGCCGCGCTTGGCCAGCTCGAACAGGGTGGCCGCCACCAGGGCACCGATGAAGGCGTGGGTCAGCCGCACGCGGCAGTTGGGCACCACGGTATAGATCAGCAGGAAGGTGAGCACGGAGAAGAGGAACGGCAGGCTGCGCAGCAGCAGATAGCCGATACCGAACAGGCTGTCAGCCGCGAACAACCTGAGCGAGAGAATGTAGGAGGAGATGGCGATGCTGGCACCGATGAGCACGGGGCCCAGGGTCAGGATCATCCAGTACATGGCGAATGCCTGGGCCAAGGGCCGGCTTCGGGTGGACCGCCAGATGTAGTTGAGGTTCTTGTCGATGGCCGAGATGAGCATCAGGGCCACCACGATCAGGGCACCGATACCGACGGCCGTGGTGTTGGTGGCGTTGGCCACGAAGCCGTCGATGTACTCCTTGAGCATCTCCCCTGCGGTGGGGACGAAGTTGTGATAGACGAACTGCTCCATCGCCTGCTTCAGGCTCTGGAACACCGGAAAGGCCGACATCATGCCGAACACCACGGCGATCATGGGCACCAGGGAGAGCAGGGTCACATAGGCCAGGTAACCGGCGGTCACCGTCAATCTGTCCTGCTGGAAGCGGCCCCAGACAAACTGGGCGAAGTGGGCACCATCGTGGCGCAAGAAGGAGAGTGCATGGGCCAGACGGCCGCGGATCTGCTGCTGCATCTTGTTTCTCGTAAGCGTGATCATGCAGACATTGTGTCAGATAGGGTGGTCATTTGGCCACCCGCAGACCGGCCGGATGCGCCTCCATCGAGCTCAGGCCCCATGCGCCCTCATGTCGAGCCCATAAAAAAAGAGGCCATAAGGCCTCTCTTTGGTCTGTCGATGAACAGCTATCGATCAAGCACGACCGGCGCGCTTGCGATCCAGTTCGGTCAGCAGCTTTTTACGGATACGGATGGCCTTGGGGGTGATCTCCACCAGCTCATCGTTGTCGATGAACTCGAGAGCCTGCTCCAGGGTCATGCGGATCGGCGGAGTCAGCACCTGGGCTTCGTCGGTACCGGAGGCACGCATGTTGGTCAGCTGCTTGCCTTTCAGGCAGTTGACGGTCAGGTCGTTGGAGCGGGAGTGGATCCCGATCACCTGGCCTTCGTACACTTCGGTCGCGTGACCGATGAACAGACGACCACGATCTTGCAGACCGAACAGGGCGAAGGTCAGGGCCTTGCCGGTGGCGTTGGAGATCAGCACGCCGTTCTGACGCTCACCGATGCTGCCACCCTTGTGCGGACCGTAGTGGTCGAAGGTGTGGTACAGCAGACCGGTACCAGAGGTCATGGTCAGGAACTCGGTCTGGAAGCCGATCAGACCACGGCTCGGGATGATGAAGTCCAGACGGACGCGACCCTTGCCATCCGGGGTCATGTTGGTCATCTCGCCTTTACGCAGGCCGAGCTGCTCCATCACGGAACCCTGATGCGCTTCTTCCACGTCCACAGTGACGGTTTCGAACGGTTCTTGCAGTTCGCCATCCACGGTACGCAGGATAACTTCCGGACGGGATACCGCCAGTTCGTAACCTTCGCGGCGCATGTTTTCGATCAGGATGGAGAGGTGCAGTTCACCACGGCCGGAGACGCGGAACTTGTCCGGATCTTCGGTCTCTTCCACGCGCAGGGCCACGTTGTGGACCAGCTCCTGGTTCAGACGCTCCAGAATGTTGCGGGAGGTGACGAACTTGCCTTCTTTACCGGCGAACGGCGAGGTGTTGACCTGGAAGGTCATGTTCACGGTCGGCTCGTCAACGGAGAGCGGCGGCAGGGCTTCGACGGCACTGTTGTCACAGATGGTGTCGGAGATCTTCAGCTCGCCCAGACCGGTGATGGCGATGATGTCGCCCGCTTGCGCGTCGGTCACTTCGGTACGGGACAGGCCCAGGTAGCCCAGCACCTGACCGACCTTGCCGGTACGCGGTTTGCCGTTGGCACCGACGATGGTGACCTGCTGGTTGGTCTTGACGCGACCACGGGTGATGCGGCCGATACCGATGACGCCCACGTAGGAGTTGTAGTCCAGCTGGGAGATTTGCATCTGGAAGGCACCGTCAACGTCGCCCTTTGGGGCTTCCACGTTGTCGACGATGGCCTGGAACAGGGGTTCCATGTTCTCGGACGGGACGTCCTGATCCAGGGTGGCCCAACCGTTCAGTGCAGAGGCGTAAACAACCTTGAAGTCCAGTTGCTCATCGGTGGCACCCAGGTTGTCGAACAGATCGAAGACCTGATCCATTACCCAGTCAGGACGAGCACCCGGACGGTCGATCTTGTTGATGACCACGATGGGCTTCAGACCCTGGGCGAACGCCTTCTGGGTCACGAAACGGGTCTGCGGCATCGGGCCGTCAACGGCGTCGACCAGCAGCAGCACGGAGTCAACCATGGAGAGCACGCGCTCAACTTCACCACCGAAGTCGGCGTGACCCGGGGTATCCACGATGTTGATGCGGTAGTCGTTCCAACGGATCGCAGTGTTCTTGGCGAGAATGGTGATGCCACGTTCCCGTTCCAGATCATTGGAGTCCATGATCCGTTCCTGACCTTCGCTGGTGCGATCCAGAGTGCCGGATTGCTGCAGCAGCTTATCAACCAGAGTCGTTTTGCCGTGGTCAACGTGCGCAATAATCGCAATATTGCGTAAATTCTCTAACATTCTCGCCTCAAATCACCGGGTAAAATTGGGCGCTAATTGTACTCTCGCCTTTGTGATCTGCCTAGCAGAATTGCAACACATTCACACACAACAAAGGATCAGGATCATGGACCCCGCAGCAAAAGGCTGCTTAGATGGCCTGGATACGCTGGCGCACCATCTCGGTGCACCAAAACGATCCAAGGTTGCACCACTTTAATGCAGCAACCGGCATGAGAACGGGTTTCTCGACAGCCTGAAACGGTGCAAGTGCCCTGAAATCAAGCTGTCACAAACTTGGCACGATACTGGCTTATGTGAATGTGACGACGCATTCACCCAAAGAGTTTTAACACCGGAGGTTACTTAGCATGTCAGCCCAGAACGTTTTGGCCCTGATCCAGGAACACGAAGTCAAGTTTGTTGATCTGCGTTTTACCGACACCAAGGGTAAAGAGCAGCACGTATCCATCCCTTCCCACCAGGTTGACGAAGACTTCTTCGAAGACGGCAAGATGTTCGATGGTTCCTCCATCGGCGGCTGGAAGGGCATCAACGAGTCTGACATGGTGCTGATGCCGGACCCGGCTTCCGCCAAACTGGACCCGTTCACCGAAGAGACCACTCTGAACATCGTCTGTGACGTGCTTGAACCCGCCACCATGCAAGGCTATGACCGCGATCCGCGCTCCATCGCCAAGCGTGCCGAAGATTTCCTGAAGTCCAGCGGCATCGCTGACACCGTGCTGTTCGGGCCGGAGCCGGAATTCTTCATGTTCGACAACATCACCTTCTCCAACACCATGGGCCACAGCTTCGTGAAGATCGAATCCGAAGAAGCTGCCTGGAACTCCGGTACCGACTACGAGCACGGCAACAAGGGTCACCGTCCATTCGTCAAGGGTGGTTACTTCCCGGTTGCCCCGGTTGACTCCTCCCAGGACATCCGTGCCGCCATGTGCCTGGTGCTGGAAGAGATGGGCCAGGTCGTCGAAGCTCACCACCACGAAGTGGCGACCGCCGGTCAGAACGAGATCGCAACCCGCTTCAACACCCTCACCCTGAAGGCTGACGAAGTACAGGTCCTGAAGTACGTGATCCACAACGTGGCCCACGCCTACAACAAGACCGTCACCTTCATGCCGAAACCCATGTTCGGTGACAACGGCTCCGGCATGCACTGCCACCAGTCCCTGGCCAAAGACGGCGTCAACCTGTTCGCAGGCGACCTGTACGGCGGTCTGTCCGAGATGGCACTGCACTACATCGGCGGCATCATCAAGCACGCCAAGGCCATCAACGCCTTCGCCAACCCGACCACCAACTCCTACAAGCGTCTGGTGCCGGGCTATGAAGCACCGGTCATGCTGGCCTACTCCGCCCGCAACCGTTCTGCCTCCATCCGTATCCCGGTCGTGCCGAGCCCGAAAGCCCGCCGCATCGAAGTACGCTTCCCGGATCCGGCTGCCAACCCGTACCTGGCCTTCGCTGCCCAGCTGATGGCCGGTCTGGACGGCATCATCAACAAGATCCATCCGGGCGATGCCATGGACAAGAACCTGTACGATCTGCCGCCGGAAGAAGCCGCTGAAGTGCCGACCGTTGCCGGTTCCCTGGACGAAGCGCTGTCCGCACTGGATGCAGACCGTGAGTTCCTGACCCGTGGTGGTGTGTTCAGCGATGACTTCATCAACTCCTACCTGGAACTGAAACAGCAGGATGTTGACCGCGTGCGCATGACCCCGCACCCGCTGGAGTTCGAGCTGTACTACTCCGTCTAATCCGCTTTCCCATGACAAACCCGCCATCTGGCGGGTTTTTTTTCATTCTGGCAACGGAAATACCGCCAAACGGGCACGATCGTGCAGAAAGATGATCCCGTTCACGGAGCCGTACCACCCTCGGCTGTTCACACCCCGACCCCATGGTTTTTCTCTGATAGGATTAAGGTGAACCCCGTCAAGGAGAGATGGATGAACACTGTACCCTGGCTGCTGAGCCTCCTGCTGATGGCCTCCTGTTCCGCACAGGCCGCCCGCGTCTACTCCTGGGTCGATCCCCAGGGGGTGACCCACTACACCGATGCCCCCCCTCCCGGCAAGAGCGCAAAAGAGGTGGACCTGCGGGTCTCGCCGCTCATCGGCACAGCCCCCCACTCGGTCCAGGTGGACAACTTCAACAGCCTGACCGGTGTCGATGCCAGGAAAGCCCTGGAAGCGGCTCCCCTGGAGATCGACCTCATCTCTCCGGAACCGGGCAGCACATTGCGCGACAATACCGGCAACATCGTCTTCCAGGGCGAGATCTCTCCCCAGGTCCCGGTGCAATACGATGTGCGCCTGATCCTGAACGGCAAGGCGGTGCCCCTGGTTCACAACAGCCTGGCCATACGGGTGGAAAACCTCGATAGGGGCGCTTACGAGGCACGGCTCGAGTTGCTCGCCAAAGACGGTACGATCCTTGCTAAATCTAAGCCAACCACCTTTTACCTGCACAGGGCGTCGGTGAATCAGGCTCCCAGAGCTGCCCCCAAGGCCAATTAGGGGTGATGTGACGCACCGATGCGGGTAAACTTGATGCACTATATTGGTGCATTCTAGGTGTACAGCACCGTTTTAGGGAGAAACCTGTGCCAACCCGCTCGGACAACGCCAAGACACTCTTGGACAATCTGCTGACCGCCGTCATTCTCATGGATGAACGTCTCTGCATTCAATTCGTCAACCCGGCGGCAGAGCAGCTGCTTTCCCTCAGCGAACGACGACTGATCGGCATCGAACTGCCCCACCTGCTGGAACACATCTCTCTCGATCTGCAGCGTTTCAAACAGTGCCTCATTTCGGGGCAGGGCTTCACCGACAGCGAAGTCACCCTGGTGGTGGAGGGGGAGCCCAGGCTGGTGGAGATCAGCGTCAGTCCCATGGCCGATCATGAACAGCGACTGATAGTGGTAGAACTGCGCAAGATCGATCAGCAGAAGAAGATCAGCCAGGAGCTGCAGCAACACGCCCAGCAGCAGGCCGCCAAGGAGCTGGTGCGCGGCCTGGCGCACGAGATCAAGAACCCCCTGGGGGGATTGCGCGGCGCGGCCCAACTGCTGCAAAAGGAGTTGCCCGACCCGGCCTTGCGTGAATACACCGGCATCATCATCGAGCAGGCCGATCGCCTGCGGGTGCTGGTCGACAGGTTGCTCGGTCCCCAGCGTCCCGGCCGTCACCAGATGCACAACGTTCACTCCGTGCTGGAGCAGGTGCGCCGTCTGGTGGACCTGGAGCTGCCGCCGCAGATCCGCATCGAACGGGACTACGACCCCAGCATCCCCGAATTCGAGATGGAATCGGACCAGCTGCAACAGGCGTTCCTGAACATAGTGCGCAACGCCGCCGAAGCCCTTGGGGATCAGGACGGCCTCATCCGCATCAAGACGCGCACCGCCTTCCAGATCACCATCCATGGCCAGCGCTATCGCCTGGCGGCCGAAATCAAGATCATCGACAACGGCCCCGGCATTCCCGACGCCATTCGCGACACCCTCTTCTACCCCATGATCACCGGCAAGGACGGGGGAACGGGCCTGGGCCTCTCCATAGCCCAGAACCTGATCGATCAGCACAAGGGGCGCATCGACTGCATCAGCTGGCCGGGCCACACCGAATTCACCATTTATTTACCACTTCGCAAATAAGGGAACCTCATGACAGCAAAAGTGTGGATCGTCGATGACGACAGCTCCATCCGGTGGGTTCTGGAGCGCACCCTTGGCAGCGAAGGCTTCGAATGCGAAAGTTTCGCCGACGGCGAAGCCCTGCTGAGTTCACTGGAGATGCGCTCACCGGACGTGATCCTCTCGGATATTCGCATGCCGGGCATCGACGGCCTGAGCCTGCTGGAGCAGATCCATCGCCGCCAAGCCGATCTGCCCATCATCATCATGACGGCCCACTCGGACCTCGACTCCGCAGTCAACGCCTACCAGCGAGGTGCCTTCGAATACCTGCCCAAGCCGTTCGACATCGACGAAGCGGTCACCCTGGTACGCCGGGCCGAGAACCACCTCAAGGAGCAGCGGACCAAGCGCAAGGCTCGCCAACAGGAAGCCACCACCACCCCGGAGATCATCGGCGAAGCCCCTGCCATGCAGGAGGTGTTCCGCGCCATCGGCCGGCTGTCGCGCTCCAGCATCTCGGTGCTCATCAACGGTCAAAGCGGTACCGGCAAGGAGCTGGTCGCTCATGCGCTGCACAAGCACAGCCCCCGAGCCCACAAGAACTTCATCGCCCTCAACATGGCGGCCATCCCGAAAGATCTCATCGAATCCGAGCTGTTCGGCCATGAGAAGGGAGCCTTCACCGGCGCCAACAACATTCGTCACGGCCGCTTCGAACAGGCCGATGGCGGCACCCTGTTTCTCGACGAAATAGGCGACATGCCGCTGGACGTGCAGACCCGGTTGCTGCGGGTACTGGCGGACGGGCAGTTCTACCGGGTTGGCGGCCACCAACCGGTGCAGGTGGATGTGCGGATCATTGCCGCCACCCACCAGAATCTGGAGAAGCGGGTCGCCGACGGCGAGTTTCGGGAAGACCTGTTCCACCGCCTCAACGTCATCCGCATCCATATTCCGGCCCTCAAGGAGCGCCGGGAGGACATCCCCCAGCTGGCCCAGCACTTCCTGCTGCGAGCCGCCAAGGAGCTGAACGTGGAGGCCAAGAGCCTGCACCCGGATACCCAGACCTACATCAGCCGCCTCCCCTGGCCGGGCAACGTGCGCCAGCTGGAGAACGTCTGCCGCTGGCTGACGGTGATGGCCTCGGGCCAGGAGGTGTTGGTAGGCGATCTGCCCACCGAGCTGCTGACTCCCATCACCAGCACCGCCGAGCCGGGCCAGCCCGCCCTGACCGGTGGCTGGCAGCAGCAGTTGCAGGACTGGGTGGCCGCCAAGCTGGCGCTGGGGGAGACCGATATCCTGGCGGATGCCATGCCCCAGTTCGAACGGATCATGCTGGAGACGGCACTGGATCACACCCACGGTCACAAGCAGGAGGCAGCCCGCCTGCTCGGCTGGGGCCGCAATACCCTGACCCGCAAGCTCAAGGAGCTCGACATTCCCTGAGCCTGCGGGAAAAACGATTCCCATCACGCCTTGAGGGAAAGCCTGACCAATCACACCCCGTTTGCTTGCAAACGGGGTATCTTTTTCAGGCGCCCCGCCTAGAATGGCAGGCTTTCCAACCCGACTCGCAGAAGGTGCCCCATGATTGACAGATCCCTCCCCCTGACCGACCTGCATCGCCATCTGGATGGCAACATCCGCCCGCAGACCATTCTCGAGCTGGGACGTCAGCACAACATCCGACTGCCAGCCGATGAACTGGAGGCCCTGCGCCCACACGTGCAGATCGTCGAGAACGAGCCGAGTCTGGTGGCCTTCCTGAAGAAACTGGACTGGGGCGTGGCCGTGCTGGCCGACTACGATGCCTGCCGCCGGGTCGCCTACGAAAACGTGGAGGATCTGCTGCGTGCCGGGATCGACTATGCCGAGCTGCGCTTCAGCCCGGCCTACATGGCGATGACCCACAAACTGCACCCGCAGGGCGTGGTCGAAGCCATCATCGACGGCGTGGCCGCAGGCAGCCGTGACTTCGGCATCAAGACCAACCTCATCGGCATCATGAGCCGTACCTTCGGCACCGAGCAGTGCAAGCAGGAGCTGGATGCCTGTCTGGCTCATCGCGATCGCCTGGTCGCCATCGATCTGGCCGGCGACGAACTGGGCTTCCCGGGCGATCTCTTCACCGACCACTTCCGCCGGGTGCGGGATGCAGGCATGCGGGTCACCGTGCACGCCGGTGAAGCCGCCGGCCCCGAGAGCATGTGGCAGGCCATTCGCGAGCTGGGAGCCGAGCGCATCGGCCACGGCGTCAAGGCCATCCAGGATCCGGCCCTGATGGCCTATCTGGCCGAACACCGCATCGGCATCGAGTCCTGCCTCACCTCCAACCTCCAGACCACCACGGTGGCGAGTCTGGCCGATCACCCGATCCGCCAGTTCCTGGCAGCCGGCGTGCTGGCCTGCCTCAATACCGACGATCCGGCGGTGGAGGGGATCGACCTGCCCCATGAATACGAGGTGGCGGCCCCGGCTGCCGGCATGACGGTGAGCGAGATCCGCACCGCCCAGCAAAACGGCCTGACCCTGGCCTTCCTGAGCGAAGCCGAGAAGGCCGAGCTGAGTGCCCGTGCGGCTCAACGCTGAGCAGGGGTAAAACCCAATAAAAAAACCGCCGAAAGGCGGTTTTTTTATTGTCCCACGACATTGCCCGGTCTAGATCACCCGGGAGAACTGCTGCTGGCGCGCCTTGCTGCGCAGGTAGACATCGAAGCACATGCAGATGTTGCGGATCAGCAGCTGACCGGTGGAGACCACCTCCAGCCCCTCTTCGGTCATGCGCACCAGACCGTCGTCGATGAAGGTCTGCAACAGCTTGAGATCCTCGGCAAAATACTCCTTGAACACCAGGCCGTGGGCCTGCTCCACAGCGGCGAAGTTCAGGGAAAAATCGCAGATGAGGCGTTTGATCACCTCACGACGGATCAGATCGTCCCGATTGAGGGAGCACCCCTTCCACTGGGCATGGCCCAGTGACTCGACCTGGGCATAGTAGGTTTTGAGATCCTTCTGGTTCTGGGAATAGGCATCCCCCATCATGCTGATGGAAGAGACCCCCAGCCCCAGCAGATCGCAATCCCCCTGGGTGGTATAGCCCTGGAAGTTGCGATGCAGCTTGCCCTCGCGCTGGGCGACGGCCAGCTCGTCATCGGGCTTGGCAAAGTGGTCCATGCCGATGAACTGATAACCCTGGCCGGTCAGGAAGGCAATGGTGTCCTGCAGCATGGCCAGCTTCTCCTGCGGCGCCGGCATGTCCGCTTCTTTCAGCTTGTGCTGGGCGGCAAAACGGCTCGGCAGGTGGGCATAGTTGAAGATGGACAGGCGGGCCGGGTCGGTCTTGAGCACCTCTTCCAGGGTGTGATGGAAGCTCTCCCGGTTCTGGTGCGGCAGACCGTAGATGAGATCCAGATTGGTGGAGCGGAACCCCAGCTCGCGGGCACGGACCAGCATGGCGCGGATGAAGTCGTTGTCCTGCTCCCGATTGACCGCAACCTGGACCGCCTTGTTGAAGTCCTGAACGCCAAGGCTGATGCGGTTGAAACCGAGCTCCCGCAGCACATCCAGCATGGACAATTCGATCTCGCGGGGATCCACCTCGATGCTGATCTCCCCCTCCTCGGCGAAGTGGAAGTGCTCCCGCAACATGGCCATCAGGCGACGAGTCTGGGGTTCGCTCAGATAGGTGGGTGTGCCGCCACCCCAGTGCAGCTGGGTGACTAGTCTCTCCTTGAACAGGGGGGCCTGGGCCTTGATCTCCTGTTCGAGGTAGTCGAGGTATTGATCTGCCTTGTGCTGGTGCCGGGTAATGACCTTGTTGCAGCCGCAGTAGTAGCAGAGCTTGTGACAGAAGGGGATATGCACGTAGAGCGACAGATTGCGTGCAGGATACTGGCCCGCTGCCTGGACAAAGTCCGGATAGCCGAACCCCTCGTTGAACTCCAGCGCAGTGGGATAGGAGGTATAACGCGGACCACTGTAGTTGTATTTTTCGATCAGGGCCTGATCCCACACAATCTGTTCTGCTTGCACGCTTGCTTCCTCTGTCTTTGTCATGGGCTCACCGGCTTAACTGAAAATCCTTCAGTCTGGCGACATCCTCAAGGATCTGCGCCTCCAGCTCGGCCTCGTAGCCGCTGCGTTCGAGATCCATCTTCATCACTTCATTGCGCTTGAGTGCCCGCCTCGCCTCATGGGTCGGCATCTCCTTCACCTTCTCATAGAGGCCGTAGAGCCCCGGGAACTCGGTGGCAAAGGCGCGGCCCCCCTTTATTTGCAAGGCATCCAGCAGATTGGTCAGCCGGATGGCACCTTCCGAGTAGTCGCACTGACCATCTCGTACCGCGTGGGCGATCACCCTGACACTCTCCAGGATCCGCTCGTTGCGGGCCGTAATGGCGTGCTGCTGCATCTCTTGCTGGCGTTTGAGACGCGCCATCAGGGTGCCGGCATAGACGGCCAGCCCCAGCAAAAACAGGCCACCCAGCAGGGCGGCCAGCATCCATCCACTCATCACTTTTTCTTCGGCTCGGGTTTGGCTTCAGGCTGGTAGTCTGCCTGAGAGAAACGTTCCCACAGCTCCTCTTCGGAGGCAGGCTGACTCGGCTCGTCAAAATCGGCATCATCAAAATCCATGTCGCCATCTTCGTCATCGTCGTTGTCGATGATACCGAGCTCGTCCATCAGCTCCTGATAACGGTCAACCCGCTGATCGACCCATGCCTGCTCTGCGGCCTCCAGGGTTTCACCGGCATCCAGACGATCCAGCAAAGCATTGAGGCGATCATCATTCTCGATGGACGCCAGCTCCTGCTCGGGGGTCATCACCACCCGCTTCTCTTTCGCAGGCTTGGTCGCCACCGGCTTGCTACCCTTCTCGTCGGCAATCAGCGCGATGGGCTTGCGAGAGCCGATGCGTGGATCCTTGGCCTGCTTGGAGCCGCTCTTTTTGCCCGCCTGCTCGACCTGTTGGCGGGAGCCCGCCTTCAGGCCCTTGCGCTTGGCGGCGCGCTTGCGCTCACGACCTTCCTGGGCACTGGCATCTGATTCTTTGCGCTTGCCGGTAGGCTTGCGGTTGGGTTGTTTGGCCGACATGAATGACTCCGACAAATAACTGAATGGAAACCCCCGGAGCGTGTCGTCCGGGGAGGATGCTGAAGCGGGGAACAGTAAATATGGAACAAGAGTGGGATCCCGCACCAATTCGACCACGTTGGGTCGCTGAACACCGCAGGATCGGCATCCTCTGGGCATGTTGCTGGTATTTTGACACAGAATGTCTTGGCGGGTTAATGACCCAATAGAAAAAAGGCAGCCGAAGCTGCCTTTTTCCATCATGCGAGTTCCATTCCCTGGTAGCCAATCGCCTTATCCCTGGGCGAACCACGGCGCATCATTTCGTTGGATCATCCTGATCCTTATTGACCAGTCCTGAGTGTGCGTGTGTTTGTTTGTCTAACCCAAACCGGCGACATCCTGTCTCCCATCGGGGTGGTTGCCTCCCGCAGCCCCGCTCATCCCTGGCGGTCACCATCCTGGCTTTTTGCATCTATTGCTCATCGCATGCTCCGAGCCGACATCCTGTCAAACCGAAGACGGGTCTTGCACCCTCTCTCCGGCCAATCCTTGCTGCCTACTGTAACTTCTTCGCTGGATGACTCAATCAACCAAAGCACATTTCGAACTGGTACAAAGTGATTTTTTATTTCTTAATTCATTGAAAAACAAAAAATAATTAAATATACATGAGCAATCTTTCAGACACGACCAGCCCCGTATATAGAAGATCTCTTACAGCAATGCAGGCTGTTTACGGGCGATCGCTACAACCTCAAAAAAGAACAGGGAACACAATGGTTCCCTGTTCTTTTCAACAAGATAACTAACAGGCTATATCAGTGAAGCCCCGCCACATACTTGGAGAGCGCCTCGATGTCCTGATCCGTCAGCTTCTTGGCCACATCCCGCATCATGCCATTGGGATCGTTGTCGCGGGTCGCCGAACGAAAAGCGCTGAGCTGGGCCTTGATATAGGCGGGATGCTGCCCTGACAGGCTGGGATACTTCGCTTGCTCGACGCCGGAACCCCGTGGGCCATGACAGGCGGTACAGGCGGCCAGGCCTCGCTCCATGTCCCCCCCCATATAAAGCGCCTTGCCTGCGGCAACCACATCATCGGGCACGGCAACCGGCGTCACCTTCTGGCTGGAGAAATAGGCGGCAAGATCGTCCATATCCTGCTCGGACAACGGCAACGCCATAGGTCCCATGACGGGCGCAACCCGACCAGTTTGGCCAGAAGCTGCAGCCTTCAGTTCAACTAATTGTTTTTTGATATATGATGCGTGCTGACCAGCAATCTTGGGATACATGTCGACTGGGCTGTTGCCGTCCGGTCCATGACAGGCCGCACAGACGGCAGCCTTGGTTTGTCCCGCAGCGGCATCGCCCTTGGCTTGTGCCATCCCAGTTACGCCAACCATCAGAGCAAGTGTAATGACTAGGTTCTTCATGGCGTTCCAACTTTCTCGTTATTAGGCTTCCAGATCCCATGCCGCTGAAGGCATGTTAAAATAAACGCGTTCAAGCGACGCCATTTTACACTATTTCACAAAAAAGTAACTCTATAACCCTCTATCTCTATGGGGAATTTACGTTGGATACACAAACTCTGAATTTCAATAAGGTGCATTTTGTGACCAGCGCACCCGACATCCGCCACCTGCCAAATGATGGGGGTGTCGAGATTGCGTTTGCCGGTCGTTCCAACGCTGGCAAGTCGTCTGCATTGAATACCTTGACCAAACACAAGAACCTGGCACGTACCAGTAAGACCCCTGGCCGTACTCAGCTGATCAACCTGTTTGAGCTGGAACCGGGCAAACGCCTGGTCGACTTGCCCGGCTATGGATATGCCCAGGTTCCGCTGGAAATGAAGCTCAAGTGGCAAAAGTCACTGGCTGAATACCTGCAACGACGGGAGTCCCTGAAAGGGCTGGTGATCCTGATGGACATCCGCCATCCGCTCAAGGAAACCGACATGAACATGCTGGAATGGAGTTCACACCGTGAACTGCCGGTGATGCTGTTGCTGACCAAGGCGGACAAGTTAAGCCCGGGGCCCCGCAACAACCAGGTGATCAAGGTTCGTCAGGCGGTGGCAGAACTGGGCCCGCAGATCCAGGTTGAAGCATTCTCTTCTCTGACCAATATCGGCGTCGAGAAGCTGGCCCAGACCCTGAGCGGCTGGTACCTGTCCGAAGCAGACAACGCCCAGGTAGACGACGAAGATAATCAGAACGAGGAGTAAACGACTCCTCTCCCTGGCTGCAATTGGCGGAGTTGGACCTCCGCTGATTGAAAGGCTTTCATGATCCCCCCATCTCCGAGCCCTCCCTCCCCGCCTTCGCCACCTCTGAAGAAAAACCTCAAAAAATATATTTAAATCATACTGATAGCATGTTTAGACGCGAAAAGAATTAACTAATCATCAACCTGATACCGTTTTCATGGATATCGAGTAAAAAATCAGAATTGAAGGCTGTAACAAACGAAACTGAAATTTAATTACACGGTGAGGCAATATAGGGATAAAAATGAGGCCGGTCTTGCCATTGCAAACCGGCCTGAAGAAATGAGTTCAAAAATTTGGGAAAAAGCGAGTTCTCGAGAACAAAGACGATTGGTTTTCCTCAAGAAACGCCTTCATTCTAACAAAGAACGACAACAATTAAAGCATTTACTCTAAATGTTGCGCATAAAAAAACGCCCCGACGATGACTCATCGGGGCTGCTATTCAGCCACATTCAATTACGTGAAATAAAAGGTCTGAAAGATAGAACATCTTACCTCTGTACCCTACGCCGACAACTGTACAGCAAAGCAGCAGAAAGTGAAAGTAATTTATGTAATTTAATTTCAAGGGTAGGAAAAAGAAAAAATATTCATAATTTTCATGCAGATAAAAAAATCCCCAGTACGAATACCGGGGAGTTATAAAGGTGACTAGCTAGCACTTCCTCAACTATCCAGTTAGTCAGCAGTCCGTTACAGAAGTTCCGCTGCTTTGAGAAAAAACTCAAAAAAAATTCTGCGTGCTACGGCAAATTAAAAGTAACTTATTGTTAGATAATGATTTTATAAAATGGTGCCTGTTCTGCCACACCCCCACCACAGAACAACCGTTTCACGTCACACGTGTCGTGCCGCATCCTGATGGATGCCCCCTATCCAGCGATGCAGAATCTCTACATCAGATCTGCCGACAGCCCAATAGAGCACACTAGCTGGTTCACACGACGCCCAGATTGCGCTGCAACTCTCTCAATACCTGCTTGGTGCCGGGCCGGATCCCTCGCCATACGGTAAAAGCCTCCGCAGCCTGTTCGACCAGCATGCCCAATCCATCCATGGTATGGCGCGCGCCATGTTGTTTGGCCCAGCCGATGAAGGCTGTGTCCGTTGCGCCATACATCATGTCGTAGATCGCGATGTCCGGGTGGATGAGGGTTGGCGCCAAAGGTGGCAACTCACCTTGCAGACTGGCTGAGGTGGAATTGATGATGAGATCGAACGGCCCCACCAGCTGTTCATAGGATTGAGCCGTGATGCTGCCCAGATCCCTGAATTCCACAGCCAACTGTTCCGCCTTGGCATGGGTACGGTTGACCACAACGATCTCGCCCGGTGCTTCCGCCAGCAGGGGGGCCAGGGCGCCACGAGCTGCGCCACCAGCTCCCAGAAGCAGGATCCTGCTACCGGCAAGGTTCACTCCGTGAGCCTTGAGATCGGCGACCAGCCCGGCGCCGTCGGTATTGTCACCCAGCAGCACGCCATCATCAGTCAGTTTGATGGTGTTGACCGCTCCCGCCCGCTTGGCCCTGGGGCTCAGCCGCGCCACCAGCACGAAGGCTTGCTCCTTGAAAGGTACGGTCACGTTGCACCCCTTCCCTCCTTCGGCGAAGAAGTGGTTCAGAGCGCTGGCAAACTCATCGACGGCCGGTTCTGCCAGACCATACTCCAGCTCTTGCTGGGTCTGCCTGGCAAACAGGGTATGAATGAAGGGAGATTTGCTGTGGCGCACGGGGTGGCCAAAAACCAGATAACGATCCATCAAGGCGTTCCTTTTGAGGGCAATATCCCGATTTAACGGGTTTTCTCATGAAGGAACAAGCCGAATATCGACCAATAAGAAGGGGCCATCATGGCCCCTCTGGTCACAACCACTCGCGCGGTTTGAGGTAGTCGCTATAGAGCAATGCCTCCGGGCTGCCAGCCTCCGGCTGCCAGTCGTACTCCCAGCGCGCCAGCGGCGGCATCGACATCAGGATGGATTCAGTGCGCCCCCCCGTCTGCAGTCCGAACAGGGTCCCGCGGTCGTAGACCAGATTGAACTCCACGTAGCGGCCACGGCGATAAAGCTGGAACGCCCGTTCCCGCTCCCCATAAGCAAGCTCCTTGCGTCGCTCGACAATCGGCAAGTAAGCCGCGAGGTAACCCTCACCCACTGCACGCATGAAGGCAAAGCAGTCGGCAAATGGCCAGCGGTTCAGGTCATCGAAGAAAAGACCACCCACCCCGCGCGTCTCGCCCCGATGCTTGAGGAAGAAGTAATGATCGCACCAGGATTTGAACTCGGGATAAATGTCGGTGCCGAACGGCTGACAGAGCTCATGGGAGACCTGATGCCAATGCCTCACGTCCTCTTCGAACGGATAGAAGGGCGTCAGGTCGAAGCCGCCACCAAACCACCAGATCGGCTCCTCCCCCTCTTTCTCGGCGATGAAGAACCGCACATTCGCATGGCTGGTCGGTACATAGGGATTATGCGGGTGGATCACCAGCGACACCCCCATGGCCTCAAACCTGCGGCCAGCCAGTTCGGGACGATGTGCGGTCGCGGATGCCGGCATGGCATCGCCATAGACATGGGAGAAGTTGACCCCACCTTGCTCGATCACCGCCCCCTGGCGCAGCACCCGTGTTCTACCGCCACCACCACCTTCGCGACTCCAGGCATCTTCCACAAAGTGCCCGCATCCATCGGCCTGCTCCAGGCCACGGCAGATATCATCCTGCAATTGCAGCAGGAAGGCTTTTACCTGGGCCACATCCGGTTTGCTCATTTTATCTCCTGTCAGACAGGCATCATGCATGCACTGCCTGCACTTCTCGTATTGTCATGACCTCATCGCACAACCTGCATGAAACAGGGCCGTGCCCAACTCAGGATGGGCGAATGATGGCCCCGGTGCGGGCGTCCTTGATTTCGGACGGGTTGGCTTGCCCCCCGACTTCGCCGGGCAGAATGTAAGCCAGCTGGCTTGCCAGCAGATCGCCAATATCAGCCACCCGGCGAGCGGGCTCCTCACCGGTGAGATTGGCACTGGTGGACACCAGCGGTTTGCCAAATGCCCGGCAAAGCCCTTGCACCTGGGGATGGCCTGTGACCCGCACCGCCAGGGTCTCGAACTGACCGGTCAACCAGGACGGCGTCGTCGCGCGAGCGGGCATGATCCAGGTGAAGGGACCAGGCCAGCTCGCCTGCACGCGAGCAAGCTGCTCATCGCTGAGCTGGCTCAAGTCGATGTAGTCCTGCAATTGCGCCAGATCTGCCGCGATCAGGATCAATCCCTTCTCCACCGGCCGCTGCTTGATGGCCAGCAGCCGCTGCACGGCGGCTTCGGAATCAGGATCACACCCCAGACCAAACACGGCTTCGGTGGCATAGGCGATAACCCCTTCTCCTTGAAGGGCGGCAACCGCTTGTTCAAATTCATTTGGCATAGGCACATGCGACAGCCACGCTGCCGCCTCTCATCACTGGATTGTATGTTGAACCGACATGACGGCATCGGGGCCATCACTGCTGCGATATGGGCTATATCCCTGCTCCTCTTCAGTCATGCATTTCGGCTCAGACGCTTGCGTGCATCAGTGAACCGAGCAACCGCA
This sequence comes from Aeromonas caviae, assembly GCF_000819785.1. Classification (GTDB taxonomy): domain Bacteria; phylum Pseudomonadota; class Gammaproteobacteria; order Enterobacterales; family Aeromonadaceae; genus Aeromonas; species Aeromonas caviae. The sequence goes on along the minus strand of NZ_CDBK01000042.1, from coordinate 60,411 downwards.
GGGAGTTTGAGATGGCGATCAGGTCAGGATCAAGGCAAGTTGGGCGATGCGCATCGGCTCACAACCTCACGCTGACCAGCAATCCGCCTGCCTGATCATGGGCGGCGAGATTATACCCGCTCAATCTGGTGGGAGCATTTCTTTTGCGGGCAGACCCAGCGCAGGTTTCCCCGCACCTTCTTCTCGATCATGATGCCCCAGCCACACTCGGGACAGGGCATGGGAACCGGCTTGTCATTCACCACATACTTGCAGTGAGGATAGGCGTCACACGAGTAGAACTGTTTGCCATAACGGGACGTGCGGCTCACCAGATGACCTTTACCACACTCCGGGCAGAGGATTTGGGTATCGTCACTCTCCTGAAGGGATTCGATATGCTGACAGGCCGGGTACTGGGTACATCCCACAAACAGACCGTAACGACCCTTCTTGATGGCCAGTGGATGGCCACAATCCGGACAGGACGACCCCTCGAGCACTTTCTCTATATCGCGGCCAGAGGGGGTGAGGGAGCGAATGTAATCGCAAGCTGGATAGGCTGAACAACCAAGGAAGGGACCGTGTTTGCCCTGGCGGATCACCAGTTCAGCACCACACTGCGGGCACGGCTCGCGCTCGAAGGCATGTTCGTGGGCAGAGAAGAGGTGGTGATCGATCTTTGACATGGGCCGCGCCTTGAAATCCAGATGGCCTGAATTCTACCAGCGCGGCACCGGGCTGTCAGTGGATGACGCCGTCCGACTCGTCAAACACCAGCTCTTCCATCTGCTGGTAGGCGTTTTCGCTGCCTGGCACATTGAACAGCACCATCATGACGACCCACTTCAGATCGTCCAGCTCGATGTCCGGCTTGTCCAGCTCGAGCAACCGTTCGATGCAGATTTCACGGGTTTCGGCATTCAGCACTTGCGCCTGCTCCAGGAACAGCAGGAAACCGCGACATTCAGTACTGAGGCGAACAAGCTCCTGCGGCGCATAGATCCGCATAGAGCCCTGCTGGCTTGCGGTGACATAGACTTCCCGCTCGCTGTCGTGCAGGTTGGCCAGTCGCTCCAGCCAGTTGAGCGCTTTCTCGATCTCGTCCTTGTCGAAACCGGCCCGGCTCAGTTCGTCGGTGAGTTCATCCTGCTCGACCATCACATCTGCATCGCTGTGGATGTAGGTCTCGAAAAGGTACATCAATACATCAAACATGATTCGCCCTCCTCGCTCTGACGTATCCACCGGCTACCGCCATCACTGCACCAACCAGCTCCAGCTCTACCAACCTGCCCAGTACGACATCGACAGGAAGCCGGGCCCGTTCGGCAACGGTATCCACGCTCGTGGTCTCATAATCTACGTTATCCAACAAATCGGCATAAGGCAATTCGCTATTATGCTGCGCCTCGGAAGAACCGTTGGCGGGTCCGGGGGGCAAGACCAGCCTTGGAAACTCTTCCAGGATATCGGCGGCATTCAAGACCAGCTTGGCACCCTGTTGAAGCAGACGGTTGCACCCTGCTGCCTGTGCATTTTGCGGGGCGCCGGGAACGGCAAAGACCTCGCGGCCCTGCTCCAGCGCATAACGGGCCGTGATGAGCGAACCACTCTGTTCTGCCGCTTCCACCACCAGTGTCCCCAGCGACAGACCACTGATGATACGGTTGCGGCGAGGGAAGTGTTCAGCCAGGGGGCCTTGCTGGGGCGCCAACTCGGAAACAAGCAGACCTTCCTGCTCGAGGATCTGCATCGCCAACCCCTGATGACGCTTGGGGTAGAGACAATCCAGACCGGATCCCAGCACCGCCAGGGTGATTCCGCCCGATGCCAGCGCCTGCTGATGGCAGACGCCATCGATGCCCAACGCGAGGCCGGAGGTGATCGCCAGACCACACCCCACCAACTCGGCACACAAGCGTGTCGCATTGTCTTTGCCGGCATAGGTGGGGTGGCGGGTACCCACCATCGCCAACTGTGGCAGGGAGAGGGATGAGACGTTCCCGTGGCAGTAGAGCAAGAGCGGGGCGCCGGGGATCTCTTTGAGCAGGGCAGGATATGCGGGGTCATCGGGACAGAGGAGGTGATTGCCGGGCTCGGCGGCCCACCTCAATCCCTGCTCCACGACAGGAAGAGGCCATCTCATCTGCTGAATCTGGGCACTCTGCATACCAAGAACTCGCAGGGCGCCATCGTCTGAGTCAAACAGGGTTGTGATGTCACCACCCACATGCGCCAACAGGCGAGCGGCGGTGACCGGGCCTATGCCTGTAACGGCATCCAGCGTCAGCCATAGCGACAACCGCTCCAGTGGCAAGGACACGTCAGAAATTTCTGACCTGATAACCAGAGCCGACCAGATCCTGGCTCTGCAGGATAAGACCGTAACTCAATTTGTCGTAGACCTTGAACAGCATGACTCTGGCAACGGCCTCGGCAGGCAGCGATGACTTGCCGGCAGAATAGAACGCCTTGTCATAGACGGATGAATATTCCCGGTATGACACCTTGCCATTCTTGTCCACCATCTCGGCTCCCGGGCGCAGGATCTCGAGCACATCGCCCGGGGCCACCTGATCACGCTCCCCCTTGTTGATGAGTACCACATCAAATTTGCCCCCACCATGTACCTTGCTCGGCAGCTCGATCACATAGCCGGGGGAAATGGAGGGTGCCGCCTTTGGCATGAACACGGCAGAGATGCTCTCCTGCGACGGCAGCGGCATCACCTTGTCGCCCTGATACACCTCACGCCGGTTATGGGTCAGCGTCACTTTGGTGGTGTCGTGGGCAAGGTACTCCTCTGCCCGCACCGTGCCGACAAAAATTGCCTCCTGACCGAGCGACTCGCCGGTATGCTTGTCCTTGTATGCCACCCCCGGGCGATAGAGGCCATAACTCTGGCCCGGGTTCAGGGCTCCTTTCACATAGAGAATGTCGCCCTCCAGCATCCCGACATGCTTGTCATTGTTGCCGAGCACATAGGGCAGGTCCTTGCTCTGCTGATTGTTGGCCAGAATGTGGTCGGTCTGCAGGAAGGGCGCTATCTCACTCAAAGGCAGGGTCGGTATGGGATTGGCCTTGTTTTCATAGCGGTTCTTGGGCGAGAGACGGATGACCTGCTTGCCCCCCTGACTGGCTTTGCCGAGCCGAGGCTCACCATTGACCCAGCTCAGGTGCAGCACGTCACCGGGATAGATCCAGTGGGGATTGGCGATCTGCGGATTGATGTTCCAGAGGCGTGGCCAGAGCCAGGGTTCGGCCAGATACTGGCCCGAGATGTCCCAGAGGGTGTCCCCTTTTTGCACCACATAAGTCTCGGGGTAACCGGATTTGAGCGTCAACTGCTGTGCCATGGCGCCACCGGCCAGGGCTGTCGCCAGGCAGGCGACGACGATTTGCTTCAGATACATAACACTCCCTGTTACTTCTGCACGCAAAGTGTTGCTGTTTTTTGTCGGCGTAAATGACTAGAATTACGTCAATATTGACTGCGTTTATATGAAACTAAAGAAAAAATTATGGCCATTCTAGATGTATTGCGTTTCCCCGATGAGCGTCTGCGCACAGTCGCGGCCCCTGTCGAAGCCTTTACACCCGAGTTACAACACATTGTAGATGATATGTTTGAAACCATGTACGCGGAGGAAGGCATCGGCCTGGCCGCGACCCAGGTCGACATTCATCAGCGCATCATCGTCATCGATGTCTCCGAGAACCGCGAAGAACAGCTGGTGTTGATCAATCCGGAGATCCTGGAGCAGTCCGGCAGCACCGGCATCGAAGAGGGCTGCCTCTCCGTGCCCGGCAACCGTGCTCTGGTTCCGCGCGCCGAGTGGGTCAAGGTCAGGGCGCAAGATCGCCACGGCAACACCTTCGAGCTGGAAGCGGACGATCTGCTCGCCATCTGCATACAACATGAGATGGATCATCTGGTCGGCAAGCTGTTTGTGGATTACTTGTCCCCGCTCAAGCGCCAGCGCATTCGTCAGAAGCTGGAAAAGATGGCCCGTGAAGATCGCAAAGTCCTCTGAGGATACGCTCCATTGAACAAGCTGAAACTGATTTTTGCCGGTACCCCCGACTTCGCCGCCCGTCATCTGGCGGCGTTGTTGTCTTCCGGCCACGAGGTCGTCGCCGTTTATACCCAGCCGGACAAGCCCGCCGGTCGCGGCCAGAAGCTCACTGCCAGCCCGGTCAAGGAGCTGGCGCTGGCCCACGATCTGCCGGTCTATCAACCTGCCTCCCTGCGCAATGAAGCGGCGCAGGCCGAACTGGCCGCTCTGGGTGCCGATCTGATGGTCGTCGTGGCTTATGGCCTCATCCTCCCCAAGGCGGTGCTCGATACGCCGCGTCTGGGTTGCATCAACGTGCACGGATCCCTGCTGCCGCGCTGGCGCGGTGCCGCCCCGATTCAACGCTCCATCTGGGCGGGGGATGCCGAAACCGGCGTCACCATCATGCAGATGGACGTGGGGCTGGACACCGGCGCCATGATCCGCAAGGTAACCTGCCCCATCGCCAGTGATGAGACCTCTGCCAGCCTCTATGACAAGCTGGCCGGTCTGGGCCCGCAGGCACTGGTCGATACCCTGGACGCCATGGCTGCCGGCGACACCGCCGCCGAGCCCCAGGACGATGCGCTGGCCAACTACGCCGAGAAGCTCTCCAAGGAAGAGGCCCGCATCGACTGGTCGATGGACGCCGTTGCCATCGAACGCTGCATCCGTGCCTTCAACCCCTGGCCCATCAGCTGGTTCGACGTTGCCGGACAGACCGTCAAGGTGTGGCAGGCCGAGGTCGTCGCACAGGATCACGGCCAGGCAGCCGGCACCCTGCTCAAGGCCGACAAGCAGGGGATCGAGGTTGCCACCGGTCAGGGCGTGCTGCGCCTGCTGACCCTGCAACCTCCCGGCAAGAAGGCCATGTCCGTTTCGGATCTGCTCAACTCTCGCCGCGACTGGTTTGAACCTGGCACGCAACTGATTTGATCTGGATTGAATTGACACAAGCGGGGCCCTGGCCCCGACTTGTGCATCTAAGGTAACGCTATGAAAACACGCGCACAGGCTGCTCTCGTCATTCAACAGGTGCTGGATCAGGGTCAATCTCTCTCCGCCGTTCTGCCTGCTGCCCAGGAGAAGATCGCCCCTCGCGATCGCGCCCTCCTGCAAGAACTCTGCTACGGCACCCTGCGCTGGCTGCCCCGCCTCGATGCGGCGGTCAGCGAGATGATGGACAAGCCGCTCAAGAACAAGAGCCGCATCTTCCACTACCTCATCCTGGTCGGCCTCTACCAGCTCATCTATACCCGCATTCCGGCTCACGCCGCCGTGGCCGAGACCGTCAACGCCGTCAAGCTGCTCAAGGGCTCTTCCCTGCGCGGCCTCATCAACGGCGTACTGCGCAACTTCCAGCGCAGCGCCGAAGTGATCCTGCTGCGCATCGACCGCGTTCCCAGCGTCCGCCTCGGCCACCCCGAATGGCTCACCAAGCGCCTGCGTCAGGCCTATCCCTATGACTGGGAGTTCATCATGGAGGCCAACAACCAGCGCCCGCCCATGTGGATCCGCAACAACAGCCAGCGCCAGAGCCGCGAGGCCATGCTGGCCCGCATGAGCGAGGCGGGCATCCCGGCCATGGCCGGTGTGGAAGGGGAAGATTGCATCCTGCTGGAGCGCCCCTGCGACGTGACCAAGCTGCCCGGCTTCGAGCAGGGTGACTGCTCGGTGCAGGACGGTGCCGCCCAGCAGGCCGCCGCCCTGCTCGATCCCCAGCCGGGCGAGTGGGTGCTGGACGCCTGCGCCGCCCCCGGCGGCAAAACCGCCCACCTGCTGGAACGCCAGCCAGCCCTTGCTGGCGTGGTTGCCGTCGACGCAGACGACAACCGCCTCAAGCGGGTGCAGGAGAACCTGGATCGCATCGGCCTTCAGGCCCAAGTGATCCACGGTGATGCCAGCACGCCGGATCTGTGGTGGCCACAGGGGCAGTTCGACCGCATCCTGCTGGATGCCCCCTGCTCCGCCACCGGTGTCATCCGTCGTCACCCCGACATCAAGTGGTTGCGCCGGGATCAGGACATCCGTGAACTGGCCGAGCTGCAACGCCGCATTCTCGATGCCCTCTGGGGCAAGCTGAAGCAGGGCGGCACTCTGCTCTACGCCACCTGCTCCGTGTTGCCGGAAGAGAACCGGGAGCAGATCCGCGCCTTCCTGGCAGATACCCCGGATGCCCGCCTGGTGCCGTTGCATGCCAAAGACACCCCGGCCTGTCCGGGTCGCCAGTTCCTGCCCGGCGAGGCGGAGATGGACGGCTTCTACTATGCCAAGCTCATCAAGCTGTAGGCCGAACCGGCGGATGGCAGGCCCGGTGACGGGTCGCCTCATTACGAAGCAACAACCTTGAGTAAGATGGCCTTATGAAAATCATCATTCTGGGCGCGGGTCAGGTGGGTGGCACCCTGGCCGAGAATCTCGCCGGCGAGAACAACGACATCACCATCGTCGACACCGACAGCGAGCGCCTGCGCGAACTGCAGGACAAATTCGACCTGCGGGTGGTGAACGGCCACGGCGCCCATCCCAGGGTGCTGCGCGAAGCCGGCGCACAGGATGCCGACATGCTGGTCGCCGTCACCAACAGCGACGAGACCAACATGGTCGCCTGCCAGGTCGCCTACTCCCTGTTCAACACCCCGAACAAGGTGGCGCGCATTCGCTCCCCCGCCTATCTGGTGGAGCGGGATCGCCTGTTCCTGCCCGAATCCGTCCCCGTGGACCACCTGATCGCCCCGGAGCAGCTGGTGACCGACTACGTGCGTCGCCTGATCGAGTATCCGGGGGCGTTGCAGGTGGTGGATTTTGCCGACGGCAAGGTGGGCCTGGTGGCGGTCAAGGCCTATTACGGCGGCCCCCTGGTGGGCAATGCGCTCTCCACCCTGCGGGAACACATGCCAAACATCGAAACCCGGGTCGCCGCCATCTTCCGCCAGGGGCGCTCCATCCGTCCCCAGGGCACCACCATCATCGAAGCCGATGACGAGGTGTTCTTCGTGGCCGCGGCGGGCCATATCCGCGCCGTGATGTCGGAGCTGCAACGCCTCGAGAGCCCCTACCGGCGCATCATGATCGTCGGCGGCGGCAACATAGGCGCCGGCCTCGCCCGCCAGCTAGAGAAGCGCTACAGCGTCAAGCTCATCGAGCGCAACCAGAAGCGGGCGGAGCAGCTCTCCGAACATCTGGAACACACCATTGTCTTCTGCGGCGATGCGGCGGATCAGGAGCTGCTGGCGGAGGAGCACATCGACCAGATCGACGTCTTCATCGCGGTGACCAACGAGGATGAGGCCAACATCATGTCGGCCCTGCTCGCCAAGAAGATGGGGGCCAAGAAGACCATGGTGCTGATCCAGCGCGGCGCCTACGTGGACCTGGTACAGGGCGGCTCCATCGACATCGCCATCTCCCCCCAGCAGGCCACCATCTCGGCCCTGCTGACCCATGTGCGCCGCGCCGACATCGCCAACGTCTACAGCCTGCGCCGCGGGGCGGCCGAAGCCATCGAGGCGATCGCCCACGGGGACGAGAACACCTCCAAGGTGGTGGGCAAGACGGTGGGCGAGCTCAAGCTGCCCCCGGGCACCACCATAGGCGCAGTGGTGCGCGGTGATGAGGTGCTGATCGCCCACGATCGTACCCAGATACAGCAGGATGACCACGTGGTGATGTTTCTGGTGGACAAGAAGTACATCCCGGAAGTGGAGCGTCTGTTCCAGCCCAGTCCCTTCTTCCTGTAAGCCGGCCATGTCTCTGGCAACGGTATCCGGACCCGGCCCCTTTTCTCAGGAAAGGTCCGGGTCTTTTTTCAATCAACGACCAGGTTATCTTGCATGATCAAGCTGCATCCCATCGTCTTCACGCTCGGGCTGGTACTCTCCAAGCTGGCGCTCTTCATGTGGCTGCCCACCCTGCTGGCCCTGCTGACCGGTTCGGAAGGTTTCGTCGAATTTCTCAAGTCGGTCTTGATCACCCATGGTGCCGCCCTGCTCTGCCTCCATTACGGTCGCAAGGCAGAGTTTCACCTCGGCGTGCGGGAGATGTTCCTGCTCACCACCTCGGTCTGGGTGGTCGCCTGCGTCTTCGGGGCCCTGCCCTTCGTCTTCATCACCCATATCGACTTTGCCGACGCCTACTTCGAGACCATGTCGGGGGTCACCACCACGGGATCCACCGTGCTGTCGGGGCTCGACGGCATGGCCCACAGCATCCTGCTGTGGCGATCCATCCTGCAGTGGCTGGGCGGAGTCGGCTTCATCGTGATGGCGGTGGCGGTACTGCCCTACCTCAACGTCGGGGGCATGAAGCTGTTCCAGACCGAGAGCTCGGATTGGTCCGACAAGAGCGCCCCCCGCGCCAAAACGGTGGCCAACAACATAGTGCTGGTCTATCTGGTACTCTCCATGCTCTGCTTCCTCGCCTACTGGGTGAGTGGCATGAACCTGTTCGAAGCGGTCAACCACGCCATGACGACCCTGAGCACCGGCGGCTACTCCACCTCCGATCAATCCATGTCCCACTTCTCCCACGCGGCGCACTGGATAGGCACCCTCTTCATGTTCCTCGGCGGCCTGCCCTTCCTGCTCTATGTGCAGGCTCTCTCCCGCCGTGACAACAGCCTGTTCAAGGATGCCCAGGTGCAGGGCTTCTTCTGGCTGATCGTCTGGGTGACCCTGGTCGTCACCTTCTATCTCTGGGTGAGAGACATCTACGGCTTCATGGATGCCTTGCGCATCAGCAGCTTCAATATCGTCTCCGTGCTCACCACCACGGGTTTCGGACTCGGCGACTTCGGCACCTGGGGCCCGCTCACCACCATTATCTTCATCATCCTGCTGGCACTCGGCGCCTGCTCCGGCTCCACCTCGGGCGGGCTCAAGATCTTTCGGGTCCAGGTGGCCTTCGCCCTGTTCAAGAAACAGATGCGCCAGCTGATGCACCCCTCCGCCGTGTTTCCCCAGAAGTACAACGGCCGTCCGGTCAACGACGCCATCATCCGCTCCCTGATCTCCTTCGTGCTGGTCTACTTCGCCATCATCCTGCTGATCGCCGCCCTGCTCGCCGCCATCGGGCTGGACCCCCTGACCGCCATCTCGGGCTCCATCACCGCCGTGGCCAACGTGGGCCCGGGCATGGGGCCTGTCATCGGTCCCAGCACCAACTTCGCCAGTCTGCCGGATGCGGCCAAGTGGATACTGTCGTTCGGCATGCTGCTGGGACGCCTCGAGATCCTGACGGTGGCGGTGCTCTTCTTCCCCTCCTTCTGGAAGCAATAAGCAGCCGTCCAGGCTGTTGCATGAAACGAAAAGGGCAGCCAATGGCTGCCCTTTTCGTTGTCCCGGCGAATGACGACTCCCCTCAGTCCGCCGACTCCTCCCGCTCCAACGCCCTGTCCACCAGCGCGTCCGGCAAGGGCTTGGTCACCTCGACCCCCAGCTCGCGAAAGCGCTCGGCCTGGGCGATCAGGTTGCCACGACCGTTGACCAGCCGGCCCATCGCCTTGTCGTAGCTCTCCTGCGCCTTGTGCAGGCTGCCCCCCATCTGCTGCATCTCCTCCACGAACAACCGCAGCTTCTCGTAGAGGCGGCCGGCCCGCTCCGCTATCTGGCGCGAGTTCTGGTTCTGCCGCTCGTAGCGCCACAGGTTCTCTATGGTGCGCAGCGCCACCATCAGGTTGGTGGGGCTCACCAGCAGGATGTTGTGTTCCAGCCCGTAGCGCACCAGAGAAGGGTCCGCTTCCAGGGCAGCGAGGAAGGCAGGCTCCACCGCCACGAACATCAGCACATAGTCCAGGGTGCGCACCCCGGGCAACTGCTGGTAATCCTTGCGGCCCAGCTCGCGGATATGGTTGCGCACCGAGGCGACGTGCTCCTTGAGCGCCACCGCCTTCTCCAGATCGTCAGCGGCGTTGTACCAGCGCTCATAGGCGGTCAGCGACACCTTGGCGTCGATGATGATGTCCTTTTCCTGGGGCAGGTGGACGATGACGTCGGGCTGGTAGCGCTTGCCCTTGTCCACCTCGATGTTGACCTGGGTGTGGTACTCATGCCCCTCGCGCAGGCCGCACTCGGAGAGGATCCGCGCCAGCACCACCTCCCCCCAGTTGCCCTGCTGCTTGCTGTCGCCCTTGAGGGCCCGGGTCAGCGCCGCCGCCTCTTCGGTCATGCGGGCGTTGAGCTCGGCAAGGCGCTCCAGCTCGAACTTGAGGTTGTGGCGCTGGGCCGTCTCCTGGGCGTGGGTCTCTCCCACCTGGCGGCGAAAGCCCTCGAGCTGCTCCTTGAGTGGAGTCAGCAGGAGATCCATGCTGTTCTGATTCAGTTCGCGGAAGTTTCCAGCATTTTGTTCAAAGATACGATTGGCGAGGTTCTCGAACTGCTGGCTGAGGCGCTGTTCAGCCTCTTGTTGCAGTTGCAGCTTCTCGGCGCTGGCGATGCGCTCGCTGCGCAGGGTCGCCTCGGCTTCCTTGAGACGGGCGGTGAGCTTGAGCAGCAGGGTCTGCTGCTGATCCAGCTTCTGCTGAGCCAGCATCTTCTCGTCCTGCAGCGCGTCCCAGCGGTCCTGCAACCCCTGATAACGCTCCTCCAGCAGCAGCGCCTCTTCACGGCCGCTGCGTCGCCCCCACCACCAGCCGAACAGCAGCGCCAGCCCACCAACCAGCATGGCAGGCCACCAGGTCAGCAGCGGGGTCATCGGCGCCCCCGCTGGCGCAGGAAGAGTTCGAGATAGCGGTTGAGCAGCAACCAGATCAGCACATAGAGCAGATAGGCCGCCAGCACCACCCACTTGTGGCTGTTGACCCCGGTATCCAGTTCACTGAACTCGATACCCTTGAGATGGCAGTAGGCCCACATCAGCAGGGGGAAGACATAGAGCAGAGAAGCACGCCACAGAAATAGCCACATGAGTTCATTCAATCCCGCAAAAAGACCCGCCTAGCTTACACAAGGGCAACCCGGCTTGCGATCCTGCCCGCCGCTATTCTCTGGCTTGCCGGCCTAAAACTGGATAAAATTAACCCCTAATAGGTATAGGGGTAGGCATGACGCATTTTTTCTGTCGCTGGCTGGCACACGCATGGGGGAGCCCCCGCAGACCCGAGGTGGTCTGCCATGAGGCACGCCCGCCCTGGGCCATCGACGAGTCCCAGTTCCTCACCCTCTGCACCCGTTGTGGCGACTGCTTCAAGGCGTGTCCCAACGGCCTCATCAAGCCCGCCGATCGCCCCGAATATGACGGCAGCCCCATCGCCGGTACCCCAGTGCTGGATCTCGCCTGTGGCCAGTGCAGCTATTGCGGCATCTGCGCCAGAGCCTGCCCCACGGGCGCACTGGATCTCTGCCTCGGCCGCCAGGTGCAGACCCGGGTCAGGATAGAGGCGAGCTGCCAGGCCCGTCAGGGCTACTACTGCCTGCTGTGTGAAGATGCCTGCCCCCAGCAGGCGATCAAGGTCGGCAGCGAGGGAGTGACCGTCAACATGGCCGCCTGCGATGGCTGCGGCGCCTGTGGCCTCGCCTGTCTGCACGGTGCCATCACCCTTGTGCCCCAGCTCTGACCGCTGGCAATGACAGAGGGGCCCGCAGGCCCCTCTGTCATTCACCGTGGCATCATGCCATGGTCAGAATATTATCCTGCTCTATGCCGAGAAGGTGGCACAGACGAGTGGGATCCCGCACCGCATCCGCCAAAGTGTACTCCCCCAGTACCTCGAGGAAGGCGTGCATGGCGCGGCGCAGAATGCCCTGGATGCGGCAGCCCCCGGAGAGACGGCAGTTTTCGCGCTTGCAGTCCACCGGGCAGAGCACGTGCTCCATGTCCATCACCACATCGCGCAGGTTGATGGAGACGGCGGCACGGCCGAGGCGGATGCCCCCATGCTTGCCACGCACCGTCTCGATGTAACCTTTGATGCCGAGCTGATGCACTATCTTGACCACGTGATTGCGGGAGATGGCGAAGGTGTCGGCCACTTCCGTGATGGTCGACAGGCGATCACCGGGCTGGATGGCCAGGAAGGTCAGGGTACGCAGGGCGTAGTCGGTAAATCGTGTCAGTTGCATGGTCGCACTTGCCTCTTACTACAAGCCAGAAATCAGGACGACAGCCGGTGGCCAAAGAGGGGGTCTGCACATGCGTGCGCACGGGATGGGCTTCTTCGACCGAGTCGTGAAGTCACAAGGGTAAGAGCAGCCCGGGCGGGTGTCGACGAAGATGTACATAAATCGACACTTTCTTTGATTGATCGCAAACTTGCCGCCTCAGCGAGGGGTTTTGGCGGTTTCCGTCGACAAACCCCCACCTCCTCTGCCATCGCCGGAGCCGTTGTCCGGCGAGTTCAGTGGGGCTGTTTCAGCCAGTTGCGCAGCGCCTGGGAGGGGATGGAGCTCTCGGAGGCCACCGCGAAGGCGCCCCAGTCCACGGCGCACTGCAACGCATCGGCCATGGCCATGCCCCGCGCAAGACCGTGGATGAGGCCGCCCGCGAAGGCATCCCCCGCCCCCGTGGTATCCACCACGGAGACCGGTCGCGCCGCCACCCTGACCTGCTCCTCCCCGTGAATGGCCACGGCTCCCGCCTTGCCCTCGGTCAGCACCAGCCATTCGAGCTGATCCCCCGCGAGCTGGCGGGCATGCTGCCAGGGGTCGCTCACCTCGCCGAGATCGGAGCGGGAGGCCACCAGCACGTGGCAGGGGCGGCGGGCCTGCCCCCCCTTGGGATACTGGGCCACCACGAAACTCTTGGCGAGCATCTGGCGCATGTAGCCCACGATGGCGGTGCCCGGATAGTTCACATAGAGGCAGTCCACCCCTTCGGTCGGCAGATCCCCCGGCAGATCCGGACGACGTGGGCGCCTGAGGATGGTGCGTTCACCGGTGGCGTCCACCAGCACCAGCAGCTCGCCGGTTTCGCCGCCAAAGCGTTCCACATGGCTGCAATCCAGGCCGTATGAGGCCGCCTGCTCCAGCAGCCAGTCACCGGTGTCGTCCAGCCCGACCCGGGAGGCAATGATCACCTCGTGCCCCGCCCACACCAATCCGATGCCGGTATTGGCGGCGCCGCCGCCGAGCCTGCGCCCCTGATCCACGTATTGCAGCCGCGCCCCCGCCACCAGGGGTTCGGCCAGGGAGAGCACATGATCACAGTTGAGATTGGCGAGCAGCAGGATGCGGGACATGGAAACCTCGGCGGGAGGAGGCCGGCCCCCCGGGGTGCCGGCACAGAAACGGAAGCGGGATCAGTAGACGGGCAGCTCCACCCCTGACAACAGCTCGTCGATGCGCGCCTGGGTCGGCTGCTGCATCACGTTCTGGATCATCTCCTTGGTGAGATGGGGGGAGAAGGAGCTGATGAAGTCATACATGTAGTTCTGCAAGAGGATGCTCTTGCTGAAGCAGATCTGGGCCGGGCAGGGCTCGAACAGGTGCTCCAGATTGATGGCCACGAGGCCGGGGGCATCGCTATCGTTGGCAACCAGGGAGGAGATGATGCCGATGCCAAAGCCCAGCTCAACGTAGCGCTTGATGACGCCGGCATCCATCACCGTCATGTAGTAGTTGGGGGTGAGGCCAGCCGCCTGGAACACCTTGTCCTGCACCTGACGCCCGGTGGCGCCGCTCTCGTAGCTCAGGATGGGATACTGGCAGAGCTGCTCCAGGGTCGGCTTCTTCACCTTGGCCAGGGGGTGCTCCTGGGGCACCACCAGGGAGAGGGTCCAGAGGTAGGCAGGCAGCGCGATCAGCTCCTTGTCGAAGCCTATCTCGTGGGCCACGATGGAAAAATCCGAGTATCCCTTGCTGATCTGCTCCTTGGTGGCGGACATCACAGGATGCAGGTGGAACGAGATCTTGGGGTACTTTTTGGTGAAGTAGGTGACGCTTTTCGGCAGCAGGTAGCGGGCGATGGTGTGGGTGGTGTGGATGTTGAGGGTGCCCACGGTCGGATCCAGGTATTCCCGGGAGATGGCCTTGATCTTGCTCTCGATATTGAGCATGGCCTCGGCACACTTGATGATCTCCTCCCCCACCGGGGTGATCCGGTGCAGGTGCTTGCCGCGGCGCTCGAAGATGCGCACCCCCAGCTCGCTCTCCAGCAAGCCGATCTGCTTGCTCACCCCAGGCTGGCTGGTATAGAGCGCATCGGAGGCAACGGAGACGTTGAGATTGTGGTCCCGCACCGCGATCAGATACTTCAACTGCTGTAGTTTCAAGGTTGCCCCCTCACAGACTGACGCGGCGCTCGTCGATGGACTAGGCCGCCAAAAATGGCGGCCAGTGTATCATCCGGACTGGGCATATCGCCGCTTGATCCTTCATTTTGCTACAAAATCTAGCATCAGCGCGGTGGATATGACAAACGGGGTTCAGCGCGCGTCGGCCCCGATCGGCAGGATGCCGAGGAACTGCAGCAGCCACTGCATCATGGTGGCGGAATCCACCTCCCCTTCCAGGGAAGAGAGACTGCTCTGGTAATGTGCATCGGGCAGCCTGTCCCGTCGCCGCTCGATCAGGGCCCGGTTGTACGCCACCGAGAATTCCGGGTGCCCCTGGATGGCGACGATGTGATCCCCCTGCAGGAACATGAAGTTGGGGCAGAAGTCGTTGCCCGCGAGCAGGGTCGCCCCCGGCGGAAGCTGCTCCACCTGATCCTGGTGGCTTGCCAGGATGCGGATGGTGTCCAGCCCCGGCGCCATCCAGGGTTTTGTCGTCTGCATGGCATGGACCGACACCCCCAGCCCCCACCCCTTGGTGGACTTCATCACCTCCCCTCCCAGCGCCTGGGCGATCACCTGATGGCCGAAGCAGACCCCGGCCAGCTTGACGTTGGCATCGTGGGCCCGGCGGATCCAGTCGCGCAGCGCCAGGATCCAGGGGATGTCACTGTAGGCATCGTGACGCGAGCCGGTGATAAGCCAGGCATCGCATTCGGTCAGATCAGGGGGCAGATCGCCGTCGAGGGCGGACCAGACCCGAAATTCCAGCTCGGGGGCCAACGCCCGGAAACCCTTGATAAACATCTCGGAGTAAACGGGACCAAAATCCCCCACCAAATCGGGGTCCAGCCGGTCACAATCGAGAATACCCAGTCGCATCTGTTACTCCTTGACAGAAGCGCCCCCGCAGACCGGCGGCCTGCGGGGGCAAGAGATTAAAGCCATGGCAGCGAGCCGGTGGCTCACTTCATGGTCGGCATGGAGAACTCGGCGCCGGCGCGCAGGCTCTGGGGCCAGCGGGCGGTCACCGTCTTCATCCGGGTGTAGAAACGCACCCCGTCCGGCCCGTGCATGTTGAGCGGCCCGAAGATGGACCGCTTCCAGCCACCGAAGCTGTGAAACGCCATGGGCACCGGAATGGGTACGTTCACCCCTACCATACCGACCTGAACCCGCGTGGTGAAGTCCCTTGCGGTATCGCCGTCACCGGTGAAGATGGCGGTGCCGTTGCCGTACTCGTGTTCGTTGATGAGCTTGAGCGCCGTCTCGTAGTCCGGCGCCCGCACGATGGCGAGCACGGGGCCGAAGATCTCCTCCCGGTAGATGCGCATCTCGGGGCCGACCCGATCGAACAGGCTGCCTCCGATAAAGTAGCCTTCCCCATGGCTGACACCGCGACCATCCACCACCAGCTCGGCCCCCTCGGCCACCCCCTGATCCACGTAGCCGCGCACCTTGGCCAGGTGTTCCCGGCTGATGAGGGGCCCCATCTCGTTCTCCGGACTCTGACCGAGGCCGGGGCCGACCCGCAGGGCCGCCACCAGGGGCGAGAGCTTCGCCACCAGGGCATCGGCGGTCTCGTCACCCACCACCACAGCCACCGAGATCGCCATGCAACGCTCGCCCGCCGCGCCATAGGCGGCCCCCATCAGGGCGGAAACCGCCTGATCCAGATTGGCATCCGGCATGACCACCATGTGGTTCTTGGCGCCGCCCAGGGCCTGCACTCGCTTGCCGTGGGCCGAGGCGGTGGCATAGATGTACTGGGCGATGGGGGTGGAGCCGACAAACGACACGGCACCGACCCTCGGGTCGGTCAGCAGCACGTCCACCACCTCCTTGTCGCCGTTGACCACGTTGAGCACCCCGTCCGGCAGGCCCGCCTGCTTGAGCAGTTCGGCCATGCGCAGGGAGAGGGACGGATCCTTCTCCGAGGGCTTGAGAATGAAGGTGTTGCCGCAGGCCAGAGCCACCGGGAACATCCAGAGCGGCACCATGGCCGGGAAGTTGAACGGGGTGATGCCGGCGCATACCCCCACCGGCTGCATCATGGAGTGACTGTCCACCCCGCGGCCCACGTTGAGGGAGTGCTCCCCCTTGAGCAGGTGGGGAATGCCGCAAGCAAACTCCACCACCTCCAGCCCCCGGGTCAGCTCCCCCTGGGCGTCGGAGAAGACCTTGCCGTGCTCACGGCTGATGAGCTGGGCCAGCTCGTCCCTGTGCTGCTCCATCAGCTCCTTGAAGCGGAACAGCACCCGGGCCCGCACCAGCGGCGGGGTCTGGGACCACTCCCCAAAGGCGCGCTCGGCGCAGGCAATCGCCTCGGCACACTCATCGGCCGTGCTGAGAACGACGGAGCCTTGCTGCTGGCCAGTGGCCGGATTGAAGATGGCACCGAAACGCTCGCTGCGACTCTCGGTCGTCTCGCCGTCGATGAAGTTGTCGATCCTGTAACTCATAAATCCTCCGTGATGGGTCATCCGTCCTCCCCTCGCCGCGCCGGGGCAGCACAGGGGGATGACGCCCGGGACGAGCGCCATCCTGTGTGATGTGGGGGTCAGTCCTGGGCCTGCAGGGCGTCCTGCAGCAGGGTGAAGAGATCGTCGATCTGGCTGCGCTCGATGATGAGGGGAGGCGACAGGGCGATGATGTCGCCGGTCACCCGGATAAGCGCCCCCTTCTCGAAACAGCGCACGAACACCTCGTAGGCCCGCTTGCCCGGTGCATCCGGCATGGATTCGAGTTCGATGCCCGCCACCAGGCCGTAGTTGCGCACGTCCTTCACGTGCTTGCAGCCCTTGAGGGAATGGGCCGCCTCCTCCCAGTAGCCTGCCAGATCGGCGGCGCGGCTGAGCAGGTTCTCGTTACGGTAGATCTCGAGGGTCGCCAGACCCGCCGCCGCGGCCACCGGGTGGCCGGAGTAGGTGTAGCCGTGGAACAGCTCGATGGCCCCCTTGCCCGCCGCCATCATGTCGTCATAGATATGGTTTTGCACCAGCACGGCCCCCATGGGGATGGCGCCGTTGGTGAGCCCCTTGGCGCAGGTGATCATGTCGGGGATGACGTCGAACTCCTGGGCGGCGAAGGGGGAGCCGAGGCGGCCGAAACCGGTGATCACCTCGTCAAAAATCAGCAGGATGCCGTGTTTGGTACAGATCTCCCGCAGCCGCTTGAGATAGCCCTTGGGGGGCATGATGACCCCGGTGCTGCCGGCGATGGGCTCGACGATGACCGCCGCGATGTTGCTGGCGTCGTGCAGGAAAACAATCTTCTCCAGTTCATCGGCCAGGGTGAGGTCTTCTGCTGGCAATCCCTTGGTGAACGCATTTTTCCCTATGTTGAGGGTGTGGGGCAGATGATCCACCCCGGTCAGCAGGGAGCCGAACCACTTGCGGTTGCCGGGAATGCCCCCCACCGAGATGCCGCCAAAACCCACCCCGTGGTAGCCGCGCTCGCGGCCGATGAGCCGGGTACGGGTCCCCTGGCCGCGAGCCCGCTGCCAGGCCAGCGCAATCTTGAGCGCGGTGTCCACGGACTCCGATCCGGAGTTGGTATAAAAGACGTGACCGAATCCCTTGGGGGCGATCTCCACCAGCCGGTTGGCCAGCTCGAACGGCAGGGGGTGGCCCATCTGGAAGGTGGGGGCAAAATCGAGGTGGGAGATCTGCTGGGAGACCGCCTCGGCGATCTCGCGCCGACCATGGCCTGCGTTGCAACACCAGAGTCCGGCAGTGCCATCCAGTATCTTGCGGCCATCCTCTGAGTGATAATACATCCCCTCTGCCGACTTCAGGATGCGCGGCGCCGCCTTGAATTGCTGGTTGGCGGTGAACGGCATCCAGAATGCGGACATGTCGGGGGTATTGATGTCGCTGACAGGTTTCATGGTCACCTCATCCTTAAGGCGTTTAGTAACACCCGGCTCATGCCTATTAAATTAAACACCTGAATCCATAAAAAAGGGCTTTTATCGCCCGGCTTGGTGTCACCCCTCAGGGGTGGTATAAGATATTTAACACAATTTTAATAATAGTAAACAGTCAAGGAGTGTCTATCGATGGATATCGGTCACCGCCTCAAGGCGGTTCGCACCAAGGCGGCCCTCTCCCAGCGCGAGCTGGCAAAACGCTCCGGTGTGACCAACGGCTTTATCTCCCAGATCGAGAAAAATCAGGTGAGCCCCTCGGTGGCCTCCCTGCGCAAGGTGCTGGAAGGCATCCCCATGTCATTGGCCAGCTTCTTCACCGACGAGACGGAGATGGATTCCGAGGTGATCTTCCGTGCGGACGACATGCCGGATCTCGGCACCCACCCCATCAGTTACCGTCTGGTGGGTCACAGCCGCGCCAACCGCGCCATCGGCATGATGCAGGAGATACTGCCCCCGGGCGCCGACACCGGTGACGACATGCTGAGTCACGAAGGGGAAGAGTGCGGCATCGTCATCCGGGGTCAGGTAGAAGTCACGGTAGGCGAGCAGGTTCACCTGCTGGCACCGGGGGATGGCTACTACTTCGACAGCCGCACCCCCCACCGTTTTCGCAACGTGGGGGATCAGGAGTGCGTGCTGATCTCGGCCAACACGCCCGCCAGCTTCTGACGGGCCTTCTCCCGGAACAGCCCGCCGGGATCCCCCCCTGCCCGACCCGGGGATCAGGCCAGCGACACGGGCTCCAGTCCCGCCGCGCGGCCCCCGACACCACAGGCCAGGGCGCCCGGTTTGCCCCGCCGTTGGCCCGGGTTGTTCGAGATCAGTGTTTAATGAATTGTTACAAGATGGATTTACAAGCGGCAGGATGTTTAGCATATTGATACGCGGAGACTGACTTTCTGCCGGTTCAAGGAGTGAACATGAGTGACCTGACCCTGGCCCAGTGGCAACACAAGGCCGCCCATCTGACCCTGCCCTCGCAAGCCTTTATCGACGGCACCTACCGGGATGCCGTCAACGGCGCCACCTTCGATTGCATCAATCCGGCCAACGGCCAACTGCTGACCAGGGTCGCCTCCTGCGACGCCGCCGATGCCGAGCTGGCGGTCAAGGCGGCCCGTGCCGCCTTCGACGACAAGCGCTGGTGCGGCCTCTCTCCCAAGCAGCGCAAGCTTATCATGCAGCGCTTCGCCGAGCTGATGCGCCTGAACCTGGTGGAGCTGGCACTGCTGGAGTCGCTGGATATGGGCAAGCCCATCGGCGACGCCATGGGGTATGACGCCCCCGCCGCCGCGAACTGCATCGCCTGGAACGCCGAGGCGATAGACAAGATCTACGATCAGGTCGCCCCGGTGGAAGAGTCCGCCCTGGCCCTGGTGACCCGCGAGCCCCTCGGTGTCGTGGCCGCCATCGTGCCCTGGAACTTCCCCCTGGTGATGGCCTGCTGGAAGCTGGGCCCGGCGCTCGCCACCGGCAACTCGGTGATCCTCAAACCCTCCGAGAAATCCCCCCTCACCGCCCTGCGCATCGCGGGTCTGGCGAAGGAGGCGGGCATCCCCGACGGCGTCTTCAACGTGCTGCCGGGCTTTGGTCACACCGTGGGCGAGGCGCTGGCCATGCACATGGACGTCGACTGCATCACCTTCACCGGCTCCACCAAGATCGGCAAGCATCTGGTGCAGTGCTCCGGGAAATCCAATCTGAAACGCGCCTTTATGGAGTGCGGCGGCAAGAGCCCCAACATCGTGCTGGCGGATGCACCGGATCTGGACGCCGCCGCCAGAAGCGCCGTCGGCGCCATCTTCTACAACCAGGGGGAAGTGTGCACCGCAGCCTCCCGCCTGCTGGTGCAAAACAGCATCAAGCCCCAGTTCATGGAGCGGCTGCTGGCCCACGCCCGCGAATGGATCTCGGCCAACCCGCTCGACCCCACCACCCGCATCGGCGCCATGGTGGACCACATCCAGATGGAGCAGGTGCTCAACTACATCGCCATCGGCCAGCAGGAGGGCGCCAAGCTGCTGCTGGGGGGCAAGCGCACCCAGCCCGAGGAGGGCGGCTACTACATCGAACCCACCATCTTTGACGACGTGACCCCGACGATGCGCATCTTCCGCGAGGAGATCTTCGGCCCCGTGCTGGCGGTGACCGGCTTCGACACCCTGGAAGAGGCCATCGCCCTTGGCAACGACACCGACTACGGCCTGGCGGCCGCCATCTGGACGGCGGATCTCAACCAGGCGGTGAAGGGCTCCCGCGCCCTGCGCGCCGGCACCGTCTTCGTCAACAACTGGGATGGCGGCGACATGACCATGCCGTTTGGCGGCTTCAAGCAGTCCGGCAACGGGCGCGACAAGTCCCTGCACGCCCTGGAGAAGTACACCGAGCTGAAAAGCACCTGGATCCAGCTCGAATAACGTCATAAATGACGCTTATCAACAAAACAGGGGGAGAAATCCCCCTTTCTCATTTTTACTCTTTTATCCCCTCGCTCAATCGATATAATCGTCAAATAGCAAGCCATTAAATTTAAAGATAAAAATGCTGTTTTTTCTGGGAAGTGTACTGTTTCTGGTGGTGGGACTGCCGCTGTTGTTCTTCGTGCTGGGTCAGGGGGAAGCCTATGTCACCTGGGGCCCCTGGATCTCCGCCATCGCCCTCATGCTGTGGCTGCTGATGGACGTGGAGAAGATCCGCCGCGGGGGCGGTCGCTGAAGTCGCTCCTGCTGTTAAAATCCCGTCAGACCCATTTATTGTCTTCTTTCCCTGCAAAAGGATCGCTACACTGACTTTTTGCGATGTTTCCCGACATCCGCACTCCAGTGAAGGTTATCCGCATGCAACAACAGATCCAGCGCCAGGGCGTCCTCTATGCCCTCGGCGCCTACACCCTTTGGGGCCTGGCACCCATCTACTTCAAGTCCCTCTCCGCCGTGCCGGCCGCCGAGATCCTGACCCACCGCATGATCTGGTCCTGCGCCCTGCTGATGGTGCTGGTGCTGCTCGGACGCCAGTGGCACAAGGTGCAGGCGGTGCTGCGCCAGCCCAAGGTGCTGCTCACCCTGGCCTTCACCTCCGTCACCGTCGGCGGCAACTGGCTGCTATTCATCTGGGCCATCAACAACGGCCACATGCTGGATGCGAGCCTGGGCTACTACATCAACCCCCTGTTCAACGTGCTGCTCGGCATGGTGTTTCTTAGCGAGAAGCTGCGCCGCCTGCAGTGGTGGGCGGTGGGGCTCGCCTTTGTCGGTGTCGCCGTCCAGCTCATCGCATTCGGCTCCCTGCCCTGGATAGCCCTGGTGCTGGCCTCGAGCTTCGCCATCTACGGCCTCATTCGCAAGAAACTGGCCCTGGACGCCCTCACCGGCCTGCTCATCGAGACCCTGATCATGCTGCCGCCAGCCGCCTTCTATCTGTGGGGCATCGCCGACAGCCCCACCAGCCACCTCACCCAGAATGACTGGCACCTGAACCTGCTGCTCATCGCCGCGGGCGCCGTCACCACGGCTCCCCTGCTCTGCTTCACCGCAGCGGCCACCCGGCTCAAGCTCTCCACCCTGGGCTTCTTCCAGTACATAGGCCCCAGCCTGATGTTCATCCTGGCGGTGACCCTGTATGGCGAGGCGCTGGCGCTGGACAAGATGATCACCTTCGGCTGCATCTGGAGCGCCCTGGTGCTGTTCAGCCTGGATGGCCTGCGCAGCGGCAAGCGGCGCCAGGAGGCCGGCTGAGGCGCCGGCGCAATAATCTACAAGCCACGGGGCCGCTTTCGGGGTATCAATAGGGGATGAACGCACCCCACTCCCGCATCCACTACTGGCAATCCCGGCTGCTGCCGGGGGTTGAACTCTCCCACTCCCACCACAGGGAGTTCAGCTATGGCCGCCACGTGCATCTGGACTACCACATCGGTCTGGTGCAGCGGGGCGGCCAGAAGTTCATCCACAAGGGGAACAGCCACAACCTGGTGCGCGGCGAACTCTCCACCGTCAACCCGGACGAGATGCACGACGGCCTCAGCCTGCTGCCGGAAGGGTACGAGGTGCGGGTCTTCTCCATCGCCCCCGAGCAGCTGGCCCGCTGGCTGCCGGAGCACCCCGAGCCCTTTTTCCACCAGGGATTGCAGAGCCGCCCCGACCTCTATCAGGGCTTTGCCCGCCTGCACATGCACCTGGACGGCCCTTCCCCCGACGGCCTGCTGGCGGAGAGCCAGTTGCTGGCCCTGCTGGGCGAACTGTTCCGGCTCGCCCCCGAGCGCCACGCCCTGGCGGATCCCCAGCTCAGGTTCCTGCGCGACCATCTGCTGGCCCGGCTGGACGAGCGCCACACCCTGGAGGACCTGGCCGCCCTGTTCGGGCTGGATCGCTTCGCCTTCCTCCGTCAGTTCAAGAAGAAGACCGGCATGACCCCCTATGCCTGGCTCAAGCGGCTGCGCCTCGAACAGGGCAAGCGCCTGCTCGGCAGCGGTCTGCCGGTGAGCGAGGTGGCACTGGCGGTGGGCTTCTTCGATCAGAGCCACTTCCACCACGGTTTTCGTCAGGCCTTCGGGCTCACCCCGGCGGAGTATCGCCAGCAGATGCTGCCCGCCTGAATCGTCGCCGCTGCAATCTTTTACAATCTCCCGTCCCCCGTCCTGCCCCATGCTGTCACCTCCATACCGCTGTCGGAGGTCTTTTATGTTCACCAGCCTGTTTCTGACCCTGGGTCTCGTCCACCTCGTCGCCCTGGCGAGCCCGGGCCCGGATTTCGCACTCATCCTGCGCACCAGCCTGCACAGGCCCACCGCCCTCGGAGCGGCCCTTGGCATCGCCCTTGCCATCCTGCTCCACGCCACCCTCAGTCTCACCGGCATCAGCCTGCTGATCGCAAGCCAGCCCTGGCTCTTTCTCGCCGTGAAACTGGTGGGTGCCCTCTATCTGGGCTGGCTGGGCTGGGGGGCGCTGAAAGCGGCCTGGCAGGGAAGCGGGGATCTGGCGCTGCGCGCCGGAGGCGAGCGGCCGGGCTGGCGCAAGGGGGTGAAGAGCGGGCTGGCCACCAATCTGCTCAACCCCAAGGCGATGCTGTTCTTCATGGGGCTGCTGGCCGCCATGGTGACACCCCAGGTGGATGGCCTGACCCGGGGATTGCTGATCCTGGAGCTGTTCCTGCTCTCCCTCGTCTGGTTCAGCGCCCTGGCCTGGAGCCTCTCCACCCCCCGCGCCCAGCACCTGCTCGGCCGCATCCAGCGCCCGCTCAACCTGATGACGGGCCTGCTGTTTGGCGCGGTCAGCCTCTCCATCCTGGTGGATCTGCAGGGGCACTGGCCGGCGGCCTGACCGGCACGTCCTTGTTGGCGGCAAGCAGGGAGGGGCCTTGACGGACGGCGCGACTACTCCCCGCGCCGCATCCCCTTGCGCAGGTAGACGTAACCCTCCCCCGGGCTGCCCCAGCGCTGATGGGCGCCGTTGTCATAGGCCCTGTCCAGCAACCGGACGCTGTCCGGGCCGATCCAGAGGTACTGCACCAGGGTGGTGGCACCGCCAAAATCGGTGGCGCAGTGCCCGACCCGGGTCTGCCCCTTGTACTCCCCGCTCGGCTGGCGGGTCAGCCAGATCTCGCACCCTTCGCGCAGGGAGAGTTGCTGCGGGGTGAGGGAATCGAGCAGCTCGGGCCGACGCCAGGCGCCGGCAAAATCCGTGGCCCTCGGCATGGTCAGTTCGGCCATCAGGATGCGGCCATCGGGCAGGGAGGAGAAGCGGTAGATGCGCTGGCGAAACGGTCGCTGCGCCCGCTCGGTCAGAAACTGCTCCGCATAGACCCAGCGAAAGGGGCCCTCCCCGGGCCAGATCTCCACCAGCCGCAGCTCGGCGCTAGTGAAGCGGGCATCGAAGGTGGCCTGCTCCTGGCTGGAAAACTCCCCCGAGAACCAGGAGAGCAGGGGCTCCAGCCTCTCCTGCGTGGCATGGGGGCCGGGGGCCGTCACGAAGGGGACGGGCGCCGCCCAGATCAGGCTGGCGTAAAACAACCCCAGCAGGGCCGCCATCAGCTGTGTCATCGAATCCTTCCGAGTCGCTTGCATGGCGGCGATTATATGAGCGAACGGTGACAATAACCTCTATCTTGATCAACTCCTTGAAGAGAAAACGAAAAATCCTCTCTGCAAGCGAAAGGAGGCGACGCCCCCGGCCTGCGTTCCGTCAGATCAGCATCCGAAGCGCACAGTAAACCAACAAGCCCGCCAGCGTCAGGTTCAGAATGCGGCCGTGGCGCTGGAACAGGGGCTGCAGCAGATGACCCGCCAGGGCCCAGCAGAGGTTCCCCAGCGTGCCGATCAGCGCCAGCAGCAGGCTGACGCCCAGCACCCAGACGAATTCTGTGGTGTGGGGCAACACGAAGGTGGAGAGCGCCGTGATGCCGTATAGGATGATCTTCACGTTCACGAACTGCAGCCAGAAGCTGGTCCAGAAGCCGGGCAAGGCTCCATCTGTGCTCGACAGGTTGGAGCCGCTGGCCGCAATGCGCCAGGCCAGCCAGAGCACATAAGCCGCCCCGGCCCAGCTGAGCCAGCCAACCAGCGCGGGGGAGAGGCTGATGAGGGTGAAGGTGAACAGGGCACACAGCAGCATGATCAGCAGGAAGCCCGCACTCATGCCCGCCAGCACCCGGCTACTGCGGCGCAGACCATGCTGATTGGCGGCGCTCAGAGCCAGTATGTTGTTCGGTCCCGGCGTCATGGCCGTGATCAGGGTGTAAGTCAAAAATGCGCTGACAAGGGTCGTGGTCATGGTGTTTCTCCAAATGGGAGTGATACCTTAACGCGGCCATTGGCATCAAAAAATCGAATGTTTTAGCATTCTAAATTCAACCATTTCGATGAATTGGAGTCCCCATGGATTTGCGACGTCTCATTACCCTCAAGACGGTGATCGAGGAGGGCTCCTTCGTGAAGGCATCCCGCAAGCTCTGCTGCACCCAGTCGACGGTAACCTTCCATATCCAGCAGTTGGAGCAGGAACTTTCGCTACAACTGTTCGAAAAAATAGGGCGTCGCATGTGCCTGACCAAGGCCGGACAGAACATCATGCCGCATGTGCACGAGATGATCCGGGTGATGTCGGGTCTGCGCCAGGCGGCGCAGCAGGACGCCGAGCCGAGCGGTGAGCTCAGGGTCGCCATCGGCGAAACTCTGCTGGCCTACAAGATGCCGGCGGTGCTCGAGCGCTTCAAGCGGCTGGCTCCCGGGGTCCGACTGTCGCTCCGGTCCCTGAACTGTTACGTCATTCGCGATGCGCTGCTGGCGGACGAGGCCGATCTCGGTATCTTCTATCGGGTCGGCAACGATGCCGCCCTGCTGATGGAGAGCTTTGGCGAGCAACCCCTGGTGCTGGTAGCTTCCCCCGCCCTCAGCGGTGGTATCGACTTCACCCGCCCGGATCAGCACCTGCCGGTCAGCTTCATCATCAACGAACCCCAGTGCATCTTCCGTCAGATTTTCGAGAGCACATTACGCCAGCGAGCCATCACTCTGGACGGCACCATAGAGCTGTGGAGCATAGAGAGCATCAAGCGCTGCGTGGCCAGCAACCTCGGCGTCTCCTTCCTGCCCCGCTTCGCCGTCGAGCGGGAGCTGAGTTCGGGGGAGCTGCAGGAGCTGCCCTTCTCCCCCACGCCCCTCGTCATCACGGCCCTGTGCGCCCACCACGCCAGCAAGTTTGTCAGCCCCGCCATGCGGGTGTTTATGGAGTGCGTGCAGACGTGCCTGACAGAGGAGGCGTCGCCAGCGGCAAATGCGGCCGCTCATGGCGACCAGGACGCGCGCCGCCTGATGACAACCTAGCCCTTCAATGGGAGCGCCACGACTCCTGACCCTCGGTTGTCCTTCCCCCGAGCGACTATCCTTGCTCGGATACAACCGAGAAGGAACCCAAGATGAGCACAGGAACAGTCACTCTGCATCGCGTACTCAAGGCCCCGCCACAGCGGGTATACCAGGCCTTTATCAAGCCGGACGCCCTGGCCAAATGGCTGCCCCCCCATGGCTTCACCTGCAAGGTGGCGGCGCTGGATGCCAGGGTCGGCGGCCAGTTCAGGATGTCGTTCACCCACTTCGCCAGCGGCCACACCCACGCCTTCGGCGGCGAGTATCTCGCGCTGGAGCCGGGCAAGCACATCCGCTACACCGACCGCTTCGACGACCCCAACCTGCCGGGGGAGATGCAGGTCACCATCACCCTCACCCAGGTGCTGTGCGGCACCGATCTCGCCATCGAACAGGCGGGTATACCGGCGGTCATCCCGGTGGAGATGTGCTACCTCGGCTGGCAGGAGTCCCTGATGCAGCTCGCCACCCTGGTGGAGCCCGAGATCCCCGCCGAGTGACCTGACACGGGGGCTCCCCCGGTGGCCCCCGCATAGATACCCCTTGTGAGAGAGGGGCCTGATCAGGTATCTCTGTGGGCAGGGCGGGCTGCGTTCTTGCAGCGACCATCCACCGCCAGGAGCCCCCATGAAACGAGTCTTGATGATGACCATGGCCGCCGCCCTGCTGGGCGGGTGCGCCGTGAAGAACCAGGTCACCCACAGCCTGCAGGCGATCCCGCTCACCGCCTTCCAGCAAAGCGAGAGCAACCCCAACCAGCGTATCTACAAGGAGCCCGGTGTGGATCTGCGCCAGTACCACGCGGTACTGCTCGATCCCTTGCAATTCATCCGCCAGGAGAACGGCCAGTGGTATCTGCTGACTGCCAACGAGCAGAACGAGATAGGCCGCTACTACCACGCCACCTTCCAGCGGGAGCTGATGAAGCAGGGCGTCAAGATGGCTACCGAACCCGGTCCCGGCGTGATGCGGGTGCAGGCGGCCATCACCAACTTCGACCTGACCCGCCCCGACCCCAAGCTGCGGGATCTGCTGCCCGCCAAGATCGCCATCAACGTCACCCGCGAGGTAATAGGCAAGGAGCCCTATCTGCTCAGGGTGGGCAGCATGGCCCAGTTGCTCGACGCCCAGAGCGGCAAGCTGCTGGTGCGGGTGATGGACGCTCGCGAGAGCCCGGACACCACCCACAAGGATTCCCCCATCACCGCCGAGGAGATGGAGAAGATGATCGATCAGTGGGCCGCAAGTCGCGCCAAACAACTGGCCGACAACCTGGGGCGCTGAGCCGGGCCGAAAACGACAAAGCCTGCCAGGGGGCAGGCTTTGTCGTCGCTGAAGCGCGGTTTATTGCAGGTTCAGACCACCCAGGTAATCCCGCTTGCCCAGATCCACCCCGGCCTGGCGCAGCAGGGCATAGGTCATGGTGAGGTGGAAGTAGAAGTTCGGGATGCCGTACTCGTGGACGCAGCTATGGCCGTCCATCCCCTTGCCACCGGCCCAGTAGGGGTAGTAGTGGCCGCTCGCATACTGGCTGAAATCGGCGTCCAGCTTGCCTTGCAGGTAGGCGATGGTCTTGGCCACGTGGGCGCGCAGATCCGCCATGGTCTTGGGATCATCCCCCAGCACCGGCGGCTCGCTCAGGCTGGCGGTGGCCACCACGGCGCGGGCGCTGTCACAACAGATCAGCACCTGCTTGCTCAGGGGCAGCATGTCGACGATGAGGCGCTCATTGAAGAAGTTGTCCACGTTGAATTTCTTCGCCTCGGCGTGGGCCTCGGCCTTGGCCAGACACTGGTCCAGGTTGGTCAGCATCTTGATGAACTGGGCTGCGATATCACGATTCATAATGCACTCTCGGTTGGTTGAAGGCAGTAAAACGAGCGGCTCCACTATAGCGCATCCCCCTTGCAGTTCGAGCCCGAGGGGATGAAAAGCGGGGGCGCTCTTCCTGCCCTGCGACAGGCGGTGGCGATCACCGGCGGGCAGCGAGGCCAGAGCGCCGCGCCCCGTCGCCGCACCGAGTCCCTCTTTCCCCTTTTTTTGATCTGTGACAGGCATCTCGTTTTTCGAGGGGCGTAGTCTGGAGCCCGTTGCCCCGGCACGGGCCGGGGCACCCATCCCACAAGGAGAATGCCATGAAGATCTACGATCGAAACCGCAATGTGCTGACCCTGGGCCAACGGGTGATGATTGCCGCCACTGGCGCAGTCGACACCCTCAAGGAGGCGCACACCGACAACCTGACCCCCTATGAGGCGGAACATGAGAAGTGCGTGCTGCTGACAAACAGCCAGGAGCGCTACGCCCCCATCGAGTTGATTAGACTAGGCTGATCCCGTTTCCCGTCACCCTACTCTTTACAATTCACCCGGCCGCACGTCCGTCGCTGGCCGGGTTTCTCTCTCCCCTCTCTACTCCTTCTCCGAACCGCTGCCACCTTATGAGGGCGAGGCGATGCAGCTTGCCGGTATCCAGCCTGATTGCCCCGCTTCGTTGTGAACCCAGAGCCAGCCTGCCAGCTCCCGATCCACCCGTACCCGCTCCCCCACCGCCACATCCAGCTCCCGGGCGGTATAGTCCTGGCGCGCCTGCGCCTCCTCGGCGCTTATCGGGGTCAGCATGGACAGGGGCGCCCACCCCTCGTTGCCGTCTGCGGTAAAGGTGCGCACCCAGCCCGGGAACTCGTCGTCCTCGTGGCCGATGCGCACCCGCTCTCCGGCCCGAAAGGCGATGGGATTGGGGTAGCAGGTGTGGTGCGCCGTGGTGATCAACGCCAGCATTGTCTCTTCCTCCGACAGGTTCTGATGAGTAACGTCCAGAGTCATACCATAAGCCGGGCCCCGTTGCGTCAGCCGGGCTCACACCCTCTGGCAGAGGGCGATCTCCCCCGGGGCGGGCCGACGGCTCTTGATCCCCACGATTCATTACTGTCAGTGAATTTTCATATCATCCGAGTGTCATTTCAGTGAACACATCGCCGCCCTAGACTGCTTCTCGAACCTTAACGAGGAGTCTTGTATGAAACTCACCCCTATCCCGTTGCTGGCCGGCACCCTCGCCTCGGCCTTCTCTTTCAACACCTTCGCCGGTGACATCGTCTCGGTGCAGTTCAGCGATGGCCGCCCCGCCGTGACCGGCATCGAAGCGGTCAACAAGGCGCTCAACCCCATCGGTGTCAACGTGGTCACCGTCGACATCCCCGAGGCCGCCAGGCCGCTGCTTGAAGCCTCCCACCGCCGCGCCCTGACCAAAGCGGAGCACGGCGCCCTGATTGCGGCCTTCAACCTGAGTCAGGGGGAGCTGCTGGAGCAGGCCAGGCTCGCAGGGCGCGAGCCTGCGGTGCAAGGGGGCGGCGTCGCCACCGAGGAGACCGGCGTCGGCCCCTACCCCAAGGTCTATGACCTGATGGCGCTGGACGAGCGCACCCGCAGCGCCGTGCTTGGCAAATATGGCCGCATGCACGTCAACTCCGCCGAGGACGGCACCGACATCGACGAGGTGATGACGGTGGTCAGCGGCGGGCCGTTCCGCTGGGGCTTTACCCTCAAAGACGGCAGCATCGCCCGCTTCCAGATAGACAAGGTGGGCCTGGAGGACAAGGCCGTGCGGATCAGCTATCACGGGCTCGGCATGCACGCCGGGTTGATGGATGCAAAACAGGGGCTGCTGGTGGCCTTCGCCCACGGACCCAGAGCGTTCACCATGCGCTACCAGGCCGACGTGCCCCACGCCCAGCTGCTCGGCACCAACCCCTGGGCCGATGTCGGCATCACCCTGCCCCCCGCCCCCGGCAAGGTGCAGTAAGCCGGTGCGTGCCATCTGGCGGCGGGGCCCGGGCCCTGCCGCCTGCTTTTATGCCTGCCGTCACGGGCCGGGGTGCCCGGGGCCCATCGCCTCTCTTTCGTCTGCGTCTCTGCGGGGCCCGCCACGCCCCGGAAGGCCATGATCCGGGCCGGTCTGCCACGGGCAACTCTCTGTCTGGCGGGGGATGGGGGGTGGACACCCCGGGGATCCGCACTATTGTGATAAAAGTGCGCAATGATGGCGCCATCATTTACCAGTAGTGAATTAACGGGGGCAGGATGAACAAGATCACGGCGCTGAACGTCTTTCGCCGGGTGGTGGAAATGGGCACCTTCAGGGCGGCGGCGGACGACCTGCGCCTCTCCCAGGCGGCGGTCAGCAAGAACATCAACGAGCTGGAAGCCTTTCTCGGCATCGCGCTGATCAACCGCACCACCCGGCGGCTGAGCGTCACCGAATCGGGCATGGCCTACTACGGCCAGATATGCGCCGTGCTGGACAGCCTGGAGGCCGCCGACCAGTCCATCATGGCCGCCTCCTTCACCCCCAGAGGCAGGCTGAGGATCGGCATGCCCATGTCATACGGGCTGATCCGCCTCAACCCCCTTGTCTGCGAATTCCAGCGCCGCTATCCGGAGATCGGCATCGAGGTGATCCTGAGCGACGCCTACATGGATCTGGTGGATCAGGGGCTGGATGTGGTGATCCGGGGGGCTGGCACCCTGGAGGACTCCACCCTGCGCGCCAAACCCCTGTGCGAGGTGCAGCGGGTGCTCTGCGCCGCCCTCGATTACCTGAAGGAGGCGGGCCAGCCCGCCCACCCGGAGGATCTCAAAGAGTACAACTGCCTGCGCTACAGCCTCTCCTCCTCCCCCAACAAGTGGTTCTTCACCCGGGACGCGGAGAGCGTGGCAGTGGAACTGCCCCCCGCCAGCTTCTGTGCCAACAACGGCATCGCCCTGAAACAGGCGGCGGTGCAAGGGCTCGGGGTGATCCTGGTGCCGGATGAATTCGTGTCGAACGACCTGGCAGACGGCACCCTGGTCAGACTGCTCCCCGACTGGCAACCCGACCCCCACGCCCTGTTCGCCGTCTACCCCTTCCACAAGGAGCAGTCCCGCAACGTGCGGCTCTTTATCGAATTTCTCGTCAAGGCGTTTCAGCCGAGGTGAGTCAGACAGGCGGGGGCCTGGGGTTTGTGTCTCTCGGGCGAAATGCCGAAAACCCACCTCTATGCGGCGTGTAGGTTCGATTAGCGAAGCGTCATCGGACGATCGCGGAATCGAACCTACGGCCATAAAAATGGTAAACATCCCAGATATTTAATTTTTTATAATTCGATAAAATAACAATCCAGATTACATTGAAAGTCTCGACAAATGTTTTATTACAATTGAAAAAAAATATTTTTAGTATATCATACATGTATATTAACTATCTTGCACCAACATAGACTTAAGCAATAATGGGGTAAGCATGAAAAAAGTATTAATAACTGATCTTGATAACACATTATTTGATTGGTTTAACATTTGGTACCATAGCTTTAGCGCTATGTTAAATGAGGTCTCTAGAGTTAGTGGCTTTTCTGTCGAGGAGTTGAAACCACAGATTAAAGAAATCCACCAGAAACATGGAACTGCAGAATATGCATTTGTATTAGAGGAGATCCCTCTGCTGAAAGCTAAATATGGAGATAGAGAGGCCATACGAGAGGTTTTCGATTCTGCCATACACTTATATAGAAGTGAAAGAAAGAAGAATTTGATTCTGTATCCTACAGTAAATGAGACATTGGATACTCTCAAGAAAAAAGGAGTGTTAATTGTAGGATACACAGAGTCTAAAGAGTTCTACTCCAATTATAGGATCTCTAAATTAGGCTTAGATGGGGTAATTGATGTTCTATTCTCTCCGGAAGACCATGATTTACCCTCAGGAGTAGAACCTCAAACAAAATACAACCTTACAATTACAAAAAACATGCATACACCAAGTGGTGAAATAAAGCCAAACCCTAAAATATTAAAAGAAATAATATCCTCTATAAATGCAACTCCCGATGAGTGTGTTTATATTGGTGATAGTGAAATGAAAGATATCGCAATGGCAAAAGACGCTGGTGTAGACGCCGTCTTCGCGCGATACGGAACCGCTCACTTCACTAACAATCAGGATGGATATAATTTACTTCGTGATGTAACTCATTGGACTGAGAAGGATGTAGCACGAGAAATTGAAATAAAAAATAGTAAAAAGGATATTCACGCTGATTTAGCTGTTGATAGTTTTGGTGATATATTGTCTCTGTTTGAGTTTGAAGGATTTAAAAAACATGTCAAATGAAGCAGAAGAAAAAAGAAAGAATGATATTGAACTACTAAAAGTAAAAGTAGACATATGGAAACAAGTCATTAATACACAGCAGCATTTTAATGACCTTGAGATGAAAGTCAGGAACTTTGCGATATTAATTCTATCAGCATTCATAGGTGCTATCGGTGTCAGTTTCAAGTCTGGATTCTCTCTCGATATAATGGGGCACCCTACGTCTATAGCAACAATTCTCTCATTAGGGGCTGCTATTATCTGGTTGCTATTCTTCTTTGTTGATGTTTACTGGTATCATCCACTCTTAATTGGCGCGGTGAAGCAGGGGATTAATGTCGAAAAAGAAATCGAAAAAGAATTGCCTAATATTATCGGGCTCACAAAAACAATTGGAAATGAAAGCCCTGTTAAAATTGAATTAGGACAATATAAATATCAGCTTCACAGCAAGGGTAAGGCCAACATATTTTATCTTGGTGTTTTTATTATTCTTGTCTTTTCATCTTTAATATTGTTTTTTGTAGACACACCAAAAAACAACAGTAGCAGCATTGATAATAAACAATATAAATCAGTAGCTATCAGTTGCACAAAGCAAAAATATGATACGGTTAACTGTACTATTAACATCCCGTAGAGACTTTCATAAAACAAATATAGTTGTCTCTTAGCGGTAGGCCATAATAGCGAAGCATATTCTTACGAACGCGATAACTGACGTTATAAACCAACCCGGTCTAAGCCGGGTTGGTTAAATCAAATCGGAACTGCCTCCCGGCTCTGCTAGCCGATACCTTCTAAGTTGAGCACCATCTTTTGCCCCGAAATTTAGATGTCGCACCCAAGTCACAGATGGGCACGGTTTTGATCCCCCTCCAATCCGCCGAAGGGCAGAGGCAACGTCAGGGACGCCATCAGGGATGATGGCGTAGCCGCAGTCGGCACAGGGATGTGCCGTCTGCGGCGGCCCGTCCGACGCTGGCTCTGGCCCGAGGGGACTGGCGAAGCCAGCGGATTGGCGGGGGTGGCCTTTCTTTTGGTGACTTTTCTTTGGCCACGCAAAGAAAAGTTACTCGCCCAAGCCCGAAGGGCGGGCGAAACCCTGTCGAGGGCCATGCCCTCGCGTCCTGCACGGCGCCAGCCGTGCTGCCAACAGCCAGGCACACCATATACCCATGACGCGAACGTCCGATTACGCTTCGCTAATCGAACCTACAGTCCTGACAAAAAAGGAGCCAACGGCTCCTTTTATATTGATGGCGAGAGCGCTGCGCCTTACAGCGCCTCAAGGCGGGCATACGCCGTCACCAGCCACTTGGCGCCGACGTCGTCGAACTGGATCTGCACCCGGCTCTGCTGGCCGACCCCTTCGAAGTTGAGCACTATCCCTTCGCCGAATTTTGGATGGAGCACCCGCTGGCCGAGCTTGATGCCGCTGGCGTCGAAGCTCTGCTGCACCTCGTTCTGGCTAAAGCGGCCGTACTGGGTGGGGCGGCTGACCTGAGTGCGCAGCCGGATCTCTTCCAGACACTCGGCGGGCATCTCGCGGATAAAACGGCTCGGCTTGTGGAACATCTCGCGGCCGTAGATGCGGCGGCTCTCGGCATAACAGATGTAGAGCTTCTCCATGGCGCGGGTCATGCCCACGTAACAGAGGCGGCGCTCCTCTTCCAGCCGCCCCGACTCCTCGGTGGATTGCTGGCTGGGGAACATGCCTTCCTCGACGCCGACCAGCAGCACCAGGGGATATTCCAGCCCCTTGGCGCTGTGCAAGGTCATCAGCTGCACCGCATCGGCATATTCGTCCGCCTGATTCTCGCCGGATTCCAGCGCCGCGTGGGCGAGGAAGGCGGAGAGATCGCTCATGTCCTCCAGCTCATCCGGGCGCTGGTACTGGCGGCAGGCGGTGACCAGTTCGTCCAGGTTCTCTACCCGCGCCTGGGATTTCTCGCCCTTCTCCGCCAGATACATCGCCTTGAGGCCGGAATGCTGGATGGCGATGTCCGCCTGCTGGTGCAGGGGCAGCAGGGAGACCTGTTCCTCCAGCGTGTCGATGAGATCCACAAAGCCGCGCACCGCGTTGCCGGCGCGGCCGGTCAGCACCTTGTCGTTAAGCAGGGTCTTGGCGGACTGCCACAGGTTCTGGCCCTGATCGCGGGCGTTGTTACGCAAGATCTCCAGGGTGCGATCGCCGATGCCGCGGGTCGGCGTATTGACCACCCGCTCGAAACTGGCGTCGTCGCCCCGGTTGTTGATAAGGCGCAGGTAGGCCATGGCGTCCTTGATTTCCTGGCGCTCGAAGAAGCGCAGGCCGCCGTAGATGCGATAGGGCATGGCGTCCTGCATCAGCGCCTCTTCCAGCACCCGGGACTGGGCGTTGGAACGATAGAGGATGGCGCAGTCGGCGAGCAGACCCCCCTTCTCTTTCCAATCCTTGAGGCGGCCGACCACGAAGCGGGCCTCGTCCACCTCGTTGAAGGCGGCGTACAGCGAAATCGGCTCGCCCTCGGCCCCTTCGGTCCACAGCTCCTTGCCAAGGCGCTCCGCATTGTTGGCGATGACGCTGTTGGCGGCTTTCAGGATATTCGCGGTGGAGCGGTAGTTCTGCTCCAGGCGGATGGTCTGCGCCCCCTCATAGTCGGTCAGGAAGCGCTGGATGTTCTCAATCTTGGCGCCGCGCCAGCCGTAGATGGACTGGTCATCGTCACCGACGATCATCACCTTGCCGGAATCCCCTGCCAGCATCCGCAGCCAGGCGTACTGGATGCCGTTGGTATCCTGGAACTCGTCCACCAGGATGTTCTGGAAGCGGTCGCGGTAGTGCTCGAGGATGTGGGGCTTGCCCAGCCACAGCTCGTGGGCGCGCAGCAGGAGTTCGGCAAAGTCCACCAGCCCGGAGCGATCGCAGGTCTCCTGATAGGTCTTGTAGATCTGCTGATAGGTGCGAGTGACGGGGTCGCCGTAGAGATCGATGTCGCCGGGGCGCAGCCCTTCATCTTTCTTGCCGTTGATGTAGCCCATCACGGCGCGCGGGGCCCAGTGCTTCTCGTCCAGATTGAGCGCCTTGAGCACCCGGCGAATGAGGCGGTACTGGTCGTCGGAGTCGAGGATCTGGAAATCCTGCGGCAGGCCCGCATCCAGATGGTGGGCCCGCAGCAGGCGGTGGGCGATGCCGTGGAAGGTGCCGATCCACATGCCGCGCACGCCGTCGCCGATCACTTTCTCGACCCGGCCGCGCATCTCGGCCGCCGCCTTGTTGGTAAAGGTCACCGCGATGATGGAGAAGGGTGAACAGCGTTCCACCTGCATCAGCCAGGCGATACGGTGCACCAGTACCCGGGTCTTGCCCGAACCGGCACCGGCCAGCACCAGCAGGTTGCAACGGGGGGCCGCCACCGCGTCTCTTTGCTTGTCATTGAGCCCGTCGAGCAGGGTTGAAACGTCCATCACCACTCCTGTTTATTTATACAGGCGGGGATTATACGGCCTGAGCCGCCAGAGACCAACCGGCAGGATCAACGAAGGGGGCGGTGATAGTCCCGGTATTGGCCCAGTACCTCACCGGAAAAGCTGAGCAACCGGGCGCGGGGGGCATCCAGCACCTGCTGGACGGGATCAAATCGCAGTGAAGCGGCCAGCATGCGGCCCTCAGGCAGGGTCACTTCCGTGTTCCCCATCACCAGCATGCCGTCCTGATAATGCCCATGCTCGAAGCGCACGATGACGTCATTCACCATCAAGGTGCCCTGCTTGAGCTGCAGTGATGCTCGTTGCATCTCTCGCAACGCAAACAGACTGGACAATGACGGACGCCCGCTGGGCATCCGCTGCAAGTATTCGTGGGTGGTCAATTGATATTGCAACTGACCCTGACGATCGAAGACACGCTCCCGATAATCGGTGTAGCGCGTCAGCATGCCGGCAGCCTGTGCCACCGGCATCCACAACAGGAGCGCCCCCGTCAGGAGCGCTCCCACTGGTTTACAGCTGATCGGCACAGCTGACCTTGTTGTCATCCAGGTCGGTACAGGAGACGAATACCTTGTCAAAGGTCGACCCGGCCACCGGCGTCATCTGGGTTGACCAGTCATAACCCACCCCCTTGGCATAGATGGCGGTGTGGCTCTCCTGATCTTCCTGCATCCAGCCGATGTACTTCAGTGCGCCGCGATCGCTCTGGGCAAGTGCCTTGAACTCGTCGCTCGTGATGAGACACATGGGCTCTCCCATGGCCTTGGACAGCTCGGCATCCCGCGCCCCCACGGCGCCATCACAGCCGCCGGTCACCTTGATGGTCATGTCACTGCGATCCAGCATCTCATCGAAGAACGGCAGCACATTGATGTTGTACTTCACCCCCACCTCTTGAGGCTGCCAGCCCATGCCGGTATTGACGTATCGGGTCTCGATGCTTTCCCACTGGATAGTGGGCACAGTGCCTGCAAAGTGGTTCGCCAGCTCCTTGAGAGTCGCGGCATTGGCCTCGATCTCATCCTGGGTCAACGATTCGTCCAGCTTGCTCTGATCGATGGTCAGAGCGAGGCTCACCGCATCCTTCAACTGCGACTTGGCCTTGGCCAACCGTGCCTTGGCATCGTCGGTCAAACGGAAGAAATCGGCGTGCGCCACCAGCGCATCCGGCTCGATTTCCTGCTGACTGAACTGGGTCTCGAAGGTGCTGCTGCTCTCTTCATAGGTGGTGGTCGGCTGCATGCCCCAGGTGTCCTTGATGTGCATACGCGGCAAGGTCACTTCTTCCTGCTGGGTGACATAGGCGCTGTCCGGACCGTACTGGTAGGAGGCGGCGATGTTGAGGGCCGATGCCATCGCCATCGCCGAGGCCCGCAGGGCCTTGGCACCGTCGAGGTTGAGGGTGACGGTATCGTCATCGCCATAGGTGGCGCTGTAATCCGGATCCTGGATATCGGCCAGGGCAGCCGCGACGTTTTCCAGGCTGTCGGCATAGGCGCCCATCAGCTTGGCCACGTCACGGGTATATCCCTTGCCACCTTTGAGCGCCACGGAGGCGGTGCCGGGGGTATGGATGATGACATCCATCACCTTGGCCAGGCTGGTGCTGTAACCACTGCCAATGGCGGACGAGGTGAAGGCCAGGCGTTCAGCCACCACGGGGTTGTTGGTCACCTCCAGCATAGTCAGCATGGCCAGCACGATCTGGCGATCGGCCTTGCCGCTCTCACCGGTCTCGGCCTGCAGGGTCTCCTTGTACTCCTTGAACTTGCTCTCGACGTCCAGGTTTTTCAGATCGGTCAGTCCCTGCAGATCGCTCAGCACCTTGTCGACCGCCACGGAGCGGCCATTGACGCCAGCCAGGGTGGCGGAGAGGTGGGCTTTCGCCGCAGCCAGAGAGACGACGGCCTTGGTGAGGCCCGCTGTTTTCAGCGCCTCGACCAGGGAGGTGTTGAAGGCGTCATCGCTACCCAGTTCGACGATCCCCAGTTGCGCGACCTGCGCCTTGTCGAGGGTGATGCCGTTCTCCGGATTGCTGTCGCTGTCGAGCGTCTGCAGCAATGCCGCAATGCGGATCGCTTTCTCCTTGTCGTCACCCGCCAGGGTGTAAGGGGTCACCAGCGAGTTGCCCGCCTTGAGGGTCACCGCCCCCAGGCGCTGGTTGCCCAATGCGAATTCGCAGGTGTCGCCATCATCAAACAGGAATTCACCCTTGGCATTGGTGACACCGGTGTAATCGTTGCACCGATAGTCGAGGCCACCCACGACGGAATCCAGGAAGACGGCAGTGTGAAGAGGCTTGCTGCCGGTGTCGGTGCCACCGCCGTTGTTGCCACCATTGCTGCCACCACCGTTATCGTCACCACCGCCCCCGCAAGCGGTCAACATGACACCGGACAACACACAAGCCACTGCCATACTCAGCACGTTTTTTTTCATTTTTATCACCCGAACAAATGTCAAAAATACGGCCCCATCCCGGGGGCCAAGTTAATCCGGGTATAACCTAGCGTACCCATATGACAAACACCAATGCATTTCCATATGAGTGTGCTTGCCATCACGCAGGCCCCGAGCGAGCAGGAAAAACGGCCACAGACGACGGCCCTGGGAGGGGAAATAGCCATCCATCTTGGGCTGTCACACCTCGGGCGGACCTCCTGGCGCTCAGCCAGCCCGCCCGCCAACATGGCGTCGATGAGGCCGCAGGGCTGGTGCCGATGGAAGCCAGTTTTTTCATCAGGGGAGGAAAACGGTTGCGCCTAACGTCATGAATCCAAACAAAAATGTCGATCGAGCCCTATTAATCTCGGAATTTAATTCTGCAAAAACACCATAAAACAAACACTTATAAGGCAATTTGCTTATATTTCAAACCGTTAACGCAAACGTTTTTCCTCTATGATCCCCTTGACCAACGGGCTGGCTCACTTACAGTTAGCCAGCGTGCTTTATGACCTGCCAAGACAGGTTGTGGACCCTCACATAACAATCAAGGATACGATCGTGACTAAAGTGCTCAAGCTGGCCACCGTGGCCGCCCTCACCCTCGCTGCCCTGTCCGCCCAGGCAGCCTCCGAGCCCGCTGTCATCTATGACACCGCAGGCAAATTCGACAAGTCCTTCAACGAAGCCGTGTTCCGCAACGGCGTCGAAGTCTACAACAAGGACAAAGGCGTCAAGGTCAAGGAGTTCGAACCCCAGAACGAAGCCCAGCGCGAGCAGGGCCTGCGTCGTCTGGCCAGCCGTGGCAACGGCCCCATCGTCGCCGTCGGCTTCAACATGGGTTCCGCGGTAGAGAAGGTTGCCACCGAGTTCCCGAACACCCAGTTCACCATCATCGACATGGTGGTCGACAAGCCGAACGTCCAGTCCCTCATCTTCAAGGAGCATGAAGGTTCCTTCCTGGTGGGTGCCCTGGCGGCCATCGCCTCCAAAACCGGCAAGGTCGGCTTCGTGGGCGGCATGGACATCCCGCTGATCCGCAAGTTCCAGTGCGGCTATGAGCAGGGCGCCAAGTACATCAATCCGAAGATCGACGTCTATCAGAACATGACCGGCTCCACCCCGGCAGCCTTCGCCGACCCGGCCAAGGGTGCAGAACTGGCCAAGTCCCAGTTCGCCAAGGGCGCCGATGTGGTCTATGCCGCCGCCGGTGGCACCGGTATCGGTGTCTATCAGGCTGCCAAGGACGAAGGCAAGCTGGCCATCGGTGTGGATTCCAACCAGAACCACCTGCAACCGGGCACCATGCTGACCTCCATGGTCAAGTCCGTGGGTCTGGCCGCGTACAAGAGCTGGGATGACGCCGCCAAGGGCAGCTGGAAGCCGGGCATCCAGTCCCTGGGTCTGGCCGAAGGCGGGGTTGACTGGGCGCTGGACGAGAACAACGCCAAGCTGATCACCCCGGAGATGAAGGCCAAGGTCGAAGCCATCAAGGCCGACATCATCGCCGGCAAGATCAAGGTGCACGACTACATGAGCGACAACTCCTGTAAGTACTGATCCTGCAAGTACTGAGTCTCTGCTACGACTCTCAATCCAGACCGGCCCGTACGGGCCGGTTTTTAGTCTCTA
Source organism: Aeromonas caviae (assembly GCF_000819785.1). Taxonomy (GTDB): domain Bacteria; phylum Pseudomonadota; class Gammaproteobacteria; order Enterobacterales; family Aeromonadaceae; genus Aeromonas; species Aeromonas caviae. The sequence goes on along the minus strand of NZ_CDBK01000042.1, from coordinate 20,692 downwards.
CTTCATGACCCGCAAGGACTGCATCATGGACCAGACAGATCGCTATGCCATCGAATTAAGAGGTATCGATAAGCGCTTTGGCGAGGTTTACGCCAACAAGCAGATCGACCTTCAGGTTCGTAAAGGCAGCATTCACGGCATCGTCGGCGAAAATGGCGCCGGCAAGTCGACCCTGATGAGCATCATTTACGGTTTCTACCACGCCGACAGAGGCGAGATGCTGATCGACGGTAACCCCTTCAAACCCCATGGCTCCCAAGATGCGATTGCCGCCGGGGTGGGCATGGTGCACCAGCACTTCATGCTGGTGAACAACTTTACCGTATTGGAAAACGTCATCCTCGGCGCCGAGAACGGCTGGCGCCTGGGCAAGAGCCTGGCGGCGGCCGAGAAACTGCTCGGCGAGCTGGCACGGGACTATGGTCTCGAGGTGCCGCTGCACGAGAAGGTCGAGGATCTGCCGGTGGGCCTGCAACAGCGGGTCGAGATCCTCAAGGCGCTCTATCGCGGTGCCCGCATCCTGATCCTCGACGAGCCCACCGGGGTGCTGACCCCGCAAGAGGCGGATCACCTGTTCGAGGTGCTGAAAAAGCTGCGGGATCAGGGGGCGACCGTCATCCTCATCACCCACAAGCTGCGGGAGATCCTGGCCATCACGGATCAGGTCTCCATCATGCGCCGGGGTGAAATGGTGGCCCATGTCGCCACCAAAGACACCGACAAGGAGCAGCTCGCCGAGCTGATGGTGGGCCGCAAGGTGCGCCTCAAGGTCGACAAGGGCACCGCCCAGCCGGGCGAGGCCAAGCTCAGGGTCGAGGGCCTCTCTTACGTCGATGACGCCGGGGTGGAACGGGTCAAATCCGTCAGCTTCGAAGTGCGGGCGGGGGAAGTGGTCGGCATCGCCGGGGTCTCCGGCAACGGCCAGTCCGAGCTGCTCAGCATGCTTGGCGGCATCCTCAAGCCCAGCAAGGGCGGCTTCACCATCGCCGGGGCGCAGCGCCACGAGGTGAGCCAGAGCCACCCGGCCGACCCGGAGCAGGTGCGCAACTTCGGCCTGGGCCACATCCCGGAAGACAGGCACAAGATGGGGCTCATCAACCGCTTCGAGGCGAAAGAGGCCTTCATCCTCGGCTATCACCGCCGTGCCCAGTACAACAAGGGCTGGCTGCAGGACAAGGAGGCGATCCGCCAGGATTGCCAGGCCAAGATGGACAAGTGGGACGTGCGCCCGCCGAGCCCGGAGCACAAGACCGCCAACTTCTCCGGCGGCAACCAGCAGAAGCTGGTGATCGCCCGGGAAGTGGAGCAGGACCCGGATGTGCTGCTGGTCGGCCAGCCGACCCGGGGCGTCGACATCGGCGCCATCGAGTACATCCACCAGCAGATCATCGCCATGCGCGACAAGGGCAAGGCGGTGCTGCTGGTGTCGGTGGAGCTGGACGAGATCATGAGCCTCTCCGACCGCATTCTGGTCATCGCCGATGGCCGCATCGTCGGCGAGCTGGACGGCGCCAGGGCGGATGAACGCACCATCGGCCTGATGATGGCGAACATAGTTCCTGACGACGTGGCGGCAAGCCAATCACAAGGAGCCACATCATGAAGGTCACAACCACTTGTAACGGATTCGGCCTGATGATGGTCAACACACCAGTCCCCGACGATATCAAGGAGGCCCATTCATGAGCCAAGCACGTGTTCCTGCCTGGATATCCGTGGGCGTGCTGCCCGCAGTCAATATCCTGCTGGCCTTCCTGGTGTCGGCCATCCTGTTCTATTACCTCGACATCAGCCCCATCGAGGCAGCCGAAATCATGTGGTACGGCGCCTTCGGCACCGGCGAGGGGATAGGCTTCACCCTCTACTACGCCACCGGTTTCATCTTCACCGGTCTGGCGGTGGCGGTGGCCTTCCACGCCGGCCTGTTCAACATCGGCGGTGAAGGGCAGGCCTATATCGGCGGCCTCGGGGTCGGTCTGGTCTGTCTGCTGCTCGGGGACGTGCTGCCGTTCGCCCTCTTGCTGCCGCTCGCCATCATCGCCGGCGGCCTGTTCGGCGCTGCCTGGGCCTTCATCCCGGCCTGGCTGCAAGCCAAGCGGGGCAGCCACATCGTCATCACCACCATCATGTTCAACTTCATCGCCGCCTCGCTGATGGCCTACCTGCTGGTCGACGTCTTCAAGCCGCCAGGATCCATGGCCACCGAGAGCAAGGTGTTCGCCATGGCGAGCTGGCTGCCGAAGATGAGCGAGCTGCTGGCGGCGGTCGGCGTGACGGTGCCGAACAGCCCGCTCAACATCAGCTTCTTCTGGGCGCTGATCTGTGCGGCCCTGGTCTGGGTCTTCATCTGGCATACCCGCTGGGGCTACGAGATCCGCTCGGTGGGGGCCAGTCAGAGCGCCTCCGCCTATGCGGGCATCTCCTACCCCAAGGTGGTGATCCTGGCCATGGTGATCTCCGGCATGCTGGCGGGCTTCTTCGCCCTCAACGTGCTGCAGGGTGAGCTGCACCAGATCAAGCTCAACTTCGTGGAAGGCTTCGGCTTCACCGGTATCGCGGTGGCCCTGATGGGTCGCAACCACCCGGTCGGCGTCATCATCGCCAGCCTGCTGTTCGGCTTCCTCTATCAGGGCGGCGCCGAGCTGAGCTTCGAATTCGGGGTGGATCGCAACATCGTCGTGGTGCTGCAGGGTCTGGTGATCCTGTTCTGCGGCGCCCTGGAGCACATGCTGCGTCCGCGCATCGAGCAGGCCTACCTGGCCTTCGCCAACCGCTCAGCCGCGCAAGTCAAAGGAGCCTGACCATGTTCGAAATGCTGATTTTGATGCTGGATGCGACCATCCGCACCGCGCCGCCGCTCATTCTGGCGGCCATGGCGGGCATGTTTTGCGAACGCTCCGGGGTGGTCAACATCGCCCTGGAGGGCAAGCTGCTGGCGGCGGCCTTCGCCAGCGCCGCCGCGGCCGCCGTCACCGGTTCCGCCTGGATTGGGCTGGGGGTCGGGGTGGGGATCTCCATCCTGTTCGCCCTGCTGCACGGCTTCGCCACCATCACCCACCGGGGTGATCAGGTGGTGAGCGGCATGGCCATCAACATCCTGGCGGCCGGTCTCACCGTGACCCTGGGGCGCTACTGGTTCGATCAGGGGGGCCAGACCCCGGCGCTCTCCGGCGCGGCGCGCTTCGCCCCCATCGACCTGCCCTATGCCAAGGAGCTCTATGACGTGCCCGTCATCGGCCAGCTCTACAGCGAGCTCTTGAGCGGTCACTCCCTGCTGGAGTACGTGGCCTTCGCCGCCGTACCCCTGGCCTGGTGGGTGCTGTTCCGCACCCGCTTCGGCCTGCGGCTGCGGGCGGTGGGCGAGGCCCCGGCCGCGGTGGATACCGCAGGCATCTCCGTGGTGCGGATGCGCTACACCGCCCTCATCATCGGTGGCCTGCTGGCGGGGATCGGGGGCACCTATCTGGCGGTGGCCCAGACCGCCCAGTTCATCCCCAACATGAGCGCGGGCAAGGGCTTCATGGCGCTGGCGGCCCTGGTGTTCGGCAAGTGGCGCCCCTGGAACGCCATGGCGGCCTGTCTGCTGTTCGGCTTCCTCGACGCGGTCGCCATCCGGCTGCAAGGGGTCAGCATCGGCGATTTCCCGATCCCGGTGCAGGCCATCGAGGCGCTGCCCTACATCCTGACGGTCTTCCTGCTGGCCGGTTTCATCGGCAAGGCGGTGGCCCCCAAGGCCCTCGGCACCCCCTACGTCAAGGAGCGGGAATAGCCCCGCCCCTCATGCCATGCAAAAGGCCCGCACATGCGGGCCTTTTCTTTTTCGGGCGACGGCTCAGCCGATGGGCCGAACCAGGGCGGGTTGGTGGGGATCACTGAGGCGCTCGGCCAGATAGTCCACCAGCAGCCGCACCTTGGGGGAGAGGTGGCGGTTGTGGGGATAGAGGGCCCAGATCCCCTCCTCGGGGGCCCGCAACTCCGGCAGCAGCTCGATGAGCTCCCCCCGGGCCAGGTGGTCGCTCACGTAGTAGTCCGGCAGCTGGATGATGCCGATCCCCTTGATGGCCGCATCCAGCAGAGCGTGGCCGCTGTTGCACTGAAGCAGACCGCGTACCCGCACGCTATGGGGTTTACCGTTCAGGGTGAAGTGCCACTCGTCCCCGTTGCCCACCAGGCAGGTGTGACGGGCCAGCTCCGAGAGACTGTTGGGCATGCCGTGGCGGGCGGTGTAGGCGGGGGAGGCGCACACATAGGGTACCCGCTGCGCCAGCTTGCGGGCCACCAGGGTCGAATCCTTGAGGTGGCCGAGGCGGATCGCCAGATCGAACCCCTCGTGCACCAGATCCAGCAACTGGTTGGTGAGGTTGAGGGTCACCTCCAGCTGGGGGAAGCGCACCATGAAGTCGTTCACCAGGGGGGCGATGCGGCTCTCGCCGTAGGAGACAGGGGCCGTGATGCGCAAGGAGCCCTGGGGCACCGCCTGATGACGCCCCACCGCCAGCTCCGCCTCGTAGAGGTTGTCCAGCAACTGGCGGCAGTGGCGAAAATAGATCTCCCCGAGTTCGGTGAGTCGCACCTGGCGGGTGGTGCGCAGCAGCAGCTTGGCCTGCAGCCTGTCTTCGAGCTGCGCCACCTGGCGGCTCACCTGGGCCACCGACACCCCGAGCTTGCGCGCGGCCGGGGTAAAGCCCCCCTGCTCCGCCACGCTGACAAATTCACAGACCCCTTCCCAGCCGAACATTATTACCTGTGTGTAAAAGTGATTTGATACTTAGCGTTATTATCACCAAATCGGCGGGAAACTACACTGGATCTCCGAACTCATTTCCGTTCATCCAACCACTACGAGGACGTCATTCATGGCACAGGTTCAGAGCATCAAGTGTAAAGCCGCCATCGCCTGGGGACCGGGTCAGCCCCTCTCCATCGAAGAGGTCGAGGTCATGCCGCCCCAGGCCGGCGAGGTGCGGGTGCGCATCGTCGCGACCGGCGTCTGCCACACCGATGCCTTCACCCTCTCCGGTGAAGATCCGGAAGGGGTCTTCCCCTGCATTCTGGGCCATGAAGGGGGCGGTATCGTCGAGTCCGTCGGCGAGGGCGTCACCAGCGTCAAGGTCGGCGATCACGTGATCCCGCTCTACACCCCCGAGTGCGGCGAGTGCAAGTTCTGCAAATCCGGCAAGACCAACCTGTGCCAGAAGATCCGCGCCACCCAGGGCAAGGGGCTGATGCCGGACGGCACCACCCGCTTCTCCAAGGACGGCCAGCCCATCTACCACTACATGGGCACCTCCACCTTCAGCGAATACACGGTGCTGCCCGAGATCTCCATCGCCAAGGTGGATCCGGCCGCCCCGCTGGAAGAGGTCTGCCTGCTCGGCTGCGGCGTCACCACCGGCATCGGCGCCGTGATGAACACCGCCAAGGTGAAAGAGGGTGAGAGCGTCGCCATCTTCGGGCTGGGGGGCATCGGCCTCTCCGCCATCATAGGCGCGCGCCTGGCCAAGGCCGGCCGCATCATCGCCATCGACATCAACGAGAGCAAGTTCGAGCTGGCCCGTAAACTCGGTGCCACCGACTGCATCAACCCGAACACGTTCGACAAGCCAATCCAGGAGGTGATCGTCGAGATGACCGACGGCGGCGTCGACTTCTCCTTCGAGTGCATCGGCAACGTCAAGGTGATGCGCGCGGCGCTGGAGTGCTGCCACAAGGGCTGGGGCGAATCCGTCATCATCGGCGTGGCCGGTGCGGGCCAGGAGATCAGCACCCGTCCGTTCCAGCTGGTCACCGGCCGGGTGTGGCGCGGCAGCGCCTTCGGGGGCGTGCGCGGTCGCAGCGAGCTGCCGAGCTACGTACAGCGCTACATGCAGGGTGAGTTCAAGCTGGACGACTTCATCACCCACACCATGCCCCTCGAGCAGATCAACGAGGCGTTCGATCTGATGCACGAAGGCAAGAGCATCCGCACCGTCATCCACTACTGATCCCATGAGCGTCCCGCCCATCGATGCATGGGCGGGGCAAGGAGTCCTTACATGAATCTGGACATCATCAGCAGCAACAAGAGCTTCGGCGGCTGGCACAAGCAGTATCGCCACCGCTCCAATGTGCTGGGGTGCGAGATGCGCTTCGCCATCTACCTGCCGCCCCAGGCCCTCACCGGCCAGAAAGTCCCGGTGCTCTACTGGCTCTCCGGCCTCACCTGCACCGACGAGAACTTCATGCAAAAAGCCGGGGCCCAGCGCATCGCCGCCGAGCTCGGCATCGCTCTGGTAGCGCCGGACACCAGCCCCCGCGGTGAAGGGGTGGCGGACGATCCCGGCTATGACCTCGGCATGGGGGCGGGGTTCTACGTCAACGCGACCCAGACCCCCTGGCGGGATCACTACCAGATGTATGACTACGTCACCCGGGAGCTGCCAGAGCTCATCGAGACCCACTTCCCGGTCTCGACCCGGCGCGCCATCAGCGGCCACTCCATGGGGGGCCACGGCGCCCTCATCGCCGCCCTGCGCGAGCCGGGTCGCTACCGATCTGTGTCGGCCTTCAGCCCCATCAGCCACCCGAGCCGCTGCCCCTGGGGCCAGAAGGCCCTCGGCGCCTACCTCGGCAACAACCCCCTGCTGTGGCAGGAGTGGGATGCCTGCCAACTGCTGCGCCACCACGACAGCCCGCCCCTGCCGACCCTGGTGGACGTGGGGCTGGACGACCCCTTCCTGGCGGAGCAGCTCGGCATCGACACCCTGGCCGAAGTGGCCGCCACCCGGGCGTGGCCCCTGACGCTCAACCGCCATGCCGGCTACGACCACAGCTATTACTTCGTGGCGAGCTTCATCGAGGCGCACCTGCGCTTTCACGCCAACCACCTGGGCGAACCGGCCTGAGGCTGACCCGCTCGTGGCCGCCCCGTCAACGGGCGGCCATTCACCCGGAAACAGGAGACAAGGATGCCCCTCTTCACCACATTGCTGGCCATGCCGGACCAGTTCGAGCGACTGCTGGCACAGGTCCCCACCGACCGTCTGGACTGGGAACCCGCCAACTGGGCCGGGATCCCCTCCGAGCGTTTCAGTGCCAGGGGGCACCTCTGCCACCTGCTGGACATCGAGGTGCTGGGCTATCAGGTGCGGTTTCGTCGCACCCTGGCAGAAAGCCTGCCGGAGCTCGCCTCCCTCGATGGCTATCAGCTCGCGCTGGACCATGATTACCCCCGGCAGGATACCGCCACGCAGCTCGACCGGTTTCGCACCGCCCGCCTGCAGACCGTCGAATGGCTGAGGACGGTGCCGTCCGACGCCTGGCAGCGCCGCGCCCGCTATGGCGGCTATGGGGAGGTGACCCTGGACGGTCTGGTGCGTCTGCTCGTCAGCCATGACCACCAGCACCTCGCCGGCATGCAGTGGCTGCTGATGCGCCTGAACGCCGATCTGGGCCTCGCACTCCCCCTCGAGTGAAGCGTCACCCCACAGTGTCGCATCCTGCAAAAAAGGCCCCGAGGGGCCTTTTTCATTGTTGCGGTGATGGGATCAGCTCCCCAACCGGCTCACCTGACCCGAGCCCGCGATCTCGCTGGTCAGCGCTGGGCTGCCCCAGTAGTTGACCGCACCGGCTCCGGCGATCTCTATCTTGAGCCGCGACCGGGCACGCACCTCGACCTCGCCACTGCCGGCGATGCTCACCTCGACCTCCTCGCTGGCGATCCCGGCCCCCTTGACGCCACCGGCGCCGGCGATGTTCAGCGCCATCACCCGGGCGGAGCCCTGCCCCAGATCCAGGTTGCCCAGCCCGGCGATGTTGCCCTCCAGCCGATCCAGCGTCAGCCCGCTGGCGACGATGTCCCCCGTGCCCGCCAGGGAGAGCACCAGATCATCCCCCTTGAAGTCGCGCAAGGCGCCGTTGCCAACCCCCGCCAGTGCCAACTCGTGCAGCGTCGGCAGGGTGATGGTGATCTCCAGCGGCCGGGTGGGGTCGAGCCGGTAGCCATCCTTGACCTCGATCTCCAGCTTCTCCCCCTGCTCGGTGAGCACCAGATAGGGCAGCAGGTTGGCCTCCCCCTTGACCCTGAGGGTGTGGCTCTCTCCCGCCACCAGGTACAGGTTGGCGGGCACGCCCGCCAGCACCCGGGTCACCTCATGCCCAAGGGGATGCTGCTGCTCCACCACGGCCCCCTCCCCGCGCACCTTGACGTCATCCTGCCAGCTGCATCCGGTCAGTCCCAGGGCCAGCACCACTCCCAGCATCCATTTCATCCCGCTACTCCTCGTTTCCTCTTTGCCGCACGGCGCGGCAGGTGAGTGGCAATCAGCAAACCCTGTGCCATATGGCTAACATCATGATTTATCTATCCATTTCAATATTTCTAGGCTCGAAGGGTCCATAACAAAGAGTCATTCAGACCACAATCTGGTCAATCTGACCACACCCGAAGGGGGGCGTTGACCCATTTTTTTGGTTGCCGCCCCGGTTCGTTGAGCCAATAGTGATACCTGGTGCGTATAGAGCACTCCATCGCTGCTTCACCCGCCAGAATCAACAAGGAGTCAGAGCGTGACCCAAGCCAGCCACCCATTCGTCCATCCGGGCCTGCCTGCCCCCACCCGCACCCCGCTGCTGACCGGCGACGATCCCGACCACAAGCGCCGCGAGCTCCTCGCCTACTTCTGCCAGACCTTCGATCTCTACGACTCACTGTTCGACTGCCTGGCCGACGAGCGGGCCTGGTTCAACAAGGCGATCCCCCTGCGCCACCCCCTCATCTTCTACTACGGCCATACCGCCGCCTTCTTCGTCAACAAGCTGCTGGCGGCCCGTCTCATCGAGGGTCGCATCGACCCACGCATCGAGGCCCTGGTCGCCATCGGGGTGGACGAGATGAGCTGGGACGATCTGGACGAAACCCACTACGACTGGCCCACGGTGGCCGAACTGCGCGCCTACCGCGGCCGGGTGCGCGCCCTGGTGTGTGAGTTCATCGAGCGGATGCCGATCGAGCTGCCCATCCATTGGCAGAGCCCGGCCTGGGTCATCCTGATGGGCATAGAGCACGAGCGCATCCACCTCGAGACCTCCAGCGTGCTGATCCGCCAGCTGCCCCTGGCCTGGGTGCGCAGCCAGCCCCAGTGGCCGGTCTGCCCCGAGGCGCGCCACGATCTCGCCGCCGTCCCCGTCAACACCCTGCTGCCGGTGGCCGGCGGCCAGGTGCGACTCGGCAAACAGGATGCCACCTACGGCTGGGACAACGAATATGGCGAGCGCCACATCGAGCTGGCCCCCTTCCAGGCCAGCCGCATGCTGGTGAGCAACGCCGAGTACCTGGCCTTCGTGCAGGCGGGTGGATATGAAGCGCCCGCCTGGTGGGACGACGAGGGCCGGGGCTGGCGCCAGTATGCCAACGCCCGCATGCCCACCTTCTGGGTCGGCGATCCCAATGAACCCGAGCAGTTGCAACTGCGGCTGATGACCGAGCAGGTCCCCATGCCCTGGGACTGGCCGGTGGAGGTGAACCAGCTGGAGGCCGCCGCCTTCTGCCGCTGGAAGGCGGATCAGACCGGCCTGCCCGTCCAGCTGCCAAGCGAGGGGGAGTGGATGCTGCTGCGGGAGCAACTGGCCGGCGATCAGCCGGACTGGATGGAGGCCCCCGGCAACATCAATCTGGCCCGCTTCGCCTCCTCCTGTCCGGTGGATGCCTGCCCCCAGGGCAGCTTCTTCGATCTGGTGGGCAACGTCTGGCAGTGGACCAGCACCGCCATCGACGGCTTCGAGGGGTTCAAGGTGCATCCCCTCTACGACGACTTCTCCACCCCCACCTTCGACGGCAAGCACACCCTCATCAAGGGCGGGAGCTGGATCAGCACCGGCAACGAGGCACTCAAATCCTCCCGCTACGCCTTCCGTCGCCACTTCTTCCAGCATGCGGGCTTCCGCTACCTGGTCTCACGCCATCAGGAGCCCGTCATCGTGAACCCTTATGAAACCGACACCCTGGTCGCCCAGTATCTCGACTTCCAGTACGGTCCGAGCCACTTCGGGGTCGCCAACTACGCCGAGGCTCTGGCCGGTCTTGCCAGCGAGCTCTGCGGCCGCCATGAGCGGGCGCTCGACATCGGCTGCGCCACCGGCCGCGCCAGCTTCGAACTGGCTCGCCGCTTCGCCCACGTGGACGGGGTGGACTACTCGGCCCGCTTCATCGACGTGGCCCTGACCCTGGCAAGACAGGACAGCTTCCGCTATGCGGTGCCGGTGGAAGGGGATCTGGTGGAATATTGCGAGGCGCGCCTCTCCCGCCACGAGCTCGGCCGCGAGCAGAGCGAGCGGGTCCACTTCAGCCAGGGAGATGCCTGCAACCTCAAGCCCAAGTACGGCGACTACGACCTGGTGCTCGCCTCCAACCTCATCGACCGGCTGCGGGAGCCCGCCCGCTTCCTGCGGGACATTGCTCCGCGCCTTCGCAGCGGCGGCCTGCTGGTGCTCACCAGCCCCTACACCTGGCTGACCGACTACACCCCCAAGGCCAACTGGCTCGGCGGCATCCGGGAAAACGGCGAGGCCCTCGGCACCTATCAGGCGCTGCAACGGCTGCTGGCGGAGGAGTTCGAGGAGCACATGCCCCCGAGAGACGTCCCCTTCGTCATCCGCGAGACCGCCCGCAAGTACCAGCACACGGTGGCCCAGCTCACCGTCTGGCGCAAACGCTGACGAGGCGGCAAACGAAAGAGGGAGGCCCATGGCCTCCCTCTTTTTTATCCGGACCGCTTACCCCTCCTGTACCTGGGGCACCGCCTCCTGCTCGCGGTAGCGGCGGGCCAGCACGGCGCACACCATCAGCTGGATCTGGTGGAAGATCATCAGGGGCAGCACCATGACCCCGACGCTGGCGGCCGGGAACATGACGTTGGCCATGGGCACCCCGTTGGCCAGGCTCTTCTTGGAGCCACAGAAGACGATGGTGATCTCGTCCGCCCTGTTGAAACCGAGGCGACGGCTGATCCAGACGTTCCACCCCAGCACCAGCGCCAGCAGCACGCAGCTCAGCAGCACGATACTGGCCAAATCATACCAGCCGACCTGGTGCCAGATCCCCTGCACCACCGCCTCGCTGAAGGCCACATAGACCACCAGCAGGATAGAGCTCTGGTCCAGCTTGCCGATGAGCGGTCGATGGCTGTCGACCCAGCGACCGATGAGCGGGCGCGACAGATGGCCCACCACGAAGGGCAGCATCAGCTGCACCATGATGGCCTGAATGGAGTGCCAGGTATCGACCCCCTCCCCCTGCACATTGATCATCAGCCCCACCAGCACCGGCGAGAGGAAGATGCCGAGGATGCTGGAGGCCGAGGCGCTGCACACCGCCGCCGATACATTGCCGCCCGCCATGGAGGTGAAGGCAATGGCCGACTGCACGGTGGCGGGCAGGGCGCACAGGTAGAGGAAGCCGAGATAGATAGCCGGGCTCAGCCACTGGGGCACCAGGGGCGTGAGCAGCAGCCCCAGCAGCGGGAAGAGCAGGAAGGTGCTCGCCATCACCACCAGGTGCAACCGCCAGTGGCCCAGGCCCGCCAGCAGGTTCTGGCGCGACAGCTTGGCACCATGCATGAAGAACAAGAGCGCCACCGCCAGCTTGGTCAGCAGACCGAACCAGACGGCCACCTGCCCCTCACAGGGGAAGAAGGAGGCCAGGGCCACCACGGCAATCAGCACAGAGGTAAAAGGATCCAGACGCACGGAGAGTCTCCAGAGAAAGCGCGTCCCGCACGGGATGGGGACGACAGGGCACGGGGAAGGCGTCATCAGGCGGCGACCCCGGATACGAAGGGACAAGCTTACCCCGAACACCCTGTGGTGCAAAGTTGAGCGGCAGCTTCATTTGTTTCATTTTGTTAAACGATAACGCGCATTCTCACAGCAAAACTAAACGATTTTGCCCCTCTGACCCCGGATCCGGCCAACAAAAAACGGGCGACCAAGGCCGCCCGTTTCGTGTTTTCACTCAGCCGATCAGCGCTGGCTGGCCAGCGTGCCGTTGCCGGTTTTCTTCTCATTGCCGCCGAGCTTGCGGGCTTGGCGCTTCTCGAAGCGGGAGATCCACCAGTAGGCCAGCGCCGAGAAGACCGCGGTCATGAAGACGTTGATGAAGAAGGCGCGCACCAGATCCACCCCGGTCGGGAAGGCGGAGGCGCTCATGCTCACCACGAAGATGGCGATCAATACAGACACCACGCCCATCCCGAAGGTGCGCGACCCCATGCGGAAGTCGCGGGGGGTGTCGTCGTGTTTCCAGCGGAACACGAAGTAGGCCACCATGATGAAGATCGGCGGCAACATGGCAGTCCCGGCGGTGAGGTTGATGGCGGTGTTCATCATCTGCTGCACCGACTCGGAGCCGAAACCGTTGACCACCAGCATCGCGAACACGAAGACAAACTGCCACCAGGCGGCGCGCACCGGCACCCCGTGCTCGTTGAGCTGGGTGGTCTTCTCGCCGTAAACCCCCTGCGGGATCTCGGAGAAGTGGATCTTCACCGGCGCCGAGGTCCACATCATCATGGAGCCGAACATGGCGATAAACAGGACCACGCCGACGAAGCGGCCTACCAGCGCCTCGGAGAGCCCGAAGTACTGGGCCATGCCGGTGAAGATCTCCACCATGCCGCCGGCGTAGGTGAGGCTCTCGCGCGGCACGAACACGTTCACCAGCAGGGAACCGAGGGCATACATGGCACCGATGACGATACCGGCGCTGATGATCACCTTGATGAAGGACTTCTGACCCCCCTTCACGTCATTGAGGTAGGCCGCCGCCGTCTCGGCACCGCCCGCCGCCTGGAAGATCCAGCACATGATGCCGAGGGTCGCCCAGTTGACGGTGGGAGTCATGGCTTCCAGCGTGATGGGCTGGGCCGGTACATGATCGCCACTCAGCGCCATGAGGGCGCCCAGCACATAGATGGCGAACAGGGCAAACACCCCGTAGGCCACGATCTCGGCAATCTTGCCGAGCCAGCTCGCCCCCTTGGTGGAGATGTGGGTCGCCGCTGCAAACAGCACGATGGAGATGATCGAGGTGACCATGGGCGAGAAGCTGTACTCATAGCCCAGCATGGCGTAGGAGGCGTAGGCGATGACGTTGGGCAGCAGGGAGACGAACCAGAACAGGTTCACGAACCAGTAGAGAAACGAGCCCAGATAGGCCATCCGGGTGCCGAGCGGTTTTTTCAGCCAGTCGTACATCCCCGACTCGGAGTTTTTGTTGGCCGAAACGAACTCGGCGATGATGAAAACGAACGGAATGAAGTAGACGATGGTCGCCAGCAGGAAGATCGGGGCGGAGCTGAGCCCCAGCTCGATGTTGTTGTTGACGATGTTGCGCACGTTGAACACGGCGGCAAAGGTCATCGACAACAGGGCAAACTTGCCTATGGTGCCGCGTACGGATTCAGACATGGTGTCCTCCAGTGGACTCGCGCTCCCTGCGGGGAGCGCTGTGACTCTGTGATGTGTTTGGCAAGGGTCTGTCGGCCCCGCGCTTTACTCTCTTGTTATGATCGGGCCGCGTGGACGGCCTCGCTGGTGAACCGGTGCAATCTCACCACACCGGCTCGCAATATCATTCAGACAATCGGGGTGCCCGGCGCCATCGGCACCCGAGGCTGCAACAGCACGCTCCGGCTCTCGTCCGGGGTCTCGGCGCAGAGCAACATGCACTCGGATCGCTCGCCGCGCATTTTGGTGGGCTTGAGGTTGGTCAGTACCACCACCTCGCTGCCCATCAGCTCCTCTTCGCTGTAGTAGGGCACCAGACTGGTGACGGTCTGCAGCGGCCGCTCGCCACCCACATCGATCTGGACGATGTAGAGTTTGTCGGCCCCGGGGTGACGCACCACCTCCAACACCTTGCCCACCTTCATCTCGACCCGCTTGAATTCGGCAAACTCGATCGTCTCACTCATGCGCTTTTCCTTTTCTGGTTCAACGGTTTGCGGGTGACCAACGGCCACCCGGTTTGATGGGGTCATGACGGCTGGATGACGGCCTGCGCCGTCGGCTCGGCCTCTTTCGCGCGCGCCTCGGCGCTGAGGGAGGCCTCGTATCTGTTGTATTTCCACCAGGCGAAGCCGAGGAAGATCACGATCCCGCCGACGTTGTAGAAGACGATTGTCATGATGTCGGCGCCGGTCGGGAAGGTGGAGGCGAGGAAACCCACCGAGAAGAGGACGATCAGCACCGATACCACGGCGATGCCGGTGGAGCGCGAGCCCATCTTGAAATCCCGCGGCAGGTGATCGAGCTTCAGCCGCAGATTGAGGTAGGCCAGCATGATGAACCGCGGCGGCAGCATGGAGGCGGCAGCGGTCATGTTGATGACGGTGTTCATCAGATCCTGCGCTGTGTTGGAGCCCAGAGTCGGGATCACCATCAGCGGCAGCACGATGAGGTACTGGATCCAGGCTGCGCGGGCGGGCACGCCGTGCTCGTTCAGCTCGACCGTCTTCTTGCCGAAGATGCCGGCCGGGATCTCGGAGAAGAAGATCTTCACCGGGGTCGCCGTCCACATCAGCAGGGAGCCGAACATGGCGGTGAAGGAGACCAGCCCGACGAAGCGGTTCATCAGGATCTCCGGCAGGCCGAAATAAGCCGCCAGCCCCTCGAACACCTGCACCGAGCCGCCGGTATATTTCAGGGTGTCGCTGTGGACGAACACGTTGATCAACAGCGATGCGATGGAGTAGAGCACGCCGATAAAGATCCCGGCGATGATGATCACCTTCACGAAGGATTTGGAGCCGCCCTTCACGTCATTGACGTAGACCGCCACCGACTCGGCGCCACCGGCTGCCATAAAGATCCAGGTGGTGATGCCGAGGAAGGCCCAGCTGAAATCGGGGACCATGGCCTCTACCGTGATGGGGTCAGCTGGCTGTACGCCGCCCACCAGTGCCGCACCCGCCAGCAGAATGTAGGAGAGGGTCAGCAGCAGCATCAGGGACGAGGTCACCGAAGTGATGGGACCCAGCATCTTGGCGCCGTTGGTGGAGACGTAGGTGGCAAAGGCAAACAGCACCATGCTCAAGGCCGTGGTCGCCACCGGGGTGAGAATGTACTCGTAGCCGAGAAAGGCATAGGAGGCGTAGGCGATGACCCGCGGCAGCAAGGAGGTAAAGAAGAAGAGGTTCACGAACCAGTAGGTGTAGGCGGAGATAAAGGCCCAGCGCCCGCCGAGGGAGCTCTTCACCCAGGCATACACCCCCGCTTCGGAGTTTTTGTTCAGTGACACAAACTCCGCAATGATCAGGCAAAACGGAATGAAGTAAAAAATGGTGGCCAGAAAGAACATCGGGGCCGAGGCCAGACCGATCTCGATGTTGTTGTTGATGACGTTGTTGAAGCTGAATACCGCCGCGAAGGTGAGCGACAGCAGGCCAAACTTGCCTATCGTATTGCGTTTGGAATCAGACATGGTGCATCTCCAGACCTGTAGTTATCTCGCGAAAGGGCGGGGCATGATGTGTAGGGCGAGCCCCGCCCTTCCGGCTTTTGTCAGTGCAGAACCAGCGGCTTGTTATTTGTTTTTGAAGTAGCCGCCTTCGACGGTGACCTTGATGATCACCTTGCGCACCGGCCCGTCGCCGACGAATCGGTAGGCCTCGTCGTTTTCGAAGATCACCACCTGCCCGTTGCCGACTTTCTGGCGCTCGCGCACCTCGCCAGCCAGCCACTCGCGGTCGGTGGTGTCGTCATAGCCCTGCTCGACCGCCAGCTCGCTCTTGGCTGCCCACTCCACCGTCTCTTCCCCTTCCAGGTAGTAGTGAACGTCGAAGTAGCGGCGCTGCCCCTCGAACAGGGAGGTGGCCGGGCTGGCCCCCTCCTGCAAGCGGTAGGTGAGGGAGTCACCGATGGAGTGGCAGATACCGGGTTTGAGGTTTGGCAGGTTGTTGATGGCCTCCACGCAGCGGCCCCACTTCTTGCCCTCCCGGTAGATGTTTTTGAACAGGGTCAGGTTGTCCAGGGTGATCATGCGAGGTTCCTCCCGCCGTTGATGGTGAGATCGAGCCCGGCCAGCGCAGCCGGATTGAGGTTGCCGCGGGCGATGGGCAGCAGGGTCAGGCCGAAGCTGAATGGCTCGAAGCGCACCCGCCAGGAGTCCAGCACCTCGGAGCCCCAGGAGTTGGAGCCGAGCCCCAGTACCTTGTGATCCAGATTGAGGGTGAGATAACCGCTCGGTTCCAGCTCGTTGATGTGCTGCGCCGCGTGGATATGCTCCCAGCTGTAGGGCCAGACGCTCAGGTTGATGGGGGCATCGGGCCGCACGTAGAGACCGGCGCCGTGACGGTTGGTCAGGGTCGCCCAGCGCACCTGCTGGCGGTTGCCGTTGTCCTGCGGGAAGGGGTAGTGCTCCCACATCTCGCTGACGGTGCTCTGGAAGCTGTCGATCCAGTTGCTCTGGCGGCTGTCCTGATAGTTTTCGCCCGGCCCCATGCCGTAGTAGTGCACCCGGTCGAGATCCTGACGAATGCCCAGCTCGAAGCCGATCTTGGGGATGATGTCGTCATAACCGCCATAGGGCTGACCGGACAGCGCCACGTGCAGCTGACCGTTCGGGCTCAGGGTGTAGACGTAGCGGCAGCGCATGCCGAAGTCGAACACCGGCGGCGCGATCAGGCTCTCCACCGTCACCTCGACCGCCTCACCCAGCTGGCGCCAGCTTAAGGTGCGGAAGTGCTCCTGCATGATCTGCAGGTGGTTCGGGTGCCACAGGCTCTCGTACTCCTGCTTGTGGTTGTCGATCATCGGCTTGAAGAAGGTGAGGCGCGGCGAGCGCTCGATGAGCTCATTGCCATCCTGCTGCCAGCTCACCAGCTTGCCGTCGAGGCGTGAGAAACGCAGGGCAAAGCCGCTACCGTTCAAGGTCAGCGCGAGGCGCTCATCAGCGATATCCAACGGAGTAGCGTTGGGATTGGCAAAGGGCTGCAGCTGGCGAGTCGACTCTGTCAGCTGGAACTGGTACTGGCCCAGCTCGTGCTCCGCCGCACTGTAACGGGTCGCACTGATCTTGATGACCCGCAGCTGGACGAAGGTTTCCCGCCCATCAAGCGTGGGCAGTTCGAGTTGCAACTCGGTGATGGCACCGGGGGCCACCCCTTCCAGCCGGATTTGCTGGCTGGCCAGCAGTTCGCCCTCGGCCTTCACTTCGACCAGCAGGCGGATATCGTCGAGAGTGGAGAACCAGTAGCGGTTTTCCACTTCCAGCTTGCCGCTGGCCAGATCCAGCGCGCGCACCTTGACCGGGCAGAGCACCTGCTTGTATTCGCGCAGGCCAGGCCCCGGGGTCTGATCCGGATAGATGAGGCCATCCATGCAGAAGTTGTAGTTGTTGGGGTAGTCGCCGTAGTCGCCGCCGTACTTGTAGACCGGGCGCCCCTGCTCGTCCTGATCCAGAATGCCGTGATCGCACCACTCCCAGATGTAGTGACCCTGGATATGGGGATGGCGGTCGAACACCTGCTGGTATTCGCTCAGGCCACCCGGGCCGTTGCCCATGGCGTGGGCGTATTCGCAGAGGATACGCGGCTTCGCCATCGGGAACTCGCCGAAGCAGTTCATCTGGGAGACGCGCGAATACATGGTACTGACCACATCCACCACCTCGGCGTCGCGATCCTCTTCGTAATGCACCAGCCGTGTCGGGTCGATCCCCTTGCAGCGCTGGTACATGGCTCTGATGTTGCAGCCGTAGCCGGACTCGTTGCCGAGCGACCAGATGATGATGGAGGGGTGGTTCTTCTGGGCGTGAACGTGGCGCTCGATCCTGTCCACGAACACCGGCTCCCAGAAGGGGTCGTCGGTGATGCGGCTGAGATCGCCGACGTTGGCAAAACCGTGGGTCTCCACGTCGGTCTCCGCCATCACGAACAGACCGTACTGGTCGCACAGCTCGTAGAAGCGAGGATCGTTCGGGTAATGGGCGGTGCGCACCGAGTTGAGGTTGTGCTGCTTCATCAACACGATATCGCGCTCAACACGGTCCATGCCGACCGCACGGCTCTTGAGATGGTCGTTGTCGTGGCGGTTCACCCCGTGCAGCTTGAGGTAGTGGCCGTTGACGTGGAAGCGGCCATCCTTGACGGTGATTTCACGCACCCCGACTCGCTGCGGGATCACTTCCAGCAGCTCGCCCTGACCGTTGTAGAGGGAGAGTTGCAGCTGGTAGAGGTAAGGATCTTCGGCACTCCACAGATGGGGGTTGGCCATATCCAGCGTGAAGCGGCAATCACACTTGCCATCGATGGCGAGATGGTCGAGGGAGCCGCTGGCGATCTCACTGCCCTGATCCAGCAGCGACCAGACCAGACGGTGATCACGGGCGGGCGCCCCCAGATTTTCCAGCTGGAGATCGCAGCTCAGGGTTGCGCTTTGATTGTCATCGGCCAGCGCGGTGCGGATGAAGAAGTCCTGCACATGGGCGGCAGGTTTGCCCACCAGATAGACGTCGCGGAAGATCCCCGCCATCCACCACATGTCCTGATCTTCGATATAGGTGGAGTCTGCCCACTGCATCACCCGCACCGACAACAGGTTCTCGCCAATGCTGGCGTAGGCACTGATATCGAACTCGGCGGTGAGACGGCTCCCCTTGCTGAAGCCGACATACTGGCCGTTCACATAGACTTCGAAGTAGGTCTCCACCCCGTCAAACTTAATGATCACCTGCTCACCGTCCCAGGCAGGGCTCAGCGTGAAGCTGCGCTGATAGGCGCCGGTGGGGTTGTTGGTCGGCACGAAGGGCACGTCGATGGGGAAGGGAAAACCCTCGTCGGTGTACTGCAGCTGACCATGTCCTTCCATCTGCCACATGTTGGGCACGGTGATCTGGCCCCACTCGCTCATGGGGCTGTGATAGAAGGCCTCCGGCACCTGCAGGGGATGGTCGAAGTAGTGGAACTGCCACTGGCCGCTCAGGCTCAGAAAACGGCGGCTCAGCTCGCGCTGCATGGTGGCCGCCAGCCCGTGGTCGGCATAAGAGAAGAAGTAGGCGCGCGGAGCCAGCCTGTTTTCACCAACGAATTGGACGTTTTCCCAGTTATTCACATGTCCTCCCGGAACAAGGCAACGTTAACTGGGTAAACTCTAGATAAACATTTACTAAATATCAGTTCTAGATAAGTAAAGTTTTAACCTGATCACAATGAACAGATGGTTTTGTGAGCGAGATCAGAAGCGGGAGATAAAGGAGAGCAAGATATGAATGAGTGGCATGGATGTTGATAGCAGTAGGCTGAACTGTAATTAAATCAATTATAAAACAATATGATATGAGTTTGCTGGAAGAGATGGGAAAGAGATTTGCTTGGGAGATGTGTTGCGCCACCGCAAGATGGCGCGACTAAAAAGCAGAGTATTTTACTAAAATCAGCGAGTGGTGCCGCGCAGAGTCAATTTGCTCGGTACCAGCACCCGCAGCGGGATATCCCGCTCGTCACGCAGCCGTTCAACCAGCAGGTTGACCCCCTGGGAGCCCATCAACTCGGAGTGGATCCGCACCGTGGAGAGCGGCGGGAAGGTGAACTTGGCGGTCGGAATATCGTTGACGCTGATAAGCTCGATCTGCTGGGGAATCGCCAGTCCCTTCTCATGGATGGCACGCAGCACACCGATGGCGATGGAGTCGGAGGCGACAAACAGTGCCCTGGGCCAATCTCCCGCTAGCATCTCCTTCGCCAACTGGTAGCCGGAAGCGCTAGAGAAATCCCCGCGATAGAGGTCGCTCTCCTGCACCACCCCAAGCCGCTGGCCATAATCGCGAAAGGCGAGTTCCCGCAGATCCGGGCCATCATCCTGGCCACCGATATAACCGATGCGCTGATGGCCCTCGGCGATGAAGAAGTCCACTACCTGCTGGCTGATGAGTGCCAGATCCACATCAATCGAGTCAAAATCGCCCTGAGAGCGGCAATCCACGAACACTAGCTGGGCAGACAGGCCGCGCAGCACGGCCAGCCGTTCTTCCGGCAGATGGCCGATGACCAGGATGCCATCGACGGCAGAGAGCTCACGCCCCTCGGCACCGTTGTAGCAGTGGGTCAACTCGATGTTGAGGCGGGTGCACTGGGTCTCGATGCCATAGCGGATGGCGAGGTAATAGGGATCGTTGACCTCGGTGCTCTGGGGATAGGCGTAGACAGCCAGGAGCTGCAGCTTGCTCTTGTGCACCCCTTTGCGGGCGCTGCTGGTCTTGTACTCCAGCCGCTCGGCAATTTCGAAGATCTTCTGCCTGGTCTCGTCCTTGACGCTCAGGCTGGGATCCTCGTTCAGCACACGGGATACGGTAGCAAGCGATACCCCCGCCTCCTGTGCAATTTCCTTCAACGTAGCCATCAATACCTCGCAGGCAGCATCACGTGTTCATCGGGCAACGGCTAAAGAGTAACGAGCAATCCCTTGATAGCCCAGCATTTTTACTGAAATAGAAGCAGGGAATTGCGGCGGGAGGACAGAAATGCAAAAAGGCCTCCCGAATGGGAGGCCTCTTCTGAATAGGTGCCTGACAGTGTCCTACTCTCGCATGGCGAATGCCACACTACCATCGGCGCTACCGCGTTTCACTTCTGAGTTCGGCATGGGATCAGGTGGTTCCACGGCGCTATTGCCGTCAGGCAAAAGCTGTACTGCTTGAAAATGGTGCTGATACCCAGAA